>CBFHVA010000007.1:0-139758 GCA_965659415.1 Phaeocystidibacter sp.
CCAAAAGCCAAAAGCCAAAAGCCAAAAGCTAAACGGAAAAAGGGAGGCCCTCCCCAGAGCCTCCCACGATAAACAAAACCTACTCAATCACTACCTACGGAAGGAAAGAGTAACCTTTACGCGTCTTCCACATGAAGTACTTTTCGAAGAGTACCTTACCGAAGTCGTATATGACATTTGGCATCATGATGGCAAACTGGCGCGGCTTAAAGAGGTGATTACTAATAATCCACACTTCTTTTTTACCTGCATCCATAATACACAGTCCGGGAATTTTGCCCCAAGCTTTTTTCTTGAGTTCCTTTCGTCCCTTGTGAACCCGAACTATATTTTCGGCAACGATTTTACCTGTTTCATCGCTTGGATAGCCAGTTTTAGGAGATCCAAAAGGCACCTTACCTGGTGTGAATGGTAGAGGTACATCAACTGCAATACCCGCAGCCCACACATTCGGGTAAGTAGGGTGTCGGTAATCTTCACCCACTGGTAAATACCCTGTAGCTGTGGCCTCTAGTTTAGGACTATTGGTCACAAAGTCAACCCCGACGAATGGTGGCATCATCATGCTGTATTTGTAGGGTAGCTCTGTACCGTCACTGAGGTAAACTTGGTCTTTATCCATTTTCTCAATGGCTACTTCGGTGTGAAAATGAATGTTGAACATCTTCATAAATGTTTCGAGCATCATTCTTCCACCTGTCATACCATCAATCCCAAAATGCCCAAGGAAAGTCTCAGGGGTTACCCAGTGTAAATCTACCTTCTTGCGAATCTTCTTATCGCGGAGCCACTTTTCAAAATTGAAAAGGAATTCATACGCTGCACCCATACAACCGGCGTTTTGTGTAGCTCCAATTACCACCGGCCCCGGATCCTTAGCAAATGCCTCCAGTTGCTTCCTTACTTTCATCGCGCCGTTTGGCGTACCGATATAACTTGCGTATTCAGCTACTCCTGGGGCAATGTCGAAGTTCACCTTTGGACCTGTGGCAATCACTAATTCATCATAATTAATATCGCCTTTGGTGGTCTTAATTAGGTTGATATCAGGATCAACTTCCAACGCCTCTGCTAGCATGAAGTCGACTCCCTTTTTCTTAAAAATCGTATCCTTACGAACGGTAATATCCTTCATATCACGTCTACCAAATGGTACCCAGATTAAAGAAGGAATGAATGTGAACACAGGACTTTTATCAATAACCAATACGCTGTGTTGATCTCCACCTTTGCGCTTCAGTTCTAAAGCGGCGGTGAAGCCGGCAAAGTTGCCTCCAATGATCACGGTCTTTTTCATGACTATTTGCTTTTTGTTTATCACCTCTAAATTAAGAGGGATGTTTGGCAGAAATCGTGATAGGTGTCACTAGCCGACATGATAAAAATCATGCATTCATAAGTTGATAATCAGTAAATTAATAAGAATGGTGTTCGTGATTCGAAGTCTTGAGAACTTCTGTCAAGAAGGTTCGATGCCGGTCTGAATGAGTGAACTCAATTCTACGATGAGCCCTTCGCCACCAGCTGCCCAGATCTTGCCGCTTGAATCCACGCTTAAGGTGTGATAGCCCTCTTGAGTTAGTGCCTTCCAAACAAGACCATCTGCGGAATAATCGGTGCCCGTAGGGCCTGTACAAACCCATAAAGAGTCATTTACTTTCTTAACGCAACTGCGATAACCATTGGGTGGGGTAGTAGCCCATTGCACAAAGGCAGAATCAGGTGTGCCTTTCGTAATAATTGCAGCCGTTCGGTTCACACTTTCCTGGAAGCGATAATCGCCACCAACAATCAGAAATGTGTTGCCGTCAATTCGAGCACATGAGTAGGCTCCAAAAGTGCTACTCGTGTCGGAAGCGATTTTCAGGGGGCGAGTCATACCAGATTGATAGAAACGTATGCCATATCCACCTGAAAAGAAGGTGAAGGATTCTTCACCTGTGATGAGTGCGCTTCCAGAAGCCGCAAAGCTTACCTCACCATTGGAAGCTGGCCAAGACCTCTCTTCACTCCAATGAATCCAGTCCTCACCATGATTGTTCGTGCCGAGTATCGTCCAATAACCATCTATGGGATCACCCAATACAATCCCGTTTCCAGCTGCATTGAATTCCATTTGGTCGAAGAAGGTCTGTGGGTGGTTTAATTCATGCACCAAAGTCCACCTTTTACCGCCGTTGCTCGTTTTGTAAATGACCCCTGGAGATTCTATTCCCATGAGAATCGCCTCATTCTCGTTCCATGCATGTACATCTCGAAATGCGCCATCAAATCCTGGAACATGTCCAGTGTCCCAATTCATACCACCATCTGTAGATCGAGCCCAAAATCCATTTTGAGCAGCGAGCCAAATGGAACCGTCATCGGGTGTCGCTAATGCGCGGAAGCTATAGCGAGCAAATGGGGTGTCTGGTTCATTTGAACACTGGATTGAGACAAATACAACACCTAATAAAGCCGTTGCTCTGGATATAAAGGAGATGAGGCCTGATCCTTTAAACAGTGTTCTCATGCTCAGGGATTACCGTTGTGAGCTTGAATGGCCTTTCTCACGCTACCATATTCCTTCAGTAATTGCTGAGCTTTGTGATATTCCAGTTGAGTTGATTCCATCACCATCCTGGTTCCGCGATCTACGAGTTTGTGGTTGCTCAATTGCATATCTACCATGCGATTTCCCACAACTCGACCCAATTTAATCATCACGGCTGTTGAAATCATATTGAGAATGAGTTTTTGAGCGGTGCCAGCTTTCATTCGGGTAGAGCCGGTAACGAACTCGGGACCCGTGGCGGCAACCAAAGGATGATCACAAACCTCCGTAATAGGCGCACCTGGGTTACACGTGATGCATCCGGTGAGCAATCCCCTCGAATTGGCATCTTTAAGACCGCCAATCACATAGGGTGTTGTTCCACTTGCTGCGATGCCAATTACGGCATCGTTTTCTCCGATGGCTTGTTCCTCCATATCCTTCCAAGCCCGATGTGGATCATCTTCAGCGAATTCTACCGCCTTGCGCAGGGCTCCATCACCACCTGCAATAATGCCAATAACCCATCCGTGAGGAACACCAAAGGTAGGCGGGCATTCGCTGGCGTCAACCACTCCGAGTCGACCACTCGTCCCGGCGCCAATGTAGAACAACCGACCCCCTTTTTGCATCCGCTCGTGAACTTCATTGACTAATTCAGCAATAGCGGGAATTTGAGATTGAACGGTAGTGGCCACGGATTGGTCCTCTTGATTGATCCAAGTTAAAAGAGTGGAGGTGTCTTGCTGCTCTAGATTGTCGTATTTCGAAGGTTGCTCTGTTAGTCGTTCAAATGCCATGCTCGTACTGATTTATTGCTTCTTGGTCATTCGTGCCATGTAAAATCCATCGCTATATGCTGAAGGGTTCACACGTTTTTCTTCTTCGAGAAGGTAATTGGGATGATCGGACAAAAACCGAGCTACTTGATCTTCATTCTCCGACTTTAAAATACTGCAGGTAGCGTAGACGAGCTTACCGCCTGGCTTCAACATTATCTCATATCGATTGATGATGTCTTCCTGAATTTCCAAGGTGCGATCTAAGTGTTCAGGTTGCAGCTTCCACTTGGTGTCTACATCTCTCTTAATTACTCCTGTACCTGAGCACGGAACATCGAGTAGAAGTCTATCAGCGGTGTTAGCATGGCGTTCAATTGTACTTCTTTGATCAATTGCTGCAGTTTCAATGATCTGAACACCAGCTCGATCTGCTCGTTTCTCCAACTCACTCAACTTTCGTTCCTCCACGTCCATGCACACAATCGATCCGCGATTCTCCATAATTGCGGCCATGTGTAATGCTTTCCCGCCAGCACCTGCGCAAGCATCAATAATATTCATACCTGGTTCTGCTTCTACGAAGGGTGCTATTTCTTGAGATCCGCCATCTTGAACCTCGAACCATCCCTCTTGAAAGGCTGGAATATTATTGAGACGAGGTCGACCTTCGATGGCCACAGCATGCGGATTATTGGGTAATTCGTGATAGCTGATACCAGCTTCCTCGAGGCTCACTAAGCAATCCTTGAGATTCGATTTAAGCGTATTTACGCGAAGAATGACGAAGGCAGGTTGATTCAGTTCACGAGCTATGGATTTCCATTCGGTTTTTAATTGTGAATGAGCCATTTCATCGAACCAGGGCGAAAAACTCTCTACAATGCCCGTGTGATCTGGAAGTAGTTTAAGTCTCTCCTGAACATCAAAGTCTCGTATCCTATCGAACTTGGGCCAACCGGGTAGTGGATGTCCTTTCCATTTGAAGTAAACTCCAACGAGGCTCCAGAGGGCTTTGCGTTTCAAAGAAGGATCTTCGTTCAGAATCCACCACAGCAAGCGCCAGTTTCTGACGATTTCATAGGTGTGCTCAGCTACAAATGAGCGATCTCGTTTTCCCCACTTGCGATTTCGTTTTAGAATACGATCAACCACTTTGTCGACGTATATATTCTTTCCAAAACTAGTTTCTAAAGCCTCTATAACACCTGCAACGGTGTTCGGGAACATCTTTATCATACCCACAAAAATAAGGAGCTCTTCTCAACTTTGTACAAGCACTGAAGTCTAAAGGATAAGACAGGTCTAAAAAAGAAAGACCCCCGGGCGGGGGCCTTTCCACTCTCTGCGTGCTTCGCTCTCTCTCTCAGGACGCAAAATTGTCTCTCTCAACACAAGAATACCGCAAATACCTCAGCCAGGCAATCACTATTATTAAAAATTTCGTGTTTAGATTTACTTTATAGCTGGATAGTTATCTGGACTTTGTTGATGCATCATTTCATAGATGGTCTCAACTACATCGTCTACCGAAGGTTTGGAGAAATAATCGCCGTCCGTGCCGTAGGCAGGACGATGGTCTTTGGCTGTCAATGTTCTCGGCTTAGCATCAAGGAACTGGTAGCCACCTTGCACCTCGAGCACTTGTTGAAGGATGAATGCACTGGCCCCTCCATTAACGTCCTCATCGAATACAACTAATTGATTGGTATTCTTCAAATTCTCCACAATAGTGTGATTGACGTCAAAAGGAAGGAGTGTTTGAATGTCGATTACTTCAACATCAATGTCCATATCCGCCAATTGCTGTGCGGCATCCATTGCGATACGGCAATTGGATCCGTAGGTTATGAGTGTGACATCAGAACCAGAGCGGATAACCTCTGGAACTCCAAGTGGTGTTTTGAATTGTCCGAGATTGCTTGGCATCTTTTCTTTGAGGCGATATCCATTTAAGCACTCTACAATGAGAGCAGGTTCATCGCTTTCGAGCAACGTGTTATAGAACCCTGCGGCCTTGGTCATGTCCCGCGGAACACAAATGTTTATGCCTCGCAAACTGTTAATGATAGCCCCCATGGGTGATCCGCTGTGCCAAATCCCCTCCAGACGGTGGCCACGTGTTCGAATAATGACAGGTGCTTTTTGTCCGCCTTTGGTGCGATACTGAACGGTCGCCAAATCGTCACTCATCACTTGTAGGGCATACAGCAGGTAGTCGAGATACTGAATTTCAGCAATCGGACGCAAGCCGCGCATGGCCATGCCGATACCTTGACCTAAAATGGTGCACTCCCTGATGCCCGTATCAGAAACGCGCAATTCTCCGTGCTTGTCTTGGAGTCCCTCGAGGCCCTGGTTCACATCACCAATCTTGCCGCTATCTTCACCAAAGATGAGTACCTCCGGTCTATCATTAAGAATAGTGTCGAAGTTCTCACGTAGGATTAAACGAGCGTCTACCATTTCGGCGTCCTCTGCGTACTCTGGACTAACTTCAGAGATGTTTAACGCCGCCGTGTTGCTTTCACTGTGCAGCTTTGTATTGTAGCGGTCGCGGTTTATGGCCTCCTGACCATTTAACCAACGAACCAGTTTCATTTTCACTTCCCCTTCTTCGAATCGAAGCAACCAAAGAGCGCGACGAACAGCACTCACTGCATCCTTGTGCAAGGGGTCCATCAGCGATTTTAGATTAGAGGTGATGTTTTCAATACCGGCGTGGAGCTCCTGAGCTTCTTCAAGAAGAGAAATGGCCTCATCTGTTTCCACCCGAATTTGTGCCACGAAGTCTTTCCAAGCCGCTGCCTTTTCTTGGCGTGCTTGTTTCTTCGCTTCTTTTTCGATTTCGTCGAGTTCCTCATTTGTGCCGATCTTAGCTTCAATGATGAATTCTCTGAACTTGGCAATACAATCGTGGTCTTTCTCCCATTGGAGTCGTTCAGGGCTCTTGTAACGCTCATGACTGCCACTCGTCGAATGGCCTTGAGGTTGAGTCATTTCAACTACGTGGATCATCACAGGCACATGTTCCTCTCGAGCTATTTTTCCAGCTTTCTCAAAGGTTTCAATCAAAGCTGGATAATCCCACCCTCGAACTTTCAGAATTTCATATCCATCGCCATTCTCATCACGCTGGAATCCCTTGAGGACTTCTGAAATACTCTGCTTGGTGGTTTGGTGTTTGGCATGAACGGAGATGCCGTATTCATCGTCCCAAATGCTAATTACCATTGGAACTTGGAGTACACCTGCCGCATTGATGGTTTCGAAAAACGGCCCTTCAGAGGTAGAGGCATTTCCAATCGTGCCCCAGGCTACCTCGTTTCCACCTGCACTGAAATTCGTAAATCCGTCCAGTCCTTTTACTTGTTTATAGATTTTGCTCGCTTGGGCTAATCCCAGTAAACGCGGCATTTGGCCGGCAGTAGGGGAAATGTCAGCTGATGAATTCTTTTGATCCATCAAGTTCTTCCAATCACCATTTTCGTCGAGAGAACGCGTGGCAAAGTGCCCGTTCATTTGTCGGCCACCAGATGCTGGTTCTAAGCTTAAATCGGTAGTGGCATACAGGCTGGCAAAAAATTCTTGCACCGTCAACTGGCCGATAGCCATCATAAAGGTTTGATCGCGATAATATCCGCTTCTAAAATCTCCATTCTGAAAAGCCTTGGCCCATGCAATTTGAGCGAGTTCCTTTCCGTCGCCAAATATGCCGAATTTGGCCTTTCCGGTTAAAACTTCACGTCGACCTATCAAACTAGCTTCACGGCTCAGTACCGCAAGCTTGAAATCGTTCAAGACAACTTCTTTGAATTGAGTTTCCGTAGATGGCTTTTGAATGGTATCAGACATATAAAACCGTTTTAAGTGCAAGGATTGCAAAGGTACGGAATCTACGCCTCGTTTCAAGCTATGAAATGGGGCTGAGTTATCGCTCTTAAAATGAACAAATTGTGCCTAGGATAGGGAACTTAGTACCAACCTCGGCGCAGGCGTTGAATAATGTCCGTCGTGTTTATGTTCAACACAAATCGAACCTGAGTAAGGTAGTTGGGGGTGGATAAGTGATTCTGCAAACTACTTTGGAACGGAAAGTAGAATTCTAAGAAGTCAGGCACAATGGCTAAACGGACACCGTAGTCCCAATAGAGTTGCTCTTGGAATCCAGAGTATCCCACATCTCCAAAAATGCCAATGCCTTTCCACACGGGTACATTGAGGGCTAGGGATGTCATCCAAGTACTCGAATAAACATCGGTATTTGATTTGAAGCCTCCATCGGTCACGAAGAACTGCTGACTCCAAATCCCAGATGAATCTGAGCGTCCAATAAAGGAATAATCGAATAAATAATCTTGCGTCCCGCTGAGTCCGAAGCTGAAAAAGGGTTGCCCTTCGGGCTGTTGGTTATACAGAAACATACCGGCGAAAGCTCTAATTCCCAACCATTGTCTGTTAGGCAACATGAAACGCTGACGGTATGAAACGGCCAGTCGAGAGAAGCGCTCCGAAAACTGAATATCCGCCTCCAATAATGAAGGATGAAGAATGTGCTGCTCTTCACGGATGTATCGAAGATCAATCACCTCGTAGCGAGCATTGGTTTCTTCGATTGGCTTCACTTCATCTGCAGGTCGAAGTTCCCGGTATACCCCTACAGCTCTGAGCTTTATAGTTTGCTGCAGTGTGCTTCGAGGATGAGATTTTCGCAGGTGAAAATTGAATCCAGGAGAGATGCGTGTGTAGGAAAGGTCTTGATCATAGTGATAGTAACGCCCGTATAACCCGATTTCCAAGGCGTGCAACCAACCCGAAGAGTACGGTCTGTAGTAACGAAGAGAGGCCGTTCCGGTAAGTTGATTGGTTCGGGTACTGTATTCGGGTCCAAACTTGTATTCCCATCGTTTGGGCATGATGGTCTTGTTGTAAAAATTCACCCCGGCGAGTACCCCATCGTATGCGTTGAATTTCACCGTGGGTATCCAATATATCTGGGTTTTGTTGGCCTGATCTAATCCAGTGTAAAACTGCAAATGAAGAGGAGCGGTACTTTGAAAAAGACCATCGGGTTTACGCCAATGATTCTTATTGTTAAGATCGGGAAGCGTTTGGTTGGGATCCAGAGTCATCAGCCTGTAATCCTCCAAATGCAGTTGAATGGTATCAGTTCCCAAGTGCCCATCGTGCCACTCTTCCAGCACTTCCTCATTTTCGCGATTGTACCCCAGTGTAGCATATGGAATGGCCACTTCTCCGTGGTTTTCAACTTTGGCCGTAGCAATGTAACTGCATTGATCTAAGTCATTCAAGCTATAGTCAACATTCTTACTTGTCGAGTATATATCTCCAAGAAACCAGTCAATTTCTCGATTCGCATAATACGCAATGCTGGCCTGAAATGATTCCGGCGTTAGTGGGCCGCGCGCGATAATTTCTTCAGATGATAGGCGATGTGTCCCTAGGATGAAAGCTGATTCTCCTACATAACCTCTGAGGGTTCCTATTAACAGGGAAGCCTTTCCCTTCACGATAGCCTCACGGTTAAAGGGAGCATAGGAGAGGGCTGAATCGGATAGTGGTTGATCCAATCCTTGACGTGCCATGTATAGGTAAAGCCAGGTGTGGAGATAGGTAGGTTCTAATTCATCTACATCCAAAAACCGAGCGGCTCGGGTGCTCGAATAACCCCGGAAAAGTCGACTATTTGGATAGTGTATGGATTGATAATCGTAACGGTGATAATGAGCCATCCCTTCGGACAACCATGGATGTTCATATTCATTTACATTCAGCACATTAGTAAAGTATAACTCAACTAATTGTTGAATAATTCGGAGTTCCATTTCCATGGGATCATTGCTCCATTCGACAATCAGAATATTTTGCGTGGAGCGAAGATTACCTGCATCCTTTAGAAGGAGTACATTTAGGTTCTCGGGTAGGTTGTATTCATAGAAATCTTGAAGGTACTTTTCGGCTTTCTCCAGCACTTGCGCTTGGGCAATTACGGGGTAGTCATCCTCAAAAATCCAATGTACCGTTTTGGTGTTTTCGGTAGTTATCGTTTCGGAGAAATGAGGGGCAGCAAAGAAGGTACGCGCATTTGATGATTGGATGTACTCGCCTTTTTGAATACCCGCAAGTCCCGGAATCACGAAGTGAAACTTACTGTTGTTGTGGATATGTAAGGTGGCCGGACGATTATCCCAAGAGTGATATCCATGCACATTAGCCGGCCGGGAGACGGAATCCGATTTGCTGTACCATCTAACAAAAGGACGATTCATACCAAAGAAAGTGGTACTCCTTCCTTGATCAGTTAATTCCCAATTTGGTGGATTGAACGCATAACTAACGGTTCCACTAAAATTGGGACCAATTCCCGTGTCGAGAGGTGTCAGGCCTTCGATTGGCTCACTGCCTACATGTGGTGCGATGATGGAACCTAGCTCTTGCTCACTGGCAAAATGGAGATTAACATTCTGTTCGTGTAAAAGCTCCGTTCTAAGTAGACTTTGGTCGTTATGCCAGGCATGTAAATCCCACTCACCCCACATGGGTAAAGGGTCAGATGAATTGGAGAGTTCATGTGAAACTAAAAATGCGTCCGCATTCGCGCTAACCTCCACTTTGATGGTCTCTTGGAGAGTTTGACCAAAAACTCCAAAGTAGGAGAGAAGGAGGAAAATAAGGGTTAGCGGTTTTCGCATACCCGATAAAGATACTAGATGCAACTAGATGCGCTTGAGTTGCTGCTTGAACATCTTAATTTGATCTTCCAGCATGCCGCGTTTATCGAGTTTCTTGGCTTCCGTAAGTAAGGTTTGAGCCTCACGTTTTCTTCGTCGCGACATAGCAATTCCAGCTAGCTGAAGCTTTACCATAGCTTTGTCCTGATCCATGCGGAGTCCCATGCCTAATGCCTTTCTCAAGTAGCTTTCAGACTTATTCATGTTGGTTTGCGCCTCCATGATCCCCTTCAAGAAATACCAGTAGGCAGCCTGTCCTTTTGTCAACGACTGTTCAGGGTCCTTGATGGCTTCAACTTGTTTTTTTGCCTTTGGAATATCCTGCTTGCGCATGTACCACAACGCCAAAAGCATACGCTCATTTCTAAAATAGGTGAAGAGAATAAGACCCGATAGTAGCGTAAGTGATATACCGTTGCCAATATGACCTTCGATAAATTCGAAAATGGCGTAGATAAATACAGCAACCGTAAGAGCTATTCGGATGATTTTGTTGAGCATGACGTGCGTTTGATTCAAAAAATGACCACAAATTTAATTGATGTATTTCGATTGGAGTGTCAATGTGCCTTGTATTCTAGAAAAACGCACAGTATTTAGAATAGACCATAGGCTATTCCTATATTATGGCTGCTAAAATTGAAACGCACATATGAAAACCACTTCTAAATTGTTCTCAACCGTTTTTGCGCTCGGAATTCCATTCATTTCCATAGGGTCAGAAGAAGGAGGGGGGCACCACGATCCCTTTTCAGGTGAGTTCTTGGCTATCTTCTTTATTCTTATTGCAGCCGTGGCCGGTCGTTTTATTGCTCGTCGATTTAAGCAAAGCGAAGTATTGGGTGAGCTGATCATTGGAATTGTCTTGGGTGCTCTCTTGTTTAATGCCAACAACCGATTAGTAACCACCATCCGGTATCAAAGTGAAATGCGGGAGGTGATTCAAGCTACGGCGGAAATTGAAGAAGACTTCGATCATGCGGTTCAATCGTATGTGATGGAGGAGTCGGATTTCCCGGAAGATGTGCAAGAGCGGATTGTCAATACGATGACTGCAGATAATTTCTTGAACGCTTTTCTGAATGCGAACTACACGCTATTGTTTTCGAGTCTTGGTGTGCTGCTTCTGCTGTTCATGGTAGGTTTAGAAGTAAGTACCGAAGAAATGATAAAAATGGGCTCGGTCAGTTTCTCTGTAGCAACTCTGGGTGTAGTCTTTCCTTTCTTACTTGGTTACCTAGTTGCTGAATTTATTCTACCGGCAGTGGATTCACAGAATGTAGCCATATTCATTGGCGCTACATTGGGGGCTACATCTATTGGTATTACGGCTCGTGTTTTTAAGGATACGAATAGCATCAACCTTAAGGAAAGCAAACTTGTGCTTGGTGCAGCGGTAATTGACGATATAATGGGGCTTATTCTCCTAGCTATTGTAAGTGGCTTGATTACGAGCGGTTCCATAGACTTTACCGAGGTGGTGGTTATAGTCTCTAAAGCGCTTGGGTTCCTTATTTTCGTATTCCTTCTTGAACGATACGCTCTTCGAAAGGTTGTGCAATTCTTTGCATTCTTCGCTGGCAGAAACACTTTCTTGCTATTCCCATTTGCCCTATTGCTCTTATTTGCATGGCTGGCCAGCGCAATCGGCTTGGCACCTATCGTAGGGGCATTCTGTGCGGGGCTAGTGCTTCGCGATAGTCTGTTTGAAGAAATAAAGAAGCGCGACATGAGCTTGGAGGATCTTATTGCTCCTCTAGAAGGCGTTTTTGCACCTGTGTTCTTTGTGTTGATGGGCTTTCAGGTAGACGTTACCGCTTTTGCCGAATGGACGGTATTATGGTCTGGACTGCTTCTCACTGCTGTTGCCATAATCGGAAAAATGATGGCCGGCATGTTCTTACCAAAGGATTACGATCGAGTACTTGTGGGGATCGGATTAGTGCCGAGAGGAGAGGTAGGTCTAATCTTTGCCAGTATTGGAAAGGCAATAGGCATACTGAATGATGAGTTGTTCGCCGTAGTAATTATCGTGGTGATACTGACCACCTTAGTAACACCTCCAATGCTCAACATCAGATTAAAAAAGCTTATTCCACAGCAATGAAAACTTTAAGTCGTGGATAAAAATGTGAGCAACTGCCCATGAATTCTAGTTACAGATGAAATATTTTGCCTAGTTTTCGAAGTTGATAATCCTATTCATGCATTAATGATTAAAAAACTATTCCTTACTGTAGTCTTTCTCCTTGGGGTTTTGGTATCCCATGCTCAGGTGCTGACAGGTGTTGTTTTAGATGATGCTGACGGTCAACCGATACCTAGTATTCAAGTTGGAGAGGTCGGACAGCCGCGTCCGACGGTAACCAATTTCGACGGAGAGTTTCAGCTCAGACTGACGAAGCTTCCTACGCAGATAGAGATTAAGGCTCTGGGATATGCTACTCGAACTGTTAATGTTTCAAGTACGGATGCCCGTTTGACCGTTCGTTTGGAAGCCGATGCTCAGATGATTGCGGAAGTGAGCGTTGTTGAAAGAAGACTGAGTGAAAAGCAGGCAGAATCGGCATTGACCGTTGAGGCCCTCGACTTACGGGCCATCCAGGAAACACCAAGTGCGAGCTTTTATGACGGATTGGGCAACTTAAAAGGCGTCGATCTTACTTCTGCGAGTATTGGATTTAAAGTGATTAACACACGTGGATTTAATTCCACTTCTCCTGTACGTTCTCTTCAGATTATTGATGGGGTTGATAATCAAGCGCCAGGGTTGAACTTCAGTTTAGGTAACTTCTTGGGAGCTAGTGAACTAGATGTTATGAATGTGGATATCATAGCCGGTGCAAGTTCAGCCTTCTATGGTCCAAATGCGTTCAACGGTGTTATTTCCATGACTACAAAGGATCCATTTGTTTTCCAAGGACTAGATTTCAGTGCCAAGGTAGGAGAGCGTAATTTGAACGAATATGCCGTGCGGTGGGCAGATGCCATCGGAGATCGTGATGGGCAACCGATTTTTGCTTATAAATTGAACATCTATTATTTATCTGCGGATGATTGGGAGGCAACCAACTTGAACCCGACCGATGATTCGCCTTCGGCGGCCAATAATCCGGGAGGATACGATGCGGTAAACCGATATGGAGACGAAAGAGGGTACGAATCTCCTGGAACTTCAAAAGATTACCCCGGACTCGGGATCTATCACCGTGAAGGTATCGAAGAAATCCATCTCGTAGATTACGATACGCGCAATCTGAAAATTGGAACCAGTTTACATTACCGCCCCACGGATGATATTGAATTGATTTACGCCTTTAATTATGGCTCTGGAACTACCGTATACCAAGGAGATAATCGCTTTAGTCTTAAGGGAATTCAGTTCTTTCAGAATCGAATTGAAGTACGCGATAAGAATAAGTGGTTCTTCAGAGCCTATTCCACCAATGAGGATGCAGGGGACACTTATGATGCTTACTTCACTGCACTGAGGATGCAAGACAGTTTGCGAAGCGGTTTAGCTTGGTCGAGTCAGTACGCAGGCTCTTGGCAAGCCGTTTTTGCTCCACAGGTGAGAAACTTGCCAGGGTACCCGGATGAAAACCTTCCACAAGATCAGTTCGATGCAGCTATGGTGGATTTTATTGATCAGAACAGAGCACAAATCACGGAATGGCACAACAGTCTGAGTGGTAGTCTTACAGATGAAGGGATTACTCCTGGGACTCAGGCTTTTGACGACCTCTTTACGTACATCACAACCACTTCTTTCGCCGACGGAGGGAGTCGATTCGAAGATCAATCTGCGCTTTATCATGCACAAGGTGAGTATAAATTTGACCCAACCGATTGGGGTGAATTCACCTTGGGTGGCAATGGTCGTCTCTATCGTCCGAATTCAAATGGTACCATCTTCTCAGACACCAATGGCAGAGAGATATCTAACTATGAATATGGAATTTACGGGGGTTGGCAGCGCAAATTCCAAGGAGAGGTTTGGAAGGTGAGCGCCACGCTTAGAATGGATAAAAACCAGAACTTTGATTACCTCTTCTCACCAGCTGTGTCAGCTGTTTATAACATTGATGAGATAAACAGCTTGCGCTTTTCGTTCTCCTCAGCCATCCGTAACCCCACGCTACAAGATCAATATTTATACTACAATGTGGGTCCAGCGCGACTCGTAGGTAACCTCAATGGATTCGATTCGTTGATTACCGCGGATGATTTCTCTGCTTACTTAGAATTACCTTCCATAGCGCCTCCAGGAGATCCATCGAGAGTGACGTATGAGTTCGATTATTTCTCCGTTGATCCTATCCGTCCGGAAAGAGTTCAAACTGCTGAAATTGGCTATCGTACCACTTTGTTTGAAGCACTTTATGTAGATGCGAACTATTACTATAGCTTTTACCAAGACTTTATCGGATTCCAGATTGGTTTGGACATTAACGAAGATCAAATTCCTAACGTTACCGATATCCAAGCCTATCGAATTGCAGCCAATGCACAAGATGTGGTTACCACGCAAGGCTTTTCTGTTGGATTGAATTATTACTTCTGGGACTATTATAGCCTGAGTGGAAACTATACTTGGAATGTGTTGAATACGGCTTCAGATGATCCTATCATTCCAGCATTCAACACCCCTGAGAACAAGTTCAACATCAGTTTTGGCGCTCGGCAGATTCCAGTCAAGATTGAGAACCACACATGGGGATTCAATGTTACTTACAAGTGGGTTCAGGGTTTCTTGTTTGAAGGATCGCCACAGTTTACTGGGTTTATCGACGATTACAGACTCCTAGATGCACAAGTGACTTACGAGATTCCAGACTGGAATCTAACTGCCAAACTAGGAGCGAGTAACGTGCTAGATAATCGAGTATTTCAAGTATATGGTGGACCAAGTGTAGGTAGGCTTGCCTATCTATCACTCGTTTATCGGTGGAATCCATAGAACAATCCATGTGATCGACTCTTTTTAACTATATTGAGCAACGAAATAAATGTGAAGCGTATGAATAAGAATTTACTCTTAGCCGGATTATTAACCATCGGCACTTTGGGCGCAACAGCCCAAACGCGTTATGTCGACGAGATCTTTAACGACTCGGAGATCATGACCATTCCTAATCAGCCTTATGGACAGAATTTTAGCGCCTATGTGCCTCAGTCTTTAGGTGGACCTCGTGTAATTCCATTGTTTATGGATGTTTACATGCCGAGCCCTGCCGTAGATACTGAAACTGATCGTCCTGTTGTATTGTATTTCCACACGGGGTCTTTCCTTCCAAAAGGATTGGTTTCTCCAATGGGAGATCGCACGGATAGTGCAGCGGTTGAAATATGTAAGCGTTTTGCTAAGCGCGGTTATGTGGCCGCCTCTGTAAGTTATCGTTTAGGATGGCAACCTGATAATACGCAAAACCTCGATTTGCGAAGAGGGTCTAACCTTATGGCCGTTTACAATTCAGTTCAGGATGCGAAGAACGCTGTTCGTTACATCCGTGCTTCCGAATTGCAAGGCGATCCACTAGGTGTGGATGGAAACAATATCATTCTACTTGGTCAAGGTTCAGGTGGTTATATCACTTTTGCCTATGCAACCCTAGACAAGCTCGCTGAGGTTACAGCGATCCCTAAGTTCCAATATCAAGGTACGACTGGAATCTTCGGCGGTACAGTTTCTCCAGGTGATCCATATGTAGATACAGCTATTGTGGGCGACTGGAATGGTTACGGTGGTAAGGCGGTAATTACTGGCACAGACTCAAATGGTTTGGCCATTATCGATTTTACAGCTCCTGGAAGAAACATTGAAAACTTGGCAGGTATTCCGGATCATGTCAGTGCTGTTGTGAATCTCGGTGGTGCATTAGGTGATGAGTCTTGGCTCGAAGCTGGTGATGTGCCAATGCTGAGCGTGCACAGTGTGTATGACTTCTATGCACCGTATGATTCAGGTATGGTACGCGTTCCAGTAAACGGACAGTTTTGGGATGTGGTAGCTGTTGCTGGTAGTTACCGTGCGATTCGCATGGCCAATCAGAACTTTAACAATTATGTGTTCCAGCGCGAGCCGTATACAGGTAATGCTGAATGGCAAATTGCTCGAAATCACCCAGGAAACCCTGGTAAATTCAGCGGTATCTACCCAATTGCTATTCCGCCAGCAGATCCAAACTTGCCGTTTGCCGTTAACTCAAATCCATGGGACTTTTGGGATCCGAGTGATCCATTGGGTGCTAACGAGACCAACCCTAACATTAAGTCACAAAGCTTGGCTTACATCGATACGGTGATGAACTTCATCGTTCCAGGTTTGAAATCTATTCTTGATGCCAATGACATTTCTGTGATTGAGCCTGCTTCGGTAGACTTCAACATGTATCCAAATCCTACCAGCGGAGATTTCCGCGTGAAGAGTATCGAGAAGATCGAAACCATTCGCGTTTTGGATATTACGGGTCGCGTGGTTTACACCGATTCTCCAAATAATAATGATTTCCGTGTGGCAACAGACGGATGGTCACCAGGAATCTACATCGTTCAAGTGAAGAGCGGTTCTTTAACAGGAACCTCTAGACTTACGGTGCACTAAGAATTTCAATCAACCTATGATTGGCCGCCCAAGACGAAAGTTTTGGGCGGTTTTTTTATGTCGCATCCTTAACTTTGCCAAATGATCAATCACAACGGAGAAATTCTCGATATCGAGGCCGTGCCTTTTCAGGCTAATTTTAGACCGATTCAATACGGCGATGCCCTTTTCGAAACCGTTAAGTACAACGGCACAACCTTACTCAACTGGGAGGATCATTACTTCCGCGCCATGGCTTCCATGCGCATTCTCCGCATGCAAATCCCATTGGATTGGTCGCCGGAGTTTTTGGAAGAACAGTTGATGGAAACGATGAAAGCTCAGCATATCGAAAGGGGGCCAGCTCGCATTCGAATGACGATTTACAGAGATGGTAAAGGAAAATACACTCCTGCCTCCGATGCTAAAATGGGCTTCATCATACAAGCCGAGGCTTGGCCAGATGTTGACTTCGAGCTGAATTCAGTCGGATTGAAGGTTGATGTTTTTAAGGATCATGAAGTTCCAAAGGGCATGTTGAGCAACCTGAAAACAACGAACGCATTATTGTATACACTGGCTGGTATCTATGCGGCTGAGAATGACTTGGACGATGCATTGTTGCTGAATTCTGACAAGCACGTTGTAGAAGGTGTATCGAGCAACCTGTTTATGGTAACTGGTAACAAATTGGTTACAGCACCTCTGGAAAGTGGTGCTTTGAGAGGAGTGATGCGCAAGCACATTCTAAGAAATTCACAGCAATGGGGATTTGAGGTTGAGGAGAAGGGATTTAGTCCTTTTGACTTACAACGTGCGGATGAAGTTTGGCTCACCAACAGCATGAAAGGAATACAGTGGGTAGGGCAGTACAGAATGAAGAGCTATAGCAATGAAAAGGCCAAGGAGGCACTGAAGGCATTGAATCTTTCTTTCGATCAATCCTTAGTTCAGTAGCGGATCAGAAGGAGCATTGACCCACAGATTATAATCGCCACCTAACTCTTGAAGGGCCGAACGCCATAATTCTGAACTTTGCGTTTTGAAAATGTCCATCGTGTCTGGGGGAAGCACACGCCACGACTTTTCTTCAATTTCGCCTTTCAATTGTTCCGCACCCCAACCAGAATAGCCCAGGAAAAAGTGAATCTCTCCTTCCTCGATCTGACCAAGAAGAATGGCACTTTTGAGTAATTCGAAATCTCCACCCCAATATACCGTATCCGTTACGCGAATGGCATCAGGGAATAAGTCGGGGCGATTGTGAAGGAAATAAAGATTTTCTTGCTCTACCGGACCGCCTGAATAAACTTCCGATTCAAATTCGGGAAAGTTTGAAACCAGTTCGTGTATTTTTAATTCCATAGGTCGGTTAAGAACATATCCTACCGTACCTTCATCATTGTGTTCCGCGATGAATACTACACTGCGATCAAAGTTGGGATCACCTAAAAAAGGCTCTGCTAACAATAAACTACCGGTTGTCGGTTTTTCCATAGAATCCAAATTAGGATGGTCCATTCACATATCCAACTTAAAGTGAGATTTTTACATCATGAATGATCAAGATTTAAGAAAAATTCGACGTGAGTATACAAAAGGTCAATTGCTGGAATCGGAAGTTCCGAATGATCCAATGTACCTTTTTAAAGATTGGTTTAGCGAGTGGAAAGAACTAGGTCGACCAGACGCCACTGCAATGACCTTGGCTACTGCGAGTGCCGAGGGTGTTCCAGATGCTCGGATTGTGTTGTTGAAGGGCTCGGACAATGGTCTCTTCACCTTTTTCACCAACTACAACAGCAAGAAAGGTCAAGATTTAAAAGCGAACCCAATGGCCACTTTACTCTTTTATTGGCCTGAGGTTGAGCGTCAGGTTCGCATTACGGGAAGGGTTGAGCAACTACCGTATGAAGAGAGCAGCGCTTATTTCAAGGAACGCCCCATTGGAAGTCAGATTGGCGCGTTGAGTTCTCCTCAATCCCAGATCATTGCAAATCGTGAAGTTTTGGAAGCCGAAGTGAACGCAAAGACTGAAAAGTATGGCGTGGAAGGTCCTGAATGCCCCGACTTTTGGGGTGGCTTTGGGGTTGTGCCGGAACAAATGGAATTTTGGCAGGGGCGCGCAAGCCGACTCCATGATCGAATTCAGTATGTTCGCGATGGTAGCTCGTGGATTTATCATCGATTGGCGCCATAATGATTAAATCCTATCGATTTAATAGATTTTTATAATTTAGCGGGCTCATGGTAGCACATATAACAAACCGATCCGTGCGCTTTGCCGTTTGTGGCATGGGCAGAATAGGGCAGCGACATGCTCGCATTATCAGCGAATTTGAAAATGCAGAGTTGGTGGCTACTTGTGATATTGCAGTAGACCATGGAATGGGAGAAATTCCGCACTTCACATCTTTAAATGATTTGCTGGACTCTGATCTTGATATAGATGTAGTATCTCTAGCTACGCCTAATGGATTACACTCGAGTCAGGCTATCGAATGTCTGCGCGCAGGCTACCACGTGCTGATCGAGAAACCACTAGCTCTCCATAAATCAGACGCCGAACGCGTCATTCACACCTCCTTGGAAGTGGGAAAGTTGGTATTTGGAATAATGCAGAACCGATATTCTCCTCCTTCCCAGTGGTTGAAGGAACTGGTTAACAAGGGAGTACTGGGCAAAATATTTCACGTGGATGTTCATTGTTATTGGAATAGGGATGAGCGATACTATAAATCAGACACCTGGCATGGATCACAAGACATGGACGGTGGAACACTCTTCACCCAGTTCAGTCACTTTGTGGATATGATATATTGGTTGTTTGGGGATATCGAGAATATCTCTGGTCGCTTTGACAATCACAATCATGATCAACTCATTGAATTTGAGGATACCGGTCTTGTGCATTTCGACTTCAAGAATGGCGGAACAGGAAGCTTACAGTATTCTACGAGTGTCTGGGGTCAAAATCTAGAGTCATCGCTGACTATTCTTGCCGAGAATGGCAGTGTAAAAGTAGGGGGGCAATACATGAATGAAGTAGTGCATTGTCATATCAAAGATTATGAGATGCCTGAATTGGCCCCTTCTAACCCTCCTAATGATTACGGACCGTATAAAGGTTCAGCAGCTAATCATGGTTATGTAATTGACAATGTGATTCGCACGCTTAGAGGTGAGACCAAGATTTCCACAAATGCCTTAGAAGGCATGAAAGTGGTAGATATCATTGAACGTATTTACCAAGTTCGGGATTCAAAATGAGCATGACAGAGGGAACGGTACATTACATTTTACTTGCCGCCCTTTTGGTGATTACGGCAAGTCTGTTCGTTCAAAGGTTTAAGCCAACTTTAGTGTTCGGCTGGACTACCCTAGCTCTTGTTCTCGTTGGCATCATGCCTATCAATTTACTGCTTTCCGCTTTTAGTAATAGATCCATACTTACCATCTTCTTATTGATCTTTATTACGTCCGCGCTTCGAAAGCACTTCAACTTATTGGGCTTGATGGATCGCATCTTCAGAGGGATTCAATCTCCAAAACGGTTTTTGGTGAGCATGACTTCCTCTGTCGCAGCCTTTTCTTCCGTAGTGAATAATACGCCGATCGTAGCTCTCATGATTCCTTACGTTTACGATTGGGCCCGCAAGCGCGACGTATCTCCCTCACGATTTCTGATGCCACTTAGCTTTGCCGCCACCTTAGGTGGAACTATTACGGTTATTGGTACTTCCACCAACTTGGTTTTGAATGGTTTATTGGAGGCCAACGATTTAGAGCCCCTTGGCTTTGCCGATTTCTTCCTCCCAGGATTGATCGTCACTATTCTCGGTGTTCTGTACCTATCGCTGTTTGGATTTGGGATGCTAAAGGATAGAAAGGATGTTTTGGAGGAGTTTGAATCAAACCGACGAGAATACATTGTTGAAACCGAAGTGTTAGCTAACAGCGAGAAGGTGGGTAAAACCATTACAGAGGCTGGTTTGAGAAACTTGGAGGGAATCTTCTTGATCGAGATTTACAGGAAGGGTAGATTGATATCTCCTGTCACTCCAGAAGAAATCCTGCAAGCCGGTGATTTACTCTACTTCGCCGGTGATGTAGATCGCATTGTTGAGTTGCTGAAAGACGATAACGGACTTGAAATTCCAAAGCGTGAAAAGTTTGCTAGCAAGGATGTATTAGAAGTGGTAGAGGTTTTGGTGCCGATTACTTCCGATTTAGCGGGAAAGAAAGTGCGCGACACCAATTTTAGGGAGCGTTTTGATGCTGCTATTGTAGCTGTTCATCGTGATGGTAGGAAGCTTGGAGGAAGAATTGGTGATGTGGTGTTGGAATACGGAGATTTGCTTTTGCTTACCACTGGAACGCGTTTTAAAACGGTAATTCAAGCCAATAAGCACTTGTACACCGTATCGTACATGGAGCGCATCGATCAAAATTCAAAACCAGAGAAGCGATGGGTGGGATTAGGAGCTGCGGCTGCCTTAATTGCATTGCTTTTTGGCGGAATTGACCTATTCACCTTTCTAATTATCGTGATGGTCCTTTTAGCTAGTTTCGGATTGTTTTCAGCACAAGACCTTAGAAAGGATGTGAATTCTGATTTACTGGTCATTTTGGTATGTGCGGTCGCGCTAGGTACTACACTTATTCACACTGGAACCGCTGAGTGGATAAGCAGTGGAATGGTTGGATTACTTGAAACGGCAAATCCATTGATTATTCTAGTGTCTATAATGCTTCTTACCGTTTTCTTGACCAGCTTTGTGACTAACGTGGCCGCTGTGGCAGTAGCCTTTCCGATTGTTGCGGCTCTCGTGGAACAGTCGGGAGTTGATGGTACGCCGTTCTATCTAGCCTTGGCCTATGGAGCTTCTGCTTCGTTTTTAACACCAGTGAGTTATCAAACTAACCTAATGGTGTATGGTCCTGGAGGCTATAAGAGTAAGGATTTCCTTAGGGTAGGAGCTCCTCTCGCTATTCTCTATATTTTTTCAATTCTGGTTTACCTCATGGTGAGGTACAACTTCATCTCTGGAATACATGTCTAAGGTTATTGTAATCCCGCAGATTCATGATATCAATCGTGAGTCACGTAAAACGCTAAATGGACACCGATCCTTTGTGCTTTGGTTTACCGGCCTTTCGGGGTCAGGTAAAAGCACAGTTGCCAATGCAGTTGAAAAAGTTCTTCACGGCAGAAGCAGCCACACCTATATCCTCGATGGTGATAATGTAAGGGCTGGGCTAAACGGCGATTTGGATTTTTCCGAGAAGGGCAGAACGGAGAATATCCGCCGTATCGGAGAAGTGGCAAATTTGATGACCGATGCTGGATTGATTGTATTGACCGCCTTTGTATCCCCATTCAAATCAGATCGTGCTAAAGTTCGCAACACAGTAGGTTCAGGTTCGTTTATCGAAGTATTTGTGGATTGTCCACTAGAGGTTTGTGAAGCTCGGGATGTGAAGGGATTATACAAAAAGGCAAGGGCAGGAGAGATTCCTGACTTTACAGGAATAACTTCTCCATTTGAAGCTCCAGATTCACCGGATATTCACTTGTGTACTGATAGCGAATCGCTTGAGGAAAGCGTGGCCAAAGTCATTGATTATCTGGAGTTAAAAAGATTCATCTAAAAGTATATAGAATTGGTAGGATTATGCATCTTTGCCACTGAAATAGAACGACATGAGTAACTATCATCTAACGCACCTTAAAGAGCTTGAAGCCGAAGCGATTTACGTCATTCGTGAGGTGTACGCTCAATTTGATAATCCAGCTATTCTGTTTTCTGGAGGTAAGGATTCCATTGTATTAACTCACCTAGCGAAGAAGGCATTTTACCCAGCTAAAATTCCTTTCCCGTTGGTGCATATAGATACCGGACACAACTTCCCAGAGGCGATTCAGTTCAGAGATGAACTGGTTGAAGAGTTGGGGGCAAATCTCGTTGTAGGCTCCGTTCAGAAGTCAATTGACGATGGAAGAGTTCGCGAGGAAACGGGAGCAAATGCAAGTAGAAATGCACTTCAGACCACCACCTTGCTCGATACCATTGAAGCTCAGAATTACGATGCAGCCATGGGTGGTGCGCGTAGAGATGAGGAGAAAGCCCGCGCAAAAGAGCGCTTCTTCTCACATCGAGATGACTTTGGCCAATGGGATCCAAAGAATCAACGTCCGGAGTTGTGGAATATCTTTAACGGTATGAAGCGCATGGGCGAGCACTTTAGAGTGTTTCCCATTTCAAACTGGACTGAAATGGACGTTTGGCAGTACATTCTCATGGAGGATATCAAGATTCCTGAATTGTACTTTGCTAGAGAACGTGAAGTGATTTGGAGAAATAAATCATGGCTTCCCGTTTCAGAGTTTATAAACGTTCGTGATAACGAAACACCTGTGAAGAAGATGGTTCGCTTCCGCACCTTAGGAGATATCACAATCACAGGCGGTATTGAATCCGATGCCGATAACTTGGAGAAAATCATCCAAGAGGTTGCTTCAACACGAGTTACAGAGCGCGGAAATCGCGAGGACGATAAGCGAAGTGAAACGAGTATGGAAGACCGCAAGCGTCAAGGGTATTTCTAATTATCAATCAGAGAAAAGACATTGCGATGGATACATCGAACTATTTAGATATGGAACTTCTTCGCTTCACGACTGCTGGTAGTGTTGACGATGGAAAATCAACCTTGATTGGTCGTTTGCTTTTTGACAGTAAGTCGATTTTCGAAGACCAAATGGAAGCTGTTGCCAAAACGAGTACCAAAAAGGGACTTGAGCACGTGGATCTTTCCCTTCTTACCGATGGCTTGAAGGACGAAAGAGAGCAGGGTATTACCATCGATGTGGCGTACCGCTATTTCGCCACTCCAAAGCGAAAGTTCATTATTGCCGATACACCGGGACACATTCAGTACACGCGAAACATGGTTACCGGAGCTTCAACAGCCAATGTTGCCCTGATTTTGGTTGACGCGCGTAATGGTGTGTTGGAGCAAACCAAGCGTCATTCATTTATCGCCTCCCTGCTTCAGATTCCTCATATCATTGTGTGCATCAATAAGATGGACCTTGCTGAATACAGTGAAGAGCGATACAATGAAATTATTGATCAATACGAGGAGTTTGCCGCAAAGCTAGATGTGAAAGATGTACGCTTCATCCCGATTTCAGCACTGCATGGAGATAACGTCGTGAACCGCAGTGTAAACATGGATTGGTATGAAGGCGGAACTCTTCTGCACACACTCGAGACCATTCACATCGGTTCCGATGAAAATCACATTGATTGTCGCTTCCCTGTTCAAACCGTTATTCGTCCACATTCGGATGAGTACCACGATTACCGAGGCTATGCCGGTCGCATCGCAGGTGGAGTATTTAAACCGGGAGACGAGGTTACGGTATTGCCAAGCGGATTGACTTCCAAAATATCTTCTATTGTCACGCTCGAAGGCGAAATTGAAGAAGCTTTCCCTCCAATGAGCGTTACCATCAATTTGGAAGATGATATTGATATCAGTCGCGGTGATATGATTGTTCGTCCGAATAATCAGCCAGATAGTAAGCAAGACTTAGATGTCATGCTGTGTTGGTTGAATCCAGCGGGGCCATTGCCGCGAGGGAAATATGTTCTTCGTCACACGAGTAACGAAGCCCGGGCCATGATTACGGATATTGTTTATAAGGTTGATATCAACACATTGCACAGAAACGAAGAGGACAATAAGATTGAAATGAACGATATCTTCCGCGCGAAGATTCGCTCAACTCGTCCCATCTTCGCAGATGCATACCGCAGAAACCGTCATACGGGATCATTGATTCTAATTGATGAAACCACGCATGAAACGGTGGCAGCGGGGATGATCATCTGATAGTCATCAACATGTCGAATAGAAAGTCCCGCTATAAAGTGGGACTTTTCATTTTCACTGAAATGTATTGGCATAAAAAAACCCCGCTAATGCGGGGTATTCTTTTTGAGCGAAGTGGCTTAGTTCAACTTGTCGTTGAGGTCAGCACCTGGCTTAAACTTAGCTACGTTCTTAGCAGCAATTTTGATTGGCGCACCAGTCTGTGGGTTACGACCTTCACGAGCAGAACGCTTAGATACAGAGAATGATCCGAATCCAACTAGAGAAACACGACCACCTTTACCAAGTGATGTTCCTACGCTAGAAGTGAAAGAGTCGAGAGCCTTTTTGGCTTGTGCTTTTGAAATGCCTGCATCTGCAGCCATTGCATCAATCAATTCAGCTTTGTTCATGGCGAATGATTTTTTTTGGTTATACATTTTTGCTTGAATGCACTACAAATATAGACGAATGCAGAGCCCATGCAAGATTGAGCACCAAAAAGGCGCTACTTTGTTGATAAAACCGAGAAATTGTTGAAAAACCTGCCTGAATTTTATTGCAAAACGCTCGTCCCAGTAAAATCAAGGGTTCACAACGCTGCTCAAGTTGGCATGCTCTGGGAAACCATTTTTGAAGTCGCGCATCCCCATTTTGCGTTTTCCCGGCCATTGAATTTCTCGAATGAATAATTGACCCATTCCGGTTTGAATGATCAATTTCTCATCTTCCCAAATCATGCTCCCAGGTCTCTCTTTCTCACTCTCGTGCGTGTAGCTCGAATTTGAAACCTTGACTTCAAACCGCTCTCCGTTCAATTCCATAACGAGCAGCGGGGGAGGGAATGGAGTTAGCCCTCTAACTTGATTGTGAAGTTCCAAGCTCGATTTATTTAGGTGCAAGTACTGATGCTCACGAAACAACTTTGGAGCTGGACGGGTGGCTTCTGTCTCATCTTGCTCTTTGAATTCAGCTTTTTCAGAGATTAATACATCAATGGTACGTACCACTAGGGGTGCGCCTAAGTGCATGAGGCGTTCGTATAGCTCACCCGTAGTTTCGTCTTCACTGATAGAAGTAGATTCTTGAAGAATGATGGAGCCGGTATCTATTTCCTCATCCAATTGAAAGGTAGTTACCCCGGTCTCCTTCTCGCCGTTGATTACAGCCCAGTGAATAGGTGCAGCACCGCGATAGTTAGGCAGGAGAGAGGCATGTAAGTTAAAAGTGCCAAACTTAGGCATGGCCCAAACTGATTTGGGCAACATGCGAAACGCCACTACCACAAAAACATCAGCCTCTAGCGTGCTAAGTTCACTTTGGAAATCAGGGTCGCGAAGTCTTTCAGGTTGCAGTACGGGTAGATTATGCTTGAGAGCCGCTTCCTTAACGGCGCTAGCATTGAGTTTCCTTCCTCTACCCGCTGGTTTGTCTGGCGCTGTTACAACACCTACCACTTCATGATTGGATTTCAAAATAGCTTTCAAAGATGCAACTGCAAACTCTGGAGTGCCCATAAATACGACGCGTGCCCTCATAGCGCAAAGCTAGTGCTAGCAATTGAAATATAGGCCATCCTCATTTCTACAAATGAATCCTTCATCAAGTAAATAGCTCAGCATTTTCCTCACATCCACTACTGCGTAATCCTTCAACTTCTTTTCAAGCTCTTCAAGTGATGTGGGCTTTTCAAGCACTCCTTTAATAGCATTATCTAAGGGTAGAACTGGCTTTTTCGCACTCTCAAGGCAATTATCGCAGTGTCCACATTCCCCAAATTCTTCACCAAAATATTCCAAGAGCATCGTAAAACGGCAATCGCGCTGATGCTCAGCGAAGTATATCATGGAACGAACTCTTTTCTCCGATTGCTCTTGCAATTCCCTTAGCTCGCTTTGTTTAATAGCGAGATATTGACTTTCCATCCTCGCCATGGTCCATTCCAAACCTTGTCCAGCTGCTGCCGGACGATACTCTAACACGCCCATTCCTTCGAGCGCTTTCAATTGCTTTTGTACTGACGAATCCACCAATTGAACGGAAGAGGCTAAGGCGCGCTCATCAATCTGAGTAGGCCCTGATAATATTCCTCCATACCACCGGAGCATTTGCCGAATGAGAGGGGCGAAGCGAGGATTCTGCACTTCAAATGGATACAAGTCCTCTGAATTAAGTGTTATATGAACCAAACTTCTCGGCTTAAATCCTTCACTCAATCGAATCAGCCCGTAACGTTCGAGCAGTAGAAGAGCGGCATAGGATTTCTGCATATGCAGATCGTATTTCTGCGTAAATCTGCGCATATCCAAACCTGTGAAGGTTCCTTCTCCGGAACCAATAGGTATTTGTAATTGATTAGCTAAGGCCGTATAAACTCTTCGTGTATAAGTCAAGTCTGGAGTTTGCGCCTCACTTCTCTCCTTTAGTCGTGCCGAAGCGGTAGGGGCGAGAATCATAATGGCTGCTGCCTTTTGACCGTCTCTCCCGGCTCTTCCTGCTTCCTGATAATAAGCCTCTAGCGAATCTGGAAGTTCCAAGTGAACGACTAAGCGCACATTGGATTTGTCAATTCCCATTCCGAAGGCATTGGTAGCCACCATCACTTGTATGTCGCCCGCCATCCACTGAGCCTGGCGCTCATCACGTTCTTCTCGAGTGAGGCCAGCATGATAGGCGGCAGCAGAAATACCCATGGCCATCAGCCGTGTGGCTATACGCGTAGTTCCGTTGCGAGAACGAATGTATACAATCACGCTGCCACGGGTTTCCCTAATATGGTCGTGAAGTTGTTGTTCTTGCCTGTTTGTCCATTCAACCTTTAAATCAAGATTGGATCGGTAGAAACTCTTTTGATGAAGCCGAGGTGATCGAAGCTGAAGCTTATCTTCTAAATCGGCAACAACCTTGGGTGTAGCCGATGCGGTAAGAGCCATGAACGGTGCATCTCCAATCCACTCTCTAATTTCTCCAATCTCGAGATAGGGAGGGCGAAAATCGTAACCCCATTGGGAAACACAATGTGCCTCATCTATAGCCACCAAGTTCACTTGCATGCGCTTTATACGCTCTTGAACTAAATCACTTTTCAATCTTTCTGGTGATAGGTACAAGAACTTGATTTCGCCATAAACGACGTTGTCTAGCACACGATCGATATCAGAATAGGGCATTCCACTTGTTAATGCCACTGCCGATATGCCTTTGTTCTTTAGTGCTTGTACCTGGTCTTTCATCAAAGCAATGAGCGGTGATACAACAATACAGACACCTTCAGCACTCAATGCAGGCACCTGGTAACACAAACTTTTACCTCCGCCTGTTGGAAGTAAGGCAATAACGTCTTTGCCAAGCAATGCATCTTCAATGATTTCACGTTGCCCGGGACGGAATGCGTCGTACCCAAAGTATGACTTCAGCGTGTCGTGTATCTTATTTGAGTTGCTCAACCTGATTTATTATCCAAGAAGTTCGGTCTTCAATCGACAATTTAGGAACCTCCATAACTTCATATCCGTATTCGCGATAACTCTTCTTCAATTGAAGGTGAATCTTTTCAAGCTGATCGACGCTCTCTTGACGTTCTTGCTCCCATTGATAGATTTCTTTCCATGGAGGAGTTAGAAAGACAAAGGGGGCATATCGTAAGCTTTTGGCAGCATAGACCCAATTCGGTTGCACAATCAACTCGTCGAGTTCCTGATATGCAATGGTATCAATAATGGTACGATCAAAAAAGTGAAGCGCTCCACTGGCTTTTTCATGCTGCTGTATTCGCCCTTCCATCACACGATGCGAGAAAGCATCGAGGTCATCCCATGGGGTAACTTTGGAACCTGTTTCTTGGGACTCGCGTATAATTTGGCGTGAGTATTCAGGGGAACACGCATAACCGCGTTTTTCCAACTCATTGATAATGCTTGTTTTACCAGTGCCAGGAGCGCCTGATAGTGCAATTCGAAGGGTAGGCATGATGCAAAAATACCTAAATCAGACCGCGAGCCTTTAATTCCAAGTACTTGTTTAAGGTTTCAATGGTTAATTCTTCAAGCCTGCTGAGCATGGCATGGATGCCGTGCTGTTGCAATTCACGAATAAGTACTTCCTTATAAGCGTTTTCTAGATGGTTCATGCGAGTGATTGACTTGTACCTGTCAGCCGGGATTCTGGCAATGATTCTTGTGTCGAGTAGTCGATACAATCAGCGTTTTGGAGACATGCTAGAAGGGACGATTGTGGTCAAAGAGCGCTCTTGCGGAGGGGTGTCTCTAAGTCACGCACAAAAGTTAGACACTACCGAGAGTTACGAACCTGTTTACAAAGCGGCTCGACTTCTCAGCGAAGATGAAGCCTTATTGATCAAGAGCACACTGGTCCGTCATGAGAAGTTTCACAATGAAGGACTATATCGTCCTGACTCGTTAATTGCGCTTAGAGGGAAAGCAGTCCCTCAATGCCTTCAGCCTGCTTGTATCGATCAACTACAGCGTCAGCCGATATCATCATTTCCTTTGCGGTAACGGCAATGAAGTTCCCATTCTTACTCGTACGCATACTCACTTGAGATTCTTCTGTATTGAAGAGAGCCTCAACCTGCGCTATCTTTTGATTATCCGCGGGAACAATGAATTTGAACATATATACCGTAGGCCAAGTTTCGAGCTCGGCTAACTTCGTTCTCAGTTGTTCGTATTTATTTTCTGTGCTTTCGCTCATGAGTTATATTTCTTGAATTGCAAATTTCCGAAGAATGCTCGAACTTCCCTAAAAAATGAAGACATGAAAAGCCTCGATACTTGGTTTGATGAATATGCGCTAAGTCATCAGAATCCCCTTAACAAACTCATTCATTGGATTTGTGTTCCAAGCATTTTCTTCTCGATAGTAGGGTTAGTGTCGTCTATACCCGCTGGACCCTTACAAAGTGTATTTCCCGATGGATTGCAAGCGTTTGCCCACTGGGGAACGATTGGCTTGCTTTTGGCCTTGGTTTTCTACTTCCGATTAAGCGTCCCAATGGGATTAGCTATAGGAGTCTTTGCCGTAATATGCCTGGTAGGAGTCTACGCCTTGAGCTTGTTGCCTTTTCCGGTTTGGGCTACCTCGCTCATTATTTTTGTAGCCGCTTGGATTGGACAGTTCTATGGACATAAAGTGGAAGGGCAGAAGCCCAGCTTTCTAAAAGACATCCAGTTTCTCCTCATCGGACCAGCTTGGCTCATGGGTTTCATCTTTAAATCTGCTGGCATTCGCTACTGATCGTATAAACGACAAGTTATTCCTACGGCTAATCGAATGTATCCTTCATCGACGCTGAAGTACTGCCTTGCGGATAGTTTCAAGTTTAAATCTATGGTTGCGGTACCGGATGATATGACGGTGTAGCCAATTCCCAATTCAGATGCTATGCCTACGTCGAGGATGTCGTAATCGGTTTCGGTGAGCGTAGGATTGATGAAATATTGAGCCGTTCTTGCCAACGAAGGACCCGTCCTAGCGATTAGATGCACTTTGCTGTTATGGAGACTATGGCTGTATCCTCCCAGAAGATCTGCCGTGCGATACATGGAAACGATATCAGCCGGCACATAGTTAACCACTCCAAAATCAGGTCTGCTAATCATAGTGGTTCGTTCTCCAGCGAAGTCTGCACGACCAATTTGTCCGGTAAGTGACCAATTTCCAAAGTAATACGAATAGGCGCCCTCCACCACAGTACCGACCAATGAATTCGAGTAGGTTGTGGCAAAGCCGCCAGATACCGTTACAGAGTGGTTGGGCTGCGCGATTACGGAAGTTGAGAATATACAACAGAACACGATTGCAGGTAGTAGGAAAGATTTCATAGTCGAGTTTAATTCGAGTGAATTTGGTGTAATTACCTATGTGGATAACCTCGATTGGATACAATCGTTCAAAAAAAAAGAGGAAGCTAATGTGCTTCCCCTTCTGATACCTTTCGATTCAATGATGGATTACATCACATCTTCCACGTGGGAGGTAACGGCATCTTTGTGCATCATTACAGAAATGGTCTTATAGCGAACGTAAGCTTCTGATACCATTAGGTAACCCGGGCGGTAATCGTTCTCACGAAGACCCCAGCTGTTCTTGACGATGTAATAGATATCACCGTTTTGGTCTTTAACCTTACCTGTGATTTGCATCGCGTGGTCATCCGTAGTCTCATAGTTGTCGTAAGCTGCTTGACGAACCTCTTGAGTCACGTCCATTTGTGGGCAAGGCGAGTTGAAGCATTCGGCTTTTTCCTCGTCGGTAAGCAAATCCCAGTTCGCTGGAGCGAGCGCTAAGCCTGAACGAAGGCTAAACCAACCACGCTCAATATCTGCCGCCCAAGCGACGGTGAATCCTTCATCAAGGGCGTTGTTGATGTTGTTCATCATTTCATCCAACTCGACGTTGATGGAATTGCCCCAAGTCCAGTTGTCTGGAACTTGAATCTGAACTTCAGTATCGAAAGGATAATGTGTCCATGAGGTGATTTGCACGTAGTCTTCACCCTTAATTCCGATCACATCATCAGCAAAAGAGCGAGGAGTGTAGGTCTTGCCCTCATATTCAAATTCTTCAGGAAATGCTCCTAAGTAAGCATCTAGGTAGGCGGTAAATGCATCTTGCCAAACGCTAGTAATTCCAGAACGGTTCTTGTTCTCGATAACCGCATCAACGATTCCCTTCAACGCAGCTTCAAGTTCACTGTGTTCGTTGCGATCTGTTCCATACTCCAAACCATCATAAACATTTTCAGGAACAGCACCATACTTGTCAATTACGTAGAGTACATCAGGAAGAGCACCACCTTGAGCGAAGTTAAGGTGACCATGCAAGCGAACGTACTTCTCTGCTTTGTCAATATATACTTGGCGAACGGTGAACATCTCAGAAATGTCAACGGGATCGTTACCCATGCGAATCATTTCTGATTCAACAAAAGAGCTGGTGGCGTAACTCCAGCATGTACCCGAGCTCGCTTGATTTTCAACTTCGGTAGCTTCAATATCAATAATGGTCTCGAACTGATAACCCGGACCTTCAGCGGCGTTTCCCTGATTTGCTTGGTTCACTAAGTTATCCTGCGCGAAAGCCGCAGTACTTGCGAAAGCCAATAATGGAAGGAGCACTTTTTTCATGTGTGTCAACATTTTTCAATTAGAAGTCGTGCAAGATAAAAATCGAGACGAATTAGACTTTGGAAAATGTTGCCTTTTTACACCGAATTCCAAAAGAAAAGCCGCCCGAAGGCGGCTATATAGCTTGCTTAGTAAATCTCGACCTAGCTAAACTGGTCTGAAACCTTTGCGTTCTTTGGGTCTTCGCTGTAATCATAGAAACCTTCTCCAGACTTTACACCGAGTTTGCCGGCTGTTACCATATTCACTAGAAGTGGACATGGAGCGTACTTTGGGTTGCCAAATCCTTCGTGTAGTACATTTAAGATGCTGAGGCAAACATCCAGTCCGATAAAATCAGCCAGCTGTAGAGGCCCCATCGGATGAGCCATTCCGAGTTTCATGATCGAGTCAATCTCCTGCACACCAGCAACTCCTTCGTGAAGTGATATGATGGCTTCATTAATCATTGGCATCAGAATTCGGTTGGCCACAAAACCAGGATAATCATTACAAGGAACCGGAATTTTGCTGAGATTCTTAGAGAGGTCAACAATGAGGTCCGTTGTTTCGTCGGACGTGCTATAACCCCTGATAATCTCAATGAGCTTCATTACCGGAACTGGGTTCATGAAGTGCATCCCGATAACCTTATCCGGTCGATTTGTGGCTGCTGCAATCTTCGTAATGGAAATAGAAGAGGTATTGGTGGCCAGAATACATTTGGCTGGGGTAAGTTCGTCAAGTTGACGGAACAAATCTAATTTGATGTCAATACGCTCGGTAGCGGCCTCAACAACTAAATCAGCATTCTTTACAGAAGGATCAAGTTCTGTGGAGGTGGTAAGGCGTCCAAGTGCGGCATTCTTATCCTCAGCGCTTATGAGTTCCTTCGAAACTTGGCGACCCATATTCTTCTCGATGGTAGCCAAAGCCTTATCAAGACTGCTTTGTTGGATGTCGAACAAACGAACTTCGTATCCGTGCTGGGCAAACACGTGAGCAATACCGTTGCCCATTGTTCCTGCACCAATCACTGTAATATTCTTCATGGGTTGAATTTATGTAGTGGTTTATTTTCCTCGACCTTGCAAAACTATCAAAATGGTGTAGAAGAGGATTTTGAGATCATTAAAGAAACTTACATTCTCTATATAAATCAGGTCGAATTTGAGTCGATCAATCATCTCATCTACCGTTGAGGCATATCCATATTTCACCATTCCCCAGGATGTGATTCCCGGTTTGACTTTTTGCACGTGCTTGTAGTGTCCTGCACGTTGCATAATGCGATCAATGTAGTACTGTCGCTCTGGACGTGGCCCCACGATGCTCATTTCTCCGATTAGAACATTGAAGAACTGTGGAAGTTCATCGAGTCTGTATTTACGCATTACACGACCCCAAGGAGTAATCCTGTCATCCATGTCGCTCGACAGTTGAGGCCCGTGTTTTTCCGCATCTTGGTACATGCTGCGGAATTTGATAATGTGAAAAGGATGTCCGTTTTTTCCAATTCTTTGCTGGCGATAGAAGATGGGGCCTTTCGAACTCTGACGAACCATTAACGCGGTGAAGAGCATGATAGGCGAGAAGAGAAGGAGGAGGAGTACCGAAGCGAGTATGTCAAAAGTACGTTTTGCGGCACGTTGCCATAACGGCATGATTTCGTGCTTTACCTCAACGAGCGGAATGCCATAGGACTCTAGTTTTACCTTACCTACAATGATATCGTAAGTGTCGGGTATCGATTTCACTCTTACATCGTGATCCTCAAGCAAGTTGATAATGGCCTCTAGCTTTTCATGTTCGCGAGACTCGATGGCGATGAGAACTTCTTCAATTTGATATTCATCGATGATTCGCGTCATTTCTTGATAGTTACCTAGGAGAGGTAAGTCCTTTTCGACGAGAAATTCAATTTTCTGTTGAACCGATACAAAGCCTACGAAATGGTGACCCGTGGTGTTTCTTTGCTGCTGTATCTCATGGTACAACTTAACAGCATTCTCATTGGCACCAACCAGCAAAGTGTTGAACCAGATTTCTCGTCGTTGTATTCTTCGGTTGGTTCGAGTAGAAAGAATGAATCGGAATACTACCGTAGGCACAAATAGCGCACCGAGGTACACTCCAAACGACTCGTAGTAATCTCTATAATCTTCTACCCAATCATCCAAAATGAATGCGAAGAAGATTACGATTGACCCTAGGATGTTCGAGCTAAAGGTTTGGAAGATTTCCTTGAGACGAGACCTTCTCCAAATATCTCGGTAGAACCCTAGGAGAACGTACAAAACCACCCAGTACATGGTGGTAAACAGCAAACCATAGTAAAAGCGGTTATCCCACTTAATTTCATCTACAGGAAAAACATCCGGTTCAATGAAGTGCTTTCTGAACGCGAACAGCACGGTATACGCCAACAATGCGCTCAATGCATCGAAGAAAACGTAGGCCAAGATTTGCTTACGCGTATTCTTTTTCATCAATAAACCAGCTTGATATTGTCGAAGGCGTTATTTAACTCTCCGTTGCCTTCAACGTTTATTCCTCCTATAAAAATCCGGAAACCAAGTGCGTTGGGAATGGCGGAAACTTCCGTGACTAGGTTAATGTATATTTTGTTCCAATCAGCCGAAGGAAATAAACTAACCACGGGGACTTGATCCACTTGACCTGGAATTCTTCGGTAGACACCTACAGTGATAATGGCCTCGGACTTATAATTCATCTCTACATATACGTTCGCGCCACCTTTCGGAAGGTCAGTCCATTCTTCTATGGATACAGCCTCAAACAAGAAATCTGCATTGGGCATATAACCCAAACCACTGGTTGTACTCACTTCTCCCAATGAAGGGTCGCTAAACACCCAATTGGGATTGGTGGTGCGAACTAAACCGGTATCTGCTCGAATGGCACGTTCAAAAGCCAGTGCTGTCCCTTCAAAATCTTCAATGGGATCATAGGTATAAAACGAGAGGTCACTGTACGTCACCTTTGCAATGCTGTCGTTGTTTTCATCCGGCCAGTAGTCCTTGTTAGCCTCGAATACGAAGGTTTCTTCATAGGGTGAGTAGAACTCATAGATGTTTCTCAAACTTTGAATACCATTCAAGTTGATTCCGGCATGAAGGCGAACTTCTGCTATTCCCGTTTTCGCAATCGGCACGGTAACGGGCAATTCGAAAACGCCCAAGTAGGTTCCATCTACTTCAACCCACACCGTGGTGATCTTACTGGATGCGGTGCCATGCAGGGCATAGTCGCTCACCACCTTCATCTCATCAATATGCAGGTATGCTGGCACCACCGCGGGTTCACGGTCGCAACCAAAAAAAATGATGCACATCAATGGAGCGAGAAGATACTTTTTCATTTTATCGAATAATGTTCAGGGCAGATTCCAACTGCTCAGAAATCTGATGAGCCACTTCTAGTGCGCTGTACCCGTCTTCTAACGGAACTTCTGTAGGTGTGTTGCTTTGAATGGCAATCGCTAGGGCTTCCAATTCGTCTTTGATTGCATTCCCTTCTTTTACACCCGGCTTTTCAAAGTAAATCTGCTTCTTCTGCCCATCGGGAAGATCAAGAACCATGGCGTATGGATTATCTCCTTCGCCCTCGAACGTCTTCATTCGCACAATTTCAGCACTCTTCTCGAAGTAATCTACAGTGATGTAGGCATCCTTTTGGAACATGCGTGTCTTGCGCATGGTTTTCATCGAAATTCTTGAAGCCGTTAGATTCGCGACACATCCGTTGGCAAACTCGATTCGTGCATTGGCGATATCCGCTGTATCACTAACAACAGCAGCACCACTAGCTGAAATTCGCTTAACTGAAGAGTTGACCACAGAAAGCACACTATCAATATCGTGAATCATCAAATCCATAACCACGGACACATCCGTACCCCGAGGGTTAAATTCGGCTAGGCGATGATTTTCAATAAACATAGGTGATTGTATAAACGGTTGAGCGGCCTTAAAGGCTGGGTTGTACCGTTCCACATGGCCTACTTGAGCTTTAATTCCAGCCTCCTCAGCTAGTTTGATCAGCTGCCGTGCTTGATCTAACGTTTGGGTAATGGGCTTCTCAATGAATACGTGCTTTGAGTTGCGAATGGCGGTCACTGCACAGTCGAAGTGAGAAAGAGTAGGAGTAACAATGTCCACTACATCCACATGTTCGACTAATTCTTCGATGGTATCAAATCTCCTAAGCCCGCCGTCAACCGAGGCAGCTGCCTCATCATTAGGGTCGTAAAATCCCACGAGTTCATATGTTTCAGGAAGTAAACCAATACACTTGATGTGAATCTTTCCCAAATGTCCTGCGCCTAGGACCCCAATTTTTAGCGGCATACCTGTAGAAGTTTGCGCTCAAAGGTAAGGTAAAATGAGCGCACAGATTGAGTTGAGAATAAGCTTGATTTGAACGAAGGTTTGTTAATTTCGTGTCCGTCGAAATACCATGAGAAAAGATACTCCCAAACATCAAGGCCTACGCAAGCAATTAGCCGATCTGCTTAGGGAAAAAGGCATCCAAAACGAAGATGTGCTTAGTGCAATTTCTCGTGTACCTCGTCATTTGTACGTTGATTCTTCGTTCGAGCAATTTGCATATAAAGATCAGGCATTTCCCATCCGAGCCAATCAAACTATTTCTCAGCCATATACGGTGGCATTTCAAAGTGATTTACTGGATGTGCGTGAAGGGGATAAAGTACTGGAAATTGGGACGGGGTCGGGATATCAAGCGGCAGTCCTGTGCGAAATGGGGGTAAAGGTGTTCAGTATTGAGCGGCAGAAAGAGCTTTTCGATCATACAAGAGAATTGCTCCAACAATTGGGTTATCGTCCGACATTAAAGTTTGGCGATGGTTATAAGGGTATGCCTACTTATGCACCGTTTGACGCCATCCTAGTTACAGCTGCCGCTCCGGAAATCCCCAATGCCTTGCTCGCCCAGCTAAAAGTGGGTGGAAAGCTGATCATCCCAGTTGGTGAAGTGGGAGAGGTACAGCGTATGCATAGCATCACTCGTAAAGATGAGAAGCAATTCTCACGGAAGGTGCACGGTGATTTCCGTTTTGTACCTATGTTGACCGATAAGGAATAACGCTAGGGCTTTTCTACCTTTGACCACGCATGAAGAACGACGTTAACATCCAGAATAAGAAAGCAAGACATGATTATGAATTGCTTGAAACCTACACTGCTGGTATGCAACTCTATGGAACCGAAATCAAGTCAATTCGGCAGGGTAAAGCCAACTTGGTAGATAGCTATTGCTATTTTGAAAAAGGAGAGTTATTCGTCAAGAACATGCACATTGCTGAGTACGATCATGGGAATATCTTCAACCATGATCCAATTCGAGATCGAAAGTTGCTTCTTTCGAGAAGAGAATTGGATAAGCTCTCAAAAAAACTTAAAGATCAAGGTCTTACGGTTGTCACATTGAAGCTTTTTATCAGCGATAATGGCTGGGCGAAGCTGAATATCGCATTGGCAAAAGGGAAGAAGCAACACGATAAACGGGATTCGCTCAAGGAAAAGCAACTGAAGCGCGATATCGATCGAGCAAAGAGCTATCGCTAGGTCAATTCATCCACTTAAGTTGATTATTTTTGCATGCAAATATCTGGCATGTATAAGTCCCTTATTCGTCCTGTTCTCTTCCGTATGGATGCCGAACGAGCCCATCACTTTACATTCAATACGCTAAAGTTGCTCCATGCCATTCCTGGTGTGCAATTTCTTACCAGCAAGGTGTTCCGATATGAGCATAAATCACTAGAACGTGAAGTTTTTGGTATTCGCTTTCCGAATCCTGTGGGCTTAGCCGCAGGTTTTGACAAGGATGCAAAGTTGTTTGGCCCACTATCTGCTTACGGCTTTGGATTTATTGAAATAGGCACGCTCACACCAGTAGGCCAGCCCGGAAATCCCCAACCACGTCTCTTTAGATTACCTGAGGATAAAGGGCTCATCAACCGCATGGGTTTCAACAATGACGGTGTGGAAGCGGCCATTGAGCGCCTGCGTAAGCGCAAACCCGGACTCGTAATTGGCGGAAATATTGGTAAGAATAAGGTCACTCCAAATGAAGAGGCTACAAGTGATTACGTGAAATGCTTTGAGGCCCTGTTTGATTATGTGGACTATTTCGTGGTCAACGTGAGCTCTCCGAACACCCCTAATTTGAGAGAGCTTCAAGATAAGGAGCCCCTCACGGAACTGTTGAATACACTGGAGAAGCTCAATCAGCAGAAGCCTACTAGGAAGCCTATCCTGCTTAAAATTGCTCCAGACGTGACGGAAGGTCAACTCGAAGATATCGTCCACATTATTCGTGATTCGGGTATTGATGGGGTAATTGCTACGAATACGACCATAGATCGCAACGGACTTCAAACGAATAAAAGCCGTGTAGAATCGATAGGAGCTGGGGGATTAAGCGGAGCGCCGGTGCGCGAAAAGAGCACAGCCATCATCAAAAAACTTCATGAACTCTCCAATGGTTCCTTCCCGATTATTGCCGTTGGTGGCATTTATACGGCCGCTGATGCTCGCGAAAAACTAGATGCAGGTGCAAGCTTGGTGCAAGTTTATACGGGCTTTATTTACGAAGGGCCCACTATGGTAAAACGCATTCTTAAAGGCTTGAATTAATCCCTTTTTTCCAGGGTAGATATTGAGTACCTTCGTGTTGCCGAAGGCTCAAGGCAATACAATGAAGAACAGGCTCAATAACCACATGGAAATTGTGGAATGCCCTCGAGATGCTATGCAGGGTATTCATCCTTACATCCCTACAGATAGAAAGATTGATTATATCAACAGCCTTCTGGAAGTGGGGTTCCATACCATCGACTTTGGATCTTTCGTTTCTCCCAAGGCTATACCGCAGCTTCGAGATACACAGCAGGTGCTAAAGGGATTAAATCTAGAAGAAAAGAAGAGTCGCCTGCTTTCTATAGTGGCCAATATGAGAGGAGCTGAAATGGCTTGTGCCAATGCTCCAATTGACGATTTGGGCTTTCCATTCTCCCTTTCAGAAACTTTCCAACAGCGAAACACGAACAAGACCATGATGGAGGCATTTGACGAGGTGAAAGGTATCAGTGCACTAGCTCAGAGGCATGAAAAGCGCTTAGTGGTGTATTTGAGTATGGGATTTGGCAATCCGTACGGCGAAGCTTGGAACGTGGAGTTAGTAGAAGAATGGGCCGAACGTATGATTAATGAAGGGGTTCAAGTCCTTTCTCTCAGTGATACGATTGGCACAAGTACGCCAGAAAGCATAGATTACTTGTTTGCCAATTTGATTCCTCGTTTTCCCAATGTCCAATTCGGAGCTCACCTTCACACAACGGTTGAAGCCTGGCATGAGAAAGTTGATGCCGCCTGGAAAGCAGGCTGTATTCGCTTCGATGGGGCCATTAAAGGCTTTGGCGGATGTCCTATGGCAGCCGATGATCTGGTGGGAAACATGCCAACGGAGAAGCTGTTGAATTATGCTGCTAGTCAATCCATAGAAACGGGAGTCAACGGACTGGCATTTGAATCAGCATACAACCAAGCTTTAAAGACTTTTCCTTCCACAATCGGAATTTGATTGTACCTTCGCACTGTTCACGGTGTCCCACCTAGGTGGGATTAAAAGGGAATCCGGTGTGAATCCGGAACTGTACCCGCAGCTGTAAGTCCCCTGTGTTCATGAGTACCATCGCCACTGGTTTTTCCGGGAAGGCACTCATGAAGGACAAGTCAGAAGACCTGCCGAGAACCATAAGACACAATTCTCTTCGGGAAGAAAGAGTAGTGGTATGGCAGAATATAGCTGGATACATAAAGCAATTCTTTGTGCTTGCCTTTCGGTGAGTGCGTCTGTGGTGCATGGTCAAAACGATGAACGTGAGCTGCATGCGGTTGACGTGGTTTCTTCTCGATTGCAAAACGCCTTGACCACTGCAGATCTCAGAATAGATAGCCTTCCTACTCGCCAAGCAAGTGACATTTCTCTGGATGAACAAATTCAAACTGAAAGCTCAGTTTATGTGCGATCTTACGGCCCGGGGTTAGCAAGTACAATATCACAACACGGTTTCAGTCCTTCGCAGACGGTTGTCTATTGGAACGGACTTCCCCTTAACTCGCCAGCTTTGGGTCTGGCGGACTTATCTACCATCCCTGGTAATCAATCGGTTTGGATAGATGGAGGAGCAGGATCTACGCAGTTCGGATCTGGATACATGGGAGGAGGAGTGCACCTCGAGCCAGAAATGATGTCCTCAAAAGGACTTCGTGTCTCCCAATCGTTTCAGTATAGAACCAGTCATTTAATGCATGCTGCCACCAATGTGGAATATCGCTCAAATTCGACTCACCACGCTATTGCATACACCAAGCAATGGGGGAGTCAAGGGTTTCTTTATACCGATCTCTTTGGAGAAGAGTTAAATAGATTAGGAGCGGACCTAGACATAAATCATCTTCAGTACAACGGACGATGGAGAATGAAATCCGATTTGGTATCGTGGGGTGCATGGGCATCGCAAATGGATAGAGGCATTCCAAGGAGCATCTCAGAACGATATGAAGAAGGGGCTCGTCAGTTGGATGATGTGATTCGGGCCTATGTCCGATGGCAGCATTTCGAAGATACCTGGAGCTGGTCACTACAACAGGGATATTATTTTGAGGATCAGCGCTATATCAGTGATGTCCTAAGTGATACCAACATTGCCATAGGGCATTATTCTCAGGCTGATTTCCGCTGGTCGATCACCGAAGATCTCGAATTGAACTCTGCCCTAGATTATTCGTTTCAAGCTGTTGAAGGGAGCTCTAAAGCAACGAAAGGTGTGAATCGAGTGGGAGGGGCCTTGAATTTGAGTTATGCCTTGAGTCCTCACTGGGAGTTGGTTGGTGGGGCTCGACTTGAACATCAGCTCACTTGGACTCCGGTGATTCCTTCAATTCACCTTCGCTATGAAGATCAAGCTTGGGTAGGCATGTTGAGTTACCGTTCTCATTTCCGGTTCCCTACTCTCAATGATTTGTATTGGAATCCTGGTGGGAACCCCAATCTACTTCCTGAACTCGGACAAACCCTCCAAGCAGAAGTTGAACCCGAAATGAATCTGGGAAGGAGCACTCTGGGCGTCCAATTGAGCGGATTCATCGCTGAAGTGGAAAACTACATCCTTTGGGTTCCTAGAGGCGGAATATTTGAGCCTAATAACGTACGCAGGGTGAGAAGCTATGGCGCATCAGTTGAAGCGGAGCTCAGTGCGTATTATGGGGACCTTCACTACACGGCCAACATCGGATATAGCTACACAAGATCCACGACTGTGGAAAGTGAGCGATCAAATGATCCCAGCATTGGGAATCAATTGATTTATACTCCGGAACACCAAGCAACCGCAGGTGTCCGAATCCACTGGAAACAGTGGTCGATGAGAACAGCCGCACAAGCATTTGGGGAAGTCCATACATCAACCGATAACCAATCACATCTCGCCATTGATCCTTTTGTGGTGATTGACTTGGAAATGGAGCGACACTTTATCTTCAAACCATTCAACATAAGCAGTGCGGTGGGGGTGAGAAATGTCACAAACAAACCATATTCTTTTCAACGCTATTATCCCATGCCTGGGATACAAGGCACTTTTTCAATAACCATTCAATTTAAACATGATGAAAACTAAACTTTGGCTACTTATTGCAGCTTTGCCTTTCGTTGTTGCCTGCGAAGACGATGATGACGATTACGATGATGATTTCGAATTCCAGAAAGGTGTATTTATTAGCAACGAAGGACCTTTCCAAGGTGGAAATGGCACTTTGACCTTCTATAATACACAGACGAATGAAGTGACCAACAATGTATTCTCATGGGTAAATGACCGCCCATTGGGCAATGTGGTGAATAGTGTCCATCTGTTCGATGAGTACCTTTATATTGTTGTGAATAACAGCGGTGTAGTGGAGGTGGTAGAAGCAGAAGATGCGGAATCAGAAGGCACACTTACTGGATTGCAACAACCCCGCTATGCACAAGGTATTTCAGAAGATGTGGTTGCCGTATCGGACTGGGGAACATCCAGTGTAGAATTCTACAATACTGAATCCGAGAGTAAGATGGCATCCGTCAACGTAGGCAACGGACCTGAGCGAATGTTGTTACGCGGAAATGAACTCTTAGTAGCCAACTCAGGCGGTTTTGGTCTCGATTCAACCGTTATGGTAATCGACATTTTATCTAAGACGGTACTGGACACGATTTTTGTTGGATACAATCCGAATTCCATGGCGACTGATGTAGATGGAAATATTTGGGTCCTCTGCGGAGGATATACAGATTGGCAGAACTCGGCCAACAACGAAATTGCATCTCTGTATAAGTTAAACGGAAACAACTACAATGTGCTGGATACATTCAATTTCCCTTCAGATAAGCGTCCAACAGCACTCGTAAGCGGGGTATTTGGTCAAACGGTGTATTACCTCGACAATAACTACGGAGGTGAATTTTTCGGAATGGATGTAACAGGTACGATGCTTCCTACCACACCATTGGTGAGTGGAACGAATGGTTACGGCTTGGCAGCTGACCCTGTACTCAATCAGATTTACATTATGGACCCAGTTGATTTTGCCAGCCAGGGTAGAGTATACCGCTACAACATCAGTAATGGAAATATCGTAGATACTATTGCTGTGGGCATTATTCCTAGTAACGGAGCCTTCAATTAATTAAGAAGTTCAACTGTTTTCTTGGCTACGGTGGGAGCAAGTGCTACACCCATTCCACCTAGGCGAACGGCTAAAATAACGCGATTGGAAAGCGCTCTGATGAGGGGCGCTTTTTCATTCTGTTCCCCAAAGGCCATGGTACCTGCCCATGTTGACTGCACTGCGAAGGCCTTCCCAGGTAAAATGATCGAATGTGCCATGTTCAATAATGCTCGCTGTATCGTTTCGGATGGTTCGCGCACGTCTGTTCGTTCTTTCATCGGATCTATGTTTCGACCACCTCCAAGGAGAAGCTGGTTTCCAACATTTCGGAAATACCAATATCCCTCATCAAAGTGAAAAGTACCTCTGACTTTCAAGCCCGAAATGGGCGCGGTTAATAGGATTTGTCCGCGTGCTGGTTGCACATCCTCCCTGGATATTAGTGATTTCGTAAGACCATTGGTACAAATAATTACTTTACCCGCCTTCCATTCAATGCCGTTTCGGTCTGAACAAACTCCGCTCTCCAAATCCACACTTTGAATATCAACCCCGTATTTGAAATCAACTCCCTTTTCACGCAGACTCCGCTCGATTACTGCGCATAACTTTCCCGGGTGCAGTTGTCCTTCGAGTTGATTATAAAACCCTGTAGGATGCGTACTCATGCCGAACCTAGAGATTTCCTTATCTTCAGAAAAGGCCGGTTGTCCAATGTACTCAGTCAACTGCGCATTGAGATAGGGCAGTTGTTTTGAGAGTTGAACTACGGTTTGATCATCCTCTTTTTTAAATACCTCATATCCGCCGAAGGCCTTATAATCAAAGGATTTTGAATCAAAGTTCGACAGGTAGAACTGCAGTCCTTCGTATCTGTCTTTTACTCGACTGAAAGTCTCATCAGGACCAAATTCAGCGATATCAGAAATGAGTTCAGAAGGAGAACCAAAACATGCGAACCCCGCATTTCGGGTAGAAGCTCCGAAAGGAAAAGGTCCTCTTTCAACAATGCGAATGCGAGCACTTGGATTGCGCTCATGTAAACGATGAGCAGTGCATAATCCCGTGAGGCCAGCACCGATGATTAAGAAATCAGAAGTACGAGCTACCGTGGTTTTCTCCCAATAGCTCAGCATGAAAGTATTAAGCTACGGTGTTAGCGCTCAATTTTGACTCTACCGTTTCTTTGGCAGCCATTAGAGCAAAGCCATAGGCCAAGGTTCCTAGTATAGTTCCTTTGAGGAAAGGAAGGCCCATGGCGTAAGAACTCATTAACCCATTGAAATCCTGGGTATATGTTGGATTGCCTAGCCAAGCACCAAAATTGGTAGTGAGGAAGAAGAACAGACTCGCCCCCAAACCGAATAACGTAAATCGCAAGGCTCCTGAAAGCTTAGCTCGCTTCATGGCGAATTTACCTGCCAACGCGATCAATATATAGGAGCCATAAACGTATACCATTCCCGAATAGAAGAATCCAATTCCTTCATTGTACTGGGCGTACGTCGTATTGTAGAGCACCATATCGCTCAAAAGTACCGCGGCTACTGGAATAAGGACAGCTAATTCCTTGCGCTTAATCCAAGCACCACCTACAAGCGAAACGGCCAATACTGCAGTGAAATTCCCGATATGAGGGATAAAACGACTGAAAGCGGCAACGAGCAAAAGGGCTACTACGAGTAGAAGAGAATTACGATTCATTTTCCTAATGATTTAACGCAAAGGTAAGCAGGTGATTCTGAACTCCCAATTTTAGCCTCGATAGAGTTCATACGCTTTTCTCTCAAGCTCTTCGCGTTTGTCTGGATGAGCAATGGCAATCATGGCTGCAATGCGTTCACGAATCGACTTCCCATATAAATCAGCAACTCCGTACTCCGTAATCACATAATGAACGTGAGCACGCGTGGTTACTACTCCCGCACCTGGTTTTAATTCCGGTACAATCTTACTCAAACCCTTAGCCGTAACACTGCCAAGCGCAATGATGGGCTTGCCTCCTTCAGAGAGCGACGCACCTCTAATGAAGTCCATTTGTCCGCCTACTCCCGAATAAAAACGGGTACCTATACTATCCGCACATACTTGTCCGGTTACGTCTACTTCAATCGCACTGTTAATAGCCACCACCTTGGGATTTTTCCGAATCACGGATACATCGTTCACATAAGCGATATCCAACATATTCACCATGGGATTATCGTGGATGAAGTCGTACAGCTTCTTCGTGCCAAAGGCAAAACCGCTGATTATTTTCCCTGGGTGTAATTTCTTCTGAGCATTATTGATCACTCCTGATTCTACGAGTGGGATAATCCCATCGCTAAACATCTCAGTGTGAATACCTAAATCCTTATGTTGATTGAGCTTGGAGAGGACGGCATTGGGAATAGATCCAATCCCCATTTGGAGCGTAGAGCCATCTTCAATCATGGAGGCTATATGCGCGCCTATCTGATCTTCCTCGTATGTTGGTGTACCTAGATCGTGTTCTGGTAACGGTTGATTGTGCTCAACAGCGTAATGAATCCTATCGATGTGAATCAGACCATCACCATGTGTTCGAGGCATGTTTTTATTAATCTGAGCAATAACCACATCAGCCATTCGCCAAGCAGCATTGGTTGCATCTACTGAGACGCCTAGAGAACAGAATCCATGTGAGTCGGGCGGACTCACCTGAATCAGAGCTACATCCAATGGAATGATGTTTTTTCTGAAGAGCCCAGGTACTTCGCTCAGGAATGACGGAACAAATTGAGCTCTTCCGCTCCAAACTGCTTTGCGAACATTTGAACCGATGAACAGACAGTAGACATCGAAAATACCGTCATATTCTGGACCGGCATAAGATGCATCGCCGTCTGTGTGTAAGTGATAAATTTTAACTCCATAAAGATCGCTTGATCTCCTAACCATGGCATTAACGAGCGCTTGGGGAGCAGCTGCAGCCGTGTGGATAAAGACGTTCTGTTCGGGTTTTAGAACCTTTAAGGCTTCATCGGCAGATACAAATAGTGCCATTGCTTAGAGTAGTCGCTTGAATATGAATAGTAGAATCAATACCACCACAATTCCTAGGAGTACTCGACTTCCGCCGATGTCAAAGCGCGTGTGGGTGTTGCTGTCCTTGCGATATGACCAAAAGATAAACGCAACAAAAGCTACGGCAAAAATGGCGGCAAAAATCCAGTGTCCTGTGGTAATATTTTCCATCTCTTGACTTCACGAGGGTTCAAAGGTACATTTGGCAAAACACGAAATTGCTGATAAAAATCAGCCTATTCAAGATTTTATGAAAAAACAACTCGAAGCCGTTCATCATTTTCACGAAACCTATAAAATCGATCAGAAAGCGTCGCCTGTTGGACAAATTCCCGCCGAACAGTACATACTGCGATACACTTTAATGAGAGAGGAAAACGAAGAGTATTTTGAGGCGGCACAAAACAACGATATTGTTGAAATAGCTGATGCACTGGGAGATATGCTGTATATCTTATGTGGGACAATCTTGAGCCACGGAATGCAACACGTCATTGAAGAAGTGTTTGATGAAATTCAGCGAAGCAACATGTCCAAGTTAGGTGATGACGGTAACCCAATTTACCGCGAAGATGGAAAGGTGATGAAAGGACCTAACTATTTCAAGCCAAACCTTAAAGCTATTCTAGAGAAGCACTTGAAGAGCTAGTAAATTTCCCGAGCAACGAGTTCGAGGTATTCAATGATTTCGCGTTCACTTTGTGTGGGATTGTGCCTTTCTGCAAGTGAAAGGGCTTCTAATGCCAGAGAACGCTCACGCATGTATATGAGCAAATCTGCACGCATGATGTAATAGAGAGCATCAGGCTCCTGTTCAATGGCAATTTTCAACCATTTTAGTCCAGCGCGTAGGGCAGAGTTGGCTCTAGAGCTGCGAGTGAGTTGACGAATTTCCTCGCTCATGATCTCTGGCGTGAGGGTCATAGTTTTTAGGAGTCGCTCGGTAACGGTGAGATAGGTGTCAAACTGCTGGGTTTGTAAGAAGTAATCCTGCCACAAATTAAGTTTCAAAATATGAAACGACTGAGTAGAGTCAATTTTCTCCGAATGGGGAATATAGGGCAGTATACCGTATTCAATATTGACCACTTGGAGTGAATCGCGACTTGAAATAGCCTTGTCCAAATGATAGGTATAGAGTTCGTCGCAATAATTCTTCCACGGGAAATCAGGTCCTAAGGTCGAGTCGGGATTCAATCTTATGTACCTGAAAATAGGGGCATTAATATCCACAACATATCGTGAAACATAATCCCAGTATGCCGGGATGCGTAGTGAATCCCATGACAAATTCCGTTCAAATGAGCGCAACAAAGTGGACTCGAAGTCCGTCCCGTTTAGTCGACTCAGTTGAAGGAAATTCATCCAATCGGAAGTGCTTAATGTATCGCCATCTTGCAGTGCGTAAGGGATTATGGATGGATAGTTTTTGGTGAGTTGAATCACCCTTTGATTCGTGACGTTGAACTCATTAAGCGACATGGCGCCTTCCTCGATATGCCAGACGAACTCAGCTCCAGTAATCCATACACTCGCTGGTAAAGACTGAATGTCAAATCCCTCGGCAAACTGCTCTCCGAAACGATTAGCGTTAGAACGGTTAATCAACACTGGGATGTAGTTCGAAGAAACGTATTCCCTCACTTCGCGATTTCTGAACACTTCATCAATCATAGTTTCGCAAGGCTCGCAATCGTCATCAGTATAGAAAACGAAAATCATCGTTCGGTTGCGCTCAGCTAAGGATAATGCCTGCTCCCAATCCAACAAACTGCGTATTTCTATGTAGCCGGATTGCCCGAGTATCGAGGTAGAAAATGTAATTAAAAAGGAGAGTAAGGTTAGGGTTCTCATGGGAATAGATCTGAGCGCGTTGGTCGCTCGTCAAACCGAGGTCTGAAACCCTTGAGGCGCTGCTCACCCGCGGGAATGTCATCTATGGGATAAAGAACAGCATTAGGCTTGACCAGGAAGACGATGCGATGGATTTTGTTATCACGAACTCGAATCTCCAAGTCGCTACAGTCAGCCCGATTTATTCCCAGTAATACTTCGTTCTCATCGTAGGCATTGTAGACCGTTTGTCCATTTCCTGAAACGAAGATGGTTTGAAGCTCATTATTTCGGAATCTCCCAAACATGTCTCGACCTTTAATCTGATCGAAATAGATTTCTTCTGTTTCTGAAAGTAGAAATGCATTACCCGTCATAAAAAGACTGTCCATGTTTCCGTTACGTAGCTTCAGATCCATGTTATCGGACGTCATTTGATTCACGCCAGTCCACAAAATGGGAGACTCATACAAATGAAAAGTGGAATCAATCTCCGAATAGAAGAGTGAATCACAGCGGCCTTGAAAGTCTGACTTAAAGATTCTCACGTTGTAATAAACCTTCAAAAATCGTTCCGCGGTATCATTATTTCGATAGGTAAGTAATGTATCTCCAGCGAGGTGAAGCGTATCTCCATCTACCTCCAAACTATAAACTGGATTCCCACTTACGAAGGCATAGCCGCTCAGCTGTTTGTACAATGCGTAGTCTCCGGTCAAAACATAACCATCCGTCGTGTCATTGAGGTAAACATTTCCAAAAACTTTTCCCCGATCCAATGCCTGATTGTAAAAAATTGAGTCGCCTTTAATGGTTTGACTCTCATTGTAGATCTCTACGCTATCCACAAACCAAGAGGTTTCATTAATAGCATCAAAGAAGCCTTTTTTGCAGATAATGTCTCCGCCTTGTCCAGAGATATTGGTGTTTCCATAGAACCATGTGCGTTCCGTTTCGCTGTGATGAAACATAGTGTCCGATTCTACGGTATAGTCATCGGTGATGAGAAAAACGCTGTCTTTAAACGATAAGAAATGGGTATTTCCATTGTACACTCCTCGTTTGCTTTGTAGTGATTCACTCGCGCTCACGATATTGGCTCCATTCGTGTAATAGCCCATATTGGTTGCGCGATCGAAGCGCAAAGAGGGTGTTTCTAACAACATTTGGGGATCTCGCAACACCACATCGCCATTGATTATGGCCAATCGAATATTTCCGTCGTATTCTAACTTATTGCCGTATAAATGAAGGGTGTCTCCTTGGTTGATATGCACATTTTCATAGGCAACCATGGAGTTAGAACTCGGGTAAAAATGCGCTGAATCGCAATCCATGAGCATACCTGCATGGGCCATGCGCACATTCCCGATGAGTCTGACCATTTGAGCAGATTGACCTCGAGTTCGTTGAACTAAATCGGCGTTCTTGATCTCAATTATCTTGGGCTCTGATGATTGGCCCCAAACTGTCAGCGACAGAAGGATGAAGACAATTGTTGATGTAAATTTCACCTTGAGAATTTATCTCTCTATAGTTTGTGTTCTATCTGGACCTACAGAAATAACCTTGATAGGAACACCTGTTTTCTCTTCGATGTAGGCGATATAATAACGCAAAGACTCAGGTAATTCGTCTTCTGATTTGGCATTCGTGATATCTTCTGACCATCCAGGCAGCTCCTCGTATACTGGTTCCACCAAGTGATCTTCAATCTTGTACGGGAGATGTTCTACAATTTCCCCTCGGTATTTATAAGCGGTACACACCTTAATGGTATCCAATTCGCTCAAAACATCAGCCTTCATCATGTAAAGCTGAGTCACTCCATTGATGTCGATAGCGTACTTCAATGCTGGTAAGTCGAGCCATCCGCAACGGCGCGGGCGACCTGTAGTAGCGCCAAATTCATGGCCTCTCTCACCTAAAAACTTGCCGATTTCATCGTTTAGTTCAGTAGGGAAGGGACCGCTTCCCACACGAGTGCAGTACGCCTTGAATATCCCAAACACATCGTCGATTTTATTTGGAGAAACCCCTAAGCCCGTGCAAGCTCCTGCTGCAGTGGTATTGGATGAAGTAACGAAAGGATAAGTTCCAAAATCGATATCGAGCAAGGTTCCTTGAGCGCCCTCCGCTAAGATGTTTTTTCCGTCCTTAAGTGCCTCGTGAATATAAGGCTCACTGTCTACGAGTTTCAAGGTTCTGAGGTATTCAACTGCTTCGAACCACTCGCTCTCCATACTTTCAAGGTCGCACTCATAATCGTAAAGCGCGATAAGCTCTTTGTGTTTGGCTTTTAAGTTGTCATAACGCGTTTGGAAATCAGGCAACTCAATATCGCCCACACGAAGGCCGTTTCTGCCTGTTTTATCCATGTAAGTGGGGCCGATACCCTTGAGCGTGCTTCCAATTTTCTTCTTGCCCTTTGCTGCCTCCGAAGCGGCATCTAACATGCGGTGTGAAGGAAGAATGAGGTGCGCTTTTCTCGAAATGTATAGATTGCGTGTAAAATCACCTTCAAATTTGGAAAGGGCATCCATTTCCTTTTTAAAAATAACAGGGTCGATTACGACGCCATTGCCCACTACGTTTATCGAATTCTCGTGGAAAATACCCGACGGAATAGTGTGGAGCACGTGCTTAATGCCATCAAACTCCAATGTGTGACCGGCATTTGGCCCACCTTGAAATCTTGCAATGATGTCATACTTGCGCGTGAGAACGTCAACAATTTTACCTTTTCCTTCGTCTCCCCATTGGAGACCTAGTAGGATATCTACAGCCATAAGGCGATTGATTTGTTATTGAGTGGGGTTGGTTTCTTTGTCTTCTGAAGCTTTGCCGTTCTTTCTCGCGAAGAAATAAAGCGAATGTCCGTCTACTTCTACGCCGAATACTTCTTCAATGGTCGCTTTGATTTGCTGAATTCGCGGATCGCAAAATTCGATTACTTCGCCCGTATCCGTGCAAATTACGTGATCGTGCTGTCGATTGAAGTATGACTTCTCGTAATGAGCTTGATTTTGTCCGAATTGATGCTTGCGCACTAACCCGCATTCCAATAGGAGTTCAATCGTGTTGTAAAGAGTAGCTCTACTGACTCGGTAATTTTTGTTCTTCATACTGATGTACAGCGATTCGATGTCGAAGTGATCCTCACTCGCATAAATCTCTTTAAGTATGGCATACCGCTCTGGAGTTTTACGTTGCCCGTTGTGCTCCAGATAATCTGTAAATACTTGCTTTACCTGCTTGAAAGCTGAATCGTCCATCATCAAATTTGAACCAAGGCACAAAAATAGCAATTCAAAGCTTACGCGTAACGTTTTGAATGCGTTCAATTATGCGTTTCCACAAATAAAAGACCCTATCTTCGAACACCCAAATTATTGTTAGGTTTACCTACGGCTTTATGCGGATATTACTTGCCACATTATTCATTCTCGTTCATCTCACATCTTGTGCTCAGTCAAGAAGAGCCAGAAATTATCTGCGCGATGCGCAAGAGAATGCTAGAAATCGAAATTTCGAAGAAGCTTTTCGCGATGTGCAATCCGCATTGAATTCGAGCCCTGAATATGGGGAAGCGTGGCTCTTTAAGGCAGATATGCACATAGCCTTGGGAGAGAATGAAGAGGCGCTTGAATCGTACAGAAGTGCCTACGAATACAGCGAAATGACCGCTGTTTTGTTCCGATGGGGGCGGGCTAGTTTGCTAAATGGACTGTATGCCGAAGCCGATTCAGTGCTCACCTTGTATGTAAACTCCGAGGAGGCCAATCCAAGATATGTCAATGATGCCAGCTTGATGCGCGATGATGCACGATGGGCAATGGAGCAAATGAACAACCCTGTGCCTTTTAATCCGTATCGCATGAGCGATGGAGTCAACAGAATGGACATGCAGTACTTTCCTTCCATTACGGCAGACGGTCTTACCATGGTGTTTACGGCCAGGAATCTTCAAGATTACGAAGATTTCTACCTCACAGAATACGACTCATCCGGCTGGAGTGAGGCTCGACCTCTTCCGGGCGGATTGAATACGCCAGGAAATGAAGGGGCCCAGAGTCTATCGGCGGACGGCAATACCATTTACTATGCTGGCTGTGATAGGCCAGACGGAAGAGGGTCTTGCGATATCTATGTCTCCCACAAACTTGAAAACGGAATGTGGTCTATCGGAGAGAATTTGGGACCAGTAATCAATAGCAAAAGCTGGGAATCTCAACCTTCCATTTCTGCAGATGGCAAAACACTATACTTCGTAAAAGCTGTTAATGCTAGAAATAAGAACTCGGATATTTTCTATTCGCAAAAGGTAGATGGTGAATGGACTACGCCGGTAAAACTTCAAGGGGAGGTCAATACGCCGCTAGGTGAATCATCTCCATTCGTCCACTTTGATAATCAAACTCTGTATTTCGCGAGTAATGGGCATAGAGGTATGGGCGGTAGCGATTTGTACGTAGCTCGCAGGCAGGAGGATGGAACTTGGGGTCAAGTGAAGAACTTGGGATATCCCATCAACACCTACCTTGAAGAGTTCGCAATGACCGTTGCGCCAGATGGTCGTACGGCCTACTATGCCTCTGATCGGGATAATCCCGGGTATAGGGATCTCTATTCTTTCGAGCTTCCAAATGATGCTAGAGCTACGCCCATTGCTTGGATTAAGGGAACTGTGGTGGACGATGAAACGGGAAGGCCAATTCCTGCAAATGTGAGATTTGTTCAGCTCAGCACACAAGAAACGGCGCTTGAAGAGAAGCTAAATGCTGAAGGAGTATTCAGTCTTAGTTTGCCCGCAGAACAGTCCTACGCCCTGAACGTAGAGCAACCCGGTTACCTCATATATTCTCAAAATTTCGCCCTAGAGAACCAAACGGAGGCAACGGCTGAATACTTGGAAATCAGGCTGAAAAAACTCAGTGTTGGTGAAGTGGTAGCCCTGGATAATGTTTTCTATGAAACGGATTCATACATCTTGGATGGTTCTTCCGCTACGGAGCTCAATCAGCTCGTCCTCTTTCTTGATAACAATCCGACCGTTACTTTGAGTGTAGATGGGCACACGGATAATCAAGGTTCCTCTGAATATAATGAAAGACTAAGCCTACAACGTGCCCAGTCTGTCGTAGACTATCTCATCGAACATGGAATCGAATCTAGTCGCCTTAAGGCTAATGGTTATGGCGCTTTGAGGCCCGATGCTAGTAACGAAACCGAAGAGGGAAGGGCCCAGAACAGACGAACCGAGATTACAATCACAAGTTTTTAGGAACTTTCTGTCGGATTTTACTTATTTTAGTAGAAGGCCATTAAACTAATCCTATGAAAATACGTCTCCTATCTGGCTTGGTGTGTGCTGTTGCGGTTTCTTCCTGCGTTCCAGATATTGATACGGATAAGTTCAATAATGCGAACTACAGAGGGGAATGGGCAGTTCCTCTAGTTAATGCCAGCGTAAGTCTCGAGGATGTCCTGGCCGAGGATACACTCTTCACCGTAGATCCCGACGGAGGTCTCCGCATCATTTACGAATCGGATAGCCTCGTTGGTTTTAGCATCGACGATTTTGCCGCTATTCCTTCTCAGGATCCTCTTTCAACTACTGTACCTTTAGATGTGCCGTCGATTTCGGTAAGCTCAAGTCTGGGCACTATCGCAGACGCCGAGTTCAAGGAGCTAGTGGTGCGCGACGGAAAACTTTCGTTTGATGTTGATAATCAGTTGGCTGGAACGGTTGACTTAAGAGTTAGCATTAATAATGCAACGATCAACGGGCAGGTTTTTCAAGTGTCCCTTACCGCACCAAGTGGTGTTTCTACCACCGAGGTAAACGTGGCTGGACTCACTATGGATTTATCAAATAACAACACGACTTCCAACTATATCAGTTTTGATATTGAGGTTCTGAACAATGGAGGTGCTGTTGCCGGTGAAACGGTTGATCTCACGATGGAGTATAAGGATCTGCTCGTAGGTCGAGCTGTGGGGTATTTCGGACAGAGAACGGTAAACGTACCTAGCGGTAATTTCAATTTAGGCGTAGAAGCCTTTGAGAATTTCTTGAACGGATTATACCTAGCCAATCCTACCGTCGAGCTCGTCGTAAGCACAAATGTGGTGTTGCCACTGCAATTAAATCTCGATATGGACGGTGTGAATAGCGCCGGACAACTTTCGTCGTTAGGCTTAGATCCGATAGTGATTCCAGGTCCGACCAATATCGGTGATTTCGATACCACAAGAGTAATTATCGACCGCACCACGAGCAACATCGTTGATTTCATTGCCAATGTGCCGAATACGATTCTGTATTCAGGACAGGGTGAAATGAATAGTAATGGAAATACGGGAGTAGACAATTTCATTACAGCTGACGGTGAAATGCAAATTGGCTTGAAGCTTGACCTTCCGTTGTCATTGAGAACGCAAGATCTAATTTTTGTACAAGATCTAACCGACTTAGATTTTGGAGGCTTGAATGAGCAGACGGACGCGGTTGAAAAGTTGACATTGATCTTCAACATCGATAATGAGTTTCCATTTGATGCAGACATGAAGCTTCGTTTCTATGACGCCGCTCAAACACTTACGGACAGTGTAATGCTTGATTTGTTTGACGCTGCCCCAGTAGATGCTAATGGCCGAAGTACGGGATATGCTGTAACCAGAGAGGAAGAGGAACTCACCAGTGTTGAAATCAGTCGCTTGTTGCGCGCAAAACGCATTGAGATGATCATCACGTTAAACACCACTGACAATGGGAATACAACGGTGAAGCTTTATAACGACTACGATATTAAAGTTCGCTTGGGTGTGATTGCTAAACTTGATTACGATATCTAATGAAGAAGTTCGCCATCACAACCTTAGCTATAGCGCTCGGAACAATCAGTTCCTACGGGCAGTCTAACATTTCTATGTACAATTTTGAGCGCATTGGAAATTTCTTGCAGGCCAACCCAGCAGCGTATCAACCCTACAGAGCAGTAGTCGGAATTCCTGGGATTTCGAATATCTCAGTGTACACGCACAACGCTGCTTTCGACATCGAACAGGCTTTGAGTCCTGATATGACGACCAACGAAAGTTTGGAATACATACTCACTAATACGGAGTCAGGTGATCGTTTAATTACTACACATAACCAAGACTTGCTTTATATAGGCTTTAGAACAGGTAACGGTTTTTGGAGCCTAGGTGCATCTGCAAACACGGCGGTCAACTTCGAGTATCCTATTGAGCTGATTGAATTGGCTTACTATGGAAGTGCGAGTGAGGAGGTCAACGGCGCGGTCAATATTGCCGATAACGCGACTCAGGCCACCTCGTATTTGAGCTATCATTTAGGATATCAGCATGAATTCATGGATGGGCGATTGAGAATAGGCGGTCGATTTAAATACTTAAGCGGTTTGGCCCATGCTTCGGCTCCTCAATTGAGACTGGATGCTCAGCTTAATGAAACGGCCTGGAATTTTGACAGCGACATCCAAGCCCAATTAGCTTCGCCAATTGCACTTGATGGAAGAGCGAGTGCTGCGTTTGACCCTATGTCAATTGTCTTGAGTGAGAATCGCGGTTACGCTTTTGATTTTGGCGCAAGCTTCGAGATACTGCCGAGATTAGAAGTGAGTGCGGCTGTGACAGACTTTGGTTCTATTACCTGGACTACCAACACCTCTATTTATAAGAGTAAAGGACAGTTTCAGTGGGAGGGAGGTGAGTATTCCTACGGACAAGAAGGCGAAGGGTTCAGTACCGATAGTATCCTCGGAGAAATCATCGAGGCTCTTGAGTTCGAAGAAACACAAGGAGAGTCTTTTACTACGGTTCTTCCTAGAAACATCATGGCCGGACTTCGTTATGACATTACCAGAAAGCACGGATTCAGCGCGACTTATCAGCTCAATCAATGGAGTTCTGGAAGGATGTATCACAATATCGGAGTGTCCTACATTGGTAACTGGAGCAAGTGGTTCAGTTTTTATGCGAACTACTCCATGATCGATAACGATAGAATGAATGTGGGAGTAGGCTTCTCAGCTAATTTAGGACCGATACAACTATATCTATTAACGGAGGATGCGCTAATCGCTTCAGGGAAGAATTTGAACTTAGCGAGTTTCCGTTTTGGAATGAACATTGCACTGTATCGTAAGGATTTACGCGATTATGAACCTCGCGCGGAGGAGACAGTGCCTACGCTAACTCCAACTCCGGCACAGCAGGTATCAGAATAGGTAATTGAATAATCGTTTTTAAACCAACCTTAGAACCACTTATAAAAACTCAAGTATGAAACACGCAAAGCAATTAATCTTTCGATCGGCACTAGCAGTGGCGGTTATAGGTACGTTCAGCGCTTGCGAAGGAATAGGTCTTTGCGACCTTACAGAAGACGATGTAAGCATGGGAGATTCGTTTATTGAAACGACATCTTACTTTATGAATACAGTTGGCCGAGTGGATGAAGCCATGCGTGACCAAACACTTCAAATGAATGGTTCAACTACGATTGACGGCGCCAACGTAACTCGCGACAATGATTCAATCGTGATTGATTTTGGATCTACCGACGTTTTAACGGCTGATGGAAAGCTTCGCAGAGGTAAACTCGTTGGTCAGTTGAACGGCGATTATTTTGTTCAGCAAGGTTCAATAGAACTCGTACTCAGAGATTACTTTGTAGATTATGTGCAAGTAACAGGTAGTATTACTTTGACCAACAATGGTGTTGATCCAAATGATGGATCATGGGATATTAACTTGGCGAGCTCGAACTTCGCAATCGGAGATCTCTACACGTACAACGCAAACCTAACCATGGAGTGGTCATCAGGTTTTGAAACGGATACAATCAATGACGACGACGTATTCGAATTGTACGGATCGGCTGGTGGTACAGATGTGCAGGATACGATTGAATTCACCACAGCGTTTACACAGCCAATGTTGTTCGACCGTAGTTGTGAGTTTGTAGTGAAGGCGGGTATCGTGGATGTAACACTAGTGAATGGTACTGCCACGTTGGCTTCGGTTCAGTGTGACTTCATCGATAATGACGGAATCAACGCTGACGGGTGTAACAACACGGTAATGCTCAACGCGGCTTGTGATGAAACCACAGTGAACTTCCCGCAAACGTTTGATGGGTTCTAGCGAAGAATCCAATTTGACAGATAAAAGGTCGCATGGTTGATTCATGCGGCCTTTTTTAATACCCGTAACGCTTCTTCCAACGTTTTTCTACAAACTGACGAATGCCCTTTTCCCTTTCACTTTGCCCTAGTTGCAAAAAGGGTGTTCCTTCGATTTCGTCGGGAAGGTAAGCTTGATCTACGAAGTTCTCCGTGAAATCATGGGCATAACCGTAATTCGTGCCGTAGCCCAAGTCTTTCATCATTTGGGTGGGTGCATTGCGCAAATGCAGGGGTACTGGTAAGTCTCCAGATTCTCTCACTTCGGCCATCGCCTTATTAATGGCAGCATAAGAAGCATTGCTCTTTGGACTGGTAGCCAGGTATACCGCGCACTGGGATAGTGGAATTCGACCTTCTGGCATACCTATGCGTTCAATGGCCATGAAGGTGTTTGTAGCAATAACAAGAGCTGTGGGATTGGCTATTCCGATGTCTTCTGAAGCGCTAATAATCATCCTGCGGGCAATGAACTTGGCATCCTCACCGCCCTCAATCATGCGGGCGAGCCAATAAACGGCCGCATTAGGATCGCTACCCCGAATTGATTTGATGAAAGCAGAGATGATGTCGTAATGCTGCTCTCCTGCCTTGTCATATCTCGCTCCGCGCTGTTGGAGTGTCGACTCCACATACGCATTCGTAATTTCAATTTTCGATGAGTTACTTCGCTCTACAAGCCATTCAAGTTGTGTAAGTAGCTTACGTGCATCTCCACCGGAATATCGCAATAGCGCGGCATGTTCTGTGATAGATACTTCTTTTCTACTCAATATTGCGTCCTTGCTCAAAGCTTCACGAGCAATCTCTAATAGGTCGTCCTCGGAGAGTGAATTGAGCACATACAACTGAGTTCTGGAGAGTAGAGCTGGAATCACCTCAAAGCTGGGGTTCTCCGTGGTGGCGCCAATCAATGTTATTACGCCGCGTTCAACTGCTCCTAAAAGCGCGTCTTGTTGAGACTTACTGAATCGGTGAATCTCATCAATGAACAGAACAGGAGGGGTGGTTCTGAACATGGAGCCCTTCTCAGAGAGAGCAATAACCTCACGAACCTCCTTCACCCCACTGCTTACAGCGCTTAGTGTGTGAAAAGATACATCGGCCGACTGTGCCAACAAATTGGCTAAAGTCGTTTTACCCACACCTGGAGGTCCCCATAGAATCATGCTGGGTAGAACACGTCGTTCCAAGGCCGGTCTCAGTGCACCATTCTTGCCCACTAGATGTTGCTGCCCAATGTATGCTTCAATGGTCTTAGGCCGCATTCTTTCAGCCAAGGGAATGTGCTGTGTCATGTTCTTGAAATTTTACCGTCAAATGTAGGAGGAAATGGGGGTATATTTCAGACCTTCAGGTTGTAGTTTTTGACAATGAAAGAGAAAGTTAAACCACTTTGGACCTATACCATACTGCCAGGAGTGTTGGTCCTCATTCTAATTCTAACATACGCCTTAAATGCGGGCTTTGATTTGAATTTAAATCAATTTGGATTGCATCCTCGCAGTTGGAATCACCTGTATGGTTTGTTTTCGTTCTTCTTTCTACACGGTTCCTTAGAACATTTGCTGAACAACATCACCGGAATATTTGTCTTAAGCTCCTTGGTTCGTTATTATTTCCCAACCGTGTTTTTAAAGGTTATGCTCGGAAGTATTATCGGCCCTGCTATCCTGACCTTTTTTATTGCTGTTGATGGTATCCATCTTGGTGCCAGTGGAGGCGTATATGCTCTTGCCGTTTTTCTGTTTCTAAGTAGTATCATTCGATCTAATCGTTACCTAATTGGCTTGAGCTTGTTGATTGTATTTCTCTATGGAGGACTGTGGTGGGGGATATTTCCAATCGAGGAGCGAATTTCTTGGGAAGGCCATTTATCTGGAGTGATAATCGGCTTTACCATGGCCTTGTTATACAGAAGAGCACCGATTAATGCCGAGGTGAAAGAGCCGCCACCGAGATATGAGTCGGAGGATATTCCAGATATTATCGGAGATCAATGGAAAACTTTCAATCAGATTCAAGTGCGCTATACTTATAGAGATGATGAAGATTCTTACCACAGTGGTGATTTGGATGATGATAACGCTTCAAATGGACGCTCAGCAGTTCCTGACGATGATGAGCGAAACCGGCCAAATCGAGAAAGTTGAACTATACCGTGAAATGGGTGTCTGGATTGAAGACTCTGACGAGTTTTTTCGAGGCTATTTAACTTCAGTAGGTGATTCATCAATTTCCGTAGATGGAGATATTATTTATTTGAAAGAAATTACAGCAATTCGCATTTACAGGCCCTTCTTCAAAACTATTGGGACGGCTCAAAGAATTGCGGCAGGAGGAATTATAGGTTTGAACACTGTAAATAATCTACTGAGCGGATACCGACCCATTCTCAGTCAAGAGAACTTGATTTGGGCTGGGGCTTTATTCGCGACGAGTTATGTGTGGGATTTGTTCAGCCGAAAGACCTACCGCGCTAAAAACGGATGGAAGTGGGAAACCATAGATTTTGAAAGATTTGAAGAATAAACAAGTAGTATTCGGCGGCACGGGAGCCATAGGAAGAGAGCTTCTAGATATCCTCACGAATAATGGCGAAGAAGTGATTGCCATCGTGCGTAAGGAGGGTAATCTGCCCGAAGCAGTTGAACAGGTGATTGTAGAGGATCAAACACAAGGGCATCTGTTTCAAAGCATGTTGAAGGATGCCGATGTGTACGTTTGTATCGGTACGACGCAAGCCAAAACTCCTAACCGTGACCAGTATTACAGAATAGATCATGGGATACCCGCAGCCATTGCAGACGCAGCTCAAGAGTCGCGAAGTGTACATGTTGTGAGTGCTCTGGGTGCCAATGCTGATAGTAAGATGTTCTACAACCGGACTAAGGGGGAAATGGAACGTGATGTTCTTGAATCGTACCCCGAGGCATTTATATATCAGCCTTCGCTCTTGTTGGGAGATAGGGAAGAGAAGCGTACTGCTGAGAAAATCGCAAAGAGTTTCTTCTCCATCTTTAGTTTTCTCATACCAAAGAAATACCGTGGCATTCATCACGCAACGGTTGCCATGAATATGTATGAAAACAAAAAGGCGCTTCCGGAGAAACGCCTTTGGGTGTCTAGTGAGATGCTGGATCGATGAGTTTCTAATCGTTATCCACGGATGTCTCTTTATCTTCTCTCTCCTCGAGGGTGGTATTATGCGCAGTCGGCATAGTGGCTTCTTTTTCACTTACCGTTTTCTTGTTCGAATACCCTCGAACAGAAAAGCTCAATGTGATGATGTACAAGCCGAGAACGATGGAGTAGAGCGCAATCAACGTGGCCAAGTCATCACTTAGGATGTCAAAAAATATAAAAGCTGCAAAAGCAATTGAGACAATGCCAGCCAATACAACAATAGACTTACTACCCTTATTTCGAAGGCCATTATATACCAAATATATTCCCATCAGTCCGGACCAAGTCGCCATGAGTTGTACAAAAGTCTGTTCGGCCCATTCATCATTCATGATTATGATGATACCGACAGCTAATTCAGCCGCGGCGAGAAGATATAAGCGCCAGTCGTGACCCTTCGAAGCAAAAAAGCTGATAAGGGCTGTAAACACGCCCATGCCGATAAATACAAAGCCTAAATAACGCATGATTTCGAGAATCCCAGTGTCGGGATCAACAAACATAAATGCGCCTAATCCGATGAGTGATAGCCCTAGGGTAAATAGAATCCACCAGTAGCGGGCAAAAGGTGTTAACATAATTAGGTGTTTAGTGGTCACCTAAGTTAAGCAAAGGATCAACACCTACACCGAATAATGCGAAATCATACTTCACTGGATCAATGGGATCGAGCATGCGCAAATTAGCATCTAGCTCTTCGACTGCCTTCCTATCGTTCAACTTCCGCGCAAGTAGTCCGAGTGCCCGAGCGGTGTTTCCGGTATGCACATCAAGTGGACAAGATAATTTCGACATGGGATAGTTATGCCATAGGCCAAAATCTACACCTCGTTGATCAGCTCTCACCATCCAACGAAGAAACATATTGATTCTTTTGGCTGCCGTGTCTTTTGCGGGATTGGCAATGTGTTTTCCACTTCTTCCGGCCATTCGATTCCCAATGAGTTCATCCCTAAATCGTTGAATCCCGCCAAATGTATTTACTTCATTATCAAGCGGAAGGAATATCTTTTCTAATGATTTGTTTTTAAGGTATATAGATCGAAGTCCTTTAATGATGAATTGAAGATCTTCTGAGTTGAAAGTTCGATGAACAAAGTGGATATCATCTAATTCCTTATCCGTGGCATGCATCACAAATTGGTGGGGTTCATGACCCATGCGCTCCATCAGGTTTTGTGCATTCTTTAAGATGGTTGCTCTCTGTCCCCATGCTATAGTAGCCGTTAGGTAGCCGCTAATTTCTATGTCTTGCAAGTTGGAATAGCGGTGTGGAATCGAAACGGGATCAGCTTCAATAAAACTTGGGCGGTTGTAGCGATCTACTAATTCGTCCAAGTAGGCTTTGAGCTCGGAACGCTTCACGATAAGATTTTACCGTCTTTCATTTCGAGTTTCCTATCCGCGAGATTAGCCAATTCGTGGTTGTGTGTAACAATCAAGAAACTCTGATTGAAATCATCCCTCAGTTTCAAGAATAGGTCGTGCATTTCCCGCGCATGAACGGAATCGAGATTACCGGTAGGTTCATCTGCAAAAACCAAGTCAGGTTTATTGATCAATGCCCTCGCTACAGCTACACGCTGTTGTTCACCGCCCGACATATGTGAAGGTTTGTGATGATGCCTATCTGATATATTTAAGAGGTCCAGTAATTGCATCCCGCGTTCCTTGATTTCGTTTTTGGATGATCCGGCAATCAAGCCAGGCATCATTACATTTTCAAGTGCGGTAAACTCTGGAAGAAGATGATGAAACTGAAATACAAAGCCAATGTGCTTATTTCTAAACACACTGAGTTCTTTGTCCTTTAAAGTGGGTAATGAAACGCTACCGTAATTCAATTCGCCTTCATCAGCGCGTTCAAGAGTGCCGAGTACTTGTAGGAGAGTAGTTTTACCTGCTCCCGATGTGCCTCGTATGCTCACTACTTCACCGCGCTTGATGTCGATGTCCACACCTTTGAGGACGTGAATATCTCCAAAGCGTTTCTGAATATTTCGAGCGGATACTACGGTTTCTGTCATTTGGCTAAGGTAGCGTAGTCGAGGAAATAGGTCAACCGAATGGAAAGATTGTGTGTGCTTTCCATTTCTAATGAATGCCTTAGGTTCTCAAAGTAGGCACCATCAACGTCGCCATTGTCTAGGAAACTGTTCCTGTAGAGGAGTACAAGCTCACTTCCAGGAGCATACCACCAGGAGAAACGAACATCAACGTTCAATGCATTAAAATTCAAGTCTCTGTTATAATCTGTATCTAGCGAAGTCATGTCACCATCTGGATCAATGGAATAGTACTCAGCGTATTCAACCGTTCTCCAATAATGCCTAAAATTTAATCCAAAGGACATGGTAGGCGTGAAGTTATAGGTAGCGCCTAAGGTTTGTTCAATGGTCGTAACGTCTCGTCGACCCATGATCGGACCGATGGAATCGCTCGTTGCCCAGCCTATATTATTCAATCCAATCCGAGGGACAAGGTCGTAGAAGAAATTCAAATGATCGTTTACGCGTACAATGGGCTTTATGCCGATTGAGAAAAACTGGTAATCATAATCATCCCAACGCTCGTAACGTATCCGTGAATCAATAGCAAATGGCTTTCTGTAGTCTGATGAAATCCAAACTGAGGCTTCTTGTCCACCCGGACGAATGAAACGATATCCATCAGCTCTTGGCTCGAAGTAGTCAATTTCATCTACCGGTCTCAAAAATACATCGGCTCCAAAGGCAAAGAAATTTCGCGTTACGGCAAAGAAGGACGAGCCGATTCCAAAAGACTCATACACGTTGGGTTCGGCTAGGGTAGTGTATCGGGTTGATATTCTAATTCGAAAGCGGTTAAAAGGGCCTGTAGGTTGGAACACTTCATAAGAGCCTCTCGCAAAGTATTCAACCTGGTTGTTTCTTCTCTGAAAACCTAAGTCGTTTTGATCGTATTGATCTCCAGTATACGCCGTAGCCAGCTCCCAACGCCAATTTCCGTCAATTTTGGAGAGGTTTATGGCGGTGCTGATGTCGCCGATGGAGGAATCACCTTGACTAATATGGGAGTATTTAAGGATTCCAAACCCCTTGTACGTATTCTTCTGGTTATTCAGATCCAAAACAAGGGCGGTAACATTCGCGTCTCGAGCCGGACCATTTCGCCATACGTTTGTGTTCGTAATACTGACTGACTTGTTTCGGTCGAAGCGTTGATCCAGGACGAATACATTGTAATTGGTCAATGGCTCTGTAAGCACCTCAACCTCATTTCCGAGGGAGTCGGTGCCTCGGATGTAGTTGTTGTCGGTAATGGCGTTGAGAACCCCAATCCCCAGATTGCCGGACGTTCGACCTGATACTTTGGTTGCGTTCAGTAGACGTGTGTAATCTTGAGTCTGATTGTCGAGTTCGGAAGTGCTAGCGTTGGTGAAATTCTTAGGTGTTCCCCCAATTCGACGCGTGTACAATAAATCCCCCTTAGAGAAGAGTTCTGTACCTTCTACAAAGAATTGCCGATTCTCTTGGAACTGATTCTCAAAAGGACCCAAGTTCAAAAACTGTTCGTCGAATGCCACTTGTCCGAAGTCTGGAATGAGTGTAGCATCCAGTGTGAAACTTTCATTGATGCCATACTTCAAGTCCATGCCAACGTTGGCTGACTGACTCCTGCCTTCGGGGTAAATGTTGTCATACGCTGATAAGTAAGGCATAAAGGAAAGCCGGATAGGGGAGTTAATGTCCTCCATACCACGCAAACGACCCGTTTGTAATTCATAGGTAGCCGTTGAGCGGTCTATGTAGTTCCAGGTGTACATTTCACGCGTCCGTCGGATGTATCTGGCAGCGTTGAATCCCCAATCTTTTCCTTGAATATCAGGGAAACGCAAGCATTGGTATGGGATTTTGAGTTCAACCGACCATCCTAAACTATCAATACGAGTGCGACTCTCCCAAACTGTATTCCAGCTGATATCATTGCCATTATCCGTATTCCTTCCATCTGTTTGCACACCGGCTGCAGTAATATGAAAACTAAAGTCACTCAGTCCGTCATTAAATGGATTAATGAAGATGGCAAACCAATCGGTATTCACATTGTAACGATCTCTCGGAGATAATTGTCGCAGAATGGAATCAGGACTTGGGTCGTACATCCGAGCAAAGACATAAAGAGCCTCGTCATCGTAGGCGAGCTGCAAATGCGTTTGCTGGTTTTCTCGAGCGAGTGGACCATTATCAGGTTCAAGCATGCGAAACTCCGTTGCAATGGATACGTTGTTCCACACTTCATCATCCCCTAAACCATCAATGCGCGGTGGGGTCGATGTCTTCACAATATCATACACCTTAGGCTCTGCTTGTCCCGCCATGAAGGTAGTAGCGAAGAGCAGAAATCCCAGGAGGATAGTTTTTGTCGTCATGCCCGGCAAATATAGGGTCCGTTTCCCTTACTCAGGAATCTTTAACACTAGATTGATTAAGCGGTTCACAGGTTAGGATATTGGATTGGTGTAGCCTATTTTTGCGGCAACCTAAAGCGAATCTGAATTATGAATCTTCACGAATATCAAGGGAAAGAAATTTTAGCCGGTTTTGGCGTTCGCGTTCAACGCGGATTGGTGGCTCAAACTCCAGAAGAGGCGGTATCAGCAGCTCAGAAGCTATCTGAAGATACCGGTACATCTTGGTGGGTTGTTAAAGCCCAAATTCACGCAGGCGGCCGCGGAAAAGGTGGTGGTGTCAAACTAGCTAAGTCGCTTGACGAAGTTCGAGAGAGAGCGAATGATATTATCGGAATGGACTTGGTTACACCTCAAACTTCAGCTGAAGGGAAGCGTGTTCACCAGGTTTTGATTGCTGAAGACGTATACTATCCTGGAGATAGCGAGCCAAAAGAATATTACATGTCCGTGTTGCTTGACCGCCAAAAGGGACGTAATATGATTATGTATTCTACTGAAGGTGGAATGGATATCGAAGAGGTAGCAGAGAAAACTCCACATCTCATTTTTACCGAGGAAGTTGATCCTTCAGTTGGTTTGCGTGACTTCCAAGCGAGAAGAATCGCGTTTAACCTTGGAACCTCAGGAGCTTCATTCAAGGAGATGGTGAAGTTTGTGAAGTCATTATACACGGCTTACGAGGGCATCGATGCTTCTCTTTTTGAAATCAATCCGGTTCTAAAGACTTCAGATGATAAGATATTGGCCGTTGACTCAAAGGTGACGATCGATGACAACTCGTTGTTCCGTCACAAGGATATCGCCGCGCTCAGAGATCTTCGAGAAGAGGACCCGACTGAAGTTGAAGCTGGTGAAGCAGGCTTGAACTTCGTAAAGTTAGATGGCAACGTAGGCTGTATGGTGAACGGCGCTGGCTTGGCCATGGCAACTATGGATATCATCAAAATGGCCGGTGGGAATCCAGCCAATTTCTTGGATGTTGGTGGTACTGCCGATGCTGCTCGTGTAGAGAAGGCTTTTCGCATCATCCTTCAGGACAAAGGCGTTAAGGCAATTTTAGTGAATATCTTCGGTGGAATTGTTCGTTGTGACCGCGTGGCCCAGGGTATCGTTGATGCCTATCAAAACATTGGCGACATTCCTGTTCCAATCATCGTTCGCCTACAAGGAACGAATGCTGAAGAGGCGAAGAAATTGATCGATGAAAGTGGGCTTGAAGTTCACTCTGCTATTGAATTGAAAGAAGCGGCCGATTTGGTAAAAGAACTCGTGGGATAATCATCCCTGTAAGGTTCTGACATTTCGTTAGATGATATGATGCGTTTACATTCTTTAACGATTTTTTCACGCATTTAAGAGAACCAATTGGTCGAAAACTACGTTATTAATAATATCCGATCAAGGATATCAATCTAGGTAGTTTTCATAGGTTGATTGGTTAGGTTAGTTTGGTTGGTGAGGCCTTTATCGCTTGATAAGGGCCTCATTTTTTTTGTCTGTTTTCGTTTAAGTCAGCGGTTGATTGTTTTCTTTGCCACATGGATATTGCAGCAATTTCATGGCTCGAGTGGTGCGCAGTCGTCTTCAACCTTGTCTATTTGATTCTTCTGATTCAAAGATCGGTTTGGTGCTGGCCGTTTGGAATTGCTGGATCAGCAGCGAGTATTGGGTTGTTTCTTGGCGGGCAATTGTATTCAGAAGCCTTGTTATACAGCTTCTATGTCGTGATAGGTATATATGGTTGGATCCAATGGGCACAGGTTAGTGACGATAAACAACTCGTACAACCCATACGTTGGAAACTGATTTCGCATCTTGTGAGTATTGCTCTGGCAATCGCACTTTCCTTTGGGCTCGGCTACTTCTTCATATCCTTTACAGATGCCGAGAGGCCTTATGCTGATGCGTTCAGCACCGGTTTTGCGTTTGTAGCTAGTTACTTAGAAGCAAAGCAGGTGTTATTCGGCTGGATTTATTGGATTGCCATAAATGGCTTCAGCATCTGGCTATACGCGGATAGGGGATTCGGCTTATACAGTTTGTTAGCCATCGTGTACGCCGTGATGAGTGTATATGGATTGATTAAATGGAAACGTCGGTGGGACGGGAGCTTAAATGCCTAGCGTCCTACGCATCCAATCTTTCAAATTGTGATAGGCTTCAGGATTGATTCCGTGGGGCATAGGGTATTTTCTAAACACGTGCTGAATTCCCAGTCTACCGAGATAGGAAACGCCTTGCTCCGCCCATGATACAGGTATGACCGGATCTTCAGAACCATGAACCACATAAAAGGGCAGTTGCTTCACCGCCTCGAGTGCGGCTTTTTGCGGCATAAGTTCTTTAACTATGTATCCTGACATTGCGATTACAGCCTTTAGTTTTTCTGGTTTTCGAAAACTGTATGCGTAGCTCATGATGGCGCCTTGTGAGAACCCGAAGAGGGTGATGTTGTTTCCGTCTACTGGGTAACGTTCCTCTATATTTTCAATAAATGAATCGAGCGATTCAAGACTTCTCAATCCCGAATCTACATCCGTCCATTTATCCCCGGAGGCGGTCCAATTAATCTCATACCAAGCATATCCTCCGAAGCCTAACGTTAGTGGGGCTCTGAGGGAAATGATATGGTAGTTGGCGTGAAAATCCTTAGCGAAGGAGAACAAATCTTGCTCCTGGCTTCCATAGCCGTGAAGCATGAGAATCACAGGCGTCTTTCCGTCTGGTTTTGGATTTCTTGCAGGGAGGTCTACAGCGTATAACTGTTCGTTCATTTATTCTTCAAATAAGAGCTCAAATGTACGGTTTGATTATCGGGAAAGTCAAGATAAGTGCGCAATGCATGCTTGTTACTGGAAAAGGCAATTTCATCCCATGGAATTTTATCGGGACTAAAGAACTCAATAGCTGTGGACTCAGGTGTTAGCGTAAAATCAGCGTCAACGGCGTTCGCCTTAAAAATCAAGTATACCTGATTGGCGTGAACTACGCTGAATACGGTGTGTAGGCGCTCAATGATAACCGACAATCCGGTTTCCTCTTTAACTTCCCTTAATGCTCCTTCCTCAGCCGTTTCTGAATTTTCCATGAAGCCAGCCGGGAGGTTCCAATATCCCTTACGAGGCTCAATTCCACGTTTTGCGAGTAAAATTTTTCCATTGAAGGTTACTAAACAGCCAGTTACAATCAAAGGGTTAGAATAGTGAATGGTCCCGCAATTCTTGCAGACATTCCGCAATCGGTGATCGCCGTCAGGTATTTCCGCTATCAGTTGGTTCGATCCACAAACAGAACAGAAGTTCATTTTACTCTACGAATGTCTTGATGGTAACCCCTAAGTTATTGAGTAGGGTATACAATCCGAAATAAGTGCGATTTAAATAAATAGCATCTGCAGGTCCACGTCCTGCGCCCAATTTTCGAATTTTTGGATCCTTGGCATAAGAGTCGCCGAGTTGATAGATGGATTGTATGTAGTCATTGTCTCCAAAGTCAAACTCTGGCTCACGGAATGGACGTGCTAACAACGTTAGAAATTCTCGCATCGTGCTGGTTATGAATAGCTTGAGTTCGTCGGCATCTTCTGTTCTGAAGAAATCCAACTCTTGCAACACGGATCTCAATGCCTCTTCATCTTCAAGAATTCGTTCTTCCGTTAGTTTAAAGAAGGAGTGGTAGAACTCTTCAGGCAGCTTTTTTACACAACCAAAGTCGATTACGCCAACTTTTCCATCCTTTGTGAAAAGGAAATTGCCGGGATGTGGGTCGGCATGTAATTCCTTCAACTCATGTATTTGAAAGTTGTAGAAGTCCCAAATGGCCTGACCAATCTTTTCGCGAACTTCCTGAGAGGGGTTGGAAGCTAAAAACTCCTTGAGATGTTGCCCCTCCATCCAATCCATAGTTAAAACTCTGTCGCTAGACCAATCTGGATAATACTCGGGGAAGTAAAGGTTTTGAAGATGTTGGCAAGCAGTGGCGATGGATTGTCCACGCTCCAATTCAAGTGAATAATCACATTCCTCTTCCATACGTATGGCTACCTCTCCTACGTAATGCTCTATATCTTTTGAGCTTAAAGAGAACAGGCGAGCGGCCATAGGTTTTACAATCTTCAAATCGCTTTGAAGGCTGTCTTTTACCCCTGGATATTGAATTTTAACCGCGTAGTTCTTGTCTGCTTTTGTGGCCTTGTGAACCTGCCCCATGCTGGCCGCGCTTACTGCCTCCTTTGTGAAGTTGTCAAATAAATCATTTGGGCTTTTCCCAATTCCTTTTTTAAACGTTTGCAATACAAGCGGATAGGAAAGGGGCGGAGCACTGTATTGGGCTAAAGAGAAGCGATTTGCGTAGGCCTCTGGTAGCATGCCTTGATCCATACTCATCATTTGAGCCACCTTTAATGCCGAACCTTTTAGTTCGCTTAAGGCATCGTATATGTCCGTTGCATTCGCTTCATGAAGCTCTTCTTTTGAAACATCAGAGTTCACCAATTTCTTAGCGTAGTGCTTGAGATAGTTACCACCGATTTGGGCACCCGTTTTAATAAAACGACCTGTACGTGCTCCCTTCGAGGTTGGTATCTTATCCTGTTCTTTCATCGGTAGTTCTGAAATAGGAATTTACCCAAGTCCAACGCTGAATCCACACTGCCTTTATTCAAAAGGTCAAACGCAAGGTTCACACTTTTTTCAATCGCTGCATCTGTTTTCTCAAATCCAACGCTTTCGTCTTTCAACCAGAAACCAGTAATGAATAGCAGTAATATCCAAAGAGCTTCATCGTAATGGTCACTCACTTTGAAACGGCGTTCAATTTCACCACTAGATGACCCTTCGACTACCCAAACCTGCATTTTCGATTTCGCATGTGAACGGAGATCTTTTAACGCAGAACCCGGAAGTGGAGTCCATTGATCCTTGAATTGAAGCTGATAGAAGCTTCGATTTCTTTTGAGTAACTCGACCCAGGCGAAGGCAAAGCTCAAATATTGATCTCGAATGCTGAGTTCTTTTAATCCTTCATCGGAGTTCACTTGATCGAAGGCCTCATTGAAAGCTCTTTTCCAAATGTTCGATTCAATTTGTGCGAAGGATGTGTAGTGATCGTAGAACTCGCCTTCAGAAATATTCTGTTCATCGCAAAATGCATATACGGATGCGGGCTGGGCACCTGTGAGACAATAGCTTCGGATGTACGCTGCCTCTAAGCTTTCGGCGGTATTCTTCTCTGATTTAGATTTCGTGGACGTTGCCATGATTGAATGTGTTTAGATGATTAACCCGCATTCAACTTCTTTGTTGTTACTTCACAAAGATTTCACTTATCTACAATGTCCCAGGTGTGATCAGCGAGTAAACGAACACTATACACGAACTGATCAGATTTCATGGAACTTTTCCATTCGTTCGGTCCAATCATCGATAGAACAAACGAATCATCTTCATTTTGATAAAGATGATATACGTGATTGATATTGGGTTTGAATCCTATTTTGGCTTGATAAATCATTGCACTCAAATCTTTGCGAGCTTGAATTTTGCGGGCTTGTTCTGCCAATAATTCAATTTGCTCTCTGATTTGATTTAATTGCTGGTCGGTTTGATGCTCCATAGCTTCAAGAGCTTGGCTCTTGTTCCGCTTCACATCTGGTACGGTGATCTTGCTGCCGCCTACCGTGTGTGCATAGGGCAGAGTAGAAGGTGTCTCAGTGACTTTGTCTACATCAATGGGGTTGTTGACTTTTTTCATACCACAACGCAACCTTCTCGCTCATCTCCAAAGCATTTGGAACTTCCCATTTCATGATTCATTGCTGACATCAGAGCAAGTAGGGCATCGAGATGGTGCCACGTTTTGATATCCTGGCAATCCATAAATATTCTTGGATTCAGAGCATCCTGTAAACGCGACCTACAAGCGTTCAAATGATGGGAATTGGCCTTGTATCCAATATTTTGTAGATCGTGGTTCATGGCCATGATTTTCGGATAGGTTTCAAAAACGGCAATCTCGTATTCCTTAAGTTTATCTCGTAGCCGCATAGCTCTAGCGGTCATACCCCCTAAAAACATCGGACTCATAGCCTTTAATTCGATATCGGCTTTGCGAAACATGTAATCCTCACAGCCCGGAAGGTCGCGGTAACGGCCAGGCAAAGAAAGAGGAGCATCAATAAATACTTTGTCTGGTTTGAAGTGCTCTGCAGCATTTAAAATAAACGCATCTGCATCAACGCCTTTCTCGACGTTCATAAAATATATCTTGTTCTGCTTGAAGATAGAGATAACGGTAGTTCCAGCCAGCTTGCTACCGAAGTCAATGCCAAACATTACTTTACTCATACGATTCTACTTTGCCTGGAGGGAGCCGAATTTTTCCTCCACAATTCTGTATCGATAATCAAATATATCGTTCAATCGCTTCTTCACGAGGATGGGGTGAGCCATCTTACCAATAATACCAAATGGCAATTGATAACTAACGATGTCGATCATTTCGACGCCTCCTTCCACTTTTTTAAAGTGGTGCTCGTGATGCCAGATTTTGTAGGGTCCCACGCGCTGCTCGTCTACAAAAAAAGATCGATCTCTGATGTGAGTAATTTCAGTAGTCCATGGGAGTTTAATTCCAAAAAGTGGTGAAACTTTATAGTGTATGAAGAGACCCTCGTACATTTCATTAGGAACCTCTGAAATTATGTTGAAACCCATATCTTCGGGCGTAATCTCCTCTAAATTACTTGGTGATGAAAAGAACTTCCAAGCTTCATCAAGACTGATTGGGAGTTTCTGTACCCGTTTAAGTGTATACATCTTTCGCGATTTTAAGAGAAGAACACCATGAATAGCGTAAAGTTCAAACGAGTGGCCCTGGCGGCCTTTATCTTTATCACTCAACTTGTTTGTGGGCAAAGTCTGAACATACCCCATAATCATTTGGAGAATCGGACTTTCGAGTACCCTGAGTTGATGCGTCATTATGTGGCCCTCGATTCGCTTTATGAGAATGCTAAACTCGTTGAGATTGGTATTTCAGATGAAGGGCTTCCCATTCACGTATTCTTAATGATCAAGGAAGGTCAATTGACCCAGGAGAATATTTCAACGTTTGCCAATGAAAAGTTGGTGCTAGCTGTTAATAATGGCATTCACCCAGGTGAGAGTTGTGGCGTAGATGCTTCTCTGCACCTTGCAAATGACCTACTGACTAGTGATGTTTCTGTCGATTTAGATTGGGGTAAGACTATGATTGCCATTGTTCCGATGTACAACATTGGTGGAGCACTCAATAGAGGATGTTGCACGAGGGCTAATCAGAATGGCCCCGCAGATCAAGGTTTTCGTGGCAATGCTCGGAATTTCGACTTGAATCGAGATCTCATAAAGGCGGACACACGAAACACGTTTGCATTGTATGAGCTATTTCGTTGGCTTGATCCGGACATCTTCATCGATACCCATACCACCAATGGTGCCGATTATACCTATGAACTCACCCTGATAACAAGTCCTTGGCAGAAGTACCCATTGGTCATGCAAAACTTGGTTCGAGAGATCGAAGATTCCTTGATGATTCGAACCCAACACAGAGATGTGAAAATTTCACCCTTTGTAAATGTGTATGGACAAAGTCCCCTTGGCGGATTTCCGCTCTTTCAAGAAGGAGCGATGTACACGACCGGATTTGCCGCCCTTCATAATTCCATTGCCTTTGTTACTGAAGCTCATATGCTAAAACCCTATGCTCTTCGCGTAGAGGCTACCCGCACCTTCCTTGAAGAAGCAATTCAATATGGCAATCAGAATGTAGAGAGCATTAAGCGAATACGAGAGCAAGCCAAGCAAGAGAACTTTACCCGTTATGTTATTGAATGGGAGGTAGATTATACGCAGTCGGATACCATTTGGTTTGAGGGTTTTGAGAGCTCGATTGAGCGCAGCGATGTAACCACCGGTGAAAGGTTGAAGTATACCGAAGAAGTGTTGGCCGACAGTATTCCATTTTACAACCGCCTGAAGCCGAAAACAACCATAGCTTTTCCGGAATACTACTACATTCCCGTGGGGCAATGGGAAGTGCTGACTCGATTCCAGGCGGTAGGCGTGCAAATGGATACTATCGATCTTCAGGGAATTACGAGTTGGTATGTACGTCAATTTAGAATCGATTCGTATCAACTGGCAAGCAGAGCTTATGAAGGGCATGTTCGGCTGGAAGAACTGGATGTAAGTCTCGATCGATTGTTCATTCCTGATGGGAGATACGTTCTTATTCCTTCTCAACAGCCGTTGGGCAGATATCTGCATCAGGCCCTACATCCCTTAGCTCCTTCAAGTTTTGCAAGGTGGAATATGTTTGCTGCTTATTTACAACAAAAGGAACATTACAGCGCGTATGTTTTTGAGGACATCGCCGAGGAGCTCTTGGAAGAAGATGTGGAATTAAAGGAAGCTTTTGAACGCAAAATGGAGTCTGATCGAGACTTTGCGAATGACCCTAGGGCTCAGCTTTATTATATCTATCAATTAAGTCCTTACTACGAGCGCGCACATTTACGACTACCATATTACTTATCGTATCCCAATCTCTAGAACTTCCTCTCAGCTATTCTGAACTCATTGCCATCCACAATGAGCAGAGTAGTGGGAAGAGGAGAGTCAGCAGAACCTTTAGCTTCAGAGACTTCTCGGACAATCTTTGGTACTGGAGTGTCTGCCACAGGACTTACTTCCGTTCTGCTCGATTTTTCACCCAAAACAAGCCAGCGTGCATCAACATCTTCAAAGGTTTTCAGTATTTGAGACACCACGTGTAATGAGGGCTTATTTCTACCTGATAAGATATGTGAGATGATAGGCCGCTTTATGCCAATAGCATCAGCAAATGAAGCATTGGTAAGCTCCTTTTCCTTTATTATTTGAGTTATTCGCTGTGTAACATGATCCATAGCACAAATGTAAATAACATTTGTTACATTCTTTTCAGCTCAAATGAAAAGATTTCTTCACCGTTCGTGTTCTTGAACTGAATGTGAACCATTCTTTCATCACGGCTTCCGGTTACAGATATTAAGGCATAGTTTCTTTCATCGATGTATGTACCGACACGATTGGCGTTGAGTTCATCTTGGACCACGGTTGAAGGTCCAGAAGTTAATGGACTTATAGTGAAATCGGTGATTCGAACACCGTTGTGTTCTAATTGACTCACTTCAGAATGGTGTCTATCGCCAGTAAGGAATAGGATGTTATTTGAGCCCACCTTAGACAATTGATCTAATAAGTAGGAGCGTTCTTCTGGATACTGAGCGTAGTTTTCGAACAGCGCTTCGGAGTGAAGTACTTGTCCTCCAATAGCGATAAATATGAAACTTGCTCTTCTATGGAATCTCACTTGAGATACTAACCAATCGATTTGCTCTTTGCCCAAGATCTGAGGATGGTCAGAATGCTCACTGGTACGGTGTGAGCGATTATCGAGGCCTATAATTACTACATCCGAATAGGTGTGTATCCATCGCAAATCGTTTGTCGTTTCCTCATGATAATCGCCACGGGGCCAATGGTTCATGAAAGCTTCTCGCGTTGTGCTGATATGCTCATAACTACCCAAACAGTTATTGGGTCCTGCGTCGTGGTCGTCCCATATGGCTAAATTAGGCCGCGTTTGTAACAACGAGCTCAATTCTGTATTCAATCGACTCTGATTGTAACGGTGATAAATGCCAAAAGCGCTTGAATAATCGCTTGGTCTAGTGTAGACATTATCACCTAACCAAAAGTTGAAGTCGGCATTTTCAGCGCGCATACGTTCATAAATATCGTATCCTCCGCCATATGGGGTTTCTGGGCGATCAGCAATTTCGTCGTTCACATAAGAACAGCTTCCCGCTACAAATGCAAAATCTGGAGCAGGTCGTCGGTATTGCCAATCCTCTGGAGTAGAGAAGGAGCTAAGCGAATCCGTGAATTCAAACTCCGGATACTGATAGTGAATCCATCCATAAACGGTATAGTGATTACCTGGCGTCAAACCATATCCTCGATATATATAAGGCCCATTTTCAAAGGATCGATCATAGGATAAGAAAACGCTATCGCCTTCAGAAACGGCTACAAACCCATCAGGCCAATCGTCCTGTCCTAACGAATCACTTTCTACAATCACGTGCACTTCGCGGTGATTGATTTCTCCGTACATAAACATGAGGGACTGTGCTTGTGTGCTCTCAAAAAGGAGCATGGTACAAACGAATAAAATGGTGCGCATTGAATTTGTAGTTTTGGGACAGTGAAGATACGAGCCGTAACGTATTGTAATGTTAAGAAATGAAGAACTACCACTCGTTTGATGTGAATGAAATCCTCCATAATGCCATGGTATGGTGGGATGGAAAAGAATTCGATGGTGATCGATGGCTGCGTCATGATCAAATGTTACAGATGTTTAGTAAAGTAAATTACAAAAGTAATACCATTGGCACCTCTTTCGAAGGTAAGTCAATTAATGAGTACTTGATTGGCTCGGGCTCTCGAGGCTTTATAGGTTGGAGTCAGATGCACGGGAATGAAGCTACGGCAACATACGCTATACATGATTTACTTTTGTATTTACAATTGTGTGTCGATGAGGATTGGTATGACGAAGTGTTCCGGCGTGTGCATGTTCGACTTATCCCAATGGTTAATCCCGATGGTGCTGAGCGATGGACACGACGAACCGCACAAGGAATAGATCCGAATCGAGATGCGGTTGCACAAGTAGCGAAGGAAACGCAACTGTTAATGAGTCGGGTAAGGGCCTCTGGTGCTGAATTAGCGCTCAATTTGCACGATCAGCGTGACCTATTCCACTTGGAGGGTAAAAAGGAGAGCGCAGTGATTAGTTTCTTGGCTCCTTCAACAGACAAGGATCGCGGAATGAATCCGGTGAGAAGAAAAGCGATGAATTGGGTTTCGCATTTTCATAAACGGCTCAAGGACTTTCATGAGCCTGGGGCAGGTCGATATACAGACGAGTTTTACCCCACCGCATTTGGCGAGAATGTCCAAAAAATGGGCATTCCTACCGTTTTGATTGAGTCAGGTGCTTGGCCGAATGACTCTCAGCGAAAACTAGCCCGGAAGCTCAATTTTCATATTCTATTGAATGCTATCCTCACTTTGAGTGATTCACACATCATTGATCAATACCCAAAATCGGATTACGACACAATTCCCCTTAATAGTAATAAACAATGGGGGTTTCTGGTACGCAATGTGCGTATTGGAAAGGAGGAGTCCCTGCTTGTTGATCTAGGTATTGAATTCAAATACTATCCAAACCGTGCCGAAGGTGCGTTATATCGCAAAGCCGTTGTAGGTGATATTGGTGATTTGAGTGCTCATGTTGGCTTAGATGAGTTGGATGCGAAAGGAGCTTGGTTCGAAAGAGGAAGCCGGCAGGTTCATCTAGATGATCCAGCCAGCTTCACCCTTTACAGGGACGGATTAGATCCCATCAGCATAGAGAACGGTCAAATTGTCTAGTTGCTCGAAGCTTCCTTAGGTGTGAGATTGAGAATGTCGTTGGCCACTACCTCTGTAATGTTTCGAGTAACCCCATCTTTGTCATCGTATGTTCGAGAGGTGAGTTTACCTTCAATCATCACCCGATTGCCCTTCTTTAAATATTGATTAGCGTACTTGGCCGTATTGCCCCAGGCAATAACTCGGTGCCAGTGAGTGGTTTCAACTTTATCGCCTTTGTCGTTTTTGTAATACTCATTTGTAGCCATGGTGAAATTGATTTTCTGTTTGCCAGAATCAAATTCCTTGAGTTCGGGATCTCTACCTAGCATGCCAATGAGCTGAACTCGATTACTTAGATTTTTCATGATAAATGGTTTTGATTAGATAGTAAAGGGACGGTTATTCAATAATCTAAACCAGATGTAATCGGGTGCAAACGATTGTAAACGCATGCAAATGCCATTCTGCGCATTTTATGACAAAATTGACGCCTTCCTTCAATATTGAATGATTAATATTGAGGACCAAACCAAATTTACTTAAGCTATGAAACCAACTTGCAAGCAGTGCGGAGACGTGCTCAGAGGTCGGACCGACAAGCAGTATTGTGATGATCAATGCAGAAGTGCATTTCACAATGCGCAGAACAGCAACAGCACTAATTTCATGCGCACTACGCACCGTATTATGCGTCGTAATTGGAAGGTTCTTCATCGTTTTGAGAACGACGGGATCCATGAACTCCCATTAATAGAAGCTCAAAAGCAAGGGTTTAATGAAGACGTTGTGACCGGGATATACCGAGCGAACGGACAGATGTTGTATCGTTGTTACGAGTACTCTTTCGAGGTCCGTGAAGGCAAGGTATTGTACTTCTACGGAGACGAGGGGATCACTCCCGTTTTAGCCCATGAATAATTTGGAAGGCCCTATTTAAATCATCTTCGGTTACGATAACGGTGAATTCATTAGTTGTGGAAATCACTTCGATGACGTTGATGCCGTTTTGAGCGAGTTGCTTAAAGAGGTAGTAATAAAGGCCAAGTACGTCCGTATTCGTTTGAGGGAGCTTCACGGTAATTGATGACAACGGTGAGCGAGATTGCGTCATGCGCTCATTTTCGTAAGCCTTGCGAACAATAGGGGCGAGTTTCTGCGATACGACAACTGTAGTTTCCTCTACACCTCTTGAAAAAGTGTGAAAAACATCGCCCATCTGTGTAAGTTCTTGTAAAAAGCGCGCTTGGGCTTCGACCAGGGTGGAAGAATTGATGAAAGTATAATCAATCAGTCCGGAGCGAACAACAATATCCCCCAAGCTCTTTATGTATTGGGTCAACTTGTGTTTCGCGCGATATGAACCAGGAGGGTCCAATCGACGTATAGCCATAATGACTGCACCTTCTTTAAGCGACTTGCCAAGCTGAGTCTCCAACTCTGGCATGAGCTGGCGAGCTAATGCTGATATATTCAACAAATTTTCATGCAGAGCTTCCTCTAAAAACGGATGCTCATCAAAGTATTTCAAGAGGAAATCACGTAGAGTGGTCATGGCTTGTTTGGTCAGTATGGTCTGTTTAAATACGAACTGGGCGTCAAAAATAAGTGATAATATCGAATTTATTGTTACAAAACGTACCTTCGAAATATGGGAGTGAAAAAAACCAATAGCGTGGCCATTGTCGGCTCGGGAAATGTCGGCAAATCATTGGCTCAAGGCTTATCCACAGCCGGATATAAGGTTGTGTTCGGAGTGCGAGATATCCATGATTTTTCTGCTAAAGAATGGTTGCATGAACATCCGTCAATTGGAGTGGAAGAAATTCGTGATGCTGTAACACATGCCGATGTTGTGATTACCTGTTTTAAGCCTGCGGGTTTAAGAGAGATGTTAGCGCAAATGGGTGACTTAGATAATAAGGTGGTGATTGATGCAATGAATTCCATTATGAACAAAAAGACTCCATTTGAAACCACTACACATGCTATTGAGGACTTGACGAATTGCCGAAATGTGGTCAAGTGCTTCAATACTACTGGCGCGAATAATCTTGCTCGTCCGGGGTTTGGAAGGCAATCGATGGACATGTTTATGGCAGGTGGAGACCCGTATGCAAAAGAAGTAGCTCGCCAATTGGCCAAGGATGTTGGGTTTGCCGAATGTTATGATGTAGGGACCCAGAAGGAGTATGTACTTTTAGAACAGTTGGCAATGACATGGATCAAGCTTGCAGGTACAGAGCTTGGAAGAGAATTTGGATTCAAACTTCTCAGGCGCTGAGGGGTTTGTTTATCATATAAGAAATTTAATGGTTCAACAACGTTCTGTTATTATAGGTGGTGGAGCAGCGGGTTTTTTCGCCGCTATAGCCTGTGCTGAAGCGAACCCGTATAGTGAAGTGGTGATTCTTGAAAAAACCGCTCAAACACTTGGAAAGGTTAAAATCTCTGGTGGTGGAAGATGCAACGTGACGCATGCGTGCTTTAGCCCAAATGAGTTGGTCGACTTTTATCCGCGAGGGCAAGTTGAAATGCTTGGTCCTTTTACTCGTTTTGGAACCGCAGATACCATGGAGTGGTTTACCGACAGAGGAGTAGAGTTAAAGGTGGAAGAGGATAATCGGGTATTTCCGGTAACCGATAGTTCACAGACCATTATGGATTGTCTTACTGAGTTCGCTGAACGAGCTGGTGTGCGTGTTGATACGCGATCTGGCGTTGAATCGATTGAGCGAGATGGTGACAAGTGGATGGTCAAGCTTGAGTCTAAAACCATCATTGAAGCGGATAAAGTTCTCGTAGCTACTGGAGGAAGCAAGAAGATGTGGGATTCACTTAAGAAGTTGGGACACCGCATCGTAGAGCCTGTCCCTTCTCTGTTTACCTTTAATATTAGAGACCCTCGAATAAATGGCTTGGCTGGGGTGAGTGTGCCAAGCGTTGAATTGTCGTTGCCCGCATTTGAGATGGATACGCTTGGGCCGTTGCTTATTACGCACTGGGGACTTAGTGGTCCGGCTATTTTAAAACTTTCAGCCTGGGCAGCTCGCGAACTACACGACACCTCGTATCGATTTATTCTTCACGTGAATTTTGTGCCTCAGCTGGACGAGGAGATGTTGCTCGATGTAATGAATAACTTCCGGAAGGATGTGGATCAGCAGCGCAAGAGAATTCACAGCAATAGCTTGTTTAGTCTGCCGATGCGCTTGTGGAAGAACATCTGTGTTGCCGCAAAAATCCCAGAGCGCGCTACTTGGTCTGATATTTCTAAACCACAGCTTCGAAAGTTTGTGGATCAATTGCATCGCGCTGAATTTGTGGTATCGGGAAAAAGTACATTTAAAGAAGAGTTCGTTACGGCTGGAGGAGTTGACTTGTCACAAATCGATTTCAAAACCTTTGGCAGTAAGCTGCATCCTGACCTTTATTTAGCGGGAGAGGTGTTGAATATCGATGCTTTGACAGGTGGTTTTAACTTTCAAGCGGCGTGGACCGGTGGGTGGTTAGCTGGGCATGCCATGGCTGGCGACCCGGTGTAGATATTCATCTCAATGCTTTATCCCTTAAGGAGTTGCTAAATATTTTGGCATTTCTAATCCGCTAATGCTAATTTTATTGTCATTCTTTTTATTTTAGCAAAAGTAAAAGATGACAACATGCACCACTTAGCTTCGAATCTCAAACATTTACGCAAATCAAAGGCACTCACACAAGCTCAGTTCGCTGAGAAGCTGGGGTTAAAGCGCTCATTAATAGGGGCATATGAAGAAGGCAGAAGTGAGCCTAAGCTCGCTACGCTTCAGCACTTTGCTCATTATTTTGAAGTGAGCATAGATGCTTTGGTCAATACGGATATGTCGCTGGGAGTAGCTAAGGATGCTCTTCAATTGGACTCTTCCGGACAGTCGCTTCGCATTTTGCCCATAACAGTAGATCGAGATACAGATCGAGAGATGAGTACTGTTGTTCCTGTTAAGGCTTCTGCGGGTTATCTCAATGGCTTTGGAGATGTGGATTACATTGAAAAGCTTCCGCGCTTTGATCTTCCTTTTCCTGAGTTGTCCGGCGAAAGAAGTTATCGGGTTTTTCAAATCAAAGGAGATAGTATGACGCCAGTTCCTCCGGGTTCGTACATGATTTGTACATATGTCCAGGATTGGAGTGATGTGAAGAACGACGAGTGCTATGTGTTGGTTACGCGTGGCGAAGGGGTGGTTTACAAGCGGGTTATCAATGAATTAGCTCGCGGGTATTTTAGGCTAAAATCAGATAACCTAGAGTACAGCACTTACGAAGTACCCGTTCATGACGTAGTTGAGGTGTGGAGAGCTGTGGGTTACACCTCGTTTGAGTTGCCAGACGGTGTGTCTGTAGGAAGTTTGGGTGCTTTAAGTGAATCGATAAAGCAGCTTCAGGAAGATGTTCGCGAAATCAAGCAGAAGATTTGAAATAGACGATGAATAGCGAACGACAAACACCATCAAGGAGAAAGCGGTTTTCTCTGCATTCCTCTACCGATCGTTCTATTGCGCACATGGATCTCGACACATTCTTTGTGTCTGTTGAGCGATTAATGGATAGCAGACTGAATGGGAAACCTATTTTGATAGGAGGCACAAGCAGTCGGGGGGTGGTGGCTTCGTGTAGCTATGAAGCCAGAAAGTTTGGTGTGTACTCGGCCATGCCTATGAAAATGGCACTCGAAATGTGTCCTGAAGCTATTGTCATACGAGGCAACTCTTCGAATTACTCGAAGTACTCCAATCTGGTTACAGATGTTATCAAGGAGTCGGTTCCGTCGTATGAGAAATCATCTATAGATGAGTTTTATCTCGACTTGACGGGCATGGATCGCTTTTTTGGTTGTTATCAGTTTGCATCAGAGCTCAGGCAAACCATTATGAAGGAGACCGGACTTCCTATTTCATTCGGTTTGTCTGTAAATAAAACAGTTTCTAAGGTGGCTACGGGTGAAGCAAAGCCCAATAATCAGATGCGTATTGACTTTGGACAAGAGCGTCCTTTTTTGGCGCCTTTATCGGTTCGGAAGATTCCCATGGTGGGAGAGAAAACATACCAAACTCTACGACATTTGGGTGTTAAGCGCATTCATACGGTTCAAGATATGCCTGTTGAGATGATGGAACGCGTATTGGGAAAACATGGGAGATCCATTTGGGAGAAGGCTAGGGGAGTGGATAGAACGCCTATTATTCCGTATTCTGAACGCAAGTCGATATCAACTGAACGAACCTTTGATAAGGATACTATTGATGTAGCTAAGCTAGAGAGCATCTTGGTGGCAATGGTTGAAAACCTTGCTTTTCAGCTACGTCGCGGGGTTAAATTGACGGCCTGTATAACAGTGAAGATTCGTTATTCCGACTTTAACACGCATACGCTGCAAGCTAGAATTCCATATACAGCCTCTGATCATGTGTTAATACCCAAGGCGAAAGAGCTGTTTAGAAAACTATATGATCGTCGGCTCTTAGTTCGATTAGTAGGGATTCGGATGAGCCATTTGGTGAGTGGAGGTCATCAGATGAATTTGTTTGAAGACAATGTAGAGATACAGCAACTGTATCAAGCCATGGATAAGATGCGCGATCGGTTTGGAGATCGATCGGTTATTCGTGCTGCCGGGATGCAGGCGAGGACTATTGGGAGGATGGTGAATCCATTTAATGGAGAGCCGCCAATACTGTTGGCTAATCGACGAAATTAATATTATAGATTGAATTTATGAGTCGTAATTATAGTTCTATTTATCAGCGTTTTACAAATCATAAATTAAACAATAGGATTAATCATAAGTGCAGCTTATGTGTGGTAGGTATGTAACGGTAAGTAAGGTGAAAGCCGTTGAAAAACGGTTCAATGCGGAGGTGTTGAATCTGGACGACTGGCATCCAAATGCGAACGTTGGTCCGGGTTCTAAAGCGCCAGTTATCACTGATGCGAACCCTGCGGTAGTAGATCGTTTTCAGTTTGGCTTTACACCCAATTGGTCTAAGAAGCCTATGTATGTATTTAACGCTAGAGCTGAGGGAGATCACAACAAGGAGAACGATCCAACATATATAGGGGCAAAAGGAATCATTCAAAAACCGATGTTTCGTAGCTCCATACGCAGCAAGCGCTGTCTTGTAATTGCAGATGCCTTTATTGAGGGGCCTGAGAAGGAAAAACTGAGCAAGCCTTACGTGGTTTACCTACGTGAACGTAGGCCCTTTGCCTTTGCAGGCATATGGGATGAGTGGATCAACCCCAACACAGGGGAGGAATTGCGCTCATTCGCCATTATCACTACCGTGGCAAACGACCTTTTGAAAGCAATAGGACATCATAGGTCGCCCGTAATACTCAAACCAGACCAAGAGCGGGATTGGATATCTGTAGATTTACCCCTGAATGATGTGACTTCTATACTAGAGCCGTATGACGCAAAACAGATGAATGCTTACCCCATTCACGCGGCGATAAAGAATCCGAGGTCAACAGATGTATCACTCTTGAAGCCGCTAGGGAAAAGGGTTTTTCCGGAGTATGATTATGAGATTTACGAAGAATTGCGATTGGAGGGCATGGGGGAGAGCAGAGCTCGACAACGCAGGAACGATGAAGAGTCGGGGCAGCAAACTTTGTTCTGATACCCAGTTTTTTAAAGAGATTGAATTAAAGTTGAATACCAAGCAAATTGCTACTGAATTGCCACACATATTACAGTTTTAGGTATGGTACCATGTCGCCAGACGAGCTTTTAAGCGAGGCGTCAAGAATAGGGCATGACCGTTTGGCAGTTACGGATATCAACAGCACTTCCGCTGCTTTGCAGGTTTTGAGAGTTGCGCCTAAATACAATATCCATGTAGTGGTTGGGGTCGACTTCAGAACAGGGGTAAAGCAGCAGTTTGTAGCGCTTGCTGTTAACAATAGTGGTTTTCAAAGCATCAACACCTTATTAACATCTGTGTTGCATGGTGGTGTTATCTTACCCAAAGAGGCGCCAGTTTGGTCAGAGTCAGATGTAGTAATCATTTACCCGTTAACAAATGTTCCCCATAGGCCGCTGCGAGGAAATGAGTATATCGGTGTAGCTCCCCATGAGATGTTCAAGAGCACCTGGAAGCAGTCCAATTGGGAAGAGAGTCGCTATGTAGCCCTGAATACGGCTTCATTCCGTCATAAGCGCGACTTCAACGCGCATCGTCTCCTTCGTTCAATCGACAAGAATACGCTCTTGAGTAAGTTGCCGGCTCATCAAGTTGGGCAGGCTTCCGATCGTTTACTAGATCCAATTGCCATGCAGGATGCTTATGCTGATCGCCCGGCTTGGCTTATTCGAAGTGCGAATATCCTGGAACGTTGTAATGTGTACTTTGGGTTTGGAGATGCACAAGAGTCTCAAAATCAGCGTACCTATACAGGCTCTGCTGAAAAGGATTACGCATTGCTTGTCAAGCTCTGTATGGATGGATTATCATATCGATACCCCAATGCAGGTAAGGAAGTTGATGAGCGCCTTCAAAAGGAGTTGGAGGTGATTCGGGAGAAAGGCTTTGTGTCTTATTTTTTGATAAACTGGGATATCATCCACCATGCGAGGCGTAAGGGGTACTTCTATGTGGGCAGGGGGAGCGGAGCCAACAGCATTGTGGCTTACCTGCTTCGGATAACCGATGTAGATCCGTTGGAACTCGACCTGTACTTTGAGCGCTTCATCAACCTGTACCGCGTTAACCCTCCTGATTTTGACATCGATTTCTCCTGGAAGGACCGAGATGATATGACGGATTACATCTTTAAGCGGTTTCCAAACACTTCACTATTAGCTACTTACAACACCTTTCAATTCAAAGCGGTAACACGGGAATTAGGGAAAGTGTTTGGTTTGCCGAAGCATGAAATCGACAAGCTCTCCCAGGGACCAATGCGCATAAAGTCGAACGACCCAGTGGTTCAGGCTGTATTGAAGTACAGCCAGTACATACAAGGTTTTCCGAGTCATTTAAGCATACACGCAGGCGGGATCTTGATTACCGAAAAGCCCATTCAGGCATATTCGGCTACATTCATGCCTCCCAAGGGGTTTCCTACCACACAGTTCGATATGGTAGTAGCCGAAGATGTAGGGATTTACAAGTTTGACATTTTGAGTCAGCGTGGCTTGAGTAAAATTCAAGATACGCTGAGTGTAATTCAGAAGAATCAGCCCGATCGCGCAGCAGAGGTTGATATCCATGATATACCGAGGTTTAAAGAAGATCCGGCTATAAAAGAATTGTTGAGAAATGGCAAGGCCATCGGCTGCTTCTATGTAGAGTCGCCTGCCATGCGAATGTTACTGAAAAAATTGAAGGTTGATGATTATCTCACGCTGGTAGCAGCAAGTTCGATTATCCGCCCAGGTGTGGCAAAATCGGGGATGATGCGCGAATACATTCTGCGCTATCGCTATCCGGAGCGACGCAAAGAAGCGAATCCGGTGCTCATGAAAATCATGCCCGAAACATTTGGCGTAATGGTTTATCAAGAGGATGTAATCAGAGTGGCGCACCATTACGCGGGATTGTCTCTTGGAGAAGCTGACGTGCTCCGCAGGGGGATGTCGGGGAAGTATAGATCTAGAGAGGAGTTCCAAAAAGTTAAGGAACAGTTCTTTATCAATTGTCAATCAAAGGGTTATCTACAATCGGAGTCAGCCGAGGTATGGCGACAAATAGAGAGTTTTGCTGGATATGCCTTTGCGAAGGGGCATTCAGCTTCTTATGCCGTTGAAAGCTATCAAACGCTTTTCTTGAAAGCACATTTCCCATTGGAGTACATGGTTTCTGTAATCAATAATTTCGGAGGTTTTTACCGTACGGAGTTCTATGTCCATGAAGCAAGAATGGCCGGCGCCGAGATACATCCGCCTTGTATCAATAGGGGAGATTACCACACGGTCATTCATGGGAAAGACATCTACATGGGCTTCATGCATTTGCATTCCTTGGAGAGTAAAGTGGCCATGCGTATACTCGAAGAACGAGATAGAGGAGCCTTCTTAGATTTCGATGATTTCATAGACCGCGTATCAATAAGCGTTGAGCAGATTAGTATACTCATACGTGTCAATGCCTTCCGGTTTACAGGTAAAACAAAAAGAGCCCTGCTGTGGGATGCTCACTTCAAACTCGAAAAGAAACCGCCCGAAGAAAAGACGCCTAGTTTGTTCCGGCCAAGGCGAAAGTCATACGCACTTCCACCATTGCATCAGTCTAAATTAGAAGACGTGTATGATCAGATTGAATTGATAGGTTTTCCATTGGCTAATCCTTTTCACTTGTTGAAGGATGTGCCGACTGGCAACACATTAGCGAAAGACCTTCCTCATTTGAATGCCAAGTTCACGCAGATATATGGGTATCTAGTTACGGCTAAGAATACCAAGACATCAGATGGTAAACGCATGCATTTTGGAACATTTCACGATAGAACGGGCAGAGTATTCGACACAGTGCATTTTCCACCGGTTGCTGCGAAATATCCATTTAGAGGCAGGGGCATCTACGTCCTAGAAGGTATAGTAGTAGAGGAGTTTGGTTTTTTTAGCATTGAAGTAAGCAGTATGGTTAAGGCTGATTTGATTCCTGATCCGCGATTTTCAGAAGATGAGGGATGGGATGAGAAACTAGATGAAAGAGCAGTATCGTGAGGAGAGGAACAGAATCAAAACCACAAAACAAATATGAAAGCTTATCCTATGAGCGAAATCTAGATTGGTATGAACCCGAGCAAGAAGCTACCAAAACAGAATGGATAGCTACTCATCCGAAGTCCATTGTAAACCCTGTGTCGAGCCCTGATATATCCATGAATTGGTCCATGAATCCATACGCAGGTTGCGAACATGGATGTCCATATTGCTATGCACGCAATAGCCACGAATACTGGGGATACAATAGCGGCATAGACTTCGAATCGAAGGTTCTTTACAAAGCAAATGCAGCGGAATTATTATCAAAGAAGCTTAACTCAAAGCACTGGAAAGGAGAGCCAATCATGTTATCGGGGAATACCGATTGTTATCAGCCCGGTGAACGAAAGTACAAGCTGACTCGAGAGTTGTTGGAAGTAGCACATGCTCATAATCAGCCCATTGGAATCATCACTAAGAATGCGCTTGTGTTGAGGGATATAGATATACTCGCCGAAATGGCAAGAAAGAACTTGATTCGAGTGGCTATATCCGTTACTTCTCTAGATTCAAGCTTGCAGCGAAACTTAGAACCGAGAGCGAGTACTCCACAAAAAAGATTGGCAACCATCCGCGCATTAACGGACGCTGGAATTCCAGTTGTAGCCATGCTTGCACCCATTATTCCAAGTTTGAATAGTCACGAATTATTGCCACTAATGAAAGCCGTTTCAGAGGCAGGAGCTGTTCAAGCCAAGTACATCACCGTGCGGCTAAATGGTCATTTAAAAGAGATGTTCTCCACATGGTTGAAAACACATTACCCCAACAAGCACGATAAGGTGATGAACACCATTAAAAGCACACACGGTGGAAGTGTGAATGCTTTTAGATATGGGGTACGCATGTCTGGAACAGGAAGGGTGTCCGAATCACTACGACAGGCATATGCAGTGGGACAACACAAGTATTTCGGGAATAAAAGAATGCCCGCATTAAGCAGCGAGCATTTCGTAAACGATTACAATCGTCAAATGGGGTTGTTCGATTAACCTTCGGCCAACTCTTTAGCCTCCTCAATGATTTCTTTCATCGCATCAATAACGGCTTCGTTTCGTTCAGTCTCAAGCTCGATCTGATCTTCCAGCATATCAAACATAGAATTCTTATGGATTTCATATGCCACGAAAACCGTGTATCTATTTCCATCGAAATATGTCTTTTCATCCAGTTTTCTAACATCAGCCAATCGAGTGTCCATAACTTGACGCGTGAGGGACTGGAATTGAGACATAACCTCGTCGCGATTCACCATGGCCGATTCGCGCAAGTAATCATCGGCTACTTCCCTTATTGTAACATCGACCATGGCAGCCAATTGAGTTCGTGCGTCCATATCGGACTTGCGCTTGGCCACGCGCTCATCTGAACTTTGCGCTTTACCTACAGCTCTAAAGTAGCGTCTACTTGACTCATAATCAGATCCTCTGAATGGAGATTCTTGTTCTGCACCATATTGATCTACCGATTTACATGAAGGCGCCACCAAAACAATGGCCATAGAAAGGGATAAAAGGAACAGTATACGTTTCATAGTGTTTGAATTGATGTTTCAATGTACAAATTCACAAATCATGCCACACTGATTTTTTTGGATGAGTGCACAAACGGTTGCATCCGGAAGACCAACGAGTACTTTTATTCCGTTTCTCGATCTTCTCCTTGGGGAGGAGGTTGGAGGCCCCCAGAAAATCGAGTCGCAGTAAAACTATTGCTCCAAGGCCTGAATATCAACTTCTACCAGCTCTGCATACTCGAATACCACTCTAATCTCCAACGGTCTGCAGCACACTTCACAATCTTCCACATACTCTTGCCTTGAAACCGATGAATCCAGTAATAACGAGATTTCAGCGTTGCAAAATGGACAATTTGTAAAGTGCTCGAACATATGTCTTATGCCAATTGAGCAGATTCCATTTCGAGGAACTCATCAAAGGTCATCAACTTATCCACAAAATGATGGGATGCTAATCTAACAACTCGATTGGCCACAGTTTGCACGAAGGTGTGGTCATGTGATGTAAACAGAACCGTACCAGGGAAATCCTTCAAGGCGTTGTTAAAGGCTTGAATCGACTCCAAATCTAGGTGGTTTGTTGGTTCATCTAAGATCAATACATTCCCATGAGCAAGCATCATTCGAGAGATCATGCAACGAACCTTTTCTCCACCGGATAGCACACTAACATTTTTAAAGACCTCTTCACCAGAAAAGAGCATCTTTCCGAGAAAGCCTCGGACATATACTTCATCCTTATTCTCAGAATATTGGCGCAACCAATCTACCAAGTCTGAATTTCCTTCAAAGTACTCCGCATTTTCATTTGGCAAGTAAGCCGTGGTGATGGTTTGCCCAAAAGAAATGCAACCTTGTTCAGGTTTGATTTCACCCGTCAATATGCGGAAGAGGGTAGTGATAGCTAGGCCGTTATCAGCAATGAATGCAATTTTATCCCCTCGATTTACTTTGAGGTTGAAGTTGCTGAAAAGTGGTTCGCCATCAATGCTGTGAGATAGCTTTTCTACATCCAAGATCTGATTTCCCGCATCGCGCTCCTGATTGAAGATAATAGCTGGATAACGTCTAGAACTCGGCTTAATCTCATCAACATTAATCTTCTCCAAGAGCTTTTTCCTTGAAGTTGCTTGACGGGATTTAGAAGCATTTGCGCTGAATCGAGAAATGAATTCTTGCAGTTCTTTCTTTTTCTGTTCGGCCTTTTTATTGGCTGCTGAACGCTGACGTAACGCTAATTGACTGCTTTCATACCAGAACGTGTAGTTTCCCGTAAACAAGTTGATTTTGCCGAAGTCAATATCGGCTATGACCGTACAAACCGTGTCGAGAAAGTGACGGTCGTGCGAGACAACAATTACAGTATTCTTGAAGTCTAGCAAATAGTTTTCTAACCAGGTAATCGACTTAATATCCAGGTCGTTCGTAGGCTCATCGAGTACAAGAACATCCGGATTTCCGAACAACGCCTGTGCAAGAAGGATACGTACACGTTGCGAACCATCAAGTTCTGATAGGTTGCGGTAGTGGTCGGCTTCCAGAATGCCTAAACCAGATAGGAGGGCCGCAGAATCTGATTCAGCGTTCCAGCCATCCATTTCAGCAAATTCATTCTCTAGTTCAGCAGCACGGTTGCCGTCTTCTTCAGTGAATTCGGCTTTCGCATAGATAGCATCTTTCTCCTGCATGATTTGCCACAGTCTTTCGTGACCCATCATAACGGTATCAATAGCTCTACAGTCGTTGTATTCCGAGTGATTCTGCTTGAGAATCGCCATGCGTTTACCTGGCTCGAGCGAAACAGATCCTGAGTTGGGCTGTTGCTCACCAGAAAGAATTTTCAAGAACGTTGATTTGCCTGCGCCATTTGCACCGATAATACCATAGCAATTCTCTCCGTGAAATTTGAGATTCACTTCGTCGAAAAGCACGCGCTTTCCGAATTGTAGAGATACGTTGTTTACTGTAATCACGACCTATGTAGATTTGAGGCCGCAAAGGTAGCTAAGGTTTCTCAATATTATGTGATTCGGATGCTTCCTTCTAATATTGACATTATTCCCATAATTAATATTATGTTCAATTAAAAATACAAAAGTAAAGGGAGTCCAATTCTGAACTCCCCTTATGCGCATTTACTCAGTGCGCTACTATTTTCCCTGTGCTTTCAATTGCGATGCACGCTCATTGTATTCCAAAGCTTTGTCACCATTTCCTAGCTTGTAGTAAACTTCTGCTAAAGATTGGGCCGTACTCGATGCTTCAGGATTTACAGCTTCTGCTTTCAAGAAATATGCTAATGCTTGTTCTAGCAACTCATCTCTTTGATCCTTCAAAGCATTATACTCGCGTTGTGATGCGGATGATGGTAAATCATTCATCTCTGAGGTCTTATCGTTGCTCATCTCTACGTGCACTAAACCAGCCATATACAACGCGTCCTCGTGTGTTGAGTCAGCTTCAATCGTACGTGTATAATATTCTAAACCTTGCGCTGCATCGTTCTTGTGAACGTGTAATACATAACCTGTATTATATAGTAATAAGACGTCATTTGGATCTCTTTCAAGTCCTTCCGCCATTAATTCAAGCGCACCATCGAAGTTCTGTTCGTCTAAATAACGCTGCAAGCCTGTTAAAAAGATGGATTGATTCGCAGGGAAACGTTGACGTCCCTCAGCTAATGCATCATTGAATTCTTCTTCTCGGCCAGCTCTTCTCAAAAGGTCGATATACTGAACCCATAGATCTGGTTCGATACTTGGACTTAATTCCGGATCTGAAGCTTGCCCTTGTTCAATGTAGTAATCTAGTGTTTCCTTATTTGGAAAGTTCACTCGGTTGCCGCCAAAAATACCCGTCCAGGCACGACCTTGGTAACCCATTTCAATTAGGGATCCATAGTTGTCAATCGCATTGCTGAGCGCTTCACTTCTCTTTAAGCTATCGAGATTAGCATCCGCTTGCATTTGATAACCTAGAATGGCTTGATAATAAACAGATAAGGTATCTGTCTTTTCAAATTCTTCTCTTGCTCTCCATTCAACCAATTGGTCATACATGTCATAGGCCGCCGACTTGTCAGTCTGAGATAGGCCTGCTGCTACATCTGCATAGTTATTGAACAAAACGGGAAGTGCTTGAAGAGCTTCCTCCTCATATCGGTCGTCATCAACACTGATATTGTAGTCTAACAAAGAGATATAGCTTGATAAAGCCGTATTTACATCTCCATAATTAGCTACGCCTCCATTTGCAGTTTGCGCATTTACCAAGGCTATGTAAACCTGTGCGCGATAGTGATAATACTTTTGAGTCTCCTTCTCGCTCAATCCAGACATGCCGTTCTCGGCGATCTGGGCAGTGGCATTGTCTATACTCTCCTTCGCGGCGGAGATGTCATTTCGATTTAACGCAATACCTGCGCTTGTAATCGTAGACCCTTGTGCTACTGCTAGCGTGCTCATAGATAGACCAGCTACCAGTGATAATAAACGTGCTTTCGTCAACATATTCTATTAATCTGTGAGTTTGATTTTGCAAAAATAAGCAAAAGCGTGTGCTTCAATGTTTACTCTTCGTTAGCAGTTTCCGTGCCATCATTTTCTGTAGCACCCTCCACTCCACTTTCAGATCCTTCTACATCCTCTAACGCTTCATCTTCATCACTGGTTGGAACCTTGGCCACACTAGCGATTTCATCCGATCCTTTTAGATTGATGAGGCGGACACCTTGCGTTGCTCTACCCATCACTCGTAACTGCTCTACTTCCATTCGGATCATTACTCCAGATCGATTGATGATCATCAAATCATCTTCATCGGTAACGGCCTTAATCGCAATGAGGTTGCCGGTTTTATCAGTTACACTGATGGTTTTCACTCCTTTACCACCTCTGTTTGTGATGCGGTAATCATCCAAGGCGGATCGTTTGCCGTAGCCTTTTTCGCTTACTACTAGGATATCTCCTTCGCCTTCTTGGATGCAAACCATACCTACAACCTCGTCGGTTTCAGATCCAAGGCTCATGCCGCGAACGCCGGAAGCGGTTCTCCCCATGTTCCTAACAGCAGATTCATGGAAACGGATGGCTTTACCCGACTTCACCGCCATTAAGATCTCGCTATTTCCATCCGTAAGCTTAGCTTCTAGAAGCTGATCTCCTTCGCGAATGCCGATGGCATTGATACCATTCACGCGTGGTCGGCTATAGGCTTCAAGGGAAGTTTTCTTCACCACACCACTCTTCGTACACATCACAATGTTGTGGCTGTTGATGTATTCTTCATCCTTCAGATTCAAGACATTAATAAATGCCTTAACTGAATCATCTTGAGGAATGTTAATCAAATTTTGAATAGCTCTACCCTTGCTTGCTCGTGTTCCTTCCGGAATTTCGAATACCCTCAGCCAGAAACACCTGCCCTGTTCCGTAAAGAATAACATATACTGGTGGTTCGTTGCAGCAAATACATATTCAATGAAGTCGGCATCTCGAGTTGAAGCAGCTCTCGAACCCACTCCTCCTCTACTCTGCGTTCTATATTCACTCAAGGAAGTACGCTTCACATAACCAGCGTGAGAAATAGTAATTACTACTTCTTCATCTGGAATCATATCTTCAATGCTCACGTCTCCGCCAGCGTATTCAATGTTTGTTCTACGTTCGTCGCCGTACTTATCCTTAATTTCGATGAGCTCCTCTTTAATAATGGACATTCTCAAGTCCTTTTCGTCCAAGATGCGCTTGTAATAAGCAATCTTTTCCATCAATTCGGCGTACTCGCTCTTAATCTTATCACGCTCAAGACCTGTGAGTTTCTGCAGACGAAGTTCGAGAATGGCTTTAGCCTGGATTTCTGAAAGTCCGAAGTTATTTATCAACCCTTCCTTGGCCTCATCAACTGTCGCACTCGCGCGAATCAACTTAATTACCTCGTCCAAGTTGTCGATGGCGATTAACAAGCCCTCTAGGATGTGCGCGCGTTTCTCTGCCTGTGCTAATTCATACTTCGTACGGCGAACCACTACATCGTGTCGGTGATTGACGAAGTGCTTAATCAAATCCTTGAGATTCAGCATTTCAGGGCGACCATTCACCAAGGCGATGCTGTTGATGCTAAAGGATGATTGCAGGGCTGTATACTTGAAAAGCTTGTTTAATACCACATTCGGTACTGCATCTCTTTTCAATACATATACAATGCGCATACCGTTTCTATCCGACTCATCTCGGATATCTGAAATACCATCAAGCTTCTTATCATTTATCAGGTCGGCCGTCTTCTTGATCATTTCGGCCTTATTCACCTGATAAGGAATCTCGTTTACAATGATGCACTCCCGGCCATTTACCTCTTCAATATTGGCTTTGGCACGAAGAACTACTCTACCTCTACCGGTGTGGTATGCATCGCGAACTCCTTCATAACCATAAATAGTACCGCCTGTTGGGAAGTCAGGAGCCTTGATGGTTTCAATGAGTTCATCAATTTCGACATCATTGTTATCGACGTATTTAATCGTAGCTTCAATCGTATCGGTGAGGTTGTGAGGGGCCATATTTGTAGCCATACCTACGGCAATGCCACTCGCTCCATTTACCAATAATTGAGGAATGCGCGTCGGTAGAACAGTCGGTTCCTTAAGAGAGTCGTCGAAGTTTAGCTGGAAGTCTACGGTATCCTTCTCGATATCCGTGAGCATTTCCTCTGCAATCTTCTTCAAACGGACTTCGGTGTAACGCATGGCCGCAGGGCTATCTCCGTCAACCGACCCAAAGTTTCCTTGTCCATCCACCAAAGTGTATCGCAACGACCAATCTTGGGCCATACGGACCATCGTATCGTATACAGAGCTATCACCGTGCGGGTGGAACTTACCAAGCACCTCACCCACAATACGTGCAGACTTCTTATAAGACCGATTGGATAGTACGCCAAGCTCATGCATGCCGTACAGAACCCGTCTGTGTACAGGCTTCAATCCATCACGCACATCAGGTAGAGCACGTGAAACTATCACCGACATGGAATAGTCGATGTAAGAGGACTTCATTTCCTCCTCGATATTTATCGGAATTATCCTTTCTCCTTCAGCCATAATGTCAGTTTCATTTGATCACAATAGAGAGTATGACAAGTTTCAAAAATAGGGTTTCACAGATGTTATCTCCTCACTTAAACTCCCCAATAATTGGTAGTTTTTACACATTTCCGTGTTTATAACTCCAATCTTTTATAATTTCCTATTCAGGTAGCGAAAAGGTACATTTGATTCAAACCAAGCTGGCACGACTTTCGTTATATTCTGTACAGAAATTAAGACCAGCACATATACATTTATGGACGAGAATTTTTCACCCCGAGTAAAAGACGTAATCAGCTACAGCAAAGAGGAAGCTCTTCGCCTAGGGCATGATTACATTGGGACCGAGCACTTGATGCTAGGACTCATTCGCGAAGGTGAGGGTACAGCCGTTCAGATTTTAGAAGATTTAGGTATCGACATTCGCAACATGCGCAATAAGATTGAGAATATCTCCGTGCCCTCGGCTGCACGTCAACTTTCTTCGAAAAAGAATCTACCACTTACCCGTCAGGCCGAAAAAGCACTGAAAACCACCTTCTTAGAAGCGAAAATCTTTCAAAGCAATATCATTCGAACACCGCACCTCCTCCTTTGTATTTTACGCAATGAAGACGATCCAGTAACACGTTTACTCAAGCAAATGGGAATCGATTACGAGAGTTTCAAAGGAGAATTCCAAGCTCACCACCTCGATAAGGACGCACTTGATGCGCCTTCGAGTATCGAACCTAAGTCAGAGATGTCGTATGGTGACGATGAGGATGAGTTCGAGAACAAAGGAAGCGGCTACCAAAGCACTGGTGGTTCTAAGGCGAAATCAGATTCGAAGACCAAAACCCCTGTTCTTGACAATTTTGGCAGAAATCTGACCAAATTGGCAGAGGAGTCCAAACTGGATCCGGTGGTAGGTCGAGAGAAGGAAATTGAGCGCGTGTCTCAAATTTTATCTCGCCGAAAAAAGAACAATCCACTTTTAATTGGAGAGCCTGGCGTGGGTAAATCAGCGATTGCTGAAGGCCTCGCCTTGCGAATTGTTCGCAAGAAAGTGAGTCGCGTTCTCTTTAATAAGCGAGTTGTTACGCTTGATTTGGCCTCTTTGGTGGCTGGCACGAAGTACCGTGGTCAGTTTGAGGAACGCATGAAGGCGTTGATGAACGAGCTTGAGAAGAACGATGACATCATTCTCTTTATCGATGAGCTGCATACCATTGTAGGCGCTGGAGGAGCAACAGGATCGTTGGATGCCTCAAACATGTTCAAGCCTGCTCTGGCACGAGGAGAAATTCAATGCATTGGAGCCACTACTCTGGACGAATACCGACAGTACATCGAAAAGGATGGCGCGCTTGAACGTCGTTTTCAAAAGGTAATGGTTGAACCGACTTCAGTAGAGGAGACCATTCAGATTCTTGAGAATGTAAAGGACAAGTATGAAGATCACCACAATGTGGCATACACGCGTGATGCATTGGAAGCTTGTGTGCATCTCACGCAGCGTTATATCAGCGATCGCCACCTTCCAGATAAGGCTATCGATGCCTTGGATGAAGCAGGTTCGAGAGTTCACATCACGAGTATCAAAGTCCCTAAGGACGTACTCGATCTTGAAAAGGACCTAGAACGTATTCGTGAGGATAAGATTACCGTTGTTAAGAAGCAACGTTATGAAGAGGCCGCTAAGCTTCGCGACGACGAAAAGCAGGTTGAACAGCGCCTTGAGGAGGCACAAAGACAATGGGAAGCCGATGTGAAAGAAAATCGAGAGACAGTTTCTGAAGAGAACGTCGCTGAAGTGGTGGCCATGATGACCGGTATTCCGGTGCAGCGTGTAGCTCAGCAAGAGGGACAGCGTTTATCACGCATGAGCAACGACTTGAAGGGACGAGTGATCGGCCAAGATGACGCTGTTAAGAAGGTAGTTAAAGCTATTCAGCGAAATCGCGCTGGCCTCAAAGATCCTAATAAGCCAATTGGTTCCTTCATCTTCCTAGGCCCCACCGGTGTGGGTAAAACACAATTGGCCAAGGAGCTTGCACGTACACTGTTCGATACAGAAGATGCACTGATTCGCATCGATATGAGCGAATACATGGAGAAATTTGCCCTGTCCAGATTGGTAGGAGCGCCTCCGGGATATGTGGGCTATGAAGAAGGCGGTCAGCTGACCGAGAAAGTTCGCCGCAAGCCTTATAGCGTTGTGCTTCTCGATGAAATTGAGAAAGCTCACCCAGATATTTTTAATCTCCTACTCCAAGCTCTTGATGATGGAATGATGACGGATAGCTTAGGTCGTAAAATCGACTTCAAGAACTGTATCATCATTATGACATCCAATATTGGGAGTAGACAGTTGAAAGACTTTGGGCAAGGTGTTGGTTTCGGAACGAAGGCAAGAAGCGACTCTTCTGACTCAGATACCAAAGGGATTATTGAAAAAGCTTTGAAGAAGGCTTTTGCTCCCGAGTTCTTAAATAGAATCGATGATGTGGTGCTCTTCAACTCATTGAAGGAAGAAGACATTCATCAAATTATCGACCTAGAATTGGCGAAGCTGTTTACACGCATCAAGGACCTAGGCTACGAAATGAAAATTTCGAAAGAAGCCAAGAATTTTATTGCCAATAAAGGGTATGATGAAGCTTACGGTGCGCGACCATTAGCGAGAGCTATTCAGAAGTACATCGAAGATTCCTTAGCTGAGGAAATCATCAATAAAAAGGTGAACGAAGGCGATATCGTGAAGATTGGATTCGACAAGAAGAAGGAAGAAATCAAGATTCAAATTGACACTCCAAAGAGCAAGGAGGAAACTACGGAAGACGAAAACTCGAAGTAATCCCTCCCTAGGTTCAAGCAAAAGAAAAGCCGTCCTGATTTATAGGACGGCTTTTTTTATTCGATGAGTTTCAGATTAGTTTTGAGGTGATTCCATCGGAACTTCAATTGCTAGGAGCCTAGCATTAGATACAGCCTCGATGTGCACGTCTTCTGTTTCCCAAATTCCTACTCCATCTCTTCGGTTGCTTTCAATTCCTTCAATATTTAGATCACCATCTATATTGAAGAAATAAACTCCGTTTCCAGAGGACTTGATGGCGTAATCCATAGATTGACGAGCATCCATGTCGATTAAATGCATGTAGGCGTCTTGGTGAATGCCCAAACCACTTCCATCAGCCGTTTTTGGCTTTACAATTTGCTGCCACATGTTGCGACGGTCATCTGCGCTAAACGATTTCTGATCATACTCTGGCGCCACTCCCCTACGCTCCGGGAAAATCCAAAGCTGGAGGAAGTTCACACGGTGCTCCTTACTCTCATTGTATTCGGAGTGTTGCAAACCTGTACCGGCGGACATAACCTGGACATCACCCGTTCTAATTTCACGGGCGTTGCCCATTGTATCTCTATGGGTCAATGAACCTTCTAGAGGAATACTGATGATTTCCATATCAGCGTGCGGATGCTGACCGAATCCCTTTTCGGGATCAACAATATCGTCGTTCAACACTCTGAGCACACCGAAGTTCATTTGCTCCGGATTGTACCAGTTTGCAAAGCTGAATGTGTGGTAAGAGTCTAGCCAACCGTGGTTAGCGTGCCCCCTTTCATTTGATTTATGTATGATGCTTTTCATGATAATATCTTTAATCAATGTTATAACAAAGATATAAACAATTGGAACAATCACATAGTCATTATTTCAGCCATAAATAACCATATAGATTGAAGTAATAAGGCTTAATTAACCCGTAAAAGAGAGCGTACAATTTGTTGCGCTGTCGGACTATCGTGCTTATGCCACACATATTGCTCTAAATCTTCCTCTCCAGCATTCTTCGGAGCGAAGCCAATTCCTGCATACTTCCCTTCTCGAATTAATACAAATCCGAATTCATTCACATCCACTCCAGGATAGTTCAATACAACATTTCCATTGGCATTTTCGAACTCCCGTAACCAGGCTTCCGCAGCTTCCTGGTGTGTGTTAATATCCACTTCACTTTCCCAACCTAACCCGCTGTATTGAGCGTTCATGCCGCGTTCCTTCACTGCTTCAGCCAAGTATTGCTGGGCAGATGTATAGCTGTAGAAGTGCTCCAACACCTCAATTCTTTTCTCTGCGCGTTGAACTGCAAATCTCACGATGTTCTTGCGGTCGCGGTAAGAGACAATGCCCCATTTTGCTACGGGGTGTTTCTGAGCTGAATTATACGGTGGCCAGTGTTGTCGAATCTCATGGTCTTCATGAAGCAAAGCCAGTGCTTCTGATCCCGTTTTAACCGTATTGATATGATAAACCTCTCTCAACCATCTTTGTCGGCGCTTAGATCCAGAAGATCCCGTAAAGTGTTGGGAAATCCGCTGCTTGATGTTTACGGCTTTGCCGATATAAAGAATCTCCTTATTCTTTCCGAGCATGTAGTACACGCCAGGCACTTCGGGCAGGCTATGGAATATGGCAGCATCCAAGTTTACCGGAAGCTGACTCAATGCCGTGTTTTTGTGTATAGCTCGATTCACAGCATCTTCATCCGTTTGTATCAGCTCATGCAGAATATCGGCTGCCGTTTCAGCATCAGCAAGGGCTCGGTGAGGATTGGGATTCACGATATTAAAGTGAGCAGCCAAGTTGGCCAGACTATAACTTTTCAAGCCTGGAATGATGGAACGCGTGAGTCGAACCGTGCATCCTTTCTTCGCCTTCCAGGTATAGCCTGCCTGCTCTAATTCGCGTTGAATGAAGGTGTAGTCAAAGTTTACATTATGTGCTATAAAGACCTGACCTTGAAGCAAATCGTACACTTCACTAGCTATTTCAGCGAAGGTAGGTTTATCAATAACATCGTCATTTGAAATACCGGTGAGTTGAATGATGTGATTGGGAACTACCCTCTCCGGATTCACCAATTGATTGTATCGCTCAATAATCCGCTGTCCATCTGAAATAGCGATGCCTACTTCGATAACCCTGTGGGCTTCTGCATATCCTCCGGTAGTCTCAACGTCAACAATCGCAAACACTACGGAAAGATACGTAGTCTACTTCTTTTTTTGAAGGGTATGCTCAGGTTCGTTTTCAACACGAACATGACTCCAATTCTCGCCTGATTTAATGCGATATAGCTGCATTTCCGAAATACCGAACTGCTTGGCTATCATGCGTAAACGTGTTTTGCGGTCAGGGTCCCAAATTTTCTTTTTGATACGCATCACATCAGTGGTTGTGAGCTTATGGCCTACCTCAGGCAAAAACTGCGCTTGCTTCTCTTTGGCCTTTATGACCGCTGGATTTCCGCGTTGATGTACGAGATAGTCCTCTTTCGAAACCCATTTAAGGTTCGAAATGTGATTGTTCTTTTTATTGTAATCAAGGTGAATCAATCGATTCCTGAGTTCTGACTGCCCTGTTATAAAGGCTTCCCCTACCAATTTGTGAACGTAGTGAGTCTTATCCTTACGATTGATTCGGATCTTTAAACTTGGGTATCCCCCAATTAGACCACCCTTTAGAATCTTACCACTCTTAAGTTCATCAGTATATGCGGCAATTCTGCCGTAGTTGGAGACAGCATAATTCTTCCTAGGAGAGGCTTCTTTTGGAAAAATCAATGAACGCCATTCCTCTTCAGGACGGTTCTGAATCATAACTTTATATAGGTTGCAGGCTGATAGTCAGCGAAATATAAGGATTTATTGTTATACCTGTCGGATTCCAACTATTGAATCCAAAGGATTATCTTCGACTCCATGGAATTCTAAACCTTCAAATAGCGTGGATTACGTTCTCTATTTCATCGGATTCGCCTTCATCCTTGCAGGATTAATTGGAAGCTTTTTGCCCGTGCTCCCCGGTCCATCACTGGGTTGGGTTGGGTTGTTTGTATTGTCCTTTAGTTCAGATCTTTACATCGGCAATTCGCTTCTTATATGGACTGCCGTATTTGCTGTACTGATCACGGCATTGGATTATCTCATTCCCATTTGGGGCACGAAAAGATTTGGGGGTACAAAAGCCGGTATTCGAGGCTCCACTATCGGTCTCATCATAGGTTTGTTTTTTGGCCCCATTGGAATCATTCTCGGCCCGGCACTGGGGGCTTTTTTGGGAGAACTGACCGTAGACAGTGATGTGAATAAAGCGATGAAATCTGCAGTTGGCTCCTTTCTTGGCTTTCTTTTAGGAACGGGCATCAAGGTGATTTACGGGGTTTACATCATTTTCGCCGCAATTTTAGCCTTCTTTGAAGACCTTCCAGCTCCACCTGGAATCTGATTTCTAATATTGCCCAGTTGCTAATAGAACCAGCGTACAAGCTATTTCAGATTCAATTCCTTGATTCTTAAGTTCCTCCATCCACTCAACGTTTTCCGTACCTGGATTGAATATTACTCGCTTGGGTTGTAAGCGTTCGATCTCCGATTTGTACTGCTCTTGAATGGCAGGGTTGACATACAATGTTACCGTGTCGATGTCTCCTCGCTCTAATTTGTCCGTAGAATTGAGAATAGGCTCACCGGCCACTTCTCCCATCCTCTTACCAACTGGTATCACTTTATGTCCTGCATCTGACAGCATATGGGCTGCTCTATAAGCATATCTAGAAGGATCTGTGTGTGCTCCTAGTAGTAATACCGATTCATGTGCTAGCTTTGTGTTCATGATTGCATCCTTAAGTTGGAATTCCCTTTCACACTCATATAACCAGTCGAATACCAGTCGGTTTCCTGACGGAGAAATTAATCGAGGTGAAATAGTCGCTGCTATAGGCCCTTCCGGCTCAGGTAAAAGTACATGGCTCCAACTGCTTTCGGGCATTTTAAAGGTTCAAAATGGAATAGTTCGCTACGGAGATTTTGAAATAGGAGGATTATCTGAAGCGAAACGCGATGAGCTTCGCGCCCAGAACATTGGTCTCATCTTTCAGAACAATCACTTTGTTGAAGACTTAAGCATCGCTGACAATCTAGCTCTTCCTGCCTACGCATTAAAGCAATCATTGAATTCATCACTAATCATTGAATATGCCGCAAAACTCGAAGTAGGCAACCTTCTGAATAAAAAGCCGCGTCAGTGTTCGGTGGGTGAATTGCAGCGGTTGTCCATTATTCGAGCCATAAGCGTGAACCCGAGTTTCATCCTAGCTGATGAGCCTACTAGCGCCTTGGATGCTCGTAACGCCTATAGAATCATGGATATTTTTGAGATGGTTTCGAAGGACCTCAATACGGGTATCCTCATTGTAACACATGACGAGAGAGTCACGCAGAAGTTCAACAACGTATTGACCTTTGGAAAATGAGCGATCTGAAACCCATTACCAGTTGGAAATTCGCCATCCGACAATTAATACAGCGTCGATCAAGGCTAGCGATTCAGTGGTTCATGATTGTTATCGGGCTGGCGCTTGTTTCCGCATTCTACACTGTTGAGAAAAGTACAAACGACCAAATGGTCAATGACCTTGGCGGAATTGATCAAATATGGTGCGCTAAGGGGTCACCTCTTCAAGGGTTATTAGCCAACGTGTATCATATTGACAACCCTCTTGGGAACATCTCATCAGCTGATGTTGATTCAGCAGCACAATCTCCGTTAATCGAACGCATCACTCGCTTGGCCTATGGTGACACATACAAAGGGCGTCGAATTCTAGGAGCCGATTCGTCTTGGTATAAGCTGTATAATCTTCAATTAAAAGAAGGTTCTTGGCCCAACCATGCGATGGAAGTGGTTCTCTCAGCTTCTCTCGCTCAAGAGCTACAACTGCAGATGGGGGCTGATTTCCAAGGTAATCACGGTTCTGATCACGCCGGACATGTTCATCATGAATCATACACAGTTGTGGGAGTCTACGAGGATACGCGCACTGTTGCCGATCGTCTTGTCTTAACTCCTCTAGAAAGCGTTTGGGACGTGCATCACGATGAGAATCGTGATATTACCGCTGCATTGATTGAAACAAATTCTCCAATGGCACTCTTTCAGCTGCCCAGAAAAATCAACGAAGAAACCACATTTCAGGCTGTATTACCCAGTATAGAGGTAAATCGAATCTATGCCCTGCTGGGTAATACCCAGCGAGCCTTCTATGTTCTGAGTGGGTTATTCTTGCTCTTAGGCGGATTAAGCATCGGAATTACTATACATGAAACCATTCGGTCGCAACAATTTGATCATACCTTGTTGAGAATATTTGGATTAAGCCCTTCCCGTTTGGCCTTAGTCGTGTGGTTACAAACCTCCACTTTGTTACTATCTGCATGGTTTATGGGGCTGTTCTTGGTGAAAAGTTCATTCTCTTTCCTGTCCAACACTCTTTCACTAGAGTTCGGTTTGCAGGTGCAATGGCATGTTATCGAAGCGATTGACCTGAAGCTGGGGCTCATAGCTATAGCTATTGGTACGGTCATTATCATTCCATCTCTGGTACGTATCTTTAGAACTAGCATTCACAAGAATTTGAACAATGCGTAAAGGTTTATTGCTCGTTTTTTTATTGCTGGTATTTCCGCTTTCTGCGCAACTAACAGTGCCCTGGACAGCCTTCACACAAACGGGATATGATTACAATGAAGATGGGGCTTTTGTCAATCCAGAATATACCGAAACGCTTAAGCAATGGGATGGCAAAACAGTAATTCTCAGTGGATACATTGTTCCGATGGATGTTCAACTCCAGACCTACGTTCTATCAGCATTTCCATTAAACCAATGTTTCTTTTGTGGAGGAGCTGGACCTGAAACGGTAGTCCAATTGTATTTCAAAGATGCACCGCCTCGTCTGCTCACTGATCAGTATGTCATCTTGATTGGTAGACTTGAGCTACGTCAACAGAAACCAGGCTCTTTCTTCTTCTCACTTTATGAAACAGAATTGGGAGGATGAGGATGAAAATTTCAATTCTGCTCGGTTTCTCCTTGATGTTGAGTTTTACATCCAAAGCTCAGGAACGGGTTCAATGGTCGCAATTAGAGGATGTGCGTTTTGTCGAGTACTTCGACAGAGATCGCGAGGAATGGTCGCTAGAAGCCAATTATCCCGATAACATTGAAGCCCTTCACCAACGCGAAATACGCATTACGGGGTACATTATACCTTTAGACGTAAGCGGGCAAGTATACGCCCTATCGGCGTTTGCGTTTAGTTCATGCTTTTTCTGTGGCGGCGCAGGACCCGAAACCGTAATGGGAATTACTTTTGCTGAAGCACCACCAATATTGCATACTGATGACGTTGTTGAAATTACAGGAACGCTCTTGATTGCCCGAAGGCCTGGTATGGAGTTCCATTATACAATGTCCAATGCAAAAATCGTAAAGCGTTACTAGATGAAGAAAAGGCGCATTCTCCTAATTCTCGCTCTTTTAATTGTGGTGTTTTACTTTGCAGGCCCTACTCCTGAACCCATTAAGTTCATCAAGCCTTATCCAAAAGAAACTTCACCAGAGGAGGCTATTGAGCTCTATTACGCCACTCGTAAAGACGAGCGATTTAAGGATGATAATCAGCTCAAGATGCTTTTCAAAGGATCGATAACACCCTATGCATTGCTTTACCTTCATGGCTTTAGCGCCAGTCCAGAAGAAGGAATGCCTACGCTTCAAAATGTAGCAGACCATCTTCATTGGAACATGTATGCACCCTTGGTTCAGGATCATGGGTTGATAACCGATGAGCCACTCAAAAACTTCTCTGCGAATTTAGCCTATCAAGATGCTCTAGAAGCTTTATCGGTGGCGAAAGCATTGGGCGATTCAGTCATTATAATGGCCACAAGTACCGGATGTGCATTGGCGCATCTATTGGCTGCACAGGATTCAAGAGTAGCCGGACTTGTTTACTATTCTCCAAATGTTCGCCCTGTAGATCCACTTTCTGCTCTGCTCAACGATCCTTGGGGCTTACAAATAGCAGAATCCGTACTTGGATCAAACTATCGAGATGTAGGTATCACAGATCCATATTATGAACAGTATTGGTACCGCTACTACCGAACAGAATCACTCCCGGAAATGCAAGAACTGATTGAAACGGCATTTGATGCAGAAATCACGGCTCAAATTACGCAGCCTTTGTTCATTGGGGCGTGGTACGAAAATGATTCCGTGCAAGATGACGCGGTAAGTGTCCCGTTGATGCGTGAACTTTACGAAGCAATACCCCATTCCAATAAATCCTTCCATGAATTTGCTGCTGGTTCTCACGTAATTGCGAATGGCATGTACAGCAAAGCTCAAGTAGAGTTGGAAGCCCAAACATTGGAGTTTTTAGGCCAGTTTGTTTCAAGAGCATCAGTAGATTCAACAAAGCATGAAGACCCCATAATTGATGGTATTTGAAAATCCTCTGATTCTTTGGGGCCTAATTGGGGTCTCAATTCCCATACTGATACACCTACTTCAGCTTAGAAGGTATAAGTCGGTACTTTTCAGCGATGTACGATTTTTAAAGAACGTCCAGAAATCATCCAAAAAGCGACGCAGACTTAAACATTGGCTTATTCTCGCCACACGAATTCTGGCATGGAGCACGCTAAGCCTTGCCTTTGCAATTCCAATGTTGGAAGACGATACTTCTAGGCTGAGTAACGGTGAATCAGTGATCATTTATGTAGACAACTCACCAAGTATGAATCGCCGAGGTGCTGAGGGACCTTTGTGGACGCAGGCTGTGGAAACCGCAAAACAAGTTGTAAGAGACAATCCGCAGAGCAACTTTTATGTGCTTACCTCTTCGGGTGATGGGAACGAAATGATTCCCAAAAAAGGACAAATGGCCCTTTCCGCCCTTCAGTCCATTCAACCGGGCTTCAGTTCTCAGTCGGTTCAAGATGTGATAATCAGAGCTTCTACTCTGGGACTTCAAGATTCCGTAGTGCTCTACTTGTTCACAGATAATCAGGAGAACAACTTTGCCGCGATTGACGATCAAGGCCTTCCGCTCACATTTGTACCAGTTATTTATCGTTCAATAGAAGAGGATATAAACGCGAGTATAGACACGGTATTTATTGAATCACCCGTCATTATCCCAGGGCAAGTTGTGCTGTTAAAATATCAGATATCAACCACCGCCCAAATGGAAAATGTGCCCCTAGAATTGTGGGTGAACAACGAAGTGCGAGGGGTTCAGAACCTCAATCTTAAAGAAGGGAACGAATCGGTCGGAAGCTTTTCATTTACAGCTGATAACACCGAACGACTAGCTATTGAATTGAAATTGTACGATGGAGGTCTAGAGATAGATAACTATTATCCGCTAGCTCTTGCCGTGAGAAAGAATATTGCCGTATTGCACATTCGCGACGACGAACTGCGTGGTTTGAACATTGAAAAGATCATTGCAGACAGCTCATATATTGTTAATACTAGTACATACGGGAATATTGCCTTTAGTGAATTAAGTAACTACGATCTAATCGTAGCGGACAGGACGAATGAGTGGACCTCTGGTTTGGCAAATGCCTTGCTTCAGGCGGTAGAATCTGGAAGCTCCCTCCTCCTCTTCCCAGAAGGGCCAAGTACAAATGACCTTATGAGCTTGAACGTAGCTGGTTTTGGTGAATACGATACGGCCAGCTCATTTAGTTTAGAATTGAATACCAATAGAAGATTCTTCGAAGGTGTATTCTATCAAGAACCAGAGAGGGTGCAATTTCCAAGAATATTAAAGTTCGCTCCAGTTGACCAACAATTTGAGCGGTTTAGCGGAAATGCCTTGGTTCAAGCTTCTACAGGAGTACCGATACTTCTTCAGTACGACAAAGGCGCAGGACAAGTTTACCAGTGGGCAGCGCACCCTGAAAGTGATCAGCAGGGTTGGACAGATTTATACAGCGTTTTCATTTATCAGATGGCGATTTATAAAGGCAAGCTAAATTGGAATAGTGTCCCGTTAGCTGTAGCTAAGAACATTGAAATGCCACATGAGGTGAGCACGACGGATGCCGTAGTTCGTTTAATCCAAGACTCTGCACTGATTATTCCGCAACAATCAATTACGGCCAATACGGTTACTTTTAAAACTGCACCATCGCCTTTTGTACCCGGGTTTGCTCAGGTGATTTTTGAAAATGATACTATAGGAAGTGTTGCCTATCGCGTGCATCCTGAAGAATCAGCTCTAGATCCGCTAGATAGTGAATCGATTAAGTCTCGATTTGAAGAAACAAGTTTCCGCATTGCAGAGGCCGATAGCGGCAGCGAGGCAAGCAATCAGATTGCTGCGCTTTCACAGAAGCAACCCTTGTTTAAATACTGGCTTTGGGCAGTAATTATCGTTCTTATCCTAGAAATGATTCTATGGAGACAACCAAAAGCATAAATTTGCGGTCATGACAGCCACTATTCTCCGAAATGTAAGCGTATGCGACCCGCGCTCTCCATACCATGGTCAAGTGGTCGACATCAAAGTTGCAGATGATCAAATACTAGCCATTGGCGAATCGCTTGAAGCCGCCAAAGGAGATATTGAACACGACTTACAGGGCTTGAATGTTTCTCCAGGATGGGTGGAACTTCACTCGAATTTTGGAGACCCGGGGAATGAAGAGCGTGAATCCATAATTTCAGGCTCCATGGCTGCACTAAAGGGAGGATTCAGCACGGTTTGCCTCAGTCCTTCCACCGAACCTATCCTTCAGTCTAAAAGTGATATTGAGTATATCTACGCTAAATCGCAGAATGTACCTGTCAATTTGTTTCCCATTGGTGCGCTATCAAAGGGACTTAAAGGAGAGGAAATGACTGAGATGTTTGACATGTATTCGGCTGGAGCGGTGGCCTTTTCAGATGATTTGAACTCCATTCAAAACCCGAATTTGCTCAAAATGGCTCTGTTGTATGCCAAACCGAATGGCATGACGGTAATCGATTTCCCCTTTGAGAAACAACTAGCCTCAGGTGGGCAAATGAATGAGGGTCATACAGGTACATATCTAGGGCTGAAAGGAATCCCGAACCTTTCAGAGGAAATGATTGTAGGACGAGACTTAGAGTTGCTCGAGTACACAGAAGGGCATCTACATATTTCCCGCATCTCCACAAAGGGATCGGTTGAGAGAATCAGAGCAGCCAAAAACAAGGGACTACATGTTACGTGCGATGTAAACTTGTACAGCTTAATCCTTACCGATGCTGCCCTCCATGATTATGACACGAACTACAAGGTGCTTCCCCCACTGCGAAGTGAAGATGACCGCAAGGAACTCATTGCGGGCGTCCTCGACGGCACCATTGATGCTATCGCGGTGGATCACATCCCGATGGATATAGAACAAAAGAACTGTGAGTTTCAAAATTCAGCCTTTGGCATGGCGTATCTTGAACACGCCTTTGGTATTTACGGAACCGAGCTTAAGAAAGATATCCCTATTGAGGTATGGGTGGAGAAACTGGCCCATGGTGCACGTGAATCTTACGGTTTGGGAACCATTGAAATTGTAGAGGGAGCGCCGGCTGAATTCACCCTTTTCGACACAGATACAAACTGGTCGGATGCCGAGCGTGCAGAAACAGAGAGTATTGCGTTTAATCAGCCTTTTATTGGCAAACCATTAAGCGGAAAGGTATTCGGAATTTTCAATAAAGGATTCTACGCTTCCAATACACCTTCATAGCGTTAGCGGAATTCTAAGGTCGTCATGTCCAATAGCTATTTGATCGGGAAGCTGGCTATTCACAGTTTCATGTAGGCCCATGTGGTGACTCAAATGCGTAAAGTAGGTTTGAGTGGCATTGATTTGCTTCGCTATTGCAATACCTTCCTCAAGATTGAAGTGTGAATGGTGATGCTCTCTCCGCAGTACACCTAATATCAAGGTGTTTAGACCATTTAATTTGCCAAGCGTTTGTTCGGGAATCTCGCTCACATCGGTGATATAAGCTAAGTCTCCGATTCTGAATCCCATCACTGGCCATCGACCATGATTTACGGGTAGAGGAGTAATTCTCAATCCGTCGATCTCAATATCATGTTCATTGAGTTCTCTCAATTCTATTCTAGGAGCACCGGGGTATGGATTTGAGTCAAAAGCGTAATCAAAGTGTTGTCTAAGTCGCCCTTGCACTCTATTTGTAGCCCAAATATTCATGGTTAACCCGGCGGTGAAATTAAAAGCTCGAACATCATCTATTCCCGCGATGTGATCCATATGCTCATGCGTTATGAGAATATGCTCCAGTTTCGACTGACCGATTCGGAGCATTTGATATCTAAAATCCGGCCCACAATCGATGGCAATATCAGCTTTGCCATCTCTTCTAATAATTGCTGAGGTGCGCAAACGCTTATCCTTTGTATTATGCGAAACACACACTTCACATCGACATCCAATCACAGGAATACCTTGAGAAGTTCCGGTGCCAGTTAAGATTAACTCCATATACCAAAAGTACATTCATTTTAATGTCATTCACATTGTTCTAAGTACCTTTGTTTGAAAGGAACACCTTCAAAACCATTATGGATCGCATCGTCCTCAATCCCGCTCAAAAGGCTCTTCGTGTAAACCTCGACCCAAATATTTACGGAACATTCGCAGAAATTGGTGCTGGTCAAGAGACGGTTCGGCATTTCTTTAGAGCAGGCGGGGCTTCTGGAACCATTGCGAAGGCGATGTCAGCTTACGATAAGGACTTTTCAGATGCGATTTACGGGAAGGAGCAAGACAATCGCTATGTAACCGAGCCGCGTTTGCGTAAAATGCTCGATCACGAGTACGGGTTGATTCGCGAGCGATTGGATCGAGAAAAGCACCCTGAAAAGCGATTCTTCGCATTTGCGAATACCGTTGCTACCATAAATTTCGCCAAAACATTCAAAGGCCACGGCTGGCTGGGATTACGCTTTCAAACCGCCCCCGGTAAGGAGCCAAACGAGATCATCATCCACATCCGGATGCATGAAAATGAGGCGAAATATCAGCAAGAAACCATTGGAGCAATGGGCGTTAACTTGATTCACGCTGCTTTTCATCTTTGGAAAGACCCTAAGGAATTGTTGCACTCACTGTATGACAACATCTCGCGAGATGCTATCGAAGTGGATATGGTTAATTTCTTAGGCCCAGATTTCGAGGATGTTGACAATCGACTGATGAGTTTACAACTCATCAAGAACGGGTTCACGGATGCCGTGATTTTTGGCCCCGAAGGAAATAACCTCCTCCCTGCAGAAGTGTTGTACAAGAAGAATGTCCTTGCATTAAGAGGGTCATTTCGCCCTGTGACGAAGGTAAATATTGACATGATTAAGAAGGGCTACCGCATGTTTGTGAAGGAACGTAAGGTAGACCGTGAGAATCTAGTTGTACTCTTCGAGATTACGCTGAACAACTTATTAGCCGAGGGTGAAATCGATGAACAAGATTTCTTGGATCGTGCTGAAATTTTGTGCTCTTTGGGTCAAACTGTTCTCATTTCAAATTACCAGGAGTACTACAAGCTCGTTGATTATTTTGGCCGCTTCACTTCACGTAGATCTGGTCTTATCATGGGTGTTCCCAATCTGGATGAGATATTCAATGAAAAGTATTACCGCAACTTGAACGGTGGAATTCTAGAGGCTTTCGGTAAAATATTCTCGAAGGACATCAAGATTTATGTATATCCATTCAAGCCATCTGTAAAAGCCAAGCTCACAACAACAAAGAACCTCAAGATTCACCCTCGCTTCCGCCCTATTTTTGAATATTTGATTTACAATCGACGCATTCTAGACATCGAAGGCTTTGATGAAAGCTTCCTCCATATTTTTTCAAGAGAGGTGCTGAGCAAGATTCGAGAAGGTAAATCTGGCTGGGAAGAATCCCTACCAGCCTACGTAGATAACATCATCAAAGACAATGGGTTGTTCGGATATCAATCCGAAGAAGCACCCGCAGAGGAAGAATGATTGGCAGATTCTAAGCCTTCCTTATAGCGCTTGAGCGCCCTTTCTCTGGCCCATTTATGTTCTACAATTGGCTCTGGGTAGGTCGATGTACCGTATTCAGGAACCCATTTTTGAACATACTTCATGTTTTTGTCGAATTTTTGCAGCTGGGATGAAGGGTTGAAAATTCGAAAGTAAGGTGCTGCATCACAGCCACTCCCTGACGCCCATTGCCATCCTCCCACATTACTTGCCAATTCAAAATCGAGTAATTTCTGAGCGAAATATCGCTCACCCAATCTCCAATCCAGCAGTAAATGCTTGGTCAAGAAACTAGCTACGACCATACGCACACGATTATGCATGAACCCTGTAACATTGAGCTCGCGCATGCCAGCATCTACAAGTGGATAGCCCGTATTTCCTTCTTTCCAAGCTGAGAAATGATCGTCGTTGTGTTCCCAGATGATTTGGTCGTAGGCGGGCTTAATGGCGTGAACTGGACTCGAAGGATGATGGAATAGTATCATTTGATAGAAATCTCTCCAGATCAATTCGTTTAAATACTTCTCATTGTATTGAGCGGCGAACTTGGCAAGTTTACGTAAGGAGATTGTGCCAAAACGCAGATGAACACTAAGACGAGTCGTTCCTTTGATAGCGGGGAAATTTCTGGTTTCGTCGTAGTTGTCGACAATGGACTTTTCGATTTCCCTCGACGGGTAAGTCGAATTTGCTGACACAAAGCCCATTTCTTCCAAACCAATTAAATCGGTGTACTCCTCGGCTTTGTTAAGCTGGTCGGTTTCTTTTTCAACTGGAAAGGATTGGTAAGTAGAACTGTCGACTAACGATTTCCACTTTCGGGCGTAAGGGCTATAAACCAGATAAGGACTACCATCGTCCTTAACCACTTCATTCTTCTCGAAAATCACGTGATCCTTCGCACCCTGGAATGAAACTCCATTTGGCTGAAATACATCTTTCAGAAGTTCAGCGTCCCTCTTTTGGGCATACGGCTCGTAATCGCGATTGGTGTAAGCGTGTGTGACGTCGTAGCGCTGTAATAATCCGCTCCACACTTCCTGCGGGGAGCCGTACAGAACCCATAAGTCAACTCCCAGCTTTCGATATTCGGTTTTAAGACGGTCTATCTCTCCATGGATGAAAGTTACGCGGGCATCATCCTTGTCATCAAGCTCATGTAAGATATTTGAGTCAAAAATGAATAGTGGTTGAACTGGGTTCGGCCCCTTTAACGCCTTGTACAAACCGGCATTATCTTCTATTCGTAAATCTCGTCTGTGCCAAAAAATGGATAAGGGCATCGTAAAAGTTTTTATACGGCCCTCATTTAGAACGTGCTATCTATCTCGCAGTTCAATTTCAACAAGGGCAGTGTCGTATTCATCAACGGTCTGGTTTGTTGAATTGTTCTGTTTTGAAATAACAGACTCTGGATCAAAAGGCTTGTGTTTCCAAGCAGGTTTAAAGAGCTTTTTCAGTGCTTTCATGTACTGTTTTGTGTAGCTGCGCAAGGCTACAAATCAACGCGATAACCTACAACTGTTGGTTGCTCTAATTTTCACGAATGTATTCCAAGAACTCTTTTCTAACTGACTTCTTCTTAAATGTACCACTGTAGTGGGTGGTCACAGTGCTTGAACCGCAATCTTCCACTCCTCTTGTCGATACACACAAATGTTCAGCGTCGATATACACGGCCACATCATCGGTTTTCAGTGACTTTTTCAGCTCATCAGCAATTTGTTCCGTGAGTCGCTCCTGAACCTGAGGACGCTTGCTGAAATACTTAACGATGCGATTGATTTTGCTGAGGCCAACTACTTCTCCAGAAGATATATAGGCCACATGGCACTTCCCTAGAATAGGTACGAAGTGATGTTCACAATACGATTGTACGGTAATGCCCTTTTCTACCAACATTTCCCCGTACTGGTAGCGATTCTCAAAGAGTTTTACATCAGGCTTGTTGGCTGGATTCAAACCTTGGAAAACCTCTTTGACGTACATTTTGGCCACACGTCGAGGTGTTCCGGAAAGACTATCATCTGTTAAGTCCATCCCCAGAATATTCAAGATATCGCGGAATTTCTCTTCGATTAAATCGATTTTCGCATCATCAGACAGCTCAAATGCATCCTTCCGAAGAGGAGTCTCTTTTGATGTCCCATGGTGTGCATCCCCTGCAAGTTCAAGTATATGCAATACTTCTTCGGGTGATGATTCGATTCTATCCTTGCGGACCACTGTATTCACAGAAGTTTCTTGGCGTTTCATAAAGGGTCACTTTTAAGGTGTGTTCAACGGGAATATTGGGTCTCAACCATTCCCAGATGGTAACAGCAATCAGCTCAGCAGTAGGAATTCTCTCTTCTTTGAAGATTTCTACTTCTTCATTCAGATTCTTGTGATCGAGCCGATCTTCAACTTTCTCTTTTATTAAGTCTTTGAGCACTTTCATATCCATCACATAACCTGTAGATGGATCTATAGTTCCGCGCACTGACACAATGAGTTCATAATTGTGACCGTGGTAACGTGGGTTGTTGCACTTGCCAAATACAGCGTCATTTTCTGCTTCACTCCAGTTTGCATTGTACAAACGGTGTGCAGCGTTAAAATGAGCATGACGACTTACTGTGACTTTCACGCTTTCACTTCTTGAATGAAACGTTCGAAGATGATCTTAAACCACTCGGTGTAACTCTCTGGGTTATTCTTCACATCTTCCACCAATTCGTCAATTTCAATCCATCTCCAGCTGGCCACTTCTTCTGGATTAGGTTCAGGCTCATCATCATAGTAACCTACCAGCACATGATCATATTCATGTTCTGTTAGTCCGCCATCGAGTTCGGCTCGGTAGATAAATTCGAGTACTTTCTCCACATCCGTGTCAAAACCCATCTCTTCTTGCAGCCTGCGATGAGCGGCTTCCACTACAGTTTCACCTTCTCGAGGATGACTGCAGCAGGCATTGGTCCATAGGCCTCCTGAATGATACTTGTGAAGGGCGCGTTGATGAATCATCATTTGCCCTTTGGAATTGAGAATGAATACTGAGAAAGCTCTGTGAAGAAGACCTTTCTCGTGGGCTTCCATTTTCTCCATCAGCCCGAGCGATTCATCATGCTCATTGACCAGGATAACGTGTTCTGCCATTTAAGTAAAATGTATCCGTTAAAGTAAATTAAAACTGTGACGAAGGTATGAACTCACAAAGAGCCTATACTTTCTTCTGTTTGGAATTCGAATGCGCTCTTTGAAGACTATGCTAGAGTGTGTGCGCTTGATTTTTCGAAAGAGTGAATAGTAGTAAACGTAGGCTATGTAAACTCCAAAGCGAGCTCCTTTGGGAAGTTGAACTATGCCAGCGTAACCATCTGCAAAGTCCTTTTCAATATCCTCTTCGATTCTCTTCTTCGCTTCTTCATCGAAATTCCCCAAGTCAACATCGGGGAAATAGGTTCTACCGAGTTCATGGAAGTCGGCTGACAAATCGCGCAAAAAGTTAATCTTTTGAAACGCCGACCCTAAGCTCATTGCAGATGGCGTCAATCGATCATACTCTGATTGATTCCCTTCCAAGAAGACCTTTAGGCACATCAGGCCAACTACTTCAGCACTTCCAAGTATATAAGTGTTATACGCATCCTGATCATATTCGCGATCAGGATCCAGATCCATTTCCATACTCTTGAGAAACGTCTCTATCAGATTCAGGTCGATATTGTATTGATGCACCACGGCCTGAAAACTATTAAGAATAGGATTCAAACTGATACCATCCTCAATGGCCTGATAAGTATCTCTTTTGAAATCGGCTAACAATCTAGCCTTCGAATAGGAATGAAACGTGTCTACAATCTCATCCGCGAAGCGGACAAAACCGTAAATCGCATAGATTGGATCGTGCAATTCCCTTTTGAGTCCAAGAATACCAAGTGTGAACGAAGTGCTGTATCGTTGGGTTACGATTCGGCTCGTTTTGAACGAAAGCTGGTCGAATAGAACTTTCATGCGGTTCGTTTTAGTTTGTCCTTTACAATCTCGTCGGCCACCACTTGACCTGATATTAAGCTTGGAGGGACACCCGGACCAGGTGTGGTTAACTGACCGGTATAGTATAGGTTGGGTACTTTCGAGCTCTTCATTTTTGGTTTCAGAATGGCTGTCTGATCTAGCGTATTGGCCAGGCCATATGCATTCCCTTTAAAGGCGTAGTAGTCCTTGACAAAATCAGTGTGAGCATAGTCGCGGCGGTAAACGATGTGCTCACGATAGTCGATTCCCGTGTGATCTTTGATTCTATCCATAACAACCTGAAAATATTCCTCTTGTATATCCGCTGTTTCTGGCATATCCGGAGCTGTAGGAATAAGTATGAACATATTCTCATGTCCTTCAGGTGCCACGGATGAGTCTGTAAGTGAAGGCGCAGAAACATAGAACAACGGATCTTTTGGCCATTGTGGCTTATCATAAATAGACTCTGCATGAGCATTAAAATCAGTGTCGAAGAATAGATTGTGATGCAAAAGCCCTTCTACTCTTCTATTCAGACCGATGTAATACAATAAACTACTCGGTGCTAATTTGCGATTATTCCAATATTTTTCTGAGTAAGCTCTTGATTCTTTGCGCAGTATGTTTTGCTCAACATGATGATAGTCTGCACCCGCTACTACCACATCTGCATCATAATTCCCACGAAGTGTAACAACAGTACGAATACTATCACCTTCGTATAAAAAGCTTTGAACTTCTTCGTTTAAACGAATCGTCACTCCCTTCTCCTCTGCCAAACGGGTCATGCCCTCCACAATCTTATGCATGCCTCCTTTAGGATACCAAGTTCCCAAGGCCATATCTGCATAATTCATTAGGCTATAAAGAGCAGGCGTATTCTTTGGCATTGCACCTAAGAAAAGAATGGGAAATTCGAGAAGTTGAATCAGCTTCTCATTTTTGAATGATTTGCGGATGTAGGTCTTCATGGAAGTTAATAGGTGCATTTGAATCAATCCTTTCAAAACACGCATGTCTGCGAATTCCATCAAACTTCGACCGGGTTTATACACCAGTTCTTTTATACCTACTTCGTATTTGTAAGCCGCTTCTTGTAAAAACCTCTTGAGTTTCTCTCCGCTTCCTGATTCAATCGAGTTGAACAACGCATACAATTCGGCAGGGTTTGCAGGAAGGTCAACAGGTCCGTCGCTAAAATACACCCGATAGGAAGGGTCAAGACGCTCTAGTTCGTAATAATCTCCCACCTTTTTGCCAAAGCGTGCGAAGTAATCCTCAAACACGTCGGGCATCCAATACCACGATGGACCCATATCATAGGTAAATCCACTGGCTTTGAATTGACGAGCTCGACCACCCGTCTGCTCGTTCTTCTCTAGGATAGTAACGTCATAGCCTTTTTCAGCTAAAGACGTAGCCGCTGAGAGACCGGCAAAGCCGCTCCCAATTACAATGGCAGTTGGTTTGTTCATGAGCCTATTTGATGCGATAGTCCTGTAACTTGGACATCATTTTCTTCCTTGCCAAGAAGATACGGCTTTTTACGGTACCCAACGGGATGTTGAGGATTTCAGAAATCTCCTCATACTTGTAGCCGTTGTAGTGCATCATAAAGGCCTCGAGGTAGTTCTTTTCAATGGACTCTACCTGCTTCATTATATACTCATGATCAGCTAAACGATCCGTTTCAATCGTTTTGCCCGGAGCCACACTGTTGATGAAATAACGGTTGTCCGTGTCATCTACAAAAGTGTTCTGGTTCTTTTTCTTGCGGTAATTGTTGATGAAGGTGTTTTTCATGATGGTATACAACCATCCCTTCAAATTGGTACCCTTTCGGTACTTGTCTTGATTCTTGATAGCCTTGTAGAAGGTCTCCTGAATCAAATCTTCTGCATCGTCCATTTGCTTCGTAAGCTTTAGGGCTAACTGCTTTAGAAACTGGTGATGCTCATTTATTAAAACTCCGAAATCTGCGTTGGACATGGTCAAGCTATTTGTTCAACTATTTGAATTCAAAGTTAAACAAAATGTTGAAACATCAAAAGGTTTTGTAGAAGTTTAAGTTACAATGTGTTAAACAAAAACTTAGGCTTGTTTAACGCCACTGTTTTCAAGGACTTGCGCTTTCAAGTCCATTACGTCACCACAAACAATAAAGCGGGAATCGAGCTTACTGGCGTCGAAATTATAGAGCTGACGTCCACTGACATACCATGAAATCTCTCTTGAACCGAGCACTTCTAAGGCTCGTTTGAAGTAGTTCTTGAGGTCGCCCTCATATGGATTAGTGGTAAAAATGCTCACAAAAGAATCAACATGCACCTTCTCTATCACCTCACGCAAATAATCAACAGGTACTGCTTGACCGAGGTATATTACCCTATGACCGGCGTTTTTAAGCAAGTAGTTAATATATAACAAGCCTAATTCATGAAGCTCATCGGCCGGTAGGTAAAGTAAATAGGTCTTTTTCTCTTTATCTCTTTGGGGCTCAATAACGCTATCGATGGCCACATAGAGCTTTTGCTTGATTAAATTGGATGCGAAATGCTCGTGACTAATACTGATGGTGTTTGTTTGCCAGAGTAACCCAACTTGCTGTATAAACCCACCCACAATCTTGGTGAAGGCCTCCTCCGTTCCAACAGTGGCCATGCTGTTAGTTAAGATTCGATCAAACAACAATTCGTTGTAATCGAGCATAGCTATCTTGAGACCGTTGATTTGACTTTCGTAGTTACCTTGGTACCTAGAGGCATCCAATACATGCATATGACGTTCATCATCAGACATCTCAGCCACCTTCGAGATCTTCATCCCGCTGTGTACAAGGACGGCCACATTCAATAAACGCTTTAAATCTCCATCCCGATAAAAACGAATATTCGTAGAGGTCCGCTCAGGACTCACTATAGAATACCTTGACTCCCATATTCGAATGGTGTGGGCCTTTACACCTGTGAGGTGTTCCAAGTCTTTTATGGAGTATTTACTCTGCACGGACTTTAATTCTGTTTAAGAATATAACAGCAAAGTTAGACAAATGTGCTATAAATCGAGATTTTATTTTAAATACCATTGATCAACGTCGAATCCCTACCTTTGCCCGCTAGCTAAAAGATGCTGACTACATGGGCTTTTTAGAGGAGATTCGCAGAAGAAGAACGTTTGGAATTATTTCTCACCCAGATGCGGGTAAAACCACGCTCACGGAGAAGTTATTGCTATTTGGAGGAGCAATTCAGGAAGCAGGGGCCGTTAAGTCCAACAAGATTAAGAAGGCGGCTACTTCCGACTTCATGGAAATTGAAAAGCAAAGAGGAATCTCTGTGGCCACCTCCGTGATGGGTTTTGAATATCGCGATAAGAAGATCAATATCTTGGACACCCCTGGACACCAGGATTTCGCTGAAGATACGTATCGAACACTGACCGCTGTTGACAGCGTAATAGTGGTTATCGACGTGGCCAAAGGGGTTGAGGCTCAAACGGAGAAATTGGTAGAGGTTTGTCGCATGCGCGATACGCCCATGATCATCTTCATCAACAAACTCGACCGTGAAGGTAAAGATGCCTTTGACTTATTGGACGAGGTGGAACAAAAGCTCGGATTGCGACTTTGCCCTCTCTCCTGGCCTATTGGCATGGGACAGCAGTTCAAAGGCGTGTACAATATGTATGGAAAGAATCTTCAATTATTCAGCCCAAACAACAAGCAGCGCATAGCCGAGTCAATCGATTTCGATAACATTGATGATCCGAGTCTGGACACACATATTGGAGAAACAGAGGCCGCAGCATTAAGAGAAGAAGTAGAACTCGTTCATGGAGTTTATCCGGAATTTTCAAAAGCAGAGTACGATAGTGGACAACTATCCCCTGTTTTCTTTGGCTCAGCATTAAATAATTTCGGAGTCAAAGAACTGCTCGACTGTTTCGTCGATATTGCACCCTCTCCTCAACCAAAAGACGCTGAGGAACGCAATGTCCTGCCAGAGGAAAAGAATTTCTCCGGATTCGTATTTAAGATTCATGCGAACATTGATCCGAATCACCGTTCACGAATCGCCTTTGTAAAGGTGGTTTCTGGTTTATTTGAGCGCAATAAAAATTATAAGCACGTTCGGCTCAATAAAAGCTTCAAGTTCAGCAGTCCTACCTCCTTTATGGCATCGAAGAAAGAAATTGTTGAAGCCGCTTATCCTGGGGATATCGTGGGTTTACCTGATACAGGTAACTTTCGGATAGGTGACACCATTACCTTGAACGAGGATCTCCACTATACCGGCATTCCATCTTTTTCTCCAGAACACTTCCGATTCATCAATAATGCAGACCCGATGAAGGCGAAGCAGTTGAACAAAGGAATTGATCAATTGATGGACGAAGGTGTTGCTCAGCTCTTCACACTTATCCAGAACGGACGTAAAATCATTGGAACGGTTGGTGCCCTCCAGTATGAAGTGATACAATATCGATTGGAACATGAGTACAATGCCAAGTGCAGCTATGAGAATTTCCCAGCTTACAAAGCATGCTGGGTTGAAAGCAGCAATGACGCTCAATTAGAAGAATTTAAGCGCTTGAAACAACGATATCTCGCCGAAGACAAGTTCGGCAAACTGGTTTTCCTAGCTGATTCAGCCTTTGGACTACAAATGGCTCAAGATAAATTCGACCAGATTAAGTTTCACATGAAGAGTGAATTCTAAGCAATCTTGCTTGAAGGAACGGCAAGTTTGAAAATCGCCGTTGGCGTATCACAAATCACCACCTTGCCATGATACATAGCCACTGGTGCACGCAGTAGCTCCGGGCGTCGCTTGATGGCCTCTAGCCACATAGCTGGTTTGATTTCGCTCCCGCGATGGACTCTTTGATATTCCCGATCTGCTTTATTCAAGAGCTTTTTCGCATCTACTCCAAGTCCATCCACCATCAATCTAAACATGGTGCCGGAAATAGCGACGGAATTGACTTCCTGTTTATTGATTCGAGAAGTAATAGTGGTTGCCAATGCGAGCGTTTGACGGTCGCGTGAGTTATTGGCATTGTACAGAAGCGTCAGCTCGTCCTTTGAAATATGCATGTCGGCAGGGCTCTTGATGATTGTTCCTCAGTAAGGTACGAATATGCCTACCACATTGTCAACTTTAACTTATCAACAAAAAAAGGCGATGAACATATATTCACCGCCTTGTAATATGCTCGAAGGTAGGAATTACTCCTCTCCTCCCATAAATTGATCCATCACCATATCACTTACACCCACATTGGAGAAACCTCCATCGTGGAAGAGATTTTGCATGGTCACTTTTTTGGTTAAATCACTGAATAAGGTTACGCAGTACGATGCACATTCATCTGCATTAGCGTTGCCTAAAGGCGACATTTTCTCTGCATAAGCCACAAATCCATCAAATCCTTTCACACCTGACCCAGCAGTAGTCATGGTTGGTGATTGACTTATGGTATTCACTCGAACATTCTTTTTTACACCCCAGTGATAGCCAAAGCTTCGCGCAATAGATTCCAGATAAGCCTTGTTATCAGCCATATCATTGTAATCTGGGAAAGTACGCTGTGCGGCCATGTAGGTGAGTCCTAGGATACTCCCCCATTCATTCATTGCATCAAGATTCCATGCGGTTTGCATCACCTTGTGAAAAGAAACAGCCGAAACATCCCATCCCTTCTGCAGCCAATCGTAATTGAGCTCAGTGTAATGCTTTCCCTTTCGAACGTTTACTGACATTCCGATGGAATGTAAAACAAAATCCAAGGGGCCACCTAATTCTTCAACAGCTCCCTTAAACAAATTCTCCAAATCTTCCATGCTCGTGGCATCGGCGGGAATTACCTTTGAACCGGTGGCTCCAGCCAATTCATTGATTTCACCCATTCTCATGGCAATTGGCGCGTTGGTAAGCACGAAGCTCGCACCCTGTTCATGACACTGCTCTGCTACTTTCCACGCAATAGACTCCTTATTTAGCGCTCCAAAGATGATTCCTCTCTTTCCTGCGAGTAAATTGTTCGACATATATATATTGGTTAATTGCTTAGTTCGTGGGCTAAGATAATCATTCCCTAGTGAGACGATAATAATTCCTGCGCATTCGCGCGTGCAGCCTCACTTATTTGATCTCCACTCAAGATGCGAGAAATCTCGTCAATTCGAGAATCTGTATCGAGAAGATGGATTCGTGTTCTTGTATTTCCATTGCTTTCTTCCTTGATTACCTTGTAGTGATAAGCACCGGAAGCGGCAATCTGTGGAAGATGCGTGATGGCGAGAACCTGCATTTGTGTGCCCATATTACTCAAGATGTCGGCTACTCTTCGAGCTGTTTCGCCGCTAATACCCGTATCAATTTCGTCAAAGACTATGGTTGGTAAACTTTTCGAAGCGCTCATGATGGCTTTTAAAGCGAGCATAACTCTCGAAAGCTCGCCGCCCGATGCCACCTGATGTAACGGCTTGGCGGTTTGACCCTTATTGGCTGTAAACACCCATTCAAGCTGATCATAGCCAGATGAATCTGGTAATTCTTTGGCATTTAACACCAAACTCACCTGTGCGTTCGGCATGTTTAATTTAGATAATAGATCCTGAATCCGACCTTCTATCTCTTCCAGAGCATTCTTTCTAGAGGTTGTCAATCGCTTTCCGGCCGAAGCCAAAGCAACTTCAGTGCGTTGCAAAACACTGCGAGCCTCCTCAATGCGGTTCTCCATATTGGCAAAATCACTGAGCTGCTTTTCAAGCGTGGATTGTATGGAGATCAACTCCTCCAAATTTAGCGCCTTGTGCTTTGCCTTCAGATGTTGCAAGGTGCTCATCCTGTCGTCGAGCTCGCGCAATCGGCGCGGCTCGGCATCGCCTCCATCACTCAATCCTGACAATTCACTTTGAATATCGTCGAGTTCTATCTGGACGCTTTCTAAGCGATCCTTCAATGCGCGGACCCTATCATCAAAACGTGCCGCAGCAGACAAGGCTAAACGCAAAGCTTCAAACTGGTCAGATAAACCACCTTCAGATTCGTATACGCCGTTTGCCTGGGCTAGTGATTCCGTCACTTCTTCTACATGCTGTAAGCGCTTTAGCTCCTCCTCTATTTCCTCTTCTTCGTCAGGATGATCAAGTTTTGCAGCTTCTAACTCATCAAAAAGAAACTGCAGGTAATCCATATCCTGGCCCTTTGTGAGCTCATCTTCAATAGCTAACAAATCTTGCTTGGCGCTTTTCCAAGCCGAATAACAATCTACAAAGGACTTTAGCTCAGAACTATTACTAGCAAAATAATCGATGAGCGCTAGCTGAAACTTGCTATCTCTTAATAGCAGGGTATCATTTTGAGAATGAATATCGATGAGTCTTTCGGCGATAGCACTTAGATCACCTAATCGCGCAGGAGTATCATTAATGAATGCTCGGGATTTGCCGCTAGGAAGAATTTCTCTACGCAAAATGGACTCTTCGGCATAATCCAAGTCGAGCTCATCGAACATTGATTCCAGACCGTAATTCCCTAGCTGAACCGTTAATTCAACCACACATTTCTTATCGCTATCCAGAGCGGATTTAAGATTGGCGCGCTCACCAAGCGCTAACCCCATCGCACCTAATAAAATTGATTTACCCGCACCCGTTTCGCCAGTAATGCTCGAAAAACCAGCATTAAATCCAATCGACAGTTCATCGATTAGGGCATAGTTCTTAACGTGTAAATGGGTAATCATTCATTCAGCGTTGAAGAACAAATATAGAAAGTAGGAACGGGCTAAGCGGCGCTTTGAAAGAAGAATCAGTTGGCTTGAAGAATAGCATCGTAATCTGAGCTGCGGGGACCATCAATAGTCTGCAAAATCTGAACTAAATCGCGATTTTCCATAGTTGGACCGCCAGAGAAGATGTTGATAATCTCATCACTCTTCGCCTCCATGAAAAGCTGAACAATAAAGGAACCAGGACGTCTGCGATGTACGTCTTGAAGAGACATTAAGCTATTCTTGATCTGCAGTTTAGCGGACTCTTGTTGATTTTGATCGTACATCTTATCCAGCCCTAGGCGATGATAGGTGTACAAGGTATTCACAACCTGTGAAAAGGCTGGATTCAACAAATTATCCACCATCCAGTAACGATTTCGATTACTCTCAAATGACCTCCAACCTGTGGCGCTATTATCGTTCTGGGCTGTTGCCGTAATGGCTTGGGCTTTCACGTAATACAGCTCTCCACCTCCCGGCACATAGGTGTCGTGATCCATGCCGATGATGATGTATGTATAGAACGCCAGAATAGAAGTTAAGTTGCTGAGATGCTGATTCTCAATATAGTCGATAGGTTGACCCTCCACATACTCAAAGGCAATATCCGTATCAATCCAGTTCAATACAGGAGACAAATACGTACTCCTGTAAATCGGACGGCTGTAGTTTACTTGTAGTTGCCCTCTAAACCTTCCATTATCCTGATTGTACTCATTGATGGTAAACACGAAGGAGCAAGCAATTCGTTCTTCAGGCTCATACTCTTCTCGTGTCCATTTACGACCGTTCATAAATTCATTTAGTCGTGTCTCCAGATTTATAAACACCGACTTATCCGTGATTTGAACCGCTGGTGCTTGAACGCGAACCGTTGCCTGTAAATCCTGGGCCTGCGAACCAGCACTGAAGAGAAGAGCGAAAATAACGAGTATATATCTATGCATGCTTTGCAAGAATCTGATCAAAGATGAATGAAGCAATTTCAGACTTTGACATCAACGCGGATTCCACACGATTCTTATCTGAATCAAAAATGATCACTTTATTCGTGTCGTGACCAAACCCCGCTCCTTCGTCACGTAAACTATTGAGGACAATCATATTAAGATTCTTTCTTTCAAGTTTACCTAAAGCGTATTCTTCTTCATTTTGAGTTTCTAAGGCAAAGCCCACGAGAAACTGGCCTGCCTGCTTATTGGAACCAATTTGAGCGAGTATATCCTTGGTTGGAATCAATTCGATGTTCCATTCTGAATTACTCTTCTTCTGTTTGCTATCCAAGGTATGCTTTGGTGCATAATCTGAAACAGCAGCTGCTAAAATGATGATATCTGCAGAGGGTGCCAGCTTAACAGTTGCGTCGTACATCTCGGCCGCCGATTCCACCCGAGTGAGGTTTAAATTTGAATGCTCTAACTCGATGCTCGAAGGCCCTAGGACGAAATCAACCTTTGCTCCCATTTCAAGAGCTACGCTGCACAAGGCCGCAGCCATCTTACCGCTCGATCGATTTCCAATGAAGCGAACCGCGTCGATAGCCTCATAAGTGGGGCCACCATTTATCAACACACGCTTGCCAGAAAGCGGTTGACTCCTTTGCAGGTAATCTGAAATGAATTGAACGATATTCTCTGGTTCGGCCATTCTTCCCTTACCTTCTAGCCCACTGGCCAACTCACCTTCTTCTGAAGGAATGATGAGGTTACCAAAAGATTCCAATCGTTGAAGATTCTCTTGGTTCGCAGGATGTGCGTACATGTCGAGATCCATAGCAGGAGCTACAAAGACTGGACATTTAGCTGAAGCGTAGGTTGCTGTGAGCAGGTTATCGCATTGCCCACTAGCCATCTTGCTTATTGTATTCGATGAGGCTGGCGCCACGATGAAAAGGTCGGCCCAAAGACCCAGATCCACATGATTATTCCACACTTGGGAACCAAAATCGTCATTGGTGAATGAATCGAGAACTGGATTCTTACTAAGGGTTGACAAAGTCAATGGAGCAACAAAATCCGATGCTGTAGGCGTTAATACAACACGCACTTCAGCACCGGATTTGATTAAGAGTCGGACTAAATGAGCCGACTTATAGGCCGCAATGCTGCCGGTAACTCCGAGAAGGACTTTTTTCCCTTGCAGCATAAAAGCGATTTAGAAGATCTTCTTTACGTCTTCTGGATAACGTGTGTAAACGTTATTCTCCATCCATTCCTGCATGGCCAAAGCCACAGGCTTAGGGAGGCTTTCGTAAAAACGAGAAACTTCAATTTGCTCTTTGTTCTCAAAAATCTCTTCTAGATTCTCAGAATGCGTAGCAAACTCTTCCAATTTTTCGTGGAGCTCTTCGCGGATCTCATCATTGATTTGATCTGCACGACGAGCGATCATTACTAGTGATTCGTAAATGTTCTCGGTAGGTGCATCTACTTCATTTAGGTTGCGCGTAACTGTTGTGCGCGCGGCAGGGCTTTTCTTATAATCCATCAAGCTGCTGATTTACCGTTCAAATATTCTTGTATCAATTCCATCGTTTTGTCTGCATCCACCTTGAATTCGCTTTCAGGATAGTTGCGAACAAAATCCAAATAGGCTGTTCGGGCCTCGCGATATCGCTCAGCCTGCTTATCTATGACGCTATTTTCCGCTAAAAGGTACGCACTCTGTAACTTATAGAACATAGCTTCTTCGCGGAACTGTGTATCAGGAAAATCATTCAACGTCAATGCAAAGGCCGTTAAGGCCGCCTGGTATCGACGAGTATGATAGTACTGAAAGGCTATTTCGAAACTCTTCTTTTCCAACTTGGATCTGAGTTCATCAATCATTTCATTCGACTCAATGATATGCGTAGAACCCGGGTGAGTGTTGATAAAAAGCTGCAATTCATTCACTGCTTTGTACGTATATGCTTGGTCTAAACTCCACTTCGGAGCCTCCAAATAGTAACACTTGGCCGACAAAAAAGCAGCTTCCTCGGCATTGGGATGCGTTGGAAATGTTTGTGCGAACTCTTTAAAATAATATCCAGCAAGAATATAATCTTCAAGCTCGTACAAGGTTTTGCTGTAATACAAGAAAACATCTCTACCTCTTGCTGAACCTTTATAAATCTCAGTAAGACTCTTAAAGAGAGCCAAGGCGTAATTGTACTGACCGTTATCATAGTACTCCACAGCCTTTTCGAATTTATAGTCGAGATCCGTACTTTTTAATACGCGTTGATACTCGCTACAACTCGTGGTGAGAAGCAGTACGACTGATAAAATGAATATGCCCGTTTTTCGAAACACCCTGCAAAAGTAGTGGAAATCCCTCAACGTGTAAAGTGTTATTTTCTTTTACCTCGTCCGTAAAGTTTTCCGCTCCCGGATGTCTGTGTTATCTAACCTTGCTTTTGTAAACTCCACCATCTTTGAATTCGCTCAACAACCTCTTTTGTATCGGCGATTTCTATGGGCTTCGATCTAAACTGCACTGCTTCTGAAATAGAATTTGTAAGACGTTCTGCATCGAGCTTGGATAATACCGAAACGCCCATCTGTTTAAGCGCCTCCGCATTACACCATTGTTCGTATTGCCCCGATATTGGAATGGCAATGAGCGGAATCCCCAAGTAAAGCGCTTCGGATGGTAATTCGAATCCCGCACCACAAAGAACGGCTTTCGAATTGAGGAGTGCCGCTTGAAATTCCAATGCGTCTATACTTTGCCAATTCAAGTTTGAACTCCCCTTCGCCTTTCCCGCCTCACGATGGAAGATTCTAAAGCGATAAGGCAGTGTAGATAAAACCCGATAGAGTTGTTCAACACCGTATGCAGGTAGATAAACTACTATCTCCTTCCCAGGAAGCCATGACTTCTCCTTGAATGATGGATCAATCAGCGGTGGGAGAATGTCATTTGCATATCGAGTGTAATGAAATCCTAAGCTATCTGATGTTGGAGCGTATTGTTTCATAATCCACCTCCCAACAGGCATAAACGCAAGGGTGTTTGGACTTTTAGGATTCAAAACCGCAGCTTGGTGACTCAGCCCAAGGACAGGGACACCTTTCTTTCTAGCCGCACGAAGAGATATGCTCTCATAGTCATTGATGATGAAGTCATACTTCGATACGGGGATGTCTCTTATTTCAGATCGGATGTTTCTAATTCGATTGACCTTCCAAGTCTTGATTAGGTCAATTGAACCAGCGCTGCTGTACTCCATGGTAATACCTCGGCCAATGAATACCGGCTGCACGGGCAATTGTATGTCACTATTAGGTCCAACAAGGGCAAAATCCACATCAAACACCTCCTTTAACGCCGGAAAGAGGGCTCGAGCACGAGCAACGTGACCATTACCCGTGCCTTGGATGGCGTAAAGAACCTTACTTCGTTCCAACGAGCGTTTGTTCTTTCAGTAATTCTGCAAGAATAGCCTTCGGGCTCGCGTCTATTAAGGCGTCTTTATCGTCTTCCCTAGCCGCGGTTAGATCGTGTTGATAGAGCGTCCACTTTCCATGGTTGTATTCCAAAGCCGTGCAGTTCTCCACCCAGTCGCCGCTATTCAGATACTGCGTTTTACCGTGTTTTAATTCGATGGTTCGCATCTGTGGTTGATGTATATGACCACAAATCACATATTCGTATTCCTGGTCTATCGCTAAGGTAGCGGCCGTTTCTTCAAAGTCACCAATGTACTTGACAGCTTTTTTCACACTGTTCTTTATCTTCTTTGAAAGCGAATACTTTTCTCTTCCCATGCGCTCCAAAACGAAGTTCATTCCGCGATTCAACAGGATAAGGAAATCATATCCCCAGCCTCCAAGCTTGGCAATCCAGCGTGCATTTTGAATGCTAGCATCAAAAATATCGCCGTGGAAAATCCAGGTTTTCTTACCATCCATTTCTAGAACGAGCTTATTGCGCAAATGGATATTTCCCATATCGTAGTTCGCAAACTTTCTGAGCAGTTCGTCGTGGTTCCCTGTGAGATAGTAAATCTGTGTCCCCTTGCTCGCCATGTGCAACAAGCGCTTCAAAACACGCATGTGCGATTTGGGAAAATACCGCTTTCGGAAATTCCAAATATCTATGATATCTCCGTTCAGAATCAGTGTACGGGGCTTAATGCTTCTAAGGTATTGGTGGAGTTCCTTAGCGTGACAACCAAACGTGCCGAGGTGTACATCGCTAATCACAACCGTATCGATCAGGCGTTTTTTCATTGCTCGAGGTTTGAACAAAGAAAGATGGTCAGCCTTACTCAGGTGTTAATGAGGCATGAAGATTTATGCAGTCTGTGAGACTATTTATCAGACAATATTCTTGCTGTTTCCCCTTCCAATTTCATGTATAAATCATTGGAAATAGGCCACAAAGGAAGTCTGAGGGTATCCCCGCAGATCCCACGCTGTTTTAATACTGCCTTAATACCGCCAGGATTTCCTTCAGCAAACAACATTTGAGTTACTTCAAAAAGAGCAAAGTGCTTTTCACGAGCAGAAGCTACTTTTCCAGCTAAACCCTCTCGAACCATTTCGGTAAAAACCTCAGGGTACCCTTGTCCGCTTACCGAAATCACACCGTCGCCTCCCAAGGCAAGTATGGGGAATGTAAGATTGTCATCACCACTTATAACGGCAAACCCTTCAGGTCGGTTTTGAATGATTTCCATCACCTGTTCCAAATCTCCTGAAGCTTCTTTAACAGCCACGATATTATCAAAATCGCGCGCTAACCGAAGTGTTGTAGCTGAGCTAATGTTAGAAGAAGTTCTGCCAGGTACGTTGTAAAGAATAATGGGAAGCGGCGCAACTTCAGAAATGGCTTTATAGTGCTGATAGATTCCCTCTTGTGTTGGCTTGTTGTAGTAGGGACTTACGGATAGCAGGGCGTCAATTCCCGCTGGAACACCCGACTCAATTTCAGCGATAATGGCTGCCGTATTATTTCCACCTAACCCCATAACCACGGGCAACCGACCTGCATTTGCCTCGATTACGGCATGAACCACATCGAGCTTTTCCTCTGAGTTCAGCGTAGCACTTTCACCTGTAGTGCCAAGAACCACGAAATACTCCACTCCCCCTTCTACACAATGTCTTACTAACTTCGTTAAGCCTGAAAAATCAATAGAACCATCTGTATGAAAAGGCGTCACGAGCGCTACGCCTGTTCCGGTGAATTTATGCGACATTCTTAATCTTTTTAAGCCACTCCTCTATTTCATCGAGGAGCTCATTCCAATTTCGATTTGAAATTATCATCTGAAGATCAAAAGGGGCGTCTTTTATTCCTTGTGGTCCAACGTACATGGCCGTCTCGATCATGTACGGTAGATAGGCCCAAGTCCCTTCTTCTGATTCACAAAGGTGCAAAACAACGTCGTATTCACGACGAATTAGTTCATTAAAATCAGGACTATCCGGTATTCCCTTCCAGGTAGTCTCATTCTGGTAATGCGTATTGTGTTCTCGCAGAGATTCGCGTTTCTTGGTCATTCGCTCCTCGGAAACTCTAAATACATGAATGTGCTTACCCTGGTGCTCCCATTTCCGAATGCTCGTTTCTAGATCCGAACCCTCAATGCCATCACCCGCCGGGATAATTATTGCAATGACCTTTACGCTAGACCATCCATCAAATGACTTGCGGGCCTTCACATTGCTCTTGAGCCTTTTTAACCAGTATTTCCTACCTAAAATCATTCGTCGAGCATTTTATCAAATTCATCCTCTGAAATAATCTGAACACCCAACTTCTCAGCTTTTTCCCGTTTGCTCGGCCCCATTCCTTCTCCAGCAATGATGTATGTGGTTTTTCCAGAAACGGATGAAGCCACTTTTCCTCCGTTCAACTCGATAACCTTCTTCAACTCATTGCGCTCATATCGCTCAAACACTCCAGAAACTACGAAAGTGGACCCTGCGAGGCTCTCACTCGCTCCCTCCTCTTCCTCTAGGTTCATTTGTAAGCCATAGGACTTGAACCTTTCTACCTCTCTAAGATTGTCTTCATTCTGAAAATGTGAGAGCAAGGAATCGGCAATGCGATCTCCGATTTCATCGATCTCAAGAAGTGCTTCTCGATTCGCAGCAAGTAAGTTGTCCATGGTCTTAAATGCCTTCGCAAGCTTTTTGGCCACTGTTTCACCCACGTAGCGAATCCCTAGCGCAAATAAAAACCTTGGGTAGGGCACTTCTTTACTTTTTGAAATCCCTTCGAGCATGTTCTCCACGGATTTCTCCGCAAATCGATCCAAGGGTAAAAGTTGATCAGCTCGAAGCGTGTATAGGTCCGCTGCGTTTTTGATAAGCCTTCTATCAAAGAGTAAATGAACCGTTTCACTACCCAATCCATCAATATTCATGGCTTTTCGGGAAATGAAGTGTTCTACTTTGCCGCGCTGCTGAGGAGGGCAAAAAAGCTCATTTGGACAGTAATGTTGAGCCTCGCCGGAGTTGCGTTCGAGCACCGTATTGCACTCTGGGCACCGCTCGATAAATCGGATGGGCTCAGCCCCATCAGCGCGCGCATTCACATCAACCCCAACTATCTTCGGAATAATTTCACCTCCTTTTTCTACAAACACTATGTCGTTATGATGCAAGTCGAGCTTGCGAATTTGATCTTCATTGTGCAGTGAAGCTCTCTTCACTGTAGTTCCGGCCAAAGAAACAGGTTGAAGATTAGCAACTGGAGTAATAGCGCCCGTGCGCCCCACTTGATAAGTAACTTCGAGTAATTGAGTATGAACTTGTTCAGCCTTGAACTTGTAGGCCATCGCCCATCGAGGTGACTTTGCCGTATAACTTAGAATTTCTTGATCCGAATAGCGATTTACTTTTACTACAATCCCATCTATTTCAAAGGGCAGATTCTGCCGCTCCTTATCCCAATATTCGATGAATTCGAAAATCTCATCGGCGTTCTGAGCTTTACGGATGTAATTCTTCTCCGGTAAGGGAGTTTTGAATCCCCATTCGTTCGCTTTGATGATGCTATCGTAATGATTGTTAATGGTCCTTTCTCCGCCCATCACGTAGTACAAGAACACATCAAGTCCGCGTTGCGCAACCACTGAAGAATCTTGCATTTTCAACGTTCCAGATGCCGAGTTTCGCGGATTGGCAAAGGTCTCTAACCCATCAGCCTCACGTTGTTCATTCATCGCCTGGAAAGAAGCAATCGGCATGAATATCTCACCTCGGATTTCGAAATCTTCAGGATAATCTATACCACGTAAATTCATTGGAACACTGCGAATGGTGCGCACATTTACAGACACGTCATCGCCCTTGGTGCCATCTCCTCGAGTTACTGCCTGTTTGAAGACGCCTCCTTCATAAGATATGCCGATAGCTACTCCGTCGTACTTCAGTTCACAAACAAACTCAACATCTTCTCGCTCCAGCCCCTTTTTTACCCTTAGAATAAAATCGTCCACTTCCTCCCTTGAATACGTGTTGCTCAAACTGAGCATCGGACGTTTATGGACTACTGTGGGGAAATCCTTGGTAATTTGCCCGCCAACGCGCTGAGAAGGTGAGTTTTCATCATACCACTCAGGATGAGCCTTCTCCAGTTGAATAAGCTCTTCAAGCAACAGATCAAACTCTCTGTCGCTGATAGAAGGCTGGTCCAAGTTGTAGTAACGGTAATTGTGCTCCTCTAGCTCCTTTCGAAGTTGGAGAATTCGAGCTTTATCGTCAGGCATTTCCATGGTATTTTTGAACCGTAAAAATGATGATTTCAAGGCTCAAGTTGAAATTATCAGCCCGTTTTTGCGGATACGAATCGAGGTTTTCCTGTAAAGTCTTGATGAATATCTACTTGCGACCAACCTCTATCGGTCATAAGCAACGCAACACTCTTGGTATGTTCCGTATGGCATTCAAAATAAACATCGGGAACTTTATTCAGCGATGAGGCTAAATCGGCAATTCTTCGATAAAAAAGTAGCCCATCCTCATCAGGTACGAAAAGTGCAATATTGGGTTCATGCTCCACAACGTGCGGTTCCATCGAAGTCGATTCACTCTCTCTGATGTAGGGCGGATTGCTCACTATCACGTTCCAATCGATATTTGTAAGCGGGTTTGGAAGTGAATCATTCATAATATCAGAATGGTGCCAACTCACATCTAAACCTAATGATTCACCATTCTCGGCAGCCAGTAGCAAGGCATTTGATGACACATCTAGACCTGCTACATCAAAAGCAGGGTTCAGTTTCTTCAATGCAAGGGCTATGCATCCTGAGCCAGTTCCAATATCCAAGATGGTTGCATTTGGTTTGGCATCCTTACCTACTAAGCGAACTAAATCCTCCGATTCGGGACGAGGAATGAGAACATTTGAATTAACTTTTAGGGTGAAACCGAAGAAATCAGCAACACCCAAAATATATTGAATAGGTTCTCCAGAAGTGAGCCTTTGTAAATCGGCGTTGAACTCACCTACCCACTCCTCGTCCATGTGAGTAAGCCAATTCAAGCGATCTACTTGATGTTTCACTTCAAGCCAAAGCGAAAAGATTTGTTTGATTTCGCGCTCCTCATAGCGTCCCGTTAACTTAGCTATCCAAAGGTTTTGAAGTTCTCTTCCAGTCATGCGTCAAAGATATTTGGAATTCGAGGAAACTCACTTCAGCTTCAACATATTTACAAAGGCTGTGTACCTTTGGATCATGAACCACGAGACCTACATGCGCAGATGCATTGAGCTGGCTAAACTGGGTGAGGGAACTACCCACCCTAATCCTATGGTAGGCGCTGTTGTGGTTGAAGGCGGAGAGATTATTGGCGAAGGCTGGCACCGTAAAGCAGGTACTCGTCATGCTGAAGTGCACGCTATTGAATCTGTTAAAGACAAATCCAGGCTCACAAATGCAACTATTTACGTGAGCCTTGAGCCGTGCTCACATTACGGCAAGACTCCACCCTGCGCACTGCGCATCATTGAGGAAAAGATTCCAAAAGTTGTTATTGGCACAAAAGACCCGCACAGAGCAGTGGCTGGACAAGGCATTGATATGCTTGAAGAAAAGGGTATCAATGTGCAAATTGGCGTTTTACAAGATGAATGTGTGGAACTAAATCGGGCATTTTTCACCTACCACCGTGCGAATCGACCCTATATCACCCTAAAATGGGCGCAGACCGCCGATGGATTCATCACCCCTTCACCAGACAACCGAGTTCCTAATGAACCGGTTTGGATAACTGGTTTAAGATCGAAACAGCGTGTTCACAAATTGAGAAATCAGGTTGATGCCATTCTTGTAGGAGGAAAGACAGTGGTAACGGACAACCCTTCCTTAACGACGAGGATTTGGAGTGGTAGTAATCCACAGCGAATTATTTGGACCAATCGACCTGTAGATCAGAGAAATACAGTAATGAACGATGGCCAATCTACGTGGATTATTGGGCCCAGTGCCTCGAGCTATGGCTATGAAGCTCCTATAGAATCATGGGATGTGCACACACTCCATGAACTACTGTTTGAGCTTTATGAGCGTGGTATTGTGCACCTACTTGTTGAAGGAGGCGCAAGTACACTCGATAAATTTATTGAGGGCTCGTTTTGGGATGAAGCCTATGTGCTAACCGGCCAACGTCGATTTGAAGCCGGAGTAGCCGCTCCTCACCTAAAAGACGCAACCTTGATGCATACGGAATGGATAGATCAAGACATCTGGCAAACGTATAGACGTCAATGATTTATCTGATACTGAGCATTTCTTGCTCAACCATCATTTTCGTCCTCTTTCGTTTGTTTGCGAGGTATAAAGTGAGCAATCTACAGGCTATTGTAGGAAACTATTTTGTTGCGGGAGCCCTAGGTTGGACGCCTTATATAACGCATTCTGATGTTCCTCATCCCGCTTCGTGGAATTACTGGCCCATCCTTATTGGTGTTCTATTTATCACTTTATTCCAACTGATGGCGCGTGTTACACAGGAGCGTGGCGTGAATGCCGTGAGTGTTACAGTTAAGATGTCCGTCATGATACCCATTCTCTTCGGCATTTTCTTGTACGGGGAGGTGCTCACATGGCTCAACGGTTTAGGTATAATCCTCGCCTTACTTGCCGTTTATTTGATAAACGCTGGAAAGAAGAATAAAAAAACCAAAGCCAACCTACCTAAATACAGTCTACTGGGGGCGATTGTGCTCTTCTTGGGTAGCGGGCTTTTGGATGCGCTTTTAAATGTGGTCAAAGAAGACTATGTGCTTCCACGAGACTTAAGCGCCTTTACAAGTACCACCTTCGCGACGGCAGGAATACTAGGTTCGGTGTGGGTGCTTGTGCGTATTTACGTGATGCGCAATCTACAATGGAACTGGAGGAGTTGGATATGGGGATTTGTATTGGGCATACCCAATTTTGGAAGCATCTACTTCCTGTTAGAAGCGCTCAACGGCAATCTTCCGAGCGCCATACTCTTTCCTATCAACAATGTAGGCGTAGTCGGCTTGTCAGCCTTAGTTGCATTCACGGTGTTCAGTGAGAAGATAACATTTAGGAAGATTTCAGGATTGACCGTTGCTGCCTTGGCAATCATTCTCATGAGTTTGTAGCATGTTGAGCGATCATTACAAAACCATTAAAAAAGAGGCAGTATCGCTATTCAAGGATAGAGGTAGCAAGTTTTATGGATATGTTTTCCCCATAGATAATGAAGAAGATTTCAAGGCCAGGCTAGCTGAAATCAAGAAAGAACACCACCAGGCTCGGCATCACTGTTATGCCTTTCGCATCAATCCTGATAATGAATATCACAGGGCGAATGACGATGGTGAACCAGCCCACTCGGCCGGCACTCCCATACTGCATGCCCTTCTATCTGCAGAAATAATGAATGTAGGTGCCGTGGTGGTTAGGTACTTTGGCGGCACAAAGCTTGGTGTATCCGGTTTGATCAATGCATATAGGAGTTCAGCGGATATGGCAATCGATGACGCGTTAATTATTGAGAAAACTATCGAATCCCGCGGTTCAGTGACCACGGACTATGCTCACCTCAGCGATGTTCTTTACATCATTGAAAAATCGGGTGCCCGCATCACAAAGCGAAATATGGAATACAACTGCGTATTTGAAATAATGATTGTGCGTTCTGAGTTGGAATCACTTAAAGCAAACTTAAGTAGCATTGAAAACGTTACTTTTATAAGTGAAATCTCACAATAATCTGCCCATGCGACTTGGAAATAGCCTTCTTATTTTAGTACTCACTGTGCTGCCCGTGCTGATGATGGGACAAAAACATGACCATGATGGGGACCAGGCTACACTTACGCACGCCATCATGCAACGCTCGGCCGTACAGTGGAATGCCGGGTTTACCATTCAAGGTGATGCAATCAGTGAACTCCGTACACACCTGTATGCTAAACATCCTGAATGGATCGGGTCCACTATACAGTTCGAAGAGGTAATTGAAAGTCCGAAAGCGAAATACTACCATTTCTCTCAGTTTATTTTGGGACAACGCGTATTTGGAACTCAATTAGTCGCTCAGGTTAATCACCAGAAAGAAGTGGGTTTCATTTCAGGAAACTTCTACCCTACATCCTTAGCTGAAGGAACACCTGTAATGGAGAATGGTGACGCCATAAGTGCATCTGATTTCCTAACTCACCCTCAACGAGGTATATGGTTTTATGATGGGCAGCATTTGGTGCCTGCAATTCGTCAGGTTACCAATACAAATACAGAATTCAAGGAATACGTTTCAAACATCCAAGGTGTGATTCTGTGGGAGCGTGATTTGAATCTGTACAATACAGATACGACCGTTAATGTAAAGGTGTTTGATCCAGACCCACTTACCACATTGCGAGTTACTTATGGGGCTCCTTATGCTGATGGCAACGATGGCAATACCGCAAATTTAGACCCTCAACGATTTGACCGAACCGTAACTGCGAATTACAATAACGGGATCTTCACCCTTACGAATAGTTACGTGCACATTCGCGACTTCGACGCTCCTACGTTTGCACCTGCTTCGGAATCATCACCAAATTTCAACTACTCGCGATCCGACAATCGTTTTGAGCAGGCAAATGCGTTCTATCACCTTACCGAGTATCAGTATTATATGCAAAGCATTGGTTTCAACTTGGTGAATTACCGCATAGATGTGGATGCCAATGCTTGGTCAGGAGCAGATCAGTCCTCTTTCAGTCGCGGTACAAACCCACCGAGCTTGCGCTTTGGAGAAGGTGGTGTAGATGATGCTGAAGATGCCGATGTGATACTTCATGAATACGGACATGCTATGAGTCATAGCGCAAGTCCGAATTCAAATTTTGGAACGGAGCGTCAATGTATTGATGAAGCTTTCGGCGACTACGTTGCGGCTAGTTACAGCCGCGGGGTAACTTCTTACGGTTACCAGCGCGTATTTTCTTGGGATGGACACAATGAGTTTTGGCCTGGACGATTTGCCCAGAACACCAACAATAAGAACTATCAGAACTTGTCGTTCAACAGCTTATATCAACATACCGATATCTGGTCATCTGCCCTGATGGAGATTTGGGGAAAGATTGGAAAAGAGAAGACAGACCGAGTGGTTTATGAAGGAGCGCATGGATTCGCGGGTAACATGAGCATGCCTCAAGCCGCTTTGCTGGTAGTAGCTGCCGACAGCCTTCAGCACAATGGGGCCAACGTTCAACCTATTTGGGAAGCCTTCGTAAACCACGGAATTCTTCCTGCTAATCCAATCGGTGTGAATGAAATTGACGAAGGAGAAGAAGTACTCTTTTATAACACCCAAGCATTTGCAAGAGGCGGTGAAGTTCAAGTACACCTCGATTCTAGAAAAGAGTATCGCTATCGTTTAGTGGATATGACAGGAAGAATCATAAGCGCTGGAAGCATTGAGAATCAGGCGGAAACATGGACTTACTCCGGCTCTGGTCTGAGATCAGGAGCCTATGTATTGGTGCTAACTGATAACTCAGGCTCAATCTTTAGTCAAAAGCTTACTCGCCTCCGTTAAAGTGAGCTTGGAATATTTCTACAATAGACCTTGGCGCACGCTGAGGTCTTTTTGTTTTCATATCTACGAACACCAAGATTACCTTACCCGTATTCAGCACAACACCTTCACGATTTAAGATTTCGTGTTCAAACGTAATCCGAGAGGATGGCATTTCTGATATAGTAGTTACAATAGTAAGCTCCTCATCATATGTAGCTGGACGCAGGTAATTGCATTCTAGCTTCACAACGGGTAACATGGTTCCGGCTTCTTCTAACTCTCTGTAGCTCATTCCCAATGAACGGAGTAATTCTACCCTGCCTACCTCATAATACTGGGCATAATTGCCATAATACACCACACCCATTTGGTCCGTTTCGCCGTAACGCACACGAACGGAGGTTTCAATCGTAACCATACTGTCTGATTATTAACAAGTTCCTCGGGAAACACTAGAATCGCGAAACCTTACTTGCGCCGAAAAGATTGGACTAAAAAACTTAAAAGTCAAGTGCATTTTAGCTTTTTTAATAACTTTTTTGTTCACACATTTGTCCATGGAAGAACAAGCGAGTCATTTCCTGACTGAAGACAACGTTTGTTACCAAAAATTAATTTTCTAACCACCTAATATCTATCGATGGACAGAACCGCTGAAAGCGTCTGGAATGGTTGTCTGGAGTATATCCAAGACAATATTAATAGCCAAGCATTCAAGACGTGGTTCTTGCCTATCAAACCACTAAAACTTCAGGGTGTAGTTTTAACTATTCAGGTTCCGAGCAAGTTCTTTTATGAATGGCTTGAAGAACACTACATCAAGTTGTTGAAATCGGCGATTACTAGAGAGCTTGGAGACGATGCGAAATTGGTTTACAGCATTGTGATGGAGAACACATATGGTAACAGCAATCCACACACCGTTAAAATTCCTAGTACGAACCGCGGCCCAATAAAGAATCCTAAAGTTTCTATGCCGGTAGAGATTGGAGGAAACGATGGAATTCGAAATCCATTCATCATTCCTGGGCTAAAAAAGGTTCACGTTGAATCACAACTCAATCCTAACTATATCTTTGAAAGTTTCATCGAGGGAGATTGTAACCGCCTGGCACGTTCAGCAGGCTTTGCCGTTTCCAACAAGCCCGGAGGAACATCGTTCAATCCCCTTCTGATATACGGAGGGGTTGGTTTAGGCAAGACTCACCTTGCACATGCGATTGGTATTGAAATTAAAGATCGTTATCCTGAGAAAACAGTACTCTACGTTTCCGCTGAAAAGTTTACGCAACAATTCATTGACTCTATCCGGAATAACACCAAGAACGACTTTGTGCACTTCTATCAAATGATTGATGTGCTCCTCATTGATGATGTTCAAAGCTTTAGTGGGAAAGAGAAAACTCAGGACGTATTCTTCGAGATATTCAACCATCTGCACCAGCATGGAAAGCAGGTTGTGCTCACTTCAGACAGAGCGCCTGTTGATCTTCAAGGCATGGAGCAACGCTTATTATCCCGCTTCAAATGGGGCTTGAGCGCCGACTTGCAAAAGCCTGATCTGGAAACGCGTATTGCAATATTGCGCAAGAAACTCTTTACGGATGGCATCGAGATGCCTGATGACGTGGTTGAGTATCTGGCCTATTCCATCAATAGTAACGTACGAGAATTGGAAGGAGCCCTAATTTCTCTTCTCGCACAATCGAGTCTCAACAAGAAAAAGATTACCGTAGAGCTCGCGAAGCAGATGATCGATAAGTTTGTGAAGAACACTACTCGCGAGATTTCGATTGATTTTATTCAGAAGGTGGTTTGCGATTATTTCGATATGCCAATGGAGCTTCTTAAATCGAAGACCCGTAAGCGCGAAATTGTTCAAGCCCGTCAGCTTACGATGTTCTTTGCCAAACAGCTTACGAAAAACTCATTAGCCACTATTGGTGCACAGTGCGGAAATAAAGATCATGCTACTGTACTTCACGCTTGTAGAACAGTGAACAACCTGGCCGAAACTGATAAGCGATTTAGAACATACGTTGATGATTTGAAGAAGAAACTAACCTTAGCGTAACTTTTCCAATCGATTTCAATACACAGCCCCGTTCTTTGAATGGGGCTTTTTTTGTCATATCCTTCCTACACAGTTGGGACACAGATTTACCTCGCTTTTCACTAACTTCCTCAGCATCAAATGAAGCTACCCTTATGAAAGTTCTAATGGTTTGTTTAGGGAACATTTGTCGTTCACCTATAGCAGAAGGAATACTTCGTGATAAGGCCAAAGGCACGAACATAGAAGTTGATTCTGCGGGTACTGCCACCTATCATATTGGTGAGAGCCCAGACCCTAGAGCCGTGCTCACAGCAAGACGTCACGACATTCACATTGACAAACTAAGAGGTCGGCAGTTTACCGTAGCCGATTTCGATGCATTTGACAAGATCTATGTGATGGATGAGTCGAATAAGAGGAATGTGCTCAAGCTTGCAAGAGACGAAAACGACATAGCTAAGGTATCCTTGCTTCTTGATGAGGCACCCAAGCTCCCTAAGGGCATGGAAGTTCCCGATCCCTATTATGGCGGAAATCAAGGGTTTGAAGATGTTTTTGAAATGATTTCAGCAGCTGCAGAGGAAATCGTAAAACAACATTCATGATTGAAGAGAGCAATGAAATACCTTCAGCACCACTCTACCTGATACCTACTCGTATTGCAGACGTGGAACCCTTAGAGGTCCTCCCACTATCCATAAAGAAGGTGGTAGACTCCATTGATTACTTTGTAGTTGAAAGTGAGAAGAGCGCTCGAGAATTCATTCGTCGAGTGTACCCCTCTAAATCCCAGCCCAATCTCCATATCGAGGTTTACAATCATTATACCGATCCGAGTGAGATTCCCTCACTCCTTAAACATTGCATCGAAGGGTATCCTACCGGACTCATTGCCGATGAAGGTGCCCCTGCCCTTGCGGATCCAGGAGCTGATCTAATTCTTCACGCTCATCAAATGGGTATTCGTGTCATCCCACTCGTGGGTCCCTCCGCGGTTATGCTTGCATTGATCTCATCGGGCTTAAATGGCAATCAATTTTCATTTCACGGATTCTTGGCTCAACAGAGCTCAGTTCGGAAGAAGAATTTGAAGAGCATGGAGCGTCGGGCGCAGAAAGGGGAAACGCAAATATTCTTCGAATCCCCACTCGGAAATGAAGAATTACTTGATGACGTATTAGCGGTGTGTGAGAATGAAACGCTTCTATGCATTGCTTCGAACATAACAGCTCCCAGCGAGCAAATAACAACAAAGTCCATTCAAGAATGGAAGCACGTTAAACCTTCACTCGATCGATTACCCACCGTGTTCTTGCTGGGCAGCTCATCTCCTCGAGCATAAGGGTTCCGTTATCCATGATCGATCCAAAGATTCTAACCAGCCTTGTTGAGAATACTATGCCCTTCGGCAAGTACAAAGGCCGATTGTTGGCAGATATTCCCGTTCATTATTTAGAATGGTTTGCTCGCGAAGGATTTCCCTCTGGCAAACTCGGCATGCAACTCGAGACTCTACTCGTTATCAAATCAAACGGGCTCGACCATATTCTCACCGAACTCAAGCGAAGCAAGTCTACGAAGTAATGGGTTTTTCCGTGTCTGTATAAGTGCGACCTTTGCAGCATGTCATACATCGAGGATACCATTTGTGCTTTAGCAACACCCCCTGGAATGGGCGCCATAAGCGTGATTCGATTAAGTGGTCCCAAGGCCATTGAAATAGCCAATTCCATCTATACCAGTCCGAATAAAAGTAAGTCGCTCCTCGATGCGAAAGGACAAACCCTACATTTCGGTTCCATCCATGACGAGGGGGCCCTAGTAGATGAAGTCCTCATTTCGCTTTTCAGAGCCCCACATTCCTATACGGGTGAAGACGTAATTGAAATCAATATTCATGGCTCCACCTTCATTCAACGGAAAATGATGGAACTGCTCATCCGTAAGGGAGCGAGAGCTGCTCGTGCGGGCGAATTTACCATGAGGGCTTTCGGCAATGGGAAAATGGACCTTTCACAAGCGGAAGCCGTTGGTGATCTCATTGCGAGCGAAAGTTCAGCTGCGCACCAAGTAGCCATGCATCAAATGAAAGGTGGTGTGCGACGCGAAGTTTCAAAGCTTCGGCAAGAGCTTATCGACTTCGCTTCCATGATTGAATTAGAACTCGACTTCGGAGAAGAGGATGTGGAATTTGCTGATCGGAATCGACTTTTGGAACTGCTTGATACAGTTGGCATTACCGTTAACAAGCTCATTAGTTCCTTCACCTTAGGCAATGCTATTATTGAAGGGATTCCCGTAGCGATTGTAGGCGCTCCCAATGCAGGAAAAAGCACTTTACTAAATGCCCTCCTGCAAGAAGAAAGAGCCATCGTGAGTGCCATTGCAGGTACTACACGTGACACGGTAGAGGACGAAATTCATCTAGGCGGACTCACCTTCCGATTTATCGATACAGCTGGATTGCGCGAAGCTACCGATGAAATTGAACGCATCGGCATTGAACGCAGCTATGCAAAAATCGAACAAGCCAAAGTAGTTTTATACCTGTTTGATAGCTCTGCTGTCGAAAAGAATGAAGCAGAACGTCTTCAAGCTATTCGTGATAAGGCGGGTTCTAAACCCGTAATCGTAATCGCGAATAAGATTGACACACCCAATTCTTCGTCCTACAATCACCTCACTGTTGATGTTGAACTTTCAGCCAAAGAAGGCAAGGGTCTTGATCGTCTTGAAGAACTATTACTCAGCACAGTCGAGCTCAAGGGTCTGAACAATAACGACACGGTCATCACCAATGCGCGGCATTACGAAGCACTGTTGCGCACACAGGAAGACATCGACCGTATTAAGAATGGCCTGAACACCGGACTTAGTGGAGATTTAGTGGCCTTCGATATCCGCCAGGCACTTGCCCACCTGGGGGAGATTACTGGGGAGATCACCACAGATGATCTGCTGGGGAATATTTTTGCGAATTTCT
>CBFHVA010000008.1:0-138287 GCA_965659415.1 Phaeocystidibacter sp.
TTCATCCTACCTATGTGGGAGAAGATCGACGACAGCAACTCGATGTGGTTAGAAGTTGGTTTGAGAAATCTGCTGATAGCTTTGTGGCAGTGGGTGAAATTGGCATTGATCTCTATTGGGAAAAAGATAAGTTGGATTGGCAAGTGGAGGCTTTTGAAGAGCAAATCGATTTAGCTTTGGAGTTCAACAAGCCTATTGTGATTCATGCTCGTGATTCCTTCGATGAAATCTTTACTTCTGTTGAGAAAAAGCAAAATGGCGCATTGAGAGGAGTGCTCCATTGCTTCACGGGTAATTTAAATCAGGCGAAGCGCTGTTTAGACTTGGGGTTACATCTCGGCATTGGGGGTGTGGCAACCTTCAAGAATGGTGGATTGGACCAAGTGCTTCCGCATGTTCCTGTGGAATGTCTTTTGCTTGAAACGGATAGTCCGTATTTGGCACCTGTTCCCTATCGAGGTGAGAGAAATGAGAGCAGCTACATTCCCATTGTGGCGCAACGACTCGCGGAACTGACCGGTAGGTCTATTCCAGATATTGCGGCCATTACCACCGAGAATGCCGAAAAATTATTCGAACTTCCGGCTGCGGAATAATGACCAAAATTTTACTCATATATACGGGTGGTACCATCGGCATGGTGCGTGGAGAGGGAGGGGAGCTCGCCCCTTTTGACTTCGAGTACTTACTCGAGCATGTCCCAGAGCTTAAACAGCTTTCATGCTCCATTGAAACCACTTCGTTTGAATACCCCATTGATTCATCGGTAATGAAGCCTGAGCATTGGGTATGCATGGCCGAGATGGTTCGTGATGGATACGATCAATATGATGGTTTCGTGGTTTTACACGGGTCAGATACCCTGGCCTACACTTCTTCGGCCTTGAGTTTTTTACTCGAGAATTTGGCCAAGCCAGTGATTTTAACGGGTTCGCAATTGCCCATTGGAATGTTGAGAAGCGATGCTCGCGAGAACATCATTACCGCAATGGAAATTGCGAGTTCGAAGTCGCATGATGGACTCCCTGCGGTGCCTGAAGTAGCGGTGTATTTTGAGTATGTGTTGCATCGAGGGAATCGTGTCTATAAGTATAGCTCGCAGAGTTTTGATGCTTTTGATAGTCCGAACTATCCCATTTTGGCCGAGAGTGGAGTGGATCTTCACATTTATAAGGATCGAGTTTGGAATGGCGCCAAGGGTGATTTGAAGGTTCATACCACGCTTGAGACCAATGTTTCGGTGCTTCACTTTTATCCGGGGATGGATAGAGAGATTGTGGAACACACCTTATTGCGCGGCAATCGACGAGCCGTGATATTACACACCTTTGGAGCGGGAAACGCGCCTACAGACGCTTGGCTGGATAAGGCCCTGGAAATGGCCCTCGCCAACGGTGTAATCATTATCAACGTTACCCAGTGTAGAGCGGGCGGAGTAGATCAGTGGAAGTACGCTGCTGGGGCTCATTTAGCTCGTTTAGGTGTGGTTAGCGCTGGAGACATGACTTTGGAAGCTGCCATCACCAAAACAATGGTGTTACTAGGAGAAGGATGGCAAGGCGCGGAATTCCGCACCAAATTTGAGCAATCTCTCTGCGGAGAACGTTCGAATTAAGGTTTGAGGCCTTGGTATTTTTTGTATTTTGGCGCCGATTTTCTGCTTTTCTTTTGAAGGGTGGAGCACGTTCTTTTGGAGAGGTGTCCGAGTGGCTGAAGGAGCGCGCCTGGAAAGTGCGTATACGTTTACGCGTATCGAGGGTTCGAATCCCTCTCTCTCCGCTGAGTTCTTATAGTAAACCCTAATTTGTACTTAATTAATCAAATCTAAAATGAGAAGAGTACTTTCATTGTTGGTTCTTGCAGGAGTATTGAGCTTCGGTACGGCTAACGCACAAGGAGATGCTGATTCTGTTGCAACAGAACAAATGGACGCATCGTCAATGGACAACGCTGCAGAAGGAGATTCAACTGCTGCCGCTGAAGAGTCCACAGAAGCCCCAGCTGAAGAAGAGGCTATGGCTGTTGAAGAAGTAGCGACAGAGAATTTGACCTACACCCAAATTTTCCGCAAGTATTTCATCGAAGGTGGTGCAGGCTTCATGGGTATCGTATTGGTAGCCTTGATTCTTGGTTTGGCCATCGTTATCGAGCGTATCCTTTACTTGACTTTCTCTATTTCCAACAATGAGAAGCTTCTCCGTAAAGTAGAAGAGGCACTAAATTCAGGTGGTGTTGAAGCGGCTAAAGAAGTTTGTCGTGGAGAGCGTGGTCCTGTAGCAACTATCTTCTATGAAGGATTGGATCACTACGACGAGGGTATCGAGATGGTAGACAAGTCAATCATCTCTGTTGCATCTGTTGAGCAAGGAAAGCTCGACAAAGGTGTTTCTTGGATTTCCCTATTTATCGCTTTGGCTCCGATGCTCGGGTTCATGGGTACGGTAATCGGTATGATCCAGGCATTCGATGCGATTGAAGCAGCGGGTGACATCAACCCTTCATTGGTAGCAGGTGGTATTAAGGTGGCACTCCTTACAACCGTATTCGGTTTGATCGTGGCCATCATCCTACAGATCTTCTACAACTTGATTGTATCTATGATTGATAACATCGTGAACAAGATGGAAGATGCTTCTATCTCTTTCTTGGACATGATCATCGCATTTGATAAGAAAAACGCTAAGTAATCATGAAATCAAATATTAAAATGATTTCAATGATTGCTGCCATCGTGGTAGGCGCTCTGGGTGTGATTGTTACACTGGCCATCTTTGCCGGTTCTGACGAAAATGCTTCAGTGGAGCTTGCTGTAAACGTAACACTCGGAATTCTCGTGCTTGGTGTACTCCTTGCTCTTGGTTCTTCCGTTACGGGAATGGTGGTTAACCCAGCAGGATTGCGCAATGCAATCATTGGATTAGGAGCGCTGGCGCTGATTGTTCTTGTAGCCTTTTTAATGGCCGACGGCAGCGACTATGCGAAGTTCGACACCGATGAAACCACGGCTAAGTATGTATCAGCCGGTTTGAACACTTTTTACATTATCGGTCTATTGACCTTAGTGAGCGTACTCTATTCAGCAGTGGCACGAATTATTAAGTAAAGACTATGGCACGTAAAAAACGCGAGATTGCAGAAATCAACGCCGGCTCCATGGCCGACATCGCGTTCTTGTTGCTTATTTTCTTCTTGGTAACCACTACCATGGATATCGATAAAGGCTTGAACCGTCAGCTTCCACCTATTGAGGAAGAGCCTCAGGAAAATGACGCGAAAATCAAGCAGAAGAATATCTTCATGGTAGTAGTAAACGCCAACAACGATTTGCTCGTTGAAGAAGAATACATGGAGCTTTCTGAGCTTCGTGAAGCGGCAAAACTCTTTGTCGACAACAACGGAAATGGTGAATGCAATGTGTGTCAAGGTCCGCAAGATCCCGAGTCGTCTGATAGCCCAGCAAAGGCAATTATTTCGATTTCAAGTGACAGAGGTACTTCGTACAAAACGTATGTGACGGTTACCAATGAATTGGTAGCAGTTTACAACGAGTTGCGTAACGAACTCGCTGATCGCTTATGGGGAAAGGAGTACGATCCGAAAGAGCCTGAAAAGTACTTGACCGAAGAACAGGTTGATTACTTGAAGGAGGTTTATCCGCAGATTATTTCTGAAGCAGAACCTGTACAAATCGGAGGATAGTATGTCGCACATTAAGAAAGATAAAACCAGAGAAACGCCCGCGGTATCAACGGCGTCGTTACCCGATATCGTTTTCATGCTTTTGTTCTTCTTCATGGTTGCTACAACCATGCGAGAAGTTGACTTGAAGGTTGGTGTATCCAAGCCTCAGGCCACAGAAGTTCAAAAATTGGAACGAAAAGACTTGGTTACCTACATCTACATAGGTGAGCCAAAGAATACAGTGCAGTTTGGTACAGAGCCGAGAATACAGCTCGACGACCAATTGGCTGCGGTAGGTGAAGTCCAGTCGTTCGTTGTTCTTGCTCGTGAGCAAATCAACGAGGCGGAAAGAGATCAAATGACCGTTTCCATCAAAGCCGATGGCGAGGTGAAAATGGGATTGATTTCGGACATCAAACAAGAATTGAGAAAGGCGCAAGCCTTGAAAATCAATTATTCAACAATCCCTGTGAACGACCGTGATCAGATGATTGAGAATAATTTGTAAGAACTCTTCTCATCCATAAGAACCCCGCAATTTGCGGGGTTTTTTTATTGCCTGTCTAGAAGGACGAGATTTTGGTCTGAGGTTTGAAGCTGTAACCTCGAATCAAAATCTCTTTGACATGACCTCAAAACGTCGTCCAAACTTCAACGCCGGCTCTACCGCGGATATCGCATTTCTTCTGCTCGTTTTCTTTCTACTTGTAACCACCATGCAATCCGAATTGGGACTCACGCGCAAGCTACCTCGATGGGTTGAGGATACCATCACAACAGGTCCTGTATCTGACCGGAACTTGCTCGCTATTTATATCAATCAGGATGGAGCTATCATGGTCAAGGAAGAAGTGGTTGATCTCGATGATCTCAATGCGTACATCCTAAATTTTGTGGATAATAACGGGGATGGATCTTGCACATATTGTAAAGGCGAGAGCAGTCCGGAGTCATCGGATAATCCGAAAAAGGCGGTCATCTCCATCTCTTCTAACCGCTCTACTTCATACGCTGACTATATATCGGTACAAAATGAAATTGCGCGGGCGTTCCGCATGCTTCGAGAGGACATGGCCAAAAGGGAATACGAGACCGAATGGGCCGAGTAGAGCCCAAAGAAACAGGATATCATTCTTCGCTCGTATCCAATGGTGGTTTCGGAAGCTCAAGTTCAATTGGGGTCGCAGGTAAGCGCGGCACCCGGATCAGTAACAAGAGAGCAATAAGCGCAGATGCCACCAACCATAAAATGGAAGTTGGCCAAATCACCCACTCCAATTGTATCGCAAAGTTTAGTGCGTTAAAAACCATGTGCCCCAAAATGACCACCCATAGCGACTGCGTTCGGTGATATAAGATTCCCAAAGCGATGGCCAAGAAGAGAATGGCCACGGCATTGTCAATCTGCAAATGAACCAGCGTAAACAATACAGAAGTAATAGTAATGGAAGCCCAACTGGGAAGAGTATCACTGAGCATGCGTTGAACGGTTCCTCTAAAGAAAAATTCTTCTCCCAACGGTGCAATGATGGCAATCATGATGAATCCTGCTAGTTGGGTTCCAACGGATGCCTCAAAAATCCGTTCTAAAAAATCCGTGCTCTGAGCTTGAAGTTCTCTCAAAGAAACCCACCATTCAGGCGGATTGGCCATTTCTATAAAGTAGATGGTGGTAGCTTCTCCCAGTGACAACAATCCAGGCAATACAATAACACCAGCAAGCCAATACAGGCCTTTGGAATTAGGTACTAAGCGCCATGCGCGATAGGGACTTTCCCCTCTCATCCGCAATAAAATGAGCGGAGGAACCAAGAACAAAGCACTTGATGTTAGAATTTGGCGAACAATATCCCAATTCAACCTGGCCGGGGCGAAACTCAAGGCCGCAGCTACAAGCGTAGCTAAAACCAATCCTATTAGTGCACAAAAGATAACTTGTACAAAAGGGTTCGATGACCTGATAAATGAGCTTTGCATTTCTGTGCGAAGAGGTTTTCTTATTTTTGCGCCATGAGCGACAGTGTAAAAATAGGCAATGTTGATGTAGGAGAGTTTCCACTCTTGCTTGCACCTATGGAGGATGTTAGTGATCCGCCATTTCGTGCACTGTGTAAAGAGAACGGAGCAGATGTGATGTACACCGAGTTCATTTCGAGTGAAGGCCTGATTCGCGATGCAGCGAAGAGCGTTCAGAAGCTCGACATTTTTGAATATGAACGGCCTATCGGTATCCAGATATTTGGATACGAGATTGATCACATGCGTGAAGCGGCCGCCATTGCCGCTGAGGCCAATCCAGATATCATCGACATCAATTACGGTTGCCCGGTGAAGAAAGTGGCTTGTAAGGGTGCAGGGGCCGGTATTTTGAAAGATATCCCGAAGATGGTGGCTATGACGGAGGAAATCGTGAAAGGGGTGAATAAACCCGTAACGGTAAAAACCCGTTTGGGCTGGGATGAAAATTCAAAACACATCGTGGAGGTTGCTGAGCGACTTCAAGACGTGGGCATAGAAGCTATTTCTATTCACGGCCGCACTCGTAAGCAGATGTATAAAGGTGAGGCGGATTGGTCGTTGATCGCAGAGGTGAAGAACAACCCACGCATGCATATTCCCGTTTTTGGAAATGGAGATGTAGATACTCCTGAACGGGCAGTGGAATATCGCAATCGATTTGGTGTAGACGGCATAATGATTGGCCGAGCTTCCATTGGTTACCCTTGGATTTTCAATGAGATGAAGCATTTCATGAAAACCGGTGAGCATTTGGCAAAGCCTACCATCGCTGAAAGAGTTGCTGTAGCTCGTCGCCATTTTGAAATGTCACTCGACTGGAAAGGGGAGCGCCTGGCGATTAACGAAACGCGCAGACATTACACGAGCTACTTCAAAGGATTGCCGAATTTTAAGCCATACCGCACTCGCTTGGTGACGGAGGAAGATCCTGACGAGGTATTCGCCATTCTGAGCGAGATTGAAGCGAACTTCACCGCTGAACCAGTTATCTGAGATTGTCCATTTTGAGTCGGCGTACGGCAAACCAAGAAATGGATGTGCCCACGAGTACAATCGTTATTAGCACCTGAACGATGTCGCCGAAGCGCAAGGCAACAGGGTAATACTCTACTACGTATCCTGAGCCCATGGACAAGAGTCCTACTTCTTGTTGGAGCACCACTATGCCAAGTCCCAAGATGAACCCGATGCCAGCGCCTCCTAAAGATATCAGCAAGCCTTCAACGAGGAAAATGCGGCGCAGCAATCGTTCACTGGCGCCCATACACCATAGGGTGAATAGATCTCCTTTCTTCTCGAGAATTAAGATGTTCACGGAAGAAAGAATTCCAAAACTGGCAACCAATAGAATGAAGGTGAGTACCAAGAAGGTAATAAGCCCCTCTGACTTGAGTACTTTGAATATGGCTACTTGCAGATCATCTCTATCCTTTACTTCCCAGAGGTCGCCGAATCGAGTTGTGAGAGTTTCCTTGGCCTCTTGAGCGGAACTTCCTTCCCCGAGCTTAATCTCTATGCCTGAAACAAAGTTATCGGGCTGACTAAAGAGTTCTTGTGCGAACTGCAGTGAAGTGAACACATATTTGGTATCAAACTCAGGTTGGATGCGAAAAAAACCTACTGGGCTTATTGGTTTGAAACTCACATTACCCATCGGATTGAGTCGATCAACCGAACCACTTTTCGGAACATAAACCACAACATGATCCATGACGGAAAGCGTTCGAAGGCCAATATAATCAGCCACGCCGACGCCAAATACTCCGCCGGAAAGTGCGGTATTTGGGTCGAGAAATTGGCCGCGTACCACAAAGGAGTCGATACTCGAAACATACGGGTACGATTCATCTACCCCTTTAATTACAGCGATGTATTCCCTCTCACGAAAACGGAAAAGGGCCTTCTCTTCCATCACCTCGCTCCACTTCTCTACAAAGTCAAGTTCAGCCAGAATATCGCCTTCCGCCTCAGTCCATTCCAGATATTTTCCTTCCTTGGGAATGAGCTTGATGTCGGGGTCAAAAGAAGTGTAAAAGCTACGCACCAGATCGTCAAGACCAGCAAAGGCTGCCAATACCACCACCATGGCTGCCGTACCGACCATCACGCCTAGGGAAGAAATCCCCGTAATCCAGTTCACGGCGTTGGTGGACTTTTTGGCAAAAAGGTAGCGACGAGCTATGTGGAAGGGTAAACTCAAGGTTGAAGCTTACTTAATGGGATTTTCTCCTTCGCCTCTGAGTAATCGGTCGATGTTTTCTTGATAATCCAAAGAATCGTCGATATAGAATTCCAATTCAGGCACTACACGCAATTGGTGGCGTACGCGCTGGCCCAAGTCATTGCGGATGGAGGCGGAGTTGTCTCGTACCCAATGAAGCATCTCGTCTTTATTGTCAACCGGAAACATGGAAAGGTAAACACGTGCTATACCCAAATCAGGGGTTACCCGAACCTTGGTTACCGACAACATCGCTCCTGGAAAATGATTCTTCCCCAGTTGTTGAAATATCTGCGCGAAATCGCGTTCCAATAGTCGTGCAATCTTCTTTTGTCGTGTGCTTTCCATGTGCACAAAGGTACGGATTGCACCTTACCAAATGTTGCTATAGTTTACCTTTGCCATAATGAAAAGCTATTGGCGTATTCTTCGCTTTGCGAAGCCTTATCTGTGGAGGGCTTATCTCAATGCATTTTTCAATGTTTTAATGATCCTGTTTTCCTTTGGATCAATTGGAGTAGTTATCCCTCTTTTGAACATCCTGTTTGGCGCTGAAGGCAGCGTCGTTGAAAAACCAGAACACATCCATTCTTTCTGGCAAACTGGTGAATGGATTAGCGATATAAAGCAGCTAGCTTATTACGAGTTTGGTCAACTGATGACTGAGCTAGGTGAGGTTCAGGTGCTTGCCTACATCTGTGTAGCGGGTGGGGTGATGTTCTTCTTTAAGAACACATTCCGATATCTGGCCCTTTGGGTATTGGCTCCGTTGCGTAATGGAGTAATTAACGATATTCGATCGGCCGTTCACCGAAAGTCGCTTGAACTGCCCATTTCCTACTTTACCGAAAAACGCAAAGGAGATACACTCTCTCGAATGAGCTCTGATGTTACGGAGTTACAGTGGAGTTTCCTTACATCTCTCGAAATGGTCGTTCGGGACCCATTAATGATTATCGGCAGTATTGCCATTTTGATTTTCTTGAGTCCGAAGCTCACGCTATTTATGTTCATCGTTCTACCTATTGCCGGTGCGCTCATGGCGTGGGTTGGGAAATCGCTGAAGAGAAAGTCAACTCGCGCACAGAACCAACTCGGACAATTGCTCTCCATTTTCGAAGAAACCTTATCGGGTTTGCGAATTATCAAGGCCTTTAGGGCAGAGCCTACCCAGGATCGCAGATTTGTGGAAACATCGGATGCTTATACGCGCACCATGGATTCTGCACTTCGCAGAAAGGACTTGGGTTCGCCGATAAACGAATTCCTGGGCGCGGCTGTCATGTTCCTAATTTTGTGGTATGGTGGCCAGATCATCTTAGGCGATAATTCGAGCAGCAATGGAATTGGATTGAGCGGTAGTGAACTCATCGGTTACTTGGGTCTGTTCTACCAGATTATACCGGCCACAAAGAGCTTCACTCAAGCCCTCAATAACATTCAAAAGGGCTCAGCTTCGGCGGAAAGAATCATTGAAATACTAGATGCTGATAATCCGATTCAGGAAATCGACAAGCCTATTCGGGTTTCTGACTTCAAGAGCGACTTGCGCTTTAACAATGTGAGTTTCCGCTATGCGACTGGCGGCCCTGAGGTGCTAAGGGATATCGACTTCAAAATTGAAAAGGGCAAAACCATTGCTTTGGTGGGAGCGTCAGGATCAGGGAAAACCACCATATCCAATTTAATTCCACGCTTTTGGGATGTGAGTGAGGGTGCCATTGAATTGGATGGCGTTGACATTCGCAATATGGGTTTGAAAGACTTGAGAGGGTTGATGGGGATTGTGAATCAGGAGTCGATTTTGTTCAACGATTCCATTCGAACCAATATCGCTTTAGGTAAGCCGGACGCGACTCTTGAAGAGGTAAGAACCGCAGCCGAAGTGGCCAACGCCACAGAGTTTATTGATCAGATGGAGCAAGGTTTCGAAACCAACGTTGGAGAAGGCGGAAGCAAATTGAGCGGTGGTCAGCGTCAGCGTGTGAGCATTGCCCGTGCCGTTTTGGAAGATCCCCCAATTCTCATTTTGGATGAGGCTACATCGGCCTTGGATACGGAGAGTGAGCGTTTAGTTCAAGATGCATTGAATAAGTTAATGTCGAGCCGTACCTCATTGATCATTGCTCACCGATTGAGCACTATTCGTCACGCCGACGAGATTTTGGTGATGGACGCAGGACAAATTGTGGAGCGTGGCACACACGACGAACTGATAGAGAAAGATGGCGCCTATGCCAACTTGGTAAATATGCAATCATTCGCTTAAAGGAATAGATTATGGCATTGGATAAAATTGAGCACTTGGGCATAGCGGTGAAGGACTTGACCCAATCTGAAAAACTCTTTGAAGCACTATTAGGTGTGCCTCCCTATAAGAGAGAAGAGGTTGAGCGCGAAGGAGTGATTACTTCCTTCTTCCAAACGGGTCCCAATAAGGTTGAATTGTTGGAAGCCACTAAGCCCGAATCGGCTATTGCTAAGTATTTGGAGAAGAAAGGTGAAGGCTTGCATCATGTGGCCTTTGCGGTTGTGGATATCCGCGCTGAAATGGATCGGTTGAAGGAAGAAGGATTCCAATTACTCAGCGACGAACCCAAGGAAGGGGCAGATAACAAATGGGTGGCGTTTTTGCATCCAAAAAGTACAAATGGGGTACTCATTGAATTGTGCCAAGACCGCGGCTAGTGTAGGTATACGATTGCCCTGTGATTTCCATTGAAATCTGCGGAAAAGAACTATTTTTGCCAACGCTTAAACGGGCCCATAGCTCAGCTGGTTAGAGCAGTTGACTCATAATCAATTGGTCGCGGGTTCAAGTCCTGCTGGGCCCACTTCACAAAACCTCACCTTAACGGGTGGGGTTTTTTTTGGGGCTTAAGTATCCTGCATTATAGTAGACTTAGCGGTCTGTTTGAAGGACTATTTTTACTTTTTTACCGAGCCATATTTGATTAAGTTCGAGAACCTAATCTTTTAAAAACTTTACTATGGCCAACGGATCAATGATTACCAAAGACCAAGCACAATCCTTGGTGAATCGCTTCAGATCCGATTATGCTAGCACAAACGCTAACGCCTTTGGCTTTCTGTATGATTTTGAACTGATTGAAGAATTGAAGAACGCCGCTCCTGCCGGAGTTGATATAGCAGCTGGGTAGAGTGATCAATCCAAACCAGAATATCCCTAACTCTATCATTTGGCTGAACCGACTTTGGATATTGTACTTTTTACTGAGCTATTTGAATACGGCAGGGGGTTATTTCGAATTACTCATAGATCAAATACCACGAATGCTAAAAGCATTTTTAGCGTACTCACATACTCTAGGCTATATTTTGATTATTGCGATTTCGACGATAATGGCTTGGCGTCATGATTTAACAAAGGAATGGGAACGAGCGAGGATATGGTTCAACTCATGTTTTTCATGCTAGGGGGCATTTCTACACTCGTTTTAGTGGTGCTCGCCGCTTTCTATGCATTGAGTGTTTCGCGCAAGCGAATGGTTCAGGCCGAGGAGGAAAATGCTGCAAGCTACCATTGATGGCTCAGAGCGGGAACGGAAGAAGATTGCTGAAGAACTCCACGATCAAATTAACGCCCAGCTTACAGTGGTGCGAATGGTCTTAGCGCGCGAAGCAGTGGATGAACAGCGACGTGAAGAAGCCATTACCCATCACGAGCTTCATAGTCTTATGGCCTCATAGCCCTGCAGCCTTTAGCCTGTGTTCGGTGGTCCGCCGACGAAGGAGGCACTACCCCATCTCCTTAATCACCTTCTTGGCAGCGAACAACGTATGCTCTAGCTCGCTTTCGGAAATCTCATGACTGATGAACCAAGTTTCATAGGCGCTAGGAGGCAGATAAACCCCTTCGTTGAGCATCCCGTGGAAAAATTGCTTGAAGTAGTCGTTATTGCCTTCTGAGGCGGTCTCAAAATCCTTCACTTCGCTGTTACAGAAGTGTACGCTAATCATTGAGCCTAGTCGGTTAATGGTCCATGGAAGATCACTTTCTTCCAAAATTTCTCGCAAGCCCATTTCGATGCGCTCCGTGGTAAGGTCGATTTTGGAATACACTTCTGGGTGGTTTTTCAAATAGCGAAGGGTCGTAAGTCCGCTCACTACTGCTAATGGGTTTCCGCTGAGTGTGCCTGCTTGATACACTGGGCCCGTTGGGGCAATGTGTTCAAAGATTTCGCGCTTGCCACCAAAGGCTCCCACTGGCATACCGCCACCAATAACTTTTCCGTAGCAAACCAGATCAGGTTGAACACCGAGTCTTTCCGCAGCTCCACCTGGAGCAAGACGAAAACCTGTCATTACTTCATCCATGATGAAAACGATGCCGTGTTTGTCGCATAAGGCTCGAAGGCCTTCGAGATAGCCTTTACTTGGTGGAACACATCCCATGTTTCCTGCAACTGGCTCCGTGATAATAGCCGCAATCTGATCGGGATTCGCGGCAATGAGATCTTCAACAGCCTTGAGGTTGTTAAAGGGTGCTGTAAGGGTGTCGGAGGCTGTTCCTTTGGTTACACCCGGACTGTTCGGGACACCTAATGTACTTGCGCCGGATCCAGCCTTGATTAAGAAGCTATCGCCATGCCCGTGATAACAACCTTCAAACTTGATTATTTTATCGTGACCCGTGTATCCTCGAGCTAGTCGAATGGCGCTCATACAAGCTTCGGTGCCGCTGTTTACCAGGCGCACCATGTCGATGCCCGTCATCTCGCAGATGGTTTCTGCTAGATCGATTTCAAGCTCTGTAGGAGCTCCAAAACTCATGGCCTTAGCAGCTTGGGCTTGAACAGCTTCAACTACCTCAGGGTGACCATGTCCCAGTATCATCGGACCCCAGGAGTTGATGAAATCCACATAGCGGTTATCATCTTCATCAAAAACAAAGGCCCCTTCAGCACCTTTGAAGAAAATCGGATTTCCACCTACAGATTTAAAAGCGCGCACTGGTGAGTTTACTCCTCCAGGGATGTGCTTGTTTGCTCTTGAAAATAGTTCTTCGCTTCTCTCTCTGTGCTTTGGCTCAAGCATATCTGCTATTTTTCATTTAACCATCTAGCCACATCTTTCGCAAAGTATGTGGCAATTACATCGGCGCCAGCTCTCTTTAGACTGGTGAGTGATTCCAATGCGGCTTCTTTTTCGTTGATCCAACCGTTTGCGGCGGCAGCTTTAATCATGGCGTATTCACCACTTACATGATAAGCGCTAATTGGAAGTAATGTTTCCTCTTTGAGGGTTTTAATTACATCAAGGTATGCCATGGCTGGCTTAACCATTAGCATATCCGCTCCCTCTTCTTGGTCTAGGAGAGCCTCTTTCAACCCAGCACGGACGTTGGCTGGATTCATTTGATAGGTTTTCTTATCGCCAAATCCGGGAGCGCTATCGAGCGCATCTCTGAATGGCCCATAAAAGCAGCTGGCGTATTTGGCGCTGTAAGCCATGATCCCTGCATTGTGATAGCCCGCCACTTCAAAGGCCGTTCGAATAGCACCGATTCGACCATCCATCATGTCGCTCGGTGCAACCCAGTCGGCTCCAGCTTCAATGTGGCTTAAGGCCATTTGAGCAAGAACGTCTACTGTGGCATCGTTTACGATTTTCTGGTCTTCTACAATCCCATCATGACCATAGCTCGAATAGGGGTCAAGCGCTACATCGGTTAAGAGTAACAGTTCGGGATTGGCTTTTTTAATGGTTCGAATGGCGCGTTGCATAAGTCCATCTGGGTTGAGCGCCTCCCTTCCTTTATTGTCTTTGAGATGATTTTCAACTTTAACAAACAGCAATACACTTCTTAAACCCAGTTCTGTGATCTCGGTAATTTCCTGTTCAATCAAATCCAAACTGTAGCGGTAGTACCCAGGCATGGATGAAATCTCTTCCTTTACGCCTTCTCCCTCAACGACGAAGAGGGGTACCATAAAGTCGTGGGCGTGAAGTCGGGTTTCTTGAACCAAATCTCTGATGGCCGCTGTGGCTCGCAATATTCTAGGTCTGTTCATCCCTGTGTCATTTAATTATTTGGTTTCCAAGCCTAGCCAATCTCTGGGTTGCAAAGCTTGAAGCATTTCATATTCGGGAGTTCCCTTTTCAGGATGGTGTTCATATTCCCATCGAGCACGAGCTGGAAGGCTCATCAAGATACTTTCAATACGTCCGTTGGTTTTCAACCCAAACAAAGTTCCTCGGTCGTGCACTAGATTGAACTCAACATATCTACCTCTACGCACCTCTTGCCAAAAGCTGTTTTCCTCTGAAAAAGTCATGTCCTTTCTATGTTCAACGATAGGGAGATAGGCTTTCAGAAACGCCGTTCCATTTTCTTTGGCGAGTCGATAGAAGTCCTCTGCACTGTGCTCTTCATTTTCCCGCATGTAATCGTAGAAAATTCCACCGATGCCTCGGTTTTCATCGCGATGCGTATTCACGAAATACTCGTCGCACTGCTTTTTAAACTGAGGATAAAATGTGGGATCAATCGTGTCACAAGCATTTTTGTGCATCTGATGGAAGTGCACACAGTCTTCCTCGAAAAGATAGTAAGGGGTTAGATCTGCACCTCCGCCAAACCACGCATCCTTCACTGAACCATCGGCATTGTACATCTCAAAATATCGATAGTTGAGATGAACGGTAGGAACCATAGGGTTGAGTGGGTGAATCACCAATGAAACGCCGGTAGCAAAAAATTCGGCCCCTTCAACACCCAATCGTTTTTGCATGATTTCGGGGAGCGTTCCGTGCACAATGGAAGTATTTACGCCTCCTTTCTCGAAAACCTGACCTCCTCGAATAATGCGCGTACGACCACCTCCGCCACCTGGGCGTTCCCAAAGATCTTCCTCGAATACGGCACCTCCATCCACGTTTTCAAGTGCTTGGCAGATATCATCTTGGATATCTCTTACGAGTTCGGCAAAGCGCTCACGCATGCTCATTTCTGATAGTTTTTCACCGCGTTAACGAAAGCCTTAGCGTGGTCTACTGGAATGGTGGGTAAAATGCCGTGACCTAAGTTGGCGATATAGCGCTGGGTTCCAAAACCGTCAATCATTTCCTTCACGAGTTTTTCAATCGTCGGAATGGGACTCAGCAAGCGGCTAGGGTCAAAATTGCCTTGCAGCGTGATATCTGGACCTGCAAATTGACGTGCTTGTTGCGGAGTAACCGTCCAATCTACGCCTAAGGCAGAAGCGCCGGTTTTTGCCAAGTCATCCATTGCATACCAGCAACCTTTTCCAAAAAGAACCACAGGAACTTCATCTTTTAGTGCTTTGGTAATTTTATCTAGATATGGGAGAGAAAAGGTGTTGTAATCAGCTGGGCCGAGCATTCCACCCCATGAATCGAAAAGCTGAATCACGTCGACACCCGCTTCAATTTTGCCTTTCAGATAAGCGATAGTGGCATTCGTGATGGCGTCCAACAAGCGATGGGCTAAGTCGGGACGATGAAAACAAAAACTCTTAGCGGTAGAAAATTCTTTCGACCCCTGACCTTCTACCATATAGCATAGGATAGTCCATGGTGAGCCGGCAAAACCGATGAGCGGCACGCGATTATTCAACTCCTTTTTGGTGAGCTTGATGGCCTCGTAGACATAGCCTAAGCTGTCATATACGTCCGGTATAACGAGACGGTCGAGGTCTTTTTCTTCTCGTATGGGGTTCGGTAGGTATGGGCCTTTGCCCGGCACCATTTGTACTTCGATGCCAAGAGCCTGAGGAATTACCAAAATGTCGGAGAACAAAATGGCTGCGTCAACACCCACCTGATCAACCGGCATGATCGTGATTTCGGTAGCCATTTCAGGATTAGAAATCCGATCGAAGAACGGATGCTTTTCCTTGAGCTTCATGAAATCAGGTAAGTACCTGCCTGCTTGACGCATCATCCATACGGGAGGGCGCTGTACTTCTTCGCCTTTTAAGGCGCGCAGTAGGAGGTCATTCTGGAGTGCCATTCTCTTGTGTTTCTAGAAATTGTTGTGTCAATAGCAGTACGTCGGGATACGAAGCGACTGCTGTGGGTTGTATGTTGTTGTTCACCAATTCTTCAGCTGTGGTAGGGCCAATGGCCAATGCATTAACTCTAGCTGGCCAAGAATTGTGTTTGAGCATGCTTTTTACGTTACGGGGACTAAAAAAGGCAACGGCATCGTAATCTTTAAAGTTCACTTGAGGGTGCGTAGGTTGGGTCCAGTACGTTTCCAAAATGTTCAGTTCCCAATCGTTCTTGCCCATGAAGTCTTCTATAGTGGGGGTTCTATCCTTTCCACATAGATAGGTTGCGTTTCCCGAGGAAGGAAGTCGCTTAACGAGTTCTTTCGCACTATCTGCTTTTATCTCCACATGAATGCCTAATTCCGCTGCTTTCTCTCTGCTTCGAAAGCCGACACACGCCCAACGCGAATTAGCTCCCCATCCCGACTCGATGTACTGCTTCATGGTGATGAGCGCATAGGGACTGGTAATCAAAACCCAATCGCTTTCTTCGGGTTGTTCCACTTGAGGTAAAGGCACCGGTTCCAAGGCTTTTACTTCACTAACGTCAATCATCTGAAGCAACAAATCACGTCTGTGTTCGCTCAGTACCTTTGTGAAGAGTATGTGTTTCTTCGAACTCATTCAAGTACTTATTTTAAGGCTCCGAGAATTTTGTCTCCACCCTTTTGCTTTACTTCCTGAGCAAAAATTCTTCCCGCATCTTTCCATTCTGATAATGGAACTTGGTTTTCAATCCGAACCTCTTCTGAGCCGTCCAAGCTGTGGAGGCAGCCGGCAAAGTAGAGTTGATTCGCCGAAATCCGGGCCAAGGCACCTATTGGAGCGGAGCATCCACCTTCTAAAGTGTTAAGGAACATGCGTTCTACGGTGCTTGTGATTCGCGAAGTTTTAACATCCAGTAGTGCGCACGCTTTGCTAGCAGCCTCATCGTCCTCGCGAAGCGTGATTCCGATTACTCCTTGCGCGGGAGCCGGAATCATCCAATTGAGCGCAATGGCGTTTTCGGGAACCGCTTCCATTCGGCGAAGTCCTGCCGAAGCCATTATAATACCCGACCATTCGTTTTCTTCGAGTTTCTTCATTCTGGTTTGGACGTTTCCTCGCAGATTGTCCAATTGATGATTCGGGAATTTATGCAGCCATTGCGCTTTTCTGCGGATGCTGCCGGTACCGATCGTGGTTACGGAATCTTCATGATCATACCAGTCGATTTCTCCCTTTGGAATGAGGAGATCCATGGGGTCTTCTCTTTTCAAGTGTGCACCCAGCACAATTCCTTTAGGAGGCACGGTGGGGTAGTCTTTTAATGAGTGAACAGCGATATCCACTTCGTTTGCAAACAATGCATCGTCGAGTACCTTGGTGAAAATTCCGGTCGTTCCCAGTTCGTGAAGAGGTTTCGAGAGGTCTAGGTCGCCTTTGCTCTTAACGGCTATGATTTGCGTTGTGTGGCCCAAAGATCGGAGCAATTGAGCAACGGTTTCAGCCTGCCACATCGCCAACTTACTGTCGCGAGTACCAATTCGAATGGGGGAGTTGTTCATTTTTATGAGCTTGCCGACAGGCGTGAAGACAATTCGGTTTGAATGCCCTCGATTGTTTGTCCACGTCGGATGTGATAACAGTAATAGCGTTGCATTTTATCACGTAGGTACGCTTCTTCCTGTCCGATGATTGGGGTTTCATAAGCCCTGTGCACCAATGTTTCCCATGAATGCGTTCCGTTGAGCAGGGTCTTAATCGAATGTTCTATTTCATTGGATTGCTCGCGCATCACTTGCCAGTCTAAAAGCTCTTGAATCGCCTCGCTGAGGATGGATTCTACTTTTGGCAATTCGTTTTTGCGCTTAGCAAGCGCATCTCTGGTCATCTGCGAAAGTTGGTCAACATTGAGTAGTGTGAGCTGGTCAAGATTGGCCACCTCAGGATCCACATTAAACGGTACCGCCATATCAATTACGGTATGCAGCTGCGGACGGTCGAGCTCATTGATTGTGAGGATTGGTCGATCGGCTCCCGTAGCAACTACCAAGATTCCCGCTTGATCGATAGCTTGCTGGAGGTCGCTGTGTGCGCAGAATTTTGCTCCTGATTCTTCGGCATATTGAGCACTCTTGTCGTCTGAACGATTAACAAGAGTGATGCGATCTGTAGAGGTCAATCCCAACAAGTGATCAAGCGTAATTCTTCCGAACTTGCCTAAACCGTACAGCACGATTTGCTCTTGTTCGAGATGGTCAATTTCATCTTTCAAGTATCGCGCGGAAGCATACGAAACCGAAGTGGCACCGGTAGAAAAAGCCGTTTCAGACTTCACTCTCTTACTCGCATAAATCACCTGATTGATGATTTTTTCCATAAAGCCATCCGTCGCATTTGCTTTGCGGGCCCACTTAAAACCTCTGCGCAATTGCATGATGATTTCAAAATCACCTGGAATCTGACTATCCATTCCAACACCCACTTCAAACAAATGCTGAAGGGCATTCATTCCAGATAGGTGATATCCGATATCTTCAAAAGAGTTGGCGGAGCCTTCGGCATGGGCAATGAAGAGTGCAAGTACCGCTTCATATTGCAATGTGGTACCGATCACCTCGGTTCGATTACACGTTGAAGTGATAAAGCCACGGAAGTCGGTCTGTTCGCGTAACTCGAGTAAAAGCGAGTGCTGCTCAGCCTCCCCCAAACTAAATGCTTGGCGGTGTTGAACGTTAGCTGTTTTATAACTCACACCAAAGAGGTGCAGGTGGTCCAAATGTTTTACACTTCTATTCAAAAGGAGTATTCTCTCAACTCAGTGACAAAAGTATCTCCGTGATATTTCTAAAAACAACGCTAAACGTAGAATTTATATCGCCATAAAGTGTTCGAGACTAATTTAGAACGGTTCTAAGTATAGCGCGCTATATTTTTGCTCAATCCCGCAAAAAATATCGGTTTAGGAGAGTTTTGAGGTGGGTACAAATGTGAGATGCAAGATGGAGTTCAAAGTTACATCAGAAATAAAAAACGTCGCTGAACGGAGTTTGGAGCATGTGTCGGTTGAGGCCGGAATCGATATGGTTAAAATCAGTAATGATTCCGAAGAGACGATGCAGATATCACGGACCATTCCAGAAAGTGTAATTCAGTTCTACTTCAGCGTGGATGGGAAGAGTCGCTTCAGTTTTGGCTCTAACTATCAGTTGGATTTGAGAGCAGGAAAGAACTTTTTCTTCTACAATCCGGAGCAGGAGCTTCCCTTGAACATCCGCATTGGTGCGGGAGCGAAGCACGTATTTCTGTTCATCACACTTGATCGGGTTCATGAGCTTTTTGTGGAGGATGCTGCGGAGCTGCCGTTTTTGTCAAGCGAGAATGTGAATCGGAAGTTTTATGACGAGAGGGATATCAGCGCTCAAACTACCGTTGTTTTGAACCAATTGTTCAATATTCAGTTGTCTTCTCAGGCTCAACGATTGTTCTATCAGGCTAAGGCTTACGAGATCCTCTCGCTGTACTTCAGTGCGAGGGAAGTGGATACAGTGAGCTGCCCTTTTTTGAACGATGAAGAGAATGTCAAGAAAATTAAGTTGGCGAAAGAGTATCTGATGAAGAATATGGCGCAGCCACCGAGTATAAAAGAGCTTGCAAAGGAAGTTGGGCTCAATGAGTATCGATTGAAAGTGGGTTTCAAAGAGGTATATGGAAACACGGTTTTCGGTTATCTGCTGGATCATAAAATGGAACATGCCCGTAATTTGTTGGACTCGGGTGATTATAAGGTTAATGAAGTAGGATATGCATTGGGATACACCAGTTCGAGCCACTTTATTGCTGCCTTCAAAAAGAAATTTGGAATAACGCCTAAGAAATATCTTTCTCACGAATGAAAGTAGCCGCACTATTAGTGAACCTGGGTTCTCCAGATTCTACAGAGATTAAAGACGTAAAGCGTTATCTCGATGAGTTCTTGATGGATGGAAGAGTGATAGACGTTCCTTATTTGTTAAGGGCATTCTTAGTTAAGGGTATCATACTCAATTTCCGACCAAAGAAATCTGCCGAGGCCTACAAGTCCATTTGGTGGGACGAAGGTTCGCCTTTGATTGTACTAAGCGAACGCCTCCAAAAGGTGGTTCAGTCGAATACGAGAGTGCCGGTTGAGTTGGCAATGCGCTATGGCAACCCATCCATCGATAATACCTTGAAGAAGCTTCAAGATGAGCATCCTGATTTAGAGCATCTTTTTGTGATTCCGCTCTATCCGCACTACGCCATGTCGAGTTACGAAACCGTCGTGGAGAAGGTGAAGGAAGAAGCGGCCAAGATTCTTCCCAATGTAGATGTTCAGTTCCAACAGCCGTTTTATGATGATGAGGCCTATATCAATATTCTCGCTACCAGCATTAAACCGGCTTTGGAAAAACCGTTTACAAAAGTTTTGTTCAGTTATCACGGTGTTCCGGAACGGCATATTAAAAAAGGTGATGTAACAGGGAGCCATTGTTTAACAGAGGGGTGCTGTCAGATAAAATCCCCTGCACATGCCAAGTGTTATCGTCATCAATGTATGGAAACTACACGCTTAGTAGCTGCTAAACTGGGCCTCAGCAAGGACCAATTTTCCGTTTCCTTTCAAAGCCGGTTAGGTCGCGATCCATGGTTAACGCCTTTCACAGATGCCACGTTGAAAGAATATGGTCACGAAGGAATGGAAAGATTGGTGGTTGTTTGTCCGGCCTTTGTGTCAGACTGCCTTGAAACTCTAGAAGAAATTCAGGTAGAAGGGGTGCACGATTTTTTAGGAGCGGGTGGTAAATCCATCGAAGTGGTGCCGTGCTTGAATGACAGAGAAGATTGGGGAGCGCTTGTAGGTAGCTGGATTCCTGAACCTTCATAAGAGATAGTCGGAACCCAAAAAAGAAAAGCCCGAGGAGAACCCTCGGGCTTTGTTATATCGATTCAGAGGCTAATTACTCAGCCATTTCTTCAGTTTCCATTAATTCGTAATCGCCTTCTGTCGGGGTGATCACATCTGCCGCAGCTTCTGCACCTTCAACGATGTTGATGGCCTCAAAAACGAGGTCAAAGGCGAACATTCCCTGGTCAATGTGCTGCTCAATGTAGAGGGCAGTTCCCGGAACTAATCCGCCCGTTGAGAATGGAGTTCCTGTTCCACCGTCGTTGAGAGCATCTGGCATAACCAAGTTAATATCCTCAGTGGTGTAAAGGATCATGGTTCCTTCGCCTTCTTGACCCATTTCTAAGGAGTAGCCCTGACATACAAATCCGAGAATCTCTTTGGTTTCTTCAAGCTTGGTAACAACTGGTTTGGCCGAAGTGTCTGGCTCTTCACTTTGCTCTGGAAAAGGTTGCTTCATAAACTCGCCTTGTGCAGCGATGTACATCATTTTTTCCTCTGAATTGGCTACCATGTGCATGGCTTGCATTCCGCCATTCATCTTGATGCCAAAGTCGCTGCCGTTGGTCCCAAGTACCATATCTTCAGGCAGCATCGCTTTGATTTGATCCGCCATCATTGCGGCATCACCTTCCATTTGCACATCCATTGTATAGGTAAGAGTACCTTCAAACGGTGCTTTTTCGGAAGACTTCATCATTCCGCAGGAAGCAGTAACAAATATGAGAGCGATGGGAAGAGTAGTTTTAAATGGATTATTCATTCTTAAGTATTTAGTTTCAGCAAATATGGCGATTTATTATCGGTTACCCTTAGCGAATGTGGTGTCATATTACTCTTCGGTATCTACCGATTCAACGTTGACCATCAGTTCGTCTGCATTCTCCTCGATGAAACGAATCGCATTGTAGGCATTTACGATGGTTCCGCTAATGGAGTATTCACTCATGTCGCTTTCAGGCACGCTGCCTGATTTTACCAGTACGTATTTCACTTGAGCTGCCGAAAGTTCAGGATAATAAGATCGTATAATTCCCGCGACACCTGTTACTACTGGTGCAGCCATGCTCGTTCCCGATTCAAATCGATAATCGTCCATCGGAACGGTAGAGAAAATGTCCTCACCGGGAGCAAACAAATCAACGGATTGTTCACCATAGTTGGAGAAATCTGCCGCTAATCTTCCCAAGTTGATTGTGCTGGCGCCAACCTCTACCCAAGTTTCATTTTCGTAATTGCTGGTATCGAAAGGCATGCTAGGGAAATTGTCGGTTTCATCTAAATCGCTTCCTTCATTTCCAGCAGCATGAACTAAAAGGACATTCTTTTGGCCCGCCCATGCAACGGCTTCACGCACTCGTTCCGCATCAGGTGAGTAATCTTTCCCAAAACTCATATTGATGATGCTAGCCCCATTTCGCACGGCATATCGTATGGCAAGCGCTACGTCTTTATCGCGTTCATCACCATTCGGAACTACGCGAAGAACCATGATTTTCACGTTGGGCGTAATGCCGTTTATACCCAAGTCATTATTACGAATGGCGCCAACGATTCCCGCAACGTGCGTGCCGTGGTCAGAGCTCAAGCCCATGATATCGTTATTGCCATAGATTGTGTCATTCCAGTCGTTGGGATCATCGCCCACAATAGCAGTTCGCACATCCCATTCTTTGTTGAGATAGTAATTCAAAAAACCATCTACTTGATCTTTGTACTCTTGTAAAAAGTGTGCGTCTAAGCCTTCGCTCTGCATGGAAAGGATGGATTCAGCGGCTCTGCCCACTTGACCTCCGTCTTCGGCTAATCTTTCAAGGTCTTCATCCGTATAATAATCGGATTCCAGTGCCTCAAAAACAAGGGCCTCGTAATTCTTCATGCGGGTGGAAAGCATATTTACAAAGGCCTGCTCGAACTCATTTTCCTTCACTAATTGTTCGTGTTGACGAACCAGCTGCTTATAAAAGAAATACGTTTCCGGATCATTATTTCGAACGGAGTCCTTGTCCATTACTTCCCAGTTTCGCTCGAACTGAACGAGTAGCCGGGTGAGCTCCATGGTTTCTCCTTCGATGTTCGCACTGTCGCCTCCAATAAAATTCCATCCGTGTACGTCATCTATATACCCATTGCCGTCATCGTCCATTCCATTTCCAGGAATCTCTCCTGGATTTTCCCAAAGCTGACCTCGAAGATCGTTATGTGTAGTATCTATACCTGAGTCCATGATGGCAATGATGATCTCCTGCGGCTCACGGTCTGTCTGATTTTCTAGAAAGAGAAGTGCGGAATCGGTTGCCACTCCATAGGAATAGTTGGGTCTGCTCTCATGGTGCCAGTTCTGTTCTGTACTCAGTTGCGCCTCTTGTCCTTGAGCAGAAAGCGTCAAGATGCCAGCAAAGGTTAGTCCGCTAAATGTTTTCATTTTTCTCACCTGTTTTCTAGTTGCCAGTTGTTGGGTAGCTTACGTTTTAACCAATTGTAGAGCTCATTGTTGTTTCGCATCTCCAATAGGTCTTCCATCTTTTGAATTCGTTCGAAACCTCCCTCTTCATAGAGATCGAGCATCCAATTTAGTCCTTCCCATTCTGATTCAATGGAATTGGAAGGCAAAGATGATACCATTCGCAACTTGTAGAGTTTTCCAGCAACGTGTTGCGTCATGAGCTCAAGGTTTTCATTTGAAACCTTAAAAAGATATTCTCGTTGAGAGATGATGATGTAGGGAACACCTGTAATCCATTGATCTAAGAAATGAACGGCATCCATTCTTCCTACGGGGTCATCCGAAGGCAGGTTATGCTTCAGATACATAATGCAGCTATCCACCAATGGTTCGGCGTTGTAGTAATCCAGTGAATCGGAAACTCGACCAAATGAAGGCCACCCTTGTGCCTTCGAACGCGTCGAGCTGAAAAGGCACAAGCTCAAAATCGCAAGTGATATCAGCCTAGCTGACATGCATGTGTTGCTTGAGTTCGTCGATGAATGGTACCATGTCGTCTACATTTACATGATCCATGATTACCACCTTGTACCAATTGGGATTCCCCTCATGAGAATCGGGAACGAGCCCATATTTTTCCACCAGATGATGCGGAACTTGATCGGATCGCATGGTCACGATATTGCTACCCTGTGAACGATAAAACTCAATACCTATTTCATTCAATTGACTTTCGAGCCAGTCTGCTCTAAAGCTGAGTAAATGAATCTTCTCAAACCATCCGTTGGGTCCGTAAGTTTGAAGGATCATCCAAACGGAAATAGCATTTGCTCCAGATCTTGATCCACTCAAGGTGGCATCTAACCCTGCAACGTATTGAGCTTCACCCGTGGTAGCATATGGGATATGACCTTTACGAGCAAGATAAATTCCCGTCCCGTACGGAGCCTGAACCATTTTGTGCGCATCCAAAGTGATGCTGCTAACTTCTGGATTGGCAAATGACCACTTGTCGCTATCGTTAATAAATGGGAAGACGAACCCACCATAGGCCCCATCCAAATGAAGCTTGAACGGTAGTTCGGCATCTTTTAGGGCAGATATATAAGTGTCTGGGTCATCCGCTGAACCAAACATGGTGGTCATCATATTGGCAACAACGGCAACGGCCTTTATGCCCTCTGATTTCATCTTAGCACATAGAGCCGTTAGCTGAGGTGTATCTAACTCTCGACTGTCGCCATTTACTTCTGCTACATAAGCCGGCATTTGTAGCAGGTTGGCAGCCTTGAACATTGAATAATGCGAATCGGCGCTGAAGAGCAGAGCCACCTCATTCGCGTTTACGTTCAATTCACTCATGAAGTAGTTTCGAAACACCCAAATGGCTTGAATATTTGCTTCGGTTCCTCCCGCGGCCACATAACCGTCTTGTTCACCAGGTTTACCCTTCAAGATGTCCTCAGCACATAAATCAATGAGTTCTTTCTCGATCAATTGTGTGCCTGCAAAGAAGGGCTCAGAATCGCCCATGGTGTGGCATCCAATATGATTTGGGTTGCGAAGAAGGGTAGATAGGAAAGGCGCATCTTTCAACAACATCGGGTTATTGTAAAATACCTTTTCATCTAAATGTGAGGCCGGTACGCCGAGCGCCTTACGCTTGCGATAGTCTATATTCACATCTAGCGCGTTGAACACCTTTTCTGAGATTTCCTCATGGGTGAGCTTGCGCCAATGGCTATGCTTTTTGTTGGTCATCCTGTGCGAGTTGTCCGGCAAAGGTACAACGCGGTTATGGCTCTTCAACTCCGAGGCTTAAAGGAATTAATTAAGCCTTCTTAGTAGAAAACTTGAATGGGCGATATAGCGGGCAGAACTTCACCATAGCCGTTACCAAGAATACACCCGCCACAACCAAAGCGACAATTGACCATCCGCCTAAAATCACATCGGTAAAAACCAAGTAGGCCAGTACCGCAGCAATAGCTACGCGAACCCATCTATCTACTCCTGACATATTACTTCTCATAGTTCACAATTGTTTTCGTGTTATCTATGATAAAGGTCGTGGCTTTCTTCGTGTTGAACTATGATAATTGTCACACTCGCCTTACTTGCATATTCACTCGTGTGAGAATGAGGGAGCCTATGGCGGTTGGGAGGAGCCAAAAAAGTAAGGTGTAGTCGCTAGCATCGAAGCCGAGCTGATTGACCAATCTCACCCCACTTGTGGTAGCGAAGGCCGTATAAGCAGCAATGAGCGAACCTCCCATTTGATTGAGGTGCAATAACAAGGGGTTGGTTTTAACCTGACCTCTATACGTTCGGAAGTCTCTGCGCGACATGGACAGAAGAAGACCTCCAAATATGCCTGGAATGAGTCCGGTTGTTCTGCCATCTAAAAAAATCATGAGTGCCAAGGTGAGCAAGGTAAAGGCTCCTGCAAAGCCAAAAATGGATATTCTCAAATGGAACTTGGGAAGGGTAGGCTTGAAGGCCCTGCTTCCAGTTAGCACCATATATAAGGTGAATATGGAGATTGCCATTAGAAAGTAGTTCGTGCGCAATAGCGAGAGGGGCAATCCAGTAAAGGCTACTCCGTACATGGAATACGTAAATATCCAGCCAAGAAAGGAGTGGGCTCCGCGTCTTTTCCTCATGAGGGAAGCCAGTCTTCCGGAAGTGAGACCTACGAATCCACTCGTGACGTGGATGAACAATAATACATTGTGTACAGTTTCCATGTGCATGTGTTTGATTCAAACGTACAGCAACATTCTTCAAGCTGAAAACCATTCATATTCCTATTTTAGGGCTTTACTCCAGAAAATCCTCAACTCATGAGACTACTCCTTACGTCGGTCGCCACTTTTATTCTTTCGGCAACCCTAATCGCGCAAAATGTCACTTCGGATCATCTGAAAAATCTGAACTTCAGAAATGTGGGTCCTGCGGGCATGTCGGGTCGTGTTACCACTATTGATTTTGACCAGCATACCCAGACGTATTACATCGGTTCCGCTTCGGGTGGATTGTGGAAGTCAAAGAACGAAGGACAAACTTGGACTCCCATCTTCGAAAACGAATCGACATCTTCCATTGGAGCGGTGGCCGTTGATCCTTCAAATCCAGATGTAATCTGGGTGGGTACCGGCGAGGGTAATCCGCGAAACTCGCAGAGTTCTGGTAATGGAATGTACAAGAGTATAGATGGCGGTGAAACATGGATTCATTTGGGATTGGAGGATACCAAGAACATTCATCGTGTCATAGTAGATCCAACCAATTCTCAGACTGTTTACGTGGCCGCTATTGGAGTTGCTTGGGGTGATTCCGAATCGCGCGGTGTGTACAAAACCACAGATGGTGGTGTGACATGGGAAAAAGTGCTTTACAACAACGAGCGCACTGGAGCGGCAGATCTGGTGATGGATCCGCAAAATCCGAACAAGCTTATCGTTGCCATGTGGGAGTATCGCCGTTGGCCATATGAGTTTAAATCTGGGGGTGAAGGCTCCGGAATTTACGTGACTTACGACGGTGGCGAGAATTGGATTCAACGCACCTCAGAAGACGGGCTTCCAGAAGGAAACCTTGGAAGATGCGGATTAGCCATCGCTGCTTCCGAACCAGATATTGTTTATGCCTTGGTAGAAGCAAAGGATAAGAACGCCTTGTATCGTTCCAATGATGGAGGTAGAAATTGGAACCGCATTAGCGACGATGATGATATTGGGAACCGTCCTTTTTACTATGCAGATATCTATGTGGATCCTTCGAGACCCAATCGCATCTACTCTTTGTGGTCGGTGCTTACGCGAAGCGACGATGGCGGGAAGACATGGAATACCATCGGTCCGTATTCGTTCATTCACCCGGATCACCACGCCTTTTGGATTGACCCTAATAATCCAGATCACGTGATTGATGGAAATGACGGTGGAATGAATATCTCTTATGATGGAGGTATCACTTGGCGATTCTTGGACAATCTGCCATTGGCCCAGTTCTATCACATATCTGTGGACAATCAGACTCCATACAATATATATGGAGGAATGCAAGATAATGGCTCATGGGGCGGTCCAGCTTACACCTGGCGCGCGGGAGGGATTCGCAACGACCTATGGGAAGAGATAGCCTTTGGTGATGGATTCGATGTAGTCATTAACCCCGAGGACGAAAACACGGCCTATGCCATGTCGCAAGAAGGATACGTGTCGAGAATAGATTTGATTACCGGGTATTCCAAGCTCATTCGTCCGGTACATCCTGACGGTGAAGAATTGCGATTTAATTGGAATGCAGCCATCGCTCAAGATCCTTTTGATGCTTCGACCATTTACTTCGGATCTCAGTTTGTACATAAGTCGACCAACATGGGAGATTCGTGGGAGATTATTTCCGAAGATTTAACCACGAATGACCCCGATATGCAAAAGGCTGGTGAGAGTGGAGGACTCACATATGATGTAACGGGGGCAGAGAATTACACTACCATTTTGGCCATTTCTCCGAGCCCTGCTGATACCAAGGTGATTTGGGTATCAACCGATGATGGTAAACTGCACGTCACAAAAGATGACGGTGAAACATGGGAGGATATTAGTAGAAACTTGAGAGGTATGCCGGAAGGAGCTTGGATTCCTCAAGTGGTAGTAGATAAAGACAATGCCGGTAAGGCATGGGTTGTGGTGAACGATTACCGCAGGAACAATTGGGAGCCCTATTTATTTGTAACCGATGATTATGGTGCATCCTTCGAGCGCGTGGTGAGTTCAGAAGATGTACACGGATATGTACTGAGTGTTATGCCTGACCCTGTGGAGCCAAACTTGGTTTTCTTGGGAACAGAAAATGGGTTGTATTTCTCCATGGACGGAGCTGAATCATGGCAGAAATGGGGAGAGGATTTGCCTACTATGCCGATTGCAGATATGGCCATTCAAGAGAGGGAGTCTGATTTGATTCTTGGAACTTTTGGTCGCTCGGCTTGGGTGCTGGACGACTTAGAACCGCTGCGCGAACTGGCCTCCACTGATGTTGATGTAATGGAAGAACCTTTGTATGCTTTCGAATCACCTGTAGCCATTCGCGCCATTTATCGCCGGGCCCAGGGGTTGCGTTTTGGAGGGTCGGCTGTTTACAGTGGCGAGAATAGATGGGGCGGTGCTCGCTTTTCATATTGGGTAAGCGTGGATACCGCAGATGCTAACTTCAAGCAAAAGAAGGTCCATTGGGATGTCGTGAATTCTGAAGGCGATACCATCAGGCATTTGGAGCGCAATTATGAAGATGGCTTGAATATCAGTTCATGGGATATGCTTGAAAAGGGTGTTCGAATGCCAAGTATGCGCGATCCGCGACCAGAGAGTTTAAATTCAGACCCTGGATCTATCCCTGTATTACCGGGAACCTACAGCTTACACTTGCGTATTGGTGAGCATACATCTTCTACACAAATAGAGGTTCAGCAAGATCCAAGATTGCAGTTTGATATGGTCGAGTTGGAGGATAATCGGAACTATCAAATTGAATTACTGCCATACATAGATGCAGTAAGACAAGTAACCTCGAACTTGAGGAAAGCTAATCGGACGATCTCTTTGGTGGAAAAAATGGCGGCCATTGAGAATGACACTAGAGAGGATTCGGTGAATGCCGATATCAAAGCGCACATCAAAGCGGTGAAAGATTCTCTTGAGCAGGTAAGACTCGCGATATTCGGTAAAGAGAATATTGAAGGTTATTACGAACAACCCAATACTTGGATGTCCAGGATGGGGTTGCTGGGGTACTACAATTACTCCAATCGCGGAAGTGTGACAGGTAATACACGCAATTTAGCTACCACCTTCAAGGCGAGTACCGAGGAGGTAATTGAGATGGCCAATCATTTCTTCGAAGAAGATTGGACGGCTTTTGAAATGTATGTCTCGGAATTAGAGCTAGACGTCTTTGAAGAATTGGAAACGATGGAAGTTCAACCTTAACGAAAGCGGCAGAATAAAAAATCCCCGAGCTAAGTTTTGCTCGGGGATTTTTTATGGCTTATGGTCTGGATTACTTATTCCACAATAACCTTTTCAGTGATTATACCGTTGCGCGTTCTCACTTGAAGTAGATAGAGTCCGCTTGAAAGGTCACTTACATTCACTGAAGACTGACCGTTTTCTAGCGAGCCTTTTAGCACGATTTGTCCAGTGGTATTCACTATCGACCAATCTGAAGTCGAATTGTCGGTATATTCAACTTGAACGAACTCTTGTGCGGGATTTGGATAGATCTTTAGGCTTTGTGCCGCCGCTTCGTTCAAGCTTACGGTCACATCGGTTCTTACTTCATCGATATACAGGTTGTTTCCTAGGTCACCGGTAAAACTGAAACGAATAATGATAGGATCAGGTCCAATATAGGCGCCCAGGTCGATGCTGGCTTCTTGCCATTGGGAGTTGTTGGGGACAAATGAGTTCGTAACATTTGCACCCGCCGTGTTCAGGTTAAACGACGAAATGAGTCGTGCCAAGTTCCAAGTGGCACCACAGTCATCTGAGATGAATACGGTCAAACGATCTTGGTTGGAATTATCACGGCGAGCCCAAGCATAACGGAACCGAAGAGTGGCTTGTGTGGTTCTGTCTAGAAGGATGGGAGCGGATTGTAATATATCATCGCCGCCACTGCCTCTAGACTGAAACTCCGGCATTATGGCACTTTTTGTACCACCAAAGGCTGCAACATTCGAAGTAGTCCATTTACGGCCGTCACCGTTGTCATGAACAATCCAATTTGAGTTTGGAATATCCGTCTCGAAGGTTGCTGTAAAGTTATTGTCCCAGTATGGAGTGTCGTCATACACAGAGATATAACCGGTTTTAACCAGATTATCCGTTCCCGTAGCGTTGGTAACCGTAAGTCCCACGTTATAGATACCGGCATCTGGGAAAGTGACCATTGGTTTTTCCCCTGTAGCATTAAACGATTGTCCGCCTCCAGTGAATACCCAGTTATATGTGGTGGAGGGGTCATGACTTGCACCCAAGAATTCGAACTGCAATGATCCACCTTCACAGACTGTGTTTCTTTCAGCCGTGAATTTCACCGTTGGAGCTGCAAGTACAGTGGTTCCATTAATGCCCGTCAACAAATGATTGGCTGATGTTGTCAGCATACCCCGTCGCCAATTCGGATTAATGGATTGGTTAAGGGCTCTTTTCGCCTTTGTCTTTTGTCCTGCTGTAAAAGAATTCACACAGGCATCATTGGTGTAGTCCATGAAATTCTCGATCATGGCTGGGCCAGTATTAAAGCAGTCCATTCTACTAAACTCGCAGAATTGAGAACTTGAAGGAGACGGGATGGGAGGAGTATCGGCGATACCGTCTCCTGCACCACATCCACCTTGGAAAGGGTGGAAGAGGTCTAGGAAGTGACCTACTTCATGGGTAAGTGTTCTACCATTGGAAACAGCAGTTCCAATTCTTCCCATTTGATCGTGGCGTATAACAACACCGTCGTCGGTTGTCGGTTGATTGTTGTATGGAAAGGCGGCATATCCCAAAATTGTTCCTTGGCTTGGCGGTAGGCCGAGGTCGATAGCCCGAACCACCCATACGTTGAGGTATCGTGTATTCGGCCAATTCAATTCGTTCTTGATGGCGTTATTGGCGCCGAGTGACCGATCGCTTTGTTGATAGTTGATGCCTCGAGTAGCATTTCCTTGTGGGTCTTTCTTCGCGAGTTCGAAGCGAACCTCCATATTAGCTTGAATAGAGGCGAAGTTGGCTCGCACGTTACCCGCATCAGAATTCGTCAAAGTGAAATCTTCATTGAGAACGTCGATAGCGTCAATGACTTGAGCTTCTGAGATACTATCTTCAAAATTATAGTACATCACATGCACCACTACGGGGATGGTCTGCACTACTTCTGTACCGGTAGTATAGTTATCTCGGGTTTCCATCCAGTCAGCTTCGGATGCATCACGCATTTCCTCAATCTCTGGATGAGCAGTAATTTGTTGTTGATAGTAAATATCGGTTCCACACTGAGCATGATGGTGTTGATGCTGAGCCTGAGTAGTGTAACCGGTAAGTGTAGCAAGCGCAAATAGAGCCAAGTACCTCATTAAAATTGTTTTACAATTCGTCAAAAAACACGAGGTTAGTCGTTTCAAATAGTTGGCAGCGGGGTGTAAAGATAATCAAAGCAAATGCTTTCCTCTCAATTTGTTACCCTTCATTTGCCATACTTCCAATTTTCGTTGTAACTTCGCAGCCCCTTTTGGGAGGGGTATGTATTATCTAATTAATTAAACGAGACAAAGTTGTGGATACTTTGAGTTACAAAACCGTATCGGCTAATGCAGTTACTGTTGATAAGCAGTGGGTGTTGGTTGATGCTGAAGGTCAGGCACTGGGTCGCCTAGCCTCCAAGGTTGCGAAGCTGATCCGCGGCAAGCACAAGCCGAACTACACGCCTCACGTAGATTGTGGTGATCATGTGATTATCATCAACGCGGAGAAGGTGTCTATGAGCGGTAATAAAGGTGCTGATCGCGATCACATCTGGCACACGGGTTACCCTGGTGGTCAGAAGAGAATCAGCTACAACGACCTTAAAGAAAAGAATGCGAGCCGTTTGGTGGAGAACGCAGTACGCGGTATGCTCCCTAAGAATCGTTTGGGCCGTGCAATGTTCAAGAATCTTCACGTGATTGAAGGATATGAGCACAACCACGAAGCTCAAAAGCCAACGGTGATCAACCTTAATGAATTCAACTGATCATGGCAGTTACGCACACAATCGGAAGAAGAAAGACATCTGTTGCCCGTGTTTATGTAAGCGAGGGTAAAGGTGCGATCGTGATCAATGGTAAGGATTACAAGGAGTACTTCACTGTACCAACATTGGTATATAAGGTGGAGCAAGCCTTTGCAATTACCGAAACATTGGGTCAGTACGATGTTAAAGTGAACGTTGACGGCGGTGGTATCACTGGCCAGGCTGAAGCAGTACGCTTGGGTCTATCTCGTGCACTTTGTGAAATTAATCCGGAGTTCCGTACCGCTCTTAAGCCGGAAGGACTTTTGACCCGCGACCCACGCATGGTGGAGCGCAAGAAATTCGGTCAGAAGAAAGCCCGTAAGAAGTTCCAGTTCTCCAAGCGCTAATTTTCGTTTAGGATCCAAACACTTGAGATCGCTTAGTCGCTACCCAAGTGTTGCATTCAGCGAATGTAAACGAACCATACAATGGCAAATCAAGACAAAACAAAAGCATTACTCGATGCCGGTGTGCACTTCGGTCACCTGACCAGAAAATGGCATCCAAACATGGCTCCTTATATCTTTATGGAGCGCAATGGTATCCACATTATCGACCTGCACAAAACCCAGGCGAAATTGGAAGAAGCAAAAAGAGCTTTGACCAAGATTGCAGCTTCAGGTCGTAAGATTCTTTTCGTTGCTACTAAGAAGCAAGGAAAAGATATCGTGGCAGAATTCGCCCAAGAAGCGAACATGCCTTATATCACCGAGCGTTGGGCTGGTGGTATGTTGACGAACTTCGTTACAATCCGCAAGGCCATCAAGAAAATGGCTAACATCGATAAGATGAAGGCGGACGGTACTTTCGAAACACTTTCTAAGCGCGAGCGCTTGCAAGTAGATCGTCAGCGTGCTAAGCTTGAAAAGACGCTAGGTTCTATTGCTGATATGAGCCGTCTTCCTGCTGCAATTTTTGTAGTTGACGTTCTTCGCGAACACATCGCGGTTGAAGAAGCACGCAAGTTGAACATCCCTATTTTCGCAATGGTGGATACCAACAGCGACCCGCTTCTCGTTGACTTCCCAATTCCAGCAAACGACGACGCTTCGAAGTCTATTTCTATCATCATGGCTGAAGCTACTGCCGCTATCAAAGACGGTTTGGCTCAGCGCAAGAATGAGAAAGAGAAGGCAGGTAACGAGAAAGTTGCAAAGAAAGCTGCCAAAGTAGCTAGCAACGACTAAGGTTTACCAAAGCTTTACAATTACGTGAATGAAAAGAGAAGAGATGAATGCAAATTCGTCTCTTCTCTACTTTGTTTCAAGACAAAATCAATATTTCGATCATGGCTAAAATTACAGCTGCAGAAGTAAACAAATTGCGCAAGCAAACTGGCGCAGGTATGATGGACTGCAAGAACGCTCTCGTTGAAGCGAACGGAGATTTCGAAGCAGCCGTTGACATCCTTCGTAAGAAGGGTCAAAAGATCGCCGCTAAGCGTGCTGATCGCGACGCTACAGAAGGTGCAGTTATCGCTAAAGCGAATGCCGACAATAAGCGCGGTGTTATCGTAAGCTTGAACTGCGAAACGGATTTCGTTGCTAAGAACGATTCATTCGTTGAATTGGCTAACAAGTTGGCTGATATCGCACTTGAGAGCTTCCCTGCTTCAAAAGATGAGCTTTTGAGCGCTTCTTTCGACGGAAACCTTTCGATTGCCGACAAGCTTACTGAGCAAACGGGTGTGATTGGTGAGAAGTTGGAATTGGGTGCGTACGAAAGCATCGAAGGTGACTTCGTTGGATCTTATATCCACGCCGGTAATAAATTGGCTACTGTTGTTTCATTGAGCGGTTCAGCTCCAGAAGCGGCTAAGGACGTAGCCATGCAAGCTGCCGCTATGAACCCTGTTGCTCTTGACCGCAGCAGCGTAGCTCAAGCTGATATCGACCGTGAAATGGATATCATCCGCGATCAAATTCGTCAGGAAGGTAAGCCAGAAGAAATGGTTGACAAGATTGCTCAAGGGAAATTGAACAAGTTCTTCAAAGAGAACACGTTGGTTGACCAAGCCTTCATCAAAGACGGCAAGCAGTCTGTATCACAGTACCTCAACGGGGTTGAAAAAGGTCTTACAGTGACTGGCTTCAAGCGCGTAGGTTTGGGAGTTTAATCCCTCAACTTTATTTGAATAAAGAAATCCCGCTTCGGCGGGATTTTTTTTGGCGATTCTCAGATTTTCGGAAAGTTAGGGTTGAGTTTTTCTTTGAATTGGGCGTGTGATTCCTCATCGTTTTAGTTGAAAGTGTTTTTGAACTTGACCATGTTTTAGCAATGGACTTCTTACTTCAGAATCAGAACTAACCTGTCATTGCAATTTCAAAGTTTCCCTTGAAATGTATTCATTGTACTGTCGTCCATAAGTCTATCCATCGGATCATCTAATAATCCGACCATCTGATAATCCAACAATCCACTCATCCTCCCTATATTTGCTCAACCCAAATAATTCCTCGTGATGAAGTACCAACGCATCCTCCTTAAACTCAGTGGTGAAGCCTTAATGGGCGAACAACAATACGGTATTTCTGGCGACCGACTACGGGAGTATGCTATGGATATCAAGACAGTGGTGGATGCTGGTGCTGAGGTAGGAATTGTAATTGGTGGTGGAAATATTTTCCGCGGGGTCCAAGGGGCAAGTCAAGGTATGGATCGCGTTCAAGGTGACCATATGGGAATGCTCGCTACCATGATTAATGGCCTAGCACTTCAGTCGGCACTCGAAGAAGCTGGGGTATATACCCGACTTCAATCCGCCATCAAAATGGACCAAATTGCGGAGCCGTTTATTCGCCGTAAGGCCGTGCGGCACCTTGAAAAAGGACGCGTGGTAATCTTCGGTGGAGGCACAGGTAACCCTTATTTCACAACTGATACAGCGGCTACTCTTCGTGCAGTGGAAATTGATGCCGACGTTATTCTGAAGGGCACCCGAGTAGATGGCATCTATACGGCCGATCCGGAGAAAGATAGTACCGCAACCAAGTTTGACACCCTTTCGTTTGATGAAGTGTATAAGAGAGGATTGAATGTAATGGACTTGACCGCCTTCACTTTATCCAGAGAAAACAATTTACCCATCGTCGTTTTCGATATGAATACTAGAGGCAATTTAGCCAAGGTTGTGATGGGAGAGAACATTGGTACGCTAGTAGAAAAATGATATTTTCACAGTATGGAAGAAGAAATTGAAATCATCATAGATAGTACCAAGGAGTCGATGCAAAAGACCATTGAGCACCTTGAAAAGGCCTTGTTGAAGATTAGAGCGGGTAGAGCTAATCCAGCCATGTTGGAGGGCGTTCGTTTAGATTATTACGGAGCTCTCACACCGCTATCGCAAGTGTCAAATATCAACACGCCAGACGCGCGAACACTTTCTGTTCAACCTTGGGAAAAGCAGATGATTCCTGAAATTGAAAAGGCCATCATGAATGCTAACCTCGGCTTGAATCCGCAGAATAACGGTGAGTCGGTGATTATCAATATTCCGCCACTTACCGAAGAGCGCAGAAAGGACCTTGTGAAAATGGCCCGCTCAGAAGCGGAAGATTCTCGGGTAGGAATTCGAAATTCAAGAAAGGAAGCAAATGATGAGGTTAAACGTCTTGAAAAAGATGGTCTACCAGAAGACACCGTAAAGGATCTCGAAGGGGAGATTCAAGATCTAACGAATGCCTATATCAAGAAAGTGGATGATCATCTTCAGAAAAAGGAAGAAGACATTATGACCATTTGACGTGTCGGATAAATCACAAAAAAACCCTCGGGATTTCCTGAGGGTTTTCTTTTTTGGAGAAGTATGGTTTACTCTGGAATCGTGAATGTGAATTCCGCTCCTTTGCCTACTTCGCTTTTCACATTGATAGATCCACCAATTGCCACCAATTGATTTTTGGAAATGTACAAACCAACCCCTCTGGAATCTGGGTGGTTGTGCAACGTGCCATTCAAAGTAAACAATCGCTTACCATGAGCTTCTAGGTCGATTTCAATTCCATTATCCTTTACGGATACAGAAACATCTCCATTAGGTAGTTTTTCGCTTTGAATAGTCAGTTCCAAGGGCACATCATCTTTTCTGTACCGGATAGCGTTGCACACTAAATTTAGTAAAACACTATCCAGATAAGCTTGATTGAATCGCACCTTCATGTCTGCAGGGATATCAACATCTACGACAGCCTTGGCCGCTCTTAAATCTCCAGTACAGATGTCGATAATTTTTTGAACTGTTTTGTTCAAACTGACCTCTTCAATAGCTTTATCGAGCTTTGTTTGAACCGATACAACTTCATTTAAATTCTCAATGGGATCCGATAGGTTTTGAACTACTTCGGATATCTTGGTCAACAGATCAGCGCGGTCTTCCTCACTCTCGGAATCTTGAATGAACTTCACCAGCATTTCTAAGTTACTGCTGTGATTTCTCAAATTGTGACTCACGATATGCGCAAAGTTGATCAGCTTTTCATTCTGTTGTGTGGTTATACCTAGTGATTCTTCCAATAGTAGTTCAGCTCGATGCTGGGCATCCACGTCTTGAAAAACCCCGCGAACAGAGACTACGGATCCATCGACACCCAATTTTGGGACACCAACGGCTTTCACATAAATTTCCCTGCCTTTTCGTGTGAGAATGCGATAGATATCGCTGAACGGTTTTTTCTCCGAAATACATGCTCCGAAGTCCTTAGATATGCGCTCTCGATCATCGGCATGCTAGAATTGAATCCCTTCTTCAACAGAAATCTTCTCACCAAAAGGGACCTCGTGAATGTCATAGACCATTTTGCTCCAGTTGGTCATCATATTCACCAAATCGACTTCCCATCCTCCCGCCTTGAAAAGTCGGCCAGTCTCCTCCAAGAATACTTGATTCTTCTCAAGTTCTTCTCTAATGCGCTGGTCTTCGTTTACATCGACTATACTACCGGTCATGTGGAGCGGAGTCCCAGATTCACTTCGATGCATTTGTCCGCTCACCAAGAATCTTCGATACACACCATCTTTTCGTTTTAATGGAACCACAATGCGGAAAGGATCGTTCTTTTCCATGTGATTCTTAACGACGCTCTCTACGGATGAAACGTATTTGGGCTGTACAAACTCATTGGTGAACGTGTCGTAACAGGCCTCAATTTCTCCAGGTTCATAGTCCAGAGCTCGATAATAAGCGTCGGACCACCACTCGGTGTTTTCTTCAATTTTCCAATGCCAAACTCCTATTTCTGCTACATTCAGTGCGTCCAGCAATTCTTGAGATTCGAGTTGCGGTAAAGGTAGGTGCTTTTTCAAGGTTGAGGTCGGTATTAGCATCCTCAAATTGAAGCATTTATTCCTCAGTTCGTATCCATTCGATAATGGAATCTGGAATCAATGGATCTATCCCTTTCATCATCATGGCTCGTCGTTCATCTCGCGACATGCTAACCCCGTTTTCCATACTCTTCGCCATGAATATGCTGCGGTCTGCAACGGGTACTTCAATGTATTGAGAAGCGATGTGCAACGCTATATCAGCGGACTTTACTAGCTGTGATTGGATCATACTTATGTCAAAAAAGGGGAGTACAAAAGCGTCTCCCCAATTAAAGTTGTCGACACAACCTAAAGCTTACTAGTCCGACTCATGAAGCGCGAGCAATGGCACCTTCGTGTGGAAGGCTACTTTGTTGGTCAAGCTAGAATGAAATAGCCCTCGTATCACTCCGTATTTACGTGTGAGTAATGCGAGCAAGTTGGCATCTTTATCAGTTGTAAAGTTCAATATGGCTTCTTCCACTTTCGCATCTTTTAGAATGTGGAAGCTGTACTTAACTCCTGTTAGGTGATGATCAAACTTGTGACGTTGGTCGCTCGCTAAATCAGCCATACCACTTTGCTGGATATGAAGTATGAGCACCTCGGCGTCAAACAACTTAGCCATGGTAGCTAACCTTCGCAAGGCGCGATCGTTCTTGTTTGAGCGGAAATCTGTGCAATACACAATGCGCTCTATCATGGTGAATTCGGCATCCGAAGGAATTGCCAGTACGGGCACATCTGTACTTTGGAGAACACTCGCAGCATTCGATCCAATGAGTACCTCTTCAATACCACTTGCACCCTTGGTACCCATTACAACGATGCAGTCGGGATCCTTTCTTGAAAGTTCCTTGATTACTCGAATCGGATTTCCCATCATACTTTGGGTATCGCATTCGATATCGGCAGACTTTACCTTTTTGGCCACTTCATTGAGCCCGTTGATGCTGTTTTCTCTCATGATATCCATGAGGGAAGTACTCATCACGTTTTGTGCGTAAGGCAGGTCGTAGGCGTTAACAAGAATGATGTCGAGTTGAGCTTTTTTAGCGATTTCAATCGCAAAATTGAGAGCCTTGTCAGCAGCCTCAGAGAAGTCGGTAGGAAATAAAATGCGTTTCATGGGTCAGCTGATATTAGATATATCAATTTACGAAATTAATTCTATAATCTGTTCGAATTTAGTGGCAGGATGGAGCCTCACCCACCACTTCAGTTTGAAGCGCTTCACTAGTTGGACTCACATATGGGATGCCTAATCCGAGTCCTCGTAGAATAAAAAATGCAGCCATTACCGTCACAACCGTTGGAATTGCATAGCGCACTCGGCCTTTGAGATAATCGACCAGTTGTGAACCGGAACGGCCAATCACCAATAGAATAGGGCCTGTTCCCAAACCAAAGCCGACCATGAACAAGGTTGCATTAAATGTGCTTCCACCACTTGTTCCTAGGGCTCCCAATAGGGCAGCATAAACGAGTCCGCAGGGTAGAAGACCGTTAATCATTCCTGTGAGGAAGAAGTGTTTTGGTTTTCCGTGCTTCAATTTGTGTACAAACTGATGTTGCAACCAGCTGTAAACTCTTCGATAAGGAGCCCAGCGCATCAGAGTGGGCGCTTTGGAAAAGAGACTGATTAGCAGCATAACTCCGACGAGTATGGAGAGGGGTTGTTGCCATCCGGCCAGGGAAATTCCTGAGCCTACTAATCCCATGAGTGAACCTAGAATTGCGTACGTGGTCAACTTACCGAGCTGGTGACTGATATGGCCTTTCCAATAGCCGGCCAGCCTCACGGGTAATGCAAGTGCAATCGGACCACACATGACAGCACAATGCAGACTTCCCGCGAGACCAATACCGATACCAGCTATTAGAATTTCCACTATAGTTTCTCTTTTGTTTCCCAGCGATATTGCGTGCCGCTTTGATGGGCTTCGATTTGAATATTCCACCAACCGCTTAAAGTGGGTTTGTCTATTCTAAGGGTTCCATCTGTGAGGTTGGAGTCGTTGAATGCCAAATCATAATCCGCATTATCTGGGCGATTGAAATCAATACTCACTGCGGCCCATTGTGAATCGGGCAAAGTGATGTCTATAAATGACTCTCCAATTTCTATAACGGGGTTGCCCAAGCTTAACCCTCTTTCGAGTGCTTCCTTTTCTTGATCGTAGGTTACCTCCTGGCTGTAGTAGTCTTCAGAGGTTAAATCCACTCGTTGTTGGAATGTGCCTCTAACCAATACCACGATAAATGCGATAAAAGCTACCAGCGTGAGTGTAATGCCGTGTCCCCAATTGAACCTCATGGTGTTTGTTTTTTAGTTGGACGATTTCTAGAGCCTGGTCCCAGAAATGTGAACTCCTGAATCTCGAGCACCTCGTCATTAATCAATACTTGTATCAGTATCTCGTCCTTCGAAGAACTCAGTTCATCCTTCGGGATTTGAATCAGGAGCAGTCCATCCGCTTTTTCTCCTGATGCAATACTGTCAGGCAAGGCTTGAACATATTTGATTTCTCCAGCCTTGTTCATCAGATTCAAACTGATTTGAATCGGATCGTTCGCCTTGTTTGCTGCGGAAATAGTGAGGATGTTTTGAACGGTAGCAGAATCGACCATAGTAAAGAGTTGATTCCTTGCTCGAAGGAGTTTCACCTCGGCAATCGGACGTTCTGAAACCAAGAAACCCATCAGTAAAAATAATATGCCAAGTACACCGGTATAGGCCTTTGCGCGGGTGGTGAACTTCCATTTTTCTCCTGTCGTGATCTCATCTTCTGATGCAAAACGGATCAGCCCTTTGGGCTTGTCGATGCGTTCCATTACGTCGTTACAAACATCGATACAGGCTGTACAATTAATGCACTCCAGTTGGGTTCCGTTTCGGATATCAATTCCCGTTGGGCATACATCTACGCATTGATGGCAATCGATGCAGTCACCTTTTCCAGCCGCCTCTCGGTCTTCGTTTTTCTTGAACTTCGCTCTGTTTTCACCGCGCTTGTGATCGTAAGCAATTACCACGCTTTTGCGATCCAGCATGGCGCCTTGCAATCTTCCATAAGGACAGATCATGATACAGACTTGCTCTCGAAACCATGCAAAAACGAAGTAGAATACGGTGGTGAATACAACGAGGCTTATGAAATTCCCCCAATGTTGAAGTGGGCCTTCTACAACCATGGTCCACCATCTTTCGGTTCCAATCAAAACCATGAGGAAGGTGTTGCCAATGGCGAATGAAATGATCCAGAAGAGGCTGTGTTTAAAGGTCCTTTTCCAAATTTTTTCCCATTTCGTCCACTTCATTTTCCGAAGTCTGATCTGCTGACCTCTGTCGCCATCGATCCAATATTCAATTCGCCGAAAGACGTGTTCCATAAAGATGGTTTGTGGACACATCCATCCGCAGAAAATACGTCCGTAAATCACGGTGAAGAGCACCACGAATACGATGCCGGTTATCATGGCTAGTACCAAGAGGTAGGCGTCCTGTGGCCAAAAAGTAGCACCGAAAACAACGAACTCCCTTCCCAGCACATCGAGCTTTAGGAAGGGATGTCCGTCAATGCGAATCCATGGAATTCCGAAGAAAAAGACCAAGAGCCCTATGGCCACCCAGGTTCTGCGTTGCATCCAGTAACCGGATACTTTCTTTGGGTGGAGATACTTTCGTTTTCCATCTTCATCAACCGTACCGATTGAATCGCGGAACGTATCGTCCATTGGGGAATAGGTCTTCATCAAACTTACTCTTCAGAGTTCGCCGTTTCATTGGTTTCCATATCTGCAGAAGCTTCACCTTCCGTTACTTCAGATACGGGTTCAGGGATATAGAGTTCACCTTCAGCAGCCTTTGGATTGGCCGGTGTGGTGCCTTGAAGTGCCATTACGTAACTAGCCACTTGGTGCACTTTAGTCGGGCGAAGTCGCTTCCAAGGAAGCATAGCCGTTCCAGGTACACCGTCGTGAATTGTGTTGTATACATCTTTCATGCTTCCACCGTGTATCCAGTACGCATCTGTCAAATTCGGACCTGCGGCACCGCCACCGTCTTTTTGGTGACAGCTAAAACAGGTAGATTCAAAGATTTCGCGACCCGCGGCAAGCGAAGTTGCATCGGTTAGTTGCATGAGGTTGTCGATATCTATTTCAACAGCACCCCCTGCAGCGGCTGTTTGTTCAATTTGCATTTCAGCGGCCTGCATTTCGGTAGCAAATTCCTCTGCGCTCGACAAGCCTGAATCGGTAACGTGGAAGCGAATTAGATATACCACAGCAAACACGATAGACGCATAGAAACCCCAAAGCCACCAAGGCGGAAGTCGGTTGTCCAATTCCTGAATGCCGTCGTAATCATGGTCGGTGAGTATTTCATTTTCACGCTCCACAGGAACAGCAGCAGTAAGGGATTGCATGAGTGCACTTTCTGCTGACTTTTCCTTCTCAGTAGCTTCTTCCCATCGGCCTTGCGCTTTGAGGCTTACTTCCTTCATGACGTTCATGGCCTTGTTCACCACGAAAAATGCCAAAACGAGGAAGGTACAGGCAGTAAGGCCTACCCAAATTACGGGATCCTTGATCGTGTCGCGCAGTAATTCGCCGGCCGCCCAACCGGGAACGCTTACTGCGGATGCGATGAATAGGGCGATAATTCTCTTATTCATGATGCGTGATTTGAGGTAGTTTCGTCGTCTCCTTCCAAAGGGAGGGAGCTGATTTCGTCGATGGTTTTTCTATCCTGACGGATAACGTGAATCAACAAACCGATGAAGAAGCTGAAGAATATCAGAAAGCTTATGATCGGGAAGATTTCTACGTTTTCGATGGCGGCCATGGGGCCTTTCAAGAACTTGATCATAATTATTCGTTTTCAGCGGTTTGTGCAGCTTGAATGTCTGTACCCAACCTTTGGAGATAGGCAATCAAGGCTACGATTTCTTCTTGCGGTTCAACCCCGTCAATTTCACTGTCAGCATTGAGTTGATCAGCAATCGCCTGGGCTTGCGCATCCATTTCAGCCTCCCAATTTTCGATGTATTCATCCGTGTAAGGAACGCCTAGGGTTTGCATGGCTTCAAGCTTACCACGCGTCAAGCTTCTGTCCAACGTAGCGTCGTTATCACCATAAGTGAACAACCATGGATAGCGCGGCATGATAGATCCGTCGGAAACAACCTGAGGATCCCACATATGGTTATAGTGCCAAACGGCTCCACCTGCTCCCGGATATTTTTGACCAATACGGTGCAAGTCAGGACCTGTACGCTTAGACCCCCACAAGAAAGGGTGGTCGTAAACAAACTCGCTTGCTTTGGAGTACTCTCCGTAGCGCTCTACCTCACTTCTAAACGGACGAACCATTTGAGAGTGACAAGCATTACAGCCTTCACGGATATAGAGGTCTCTACCTTCCAACTCGAGTACAGTGTATGGCTTCACGTAATCGTGTTGTTCTACTCCACCTTTAGAGAGGATAGAAGGAACGATTTCAACCAATCCACCAATAGAGATAAGGATGGTGCTCATAATGAGGAGCTGAACTGGGCGACGCTCGATCCAACGGTGCCAGTATTCGCCTTTTTTAGCCTTGTAGGCTTTAGCAAGTGGAGCAGCTTCCGCTTCCTCATCTGCCACAAAAGATCCTTGTTTAACCGTTTTGTAGATGTTGTAAATCATGATGATTGCACCTACTAAGTAAAGTGTACCGCCAATGGCGCGAGTCACGTAGAAAGGCATAAGCTCAGTCACCGTGTCGAGGAAGTTTTGGTAAACCAATCCACCTTCAGCGTCAAATTGCTTCCACATCAAACTCTGAGTAAAACCGGCTACGTACATAGGGATGGCCCAGAAGAGTATGCCAAGCGTGCCAATCCAGAAATGAGTATTGGCTAGGCGCTCACTCCAAAGCTTGGTTTTGTACATCTTAGGAATGAGGAAGTAGATCATACCAAAGATGAGGAATCCGTTCCAACCTAAAGTTCCAATGTGAACGTGTGCTGGAATCCAGTCGGTAAAGTGCGCAATCGCATTTACGTTTTTCAAAGAGAGTAGCGGACCTTCCAACGTGGCCATACCGTATGCGGTAATAGCTACCACGAAGAATTTCAGTACGGCAGAATCTCGAACGCGATCCCAAGCTCCGCGGAGCGTAAGGAGACCATTGAGCATACCACCCCAACTTGGAGCGATAAGCATGATAGAGAATACCGTTCCTAAACTCTGTGCCCAATCAGGTAATGAAGTATACAAGAGGTGGTGCGGACCAGCCCAGATATAGATGAAAATCAAGGCCCAGAAGTGGATGATCGAAAGTCGGTAGGAGTATACCGGACGATTTACCGCTTTTGGAACAAAGTAATACATCAAACCAAGCACTGGAGTAGTGAGGAAGAAGGCTACAGCGTTGTGACCGTACCACCACTGCACCAAGGCATCTTGAACCCCCGCAAAAATGGAGTAACTCTTGAATGCACCTACCGGGATTTCGAGGTTGTTGACAATGTGAAGTACGGCAACAGTAACCCAAGTAGCAATGTAGAACCAAATGGCCACGTACAAATGGCGCTCACGACGCTTGATAATGGTCCATATCATGTTGATACCGAAAATCACCCATACCAAGGTGATCAAGATATCGATTGGCCATTCGAGCTCGGCGTACTCTTTAGATGATGAAAGCCCAAGTGCCAAAGTAACCGCTGCCAGGGCTATGATGAGCTGCCAGCCCCAGAAGTGAAGCTTACTCAAAAGCTTACTCGCCATTGGCGTTTTCAACAGTCTCGGCAAGGAGTAATAAATACCCGCAAAAATGGCATTACCCACAAAGGCGAAAATCGCTGCATTCGTGTGAATGGCTCTCAATCGACCATAGGTCAGGAACTCTAAATCGAAGTTCAAGGCAGGAGCGAATAGCTGCGAAGCGATGGTGATACCGATTAAAAATGCAATCACCGACCAGAAAAGGGTAGCGTAGGTGAAGTTCCGCACAATGCGGTTGTCGTAGTGGAATTTTTCTAGTTCCATACTTCGTTAGGATTTGAAATCTTCGTCATCGTCATGTAGAAAGCGCACAGATGAACCATAGGTGTCGTCAAACTGCCCTGATTTAACAGACCAGATGAAGGCTCCTAAGAACACAAGGGCTACTAGTAAACTGACAGAGATTAGTAAGTAGATGATTTCCATGAAGGATTGTGGTCCTTTTAATTTTCACACACAAATCTATCTACACCACTTCCCGAGGCACATGACAAACCTCAAATCACAACATGATTTTTATCATGTTTTATACCTTCTGAACCCTTTGTTTTTCTCAGTGTTAGAACATTGATATATTTGAAACCAAATTGGAGACAATGAATATTGGTGACGCAATTAAGCAGGCAAAGTTTGAGAACGCCCATCAAAAGGCGATGATCAATCTAATTTATACCCACAATTGGTTCAAGGAGCGATTGTCGGCCTTCCTAAAGAATGAGGAGATAACTTCTCAGCAGTTCAACGTTCTTCGGATTTTGAACGGTCAGTATCCGGAAGGGATTACAACCGGAGAAATTCGCGCTAGGATGCTCGACAAGATGAGTGATGCCTCTCGGTTGGTAGATCGCTTGGAGAAGCAAGGTATGGTGATGAAGAATAGAAATCCAGAAGACCGAAGACTGGTAACTTGCGTCATTACAGATGCGGGGAGAGCGCTTCTTCAAAAAATCAAATTGGAAGAAGGTAGCTTGTATCAGCCACTCACTCATAATTTAACCGACAAAGAAGCTTCCGAACTCAGCGATCTTTTGGATAAGATGAGAGGCTAAGGCCTAACGATTCTTTAAATAGAAATTAATAAGCCCGGTTGTAGACGCATCGTGCTCTCCAACCTTTCCATCTTTCAATTCGGGAAGTATCACATTCGCCAATTGCTTTCCTAGCTCCACACCCCATTGGTCGAAGCTGAAGATATTCCAAATCACCCCTTGAGCGAAAATTTTCTGCTCGTACATCGCGATTAAGGCACCTAAACTTTCCGGCGTCATTCGATTGAAGAGGAAGGAAGTAGTCGGTCTGTTGCCTTCAAATATCTTGAATGGAGCGAGTCGCTCTATTTCTTCTTCTGATTTGCCTGCTGCTTTGAGTTCACTTTTCACCGTTTCTTCGTTCTTGCCTCGCATCAATGCTTCTGTTTGGGCGAAGAAGTTGGAAAGTAATTTTTGATGATGATCTTCTAGGTTGTGCTCGGGATTTACACTGGCAATGAAATCACAAGGAATAAGTGAAGTGCCTTGGTGAATAAGCTGGTAGAAGGCATGTTGGCCATTTGTTCCAGGTTCACCCCAAACGATGGGACCAGTTTGCCACTCCACTTTTTCGCCTGAGCGATCTACGCTTTTTCCATTGCTTTCCATGTCTGCCTGTTGCAAGTAGGCAGCAAATCGGTGCAAGTTCTGGTCGTATGGCAATATGGCGGTGCTTTCTGAGTCCAAAAAGTTTCGATACCAGATGCCAAGTGCGGCCATCTTGAGAGGGATGTTCGATTCAAAAGGAGCTTCGGCAAAATGACGATCCATTTGATGTGCGCCGCTCAAGAACTGCTGAAAGTGCTCTTTGCCAACCGCTAGACAAACGGGTAGTCCTATGCTGCTCCACACGGAATAGCGTCCTCCAACCCAGTCCCAAAAACCAAACATGTTTTCTTCACTGATTCCGAACTCTAGCACCTTTTCTCTATTGGTGCTCACAGCTACAAAGTGCTTAGCAACGTCTGATTCTGACTTAGCATATTCCATAAACCACTTCCTTGCTGTATGAGCGTTTGTCATGGTTTCTTGCGTCGTGAAAGTCTTCGATTCGATTATGAAAAGTGTGCGAGCTGGATCAGCAGTGCGCAATACACGAGTGATATCCGCTCCATCAACATTGGAAACGAAATGGAAATGTAAGTCAGGACGTGTGAAGGGCTTGAGCGCCTCATAGGCCATTTTCGGACCTAAATCGGATCCTCCAATTCCTATATTCACTACATGCTGTATGGTTTTGCCTGTGTAGCCCTTCCAAGATCCCTCTCTAATTTTCTTGGAGAATGCATAAACCTTGTCGAGTTCAGCGTGAATCTTAGGGATTACGTTTTCACCCTCAACCAGAACGGAAGACTCAGCAGGTGCGCGCAAGGCCGAATGCAGCACTGCACGGCCTTCCGTTTCGTTTATCGCGTCTCCATTTAGTTGAGATTGAATAGCCGAAAATATATCAGCCTCGTCAAACAACTTTTCAAGTAGTTTCCAGGTTGTTGTAGATACCTTATTCTTGGAGAAGTCGGCCAAGAAAAGGGGATGTTGATTCGACATTTCAGCAAACCGATTCGGATTCGAATCAAAGACTTCAGAAATGTCAAAATCCCGAATTTCATTGGCGTGGCTCATGAGTTCAGACCATGCAGTTAAATCAGTCGGTTTGGTACGTTTCAGCATCAGAATCAATTTGAGATTCAAATGTAACGACTTCCTATCTTTGAATCACTAAATTTGCCGCAATGAATACGACGATTGACAAAAAGGCAATCAATGATCGAAATAGATCGTTTGCCACAGAGCTAAACCGAGAGGTTCACGCTTATTTGAATGCAGAAGGCAAGTCTTCTTACGCTGATTTTCGCTACTACTTCAAGGCCGCAATGATGGCAGGCCTCTATTGGATTCCTTTTGTTTTGATGCTCGCCCACGTGGGTGGAGAAACTATGTTTTGGGTGGCTTGGGTTCTAATGGGATTTGGAATGGCCGGTATTGGAATGAACGTAATGCACGATGCAAACCACGGTTCAGTAAGCAAAAAGAAGAATATTAACTCGTTCTTTGGAGCGAGTATGTACCTGTTAAGTGGATACGTTCTTACTTGGCAGATTCAGCACAATCACCTTCATCACAACTACACCAATCACTTGGGTCAGGATGAAGATTTAGAAACCCGCGGATTGTTGCGTTTGCACCCGGGAGATAAATGGAAGAAGGGTCACCGCTTCCAGGCTTGGTACGGTCCCTTTATCTATGGTCTGCTTACCCTCAATTGGGTGCTAGTGAAAGACTTCAGTCAAGTAGCTCGCTATAACAAGATGGGGTTGCTCAAGAAATTTAAAACTACCGTAAAGAAAGAATTCACAAAGCTTTCATTCATTAAGGCCTTGTATGTAGGGGTGTTTATTGGCTTACCTATGATGATGGGCTGGACATGGTATAGTGTACTTCTTGGTTTCGCGATCATGCACTTCTTGGCGGGTGTAGTTTTGAGCTTCGTATTCCAACTTGCCCACGTAGTGCCAGAAGTAGATCAGTTTGAAGGTGAAGAAATTGAAGGGCCAGGAGCTTGGCAGGTTAATCAGCTGCTTACCACTTCGAATTTCGCCATGAAGAATCCTATTCTCACCTGGAGTTTGGGCGGTTTGAATCATCAAGTTGAGCACCACTTATTCCCGCATGTGAGTCACGTGCACTATCCAGCCATCGCCAAGATTGTAGAGCGTGTGGCCAAGGAAAACGATTTACCTTATCATAAGCACAGCTTTATGTTGGAGGCCATTGTGGCGCACATTAAGTTCTTGAATCAATTGGGAAAGAGGCCAGCTATGGCCTAATTGCTAATTCGTTGAATAAAAAAAGCGAGGATGATGGTCCCCGCTTTTTTTGTGCTTAAATGTTCCTAATTTTTAGGTCAGATCCTTTTTCAACTATCCGTTTATAGCTTCTACATCATCCACTAACGTAGGAAGCATCTTTTGCATCAGGTTGAGAATGCCGCTTTTGAGGGTCATGGTAGATGAAGGACATCCTGAGCACGCACCTTGAAGCTGGACCTTTACAATCTTATTGTCGTAGCCCGCATAGCGAATGTTACCACCATCCTGAGCAACAGCAGGCTTTACGTATTCTTCCAAGATTTCAATGATGCGTGTCTCAACCTCACCTAAATTTTCAGGATTGACATCTTCTGTAATGTTGGAAGCGGTTTCTTGGGCGGTTTCTTTGATTTCAACTGTCTCAGTCAGCACGGGCTTACCGTCCTTAACGTATTCGGTGATAAAACCTCTTATTTCGGCTGTAATCTCTTCCCATTCAACAATGTCGTATTTGGATATCGCGACAAAATTTGATGAGATAAAGACCTCCTTTACAAATGGAAAGTGGAAAAGTTGACTTGCCAATGGGGAAGGTTTAGCTTCTTCAATATTGTGAAACTCCACACTATCACCTTCGATTAAACGCATGCTGGCCACAAACTTCATCACTCCGGGATTCGGAGTCATTTCGGCATAAATTTCTACCGGTACGCGTTCGCTGTTCATTTCGAAAATATTTTGATACAAAGATAGGCCATAATGCCGACCTTTGTTTGACCATCGAATTGCTTTTTAGCCCCCAATAGATAGAAACTATGGCATTGATTAAAGACGTTCTCGATAAGCATCCTGAAATGGGATCGGATTGTTTTTTGGCGGAAACAGCTACGATTATAGGTGACGTGATAATGGGCGATCAATGCAGTGTTTGGTTTAATGCTGTGGTGCGTGGTGATGTGAATGCTATCCGAATGGGAAATAAGGTGAATGTGCAGGATAATGCAGTCATTCACTGTACGTACGAAAAAGCGGCAACTACCATTGGCAACAATGTGAGTATTGGTCATAATGCCATTGTTCACGGGTGTACCATCCATGACAATGTGCTTGTGGGCATGGGGTCCATTGTGATGGATAATTGTGTAGTTGAGAGCAATTCAATCATCGCAGCAGGAGCTGTGCTTACCGAAGGAACCCATGTTCCCTCGGGAACTATTTTTGCTGGAATTCCGGCACGAAAGATTAAAGACATCACTCCTGAACTAACGAAGTGTGAGGTGGAGCGAATTGCCAATAATTACGTGATGTATTCTTCCTGGTTCAAGGACGCTACTAAGCTCTAATTACTTCCAGATATCGGACTCTTCTAGCTGCACATTGGCATTGAAGAAATGGCGGGCTATCCGCTCAAATGTGTCGGTGTAATCGCTCACGAAGAACTTAGAGGAACCACTCGTTAGATTTGAAGCGAGAAGACTCATATCCTTTAAGGTGTTCAAGGTGTGTTGAGCGACAATCTTCGGGGTGTTCATTATGGCAACCCCATCGCCCAAAATTTTTTGAAATAGTTCTGTCAAAAGCGGATAATGCGTACAACCCGGAATGAGCGTTTGGATGTTTTGCATTTCAGGCAACGATAAGTAATGTTCAGCCGTCTTGGTGGCGATTGCGCTATCTTCTAGACCCTCCTCAATCACTGGAACAAACAAAGGCGTTGCCAGAGCACGAATGTCATAGTCATGGTTGAGGGCTTCAATTTTACGCTGATAAACCTGAGAAGCAATAGTAGCTCTGGTTCCAATGATACCAATTCGTTTTACCTCTCTGTCAATGGATTCTACCACGGGGTCAATTACATTGATAATCGGAATAGTAGGTTCGAACTGATCTTTTAATACCTGTGTGGCCACAGAGCTGGCCGAGTTACAAGCAATGATGATAGCCTTAGCATCTGAATCTGCTAAAAAGCGTGCAATGCCCTTGCTATAAGATCGAATGGCTTCGGGCGACTTTTCGCCGTAGGGGAGGTGAGCCGTATCTCCAAAATAGAGCAGGTCTTCATGAGGTAGCAAGTCGCGGACCGCCTTTGCAACGGTGAGCCCACCTACACCTGAATCGAATATACCTATGGGTTGTTTCACTTCCGCAAGATAAGGTAAAGGCTGATTTAGTGAATGCCGGAGGTTGGGCAATAAAAAAACCCCCTATCCAAAATTGGAAGGGGGTTCACATAAGTGAGTTTCGATTAGATCAATCCCAATTCTGTAAGAACTAGATTGCTCACATCGTGATCGTTCTTGCCGAAGAGCACCACGTCGCGATTCCCGATTGGAGAAACGGAATTGTCGAGGATGTAATCATATCCTTGAGCGGCACCAACAGCATCAATTGCTGCATACATTTTGGCGTATACGGGTTGTAATAGAGCTACCTCTTGCGATTGCAAATCTTGCTGAGCTTGCATTGCAAATTCCTGAAGCTTTTGTTGCTTGTCTTGCAGCTCTTCTTCGGCTTGTCGTAAGCGCAAAGTAGACCATGAAGAGCCTTGAGTTTGTGCTGTTTGAAGAAGCGTAGCAATTTCAGCACGCATATCTTGGATATCCGTTTCGTATTGAGATTGCAGAGCTTGTAGCTGTGTCATAGCAGATTGGTACTCTGGCATCTTAATCAAGATAGAGTCAGAGTTTACGTGTGCAATATTGAGCTGACCGAACATTGGGGCCGCTGCCAATACAAATGCAACCAGAGTAAAGAGTTTCGTAATGCGTTTCATTCCTTTTATTTTAATAACCTAATTCATCCAGCACATCATCGCTGTAATCGTATTCTTCTTCAGCGTACAACATCGAGGCGGCCGATCCAGTCTTGTCGAAAACGAAATCGAGTCGCTTTCGTCGAGCTACAGCCCTAACGGCATTGTACACTTGGTCCTGAATGGGTCTTACTAATTCTGCTCGTTTTTTAAAGAGCTCCCCTTCCGGACCGAAATATTTGATACGCAAATCGCGTGCCTCATCTTTTTTGGCCTGGATTTCCGCCAGGCGTTCCTCTTGCATTTCCTCTGTAAGCAAGATGCGCTCCGCATCAAACGACTGCTGTAGAGCCGCTGCTTCTGATTCTGCTGCTTCCACTTCTCCAGCCCATTGCTGAGCTAAACGGTCAAGCTCGCGTTGAGCTTGGGTATATTCCGGAATCTGTTCAAGAACATACTTTGTATCGACATACCCAATTTTTTGTGCCCAAGTAGAGGTGGCTACAAAAAGGGTGAAGAGTGTTATCCAGAATTTGATGCGCATTAACGGGGGCGAATTTAGCGAATTTTAGAACTGCTGACCAATCACAAAGTGAGTTTGCCATCCGCTTTCTCCTCCAATATTTCCAATTGGGTCGAATCCGTACCCGAGATCGACTCCCAACAAGCCAAACATCGGCATAAAGATTCGTACACCAGCACCCGCGGATCGCTTCAAGTCGAACGGTCTAAAGTCCTCAAAATTGCTAAAGGAGTTACCCGCTTCCAGGAAAGTAAGCGCAAAGATGGTTGCATTCGGATTCGGTGATATCAAGTATCTAAGTTCAAAAGTAAACTTGTTGAAGATGGGGTCACCGGCCGGACTACTCAAAGATAGGTTCGGATATCCTCGTAAACCAATGATTTCTCGGCCATCAATCGCAAAGTTCTGGAGTCCGTCACCACCCACAAAGAAGCGTTCAAATGGCGACATACCGTACTCTTCTGAGTAACTTCCCAAGAAGCCAAATTCAGCATACCCTCTGAATACTACATTCTTCATTAACTCGCTATACCAATCAGCCGAGAATTTCCATTTGTGGTACTCAATCAATCGGTACTTTTCTGATTCGCTGAGTAAAGGCAGATCGGAACGGAGTGACATGATCGGAGGTGTGAGCTCCAAGGTCAAGTTAAATGATGAGCCTCGTGTCGGGAAAATTGGGAAGTCGCGGTTATCGCGGCGAAGTGAGATCTGGAAATTGTAGTTCTCTGACACCCCATCCGGCAATAGCTGATACTGTCTCGAATCAAAACGACGGTATTCGAAGGCGGTGTATAGAGTGAAGTAATCATCAGGCCAAGTGAGACGTTGACCCAATCCTACATTGATACCGGTAATTGAAATACGATATCCACCTACCTGAATAGCTTGGTTGATATTGTGGTAAACGGAAGTAGTGAAGGACATTGGCTTTCGACCACCTAGCCACGGCTCCGTGAAACTAGCACTGTAGCTTTGGAAGAATCGACCTGAGGCCTGAGCTCGCAAATTGATCGTCTGCCCGTCACCTGATGGAAGTGGTTTCCATTCCTCCCCTTTAAAGAGATTTCGAGCTGAGAAATTGTTGAACTGCAAACCGAGAGTACCCACAATTTGACCGGCACCCCAACCGCCTTGCAATTGCAATTGCGAAGTGCTTTGCTCCACCACGATGTACTCCAAGTCAACGGTGCCCGTTTCTGGGTTGGGTTTTGGATTTACGTTGATTGAGCGTGGATCGAAATAGCCCAGCTGAGCCAATTCACGTATGGTACGCTGAATGTCGGATCGGCTGAATAGCTGACCCGGACGTGTGCGAAGCTCACGGTATATTACGTGGTCATTGGTACGGTCATTTCCGGTAACGGATACTTCGTTGATGGTGGCCTGTCTTCCTTCGCGAATTCGAATTTCAATATCGATAGAGTCGTTGGCAATAAGCACTTCAACCGGAGTTACCGAGGAGAATAGGTACCCGTTGTCAAGGTAAATACTCGCAACATCATTCCCATTAGGATCAAATTGAACCCTTTCGTTCAGGCGCGAAGAGTTATAAACGTCGCCCTTTTCAATTTGAAGTACTCTGCGCAAGAGTTCGGTTGGGTATTTCGAGTTTCCCAGGAAGGAGATGTTTCGGAAGTAATATCGCGGTCCTTCTTCAATGGTTACGTCAATTTGAACGCGATCTGGACTTACTTGATAAATGGAGTCGGTTATGACACGTGCGTCTCTGAATCCATTTTCATTGTAGAAGTCGATAATGGTGTTCAGGTCGGCTTCGTACTCTGAGCGAATGAACTTTGATGATCTAAATACATTGAACCAGGCATATCGTTTGGTTTCTTCCATCTGCCCGCGCAATTCGCTGTCTTCAAACGCTTCATTGCCGAAGAATTCAATATTCCGTATTCGAACGCGCTCACCTGGTCGTACTTCAATTCGCAAGGTGGCGGTTCCCACAGTCCCTGTGTCGAGTTCAACAGAGATTTTAGAAGTCACGTTGAGATACCCTTTGTCGCGGTACTCTCGATTGATCCGGTTCTGTGAAGTTATGATGAGATTTTCCGTGATAATGGTACCACGGGTTAACTTCAAGGTTTCACGAAGATCATCTTGTTTGCTCTTCTTTATCCCAACAAAATAGAATCTTGAAAGCCTAGGCAATTCAATGAGTCTGATTTCCAAGAAGATAATCAAGCCCGTTTTCTGAACAACGGCAATTTGCACATCAGCAAAGAGTTTTTGTTCCCAAAGTTTCTTCACCGCATTGGTGATTTTTTCCCCTGGAACTTTCACCTTTTGCCCTACGTTCAAGCCGGATAAAAGCTGAATCACGGTAGGATCTAGGTTTTGCGCCCCAATTACATTAATCCCTCCAATTTCATATTCAATGGAAGGGTTAAGTTGAACCTCGTCTTGAGCTGAAACCTCAGGTACAAGAAAGAACAATAGTAAGATTAAGGAGAGACTTTTCTTCAACATAGGGACTTACGTGCTCTGAATTTGTTCACTTGTTTTGCCATACCTTCTCTCTCTTTGTTGATAATTACGAATGGCGTCAAACAAGTCGTTCTTTTTAAAATCAGGCCAAAGGATGGGGGTGAAGTAGAGTTCAGAATAGGCAATTTGCCATAAGAGGTAATTGCTGATTCTATATTCACCGCTGGTGCGAATAAGCAAGTCGGGATGAGGAATGTTAGCCGTAAACATATGTTGATCGATAATCGATTCATCAATGTGTTCGCTACTCAATTCCCCAGAGGCCACTTTTTCTGAAATGGACTGAACCGCGCTTACTATTTCAGTTTTCGCACTATAATTTAAGGCCAATGTCAATGTCATGCGCTTGTTATTACGCGTGGCATCCATCACTTGGTTGAGTTCTTTATGGCAGTTTTTCGGTAAATCTTCAATTCTACCAATGGCATTAAGCCGGATATCATTACTCTGAAGGGTGTCCAGTTCCTTACTCAAGGAAGAAACTAGAATAGTCATTAGGGCATTCACCTCGGCTTTGGGACGATTCCAGTTTTCCGTAGAAAAGGCATACACCGTGAGGAATTTGATCCCAATTTCGGCACTGGCGGTGGCCACATTGCGGAGCGCTTCAACCCCAGTTTCGTGACCTCGAACGCGCGTGAGAAAACCTTGTTTCTTCGCCCATCGCCCGTTGCCATCCATGATGACAGCAACGTGAGTCGGAATTCCTCTTGGGTCTATATCCTTAGGGATGTCGCTCATCGAGAAATGAAATTTGCACATTTTTCAACAAACGGCGTCAACTCAACATAAAGACTAAAGCCGGTGAATACGTACCAGTCATCTGTTTGGTCATTACCACGTGCATAACCTATGAGCTCATCCGCTCGGTCTGTCCGGTTGCTTAGGGCTGCGGCCACATCTCCGTGTGCTTCCCTAATGATATTTGGATCAACATAGTCGCCACTTACATCATCTAAGTAATCTGTGAAGGTGCGTCTGAAGCCCATTTCAACGGACATCGACCAGCTGTCGTTCACGTTCCAGCGGTAGCCTAAACCGAAAGGAATCGACCAAGTGGCAGTGGCGTAATAATTACCCGGATTGGAAGAAGTGCGCTGACCTTCAGTTCCCAAAGGTGCAAGGTCATACCACTCGCCTTCATAAAAGGCTTGAGGATTAAAGGTTGTAATCCCAAATCCAGCGAAGAGGTAAGGACTGTGATTCATCTTCCGACTTCCCGGATGATATTCAAAGAAATTCACCTCACCCACAATCATTCCTTCATAGATATTCGAACGAAAGTGGAGATCGCGAAAGTTGCGGTCGGGCATGCTGCTCAAAGCGTCGTCATTTGCAATTCGCCCAAATGAGAACTGCCCTCGGATGGCGTAGTGATAGTCGAATTGATGACGATAATTAATGCCCACTACTGCGCCTTGAGGTAAATGAATACCGTAGTTGCCAACGTCACCAATAAAGTTGGAGCCGCCAAAAAAAAGACCGAGCTGGTCGGAAGAATGACTGCGTTGAGCCATCATTCCAAATCCCATAATCATCAAGATAATCAGTGCCTTAAATCGCATTTTCATCATTCCTTTTCAGGCAAGCCGCAAATATAGTGTTTTTAAGTGCGGAACGCCCCGTATCAATTCCTTCTATCCAAGCCCCAAAGAAGCTTGTTTCTCAATGTGCTAGGGAAGTTCTGAACTTCGGTTTGAATCATTCGAATTTTAAAGTCGGCTCTCTCCAGAAAAACCTCCACCGATTCGTCACAAGCGTAGATACGAGAGTCTACGGATGTTAGGAACTTGTCCTCTCGGGTCTCAACTTTCATTCGAATTTTGAAATGATTCGGGATTACAAACGGACGAACGGTCAAATTATGCGGAGCAATAGGAGTTATCACAAAATTTTCACTTCCGGGCATGATAATAGGTCCCCCACAGGAAAGTGAATAACCGGTGGATCCTGTAGGCGTAGCTATAATGAGCCCATCAGCCCAGTATGAGTTCAGGTACTCGTCGTTGATCCAGGTGTGAACGGTAATCATGGAAGTTGTATCCTTTCGGCTAACGGCGATTTCATTTAGCGCAAATTTCGGATCGGGCTGAACACTGGGAGAACTTGTGCTCACAGAAATCAGATTTCTCTCTTGAATAGAGTACGCCCCGCGCAAGAGCGACTTAACGGCCTTAATAACTTCTTCACGCGCCACGTCGGCCAAAAATCCTAGTCTACCGGTGTTGACCCCTAAGATTGGAACACCTGAACGACGTACCAGCGTGGCCGCGTCTAGAATAGTTCCATCTCCTCCGATGGTCATCATCACATCGGGTTTGCCTGCTTCGAACTCTTGATGTGTTTTGAAAACGGGATAATCAAGATCAATAGCTATATCACAATGCTCCACCAAAAAGGCATGAAACGGAGCATAGAAAAAGAGTTCAACTCCCTCACTTTTTAGTACATGATAGAGCTTTTCGATATGTGGACGAGCATCTTGGGAGATGGTTCTGCCATATACTGCTATCTTCATGATTACATGTTCAGATAGTTCATAAACTGATTGAAGCGCTCCTTGAGGTCTTCCTGATAGCGGTCCTTGTGCCAAGCTTGAACTACACGGTAGTTGTATCGCTCAAAAGCCGCAATTATCGAGTTTATATCATCAAAGTTTAAACGCAAGGTGATTTCAAACGTGTCACTGCCCGCACGGGCATTTATATACGACGCCAGAATCTTCGCATCGTTACTTTCCACAATTTGGGCTACTTGTGCCATAGAGTAATCCACTTGGGCGATTTCCACCACCAACATGCTTCCAGGAGCTTGAATACTAAAAAAACCTCCTATGGTCTGAAGAATATCTTGAGGTTTGAGGTACCCCAAGTAGTGTTTCTCTTCATCTACCACAGGGAGTATGCTAATACGTTGCTCTCCATACCTGCGAATGGCGTCAAATAGATGCTGACCTTCATCAACATGCGCGGTTAATAGGAGTTGCTCTAGCTCACTAATGGATGTGGACTCATCCAAATCCAGCGCCGTGTCCTCCGACAATAGACCAGAGTAAACCTCCTCCGTCACAACAGGGAAGTGTTCTAGTCCGTTCACCTCCATGACTTGGAGGGCATCTCCAACCGTGTCCGTCGGCGTTAAGGGCTTGAGGTCTAATTGTATGAGTTCTTGCGCAATCATTCAGATGATATCTTCAGCAAACTTACCTATTTTCTACCTTTGGCAATCAATATAATAACGTTGAAATGACCCAATTGAGTGTTAACATAAACAAGGTTGCCACCTTGAGAAACGCACGTGGAGGCAATGTACCTAATGTTCTTCAAACGGCACTTGACTGCGAGCGTTTTGGAGCTCAGGGAATCACGGTGCATCCTCGTCCTGATGAACGCCATGTTCGGTATGCGGATGTGCGCGATTTAGCCCCTGCGGTCACTACAGAGTTTAACATTGAGGGATATCCTACCGAAGATTTCATTCAATTAGTCATTGAGAATCTGCCCGCGCAAGTCACCTTGGTTCCTGATCCACCAGATGTGCTTACATCCAATGCAGGCTGGGACACCATCAAGCAGAAGGCATTCTTGACCGATGTGGTAAGTCAGTTCAAGGCTCACAAAATCCGGGTGAGTTTATTCATCGAAACGGATTTAGCCATGATTGATGGTGCCAAAGCTGTTGGAGCTGATCGCGTTGAATTATATACTGAGGCCTACGCAGTAAATCATGCCAGTTCTGGCATTGAAGCCGCCACGCCATATGTGGAAGCCGCTGAACATGCCCATAGCATCGGTTTAGGAGTGAATGCAGGCCACGATTTGAGTCTTGATAATTTGGCTGATTTTGTACAGGCTGTGCCGCACCTAGCCGAGGTTTCTATCGGACATGCGCTGATTGCAGATGCACTTTACCTGGGCCTAAACAATACCGTAGAAGCTTATCGCCGTCAGATTGAACTAGGAACACAAAGAAGGGTTAAGTAGCCAAACATAACGAGCATGAAACTATACGCGCGAGTAGTAGGTGAGGGGGAAGATGTCCTTATACTTCACGGACTATTTGGAATGAGCGACAACTGGAATACCCTAGGGAAGCGCTGGGCTGAAGATTGTGGCATGAAGATGCACATACTCGACCTTCGAAATCATGGTCAGTCGCCACACGGAAGCGAACATAGCTACAAGGCGATGGCTGAAGATGTCGTTGAGTACTTGGATGATAACAACATCGAAAAGGCCATCTTATTAGGCCATTCCATGGGAGGGAAAGTAGCCATGCGCTTAGCAGTTGACCATCCCGAACGCGTAGAGAAAATGGTTGTTGTAGATATTGCTCCGAAGGGCTACCCTGTGCATCATCAAGAGTATATCGACGCCATGCGCACATTGGACTTTAGCGTGATTAAGGGTAGGAAGGAAGCTGATGAAAAATTGGCTGAATCAGTTTCGAGCTTCATGTTGCGACAATTCTTCTTAAAAAGCCTTCACCGAGAAAACGGTCAATTGGCGTGGCGGTACAACCTCGATGCGATTGAAGAGAATATCGAAATGGTAGGTGAAGCCATGGAATTACATGTTCATTACGACGGTGAAGTATTGTTCATTCGTGGGGCCAACAGTGGATATATATTGGACGATGACATCGATCTGATTCACCATCATTTTCCGAAGGCAAAACTTCACTCCGTAGACGGGGCTGGCCACTGGGTCCATGCTGAAAAACCGGAGGAAATGTACCGAGAAGTCTGTGATTTTCTTACTTGAGCGTAATCACAATGGATTTGTTGGCCGATAGCTGGAATTGCTGATCCACAAGATCTGGAGGGCCCATAGTTCCCCGAGCGTCATTGGAAAATCCGTAGAGCTCTGTAGGTAAACCCAAGAAGTTCTTGTCCAACTCGAAGTTTTCATTTTCGTCGTGGTAACACGCCACAATATAGGTGCCCGCAGGAAGGTCATCAAAGGTATACTGGATAGGTCCCGAGCTCGGAATTTCTACCACCCTTTGTTCTAAGTCACTCCCGGAAGCATCGCGTAAAGCCAAGAGAACGTTTCCATCTCTCGATTCAAGACCTTGGAAAGTGACGGTAAGAGAATGTTGCCCAACGGAAAGATAGGAGCAGCCAAAAACCAATAAAGCAAATAGGAATGTGCGCATTAGCGAATTAACACTACGCTACCGCGTTCGTCTAAACTCATAATGCGGGTCTGCGAAGGAACTTCATAGCGAGCGGTCAACCTCCATAGGTAAACGCCTTCTTTGAGGGTTTGACCATCATAATAGCCGTTGAAGGCTTCTGATGGATCAAGAGATTCAAATACCAATCGTCCCCATCTATCATAAATACGCAAATGATAGCTGACTGGATTACAGTTCTCTGAAACTACCACTGAAAACAGGTCATTCGTGCCATCACCGTTGGGGGTGAAGGCGTTGGCAGCAAACACCGCACACCCATCATAATCAGGGGCGCCTGGAGTTGACTGTGCATTCACACTTCCTGCCATCAACAAGAATGCGAAAATGAATAGTGCTATAATTTTGGTCGTGATAGACTTCATATCAAAGCAAATATAGCTTTTTAGGGGATGTATCCTAGTGAAAAATGTGTACGACCATTCTGAAATGAGTATTCCGTCGGTTTTGTTGAACGAACGGTGAATTAATCAAAGTCAAGTGTCAGCTTAAATCTCAATACTCTTCCGTTACCGGCATCACATACATATAGAATATTGTTGAAATAAGCGAGGCCACGTGGTTCATTGAATTGTGTGAGATCTTGCCCATTGCCGCCGAAACTGGCTATAGCATATCGGGTTTCTCCTGAAGCAGGTGGTGGCGGAACACCTTCTAGTCCGTTTGCCGTGAATTGATAAATGGAATCTTTGCTGGCATCACTCACAAAGATGTATCTCGATTCATCACCAGCTAAAGTCACCCCCATCGGAGTTTCAAACTTTCCTGGCTCATTTAAGTAGCCATCTGTAATGGGATCAGGACCATAAATAAGAGGACGATATTCCGCTCCAAATTCCGATTCGATAAACTGAATGCGTTGCACTCGCAATAAGTTGTTTTGAACACGAGATGTAAAGAAGAAGTCGGGCGAATTATTCGCGCTGATCTGGGGTGGTTTGGCAAATCCAGTGATATCAAATGGATCCTGGAAGTAATCGTTGAACAAGCCGCTGGAGGTCTGTACCGAAATCGGAGTGAGGTAGTCGTCGTTATTGTCAAATAAAACTACCGCATCATCAGGACCTTGATTCGCGTTGTTCGCCGAAGGCCCTTGCCGAGTTACATAGTATTGATTATTTCGAGTAGGATTGCTGTTGTCGCCAATAACCGCGATGCCGTTAAAGGTTACGTCCGCATCTGTACTTGAGAAACTGTTCTTAAAATAGAATGGGTGTACCGTGATATGCTCCACAGAAGCAAAATCGAGACCGTATCCCAATGGGCTCAATTGGTTGATTCGATAAATAGCCGATAGAGAGTAGCTGACACCATTCACCGTGGTATCTTTTGTGCCGATGGCCAATAGGTCGAACGTTCTATCTTGAGTGATGAATTTAAGTCCAGGTATTGAGAAACGCCCTTGAACACGTCCCGCTTCATCGAGGCAAACAATCTCTTCGGTGAGTTCATCTGCGACGTAAATCAACTCGTCGAAACCTACACAAATGCTCACTGGTTTCCCAAATTGAGTGAAAGCAGGTTGAATTGGAACATAAGCAATATCGCGAGTGGAGTATTCCGGGATTTCGATAAAGTCTAAATCCGTCTTCTCACCGAAATAATCTTCACAGGCTACCAAACTTGCCGCTAGAAGAACCAGTAGGGGTATGCGTATCAGTACTTTCATATCACAAATCTGGATTTAGTTGAATTCGGATACCGATATTCTGTTGGAATCCAAGATGGTCGGTTGGATTCACACTGTAATCTACATACACTGGGTGACCGCCAAGCGGGTAGCGCACTCCGAAACCAAAGGTTGGCCAACTTTGTCCAACAACGTTAATCTTGTATCCGGCTCGGATCGCTAGAATGCGCATGTACTCATACTCTAGGCCGACGCGATAATTCTCAGCGTTGTCGTTGGGGTGATTCAGCTGCACCGATGTGAGTAATCGGTTTCTACCTTTCTCATAAGGAACCATGGACACACCCAAGCTAAATATGTTCGGAAGCGTATTGTCTTCGAGTTGACCGTTTTGAACGCGATTGAACCCTGAAGAAAGATAGGTGCCCGTTAGTGAGGTATTGCCTCCAAAATTTCGAACCTGTACCGCGAATTGGAGTTCTTTCCAATCCGTATGGTAAAGAAAGCCCACGTCAACCGCAGCCGTATGATTGAAGTAATCGGCAAGCTGTTCATAGATGTATTTGAGGTTAACACCAATTTCAAATTGATCACTCAATTTCCGTGCATAACCCAAACCAATGGACATGTTAGTTGCGTAAATCGTCCGACCCGTGCCACCTGGCTGAAACTCCGTGCGTTCTTCAATAGCGCCGCTGTTAAGTAGGTTGAACGAGGTTCCAATCGAGCTTCGCTCGTCGATAGGAAATACTCCGGAAAGCCAGCTTTGATTGATGCCTCCGCCAATGAAGTAATGACTCATACTTATGCCAGTGGCTTCCAAATTGGTCATCCCTGCCGGATTCTGATACATGGAATATGCATCGCCATCAAGCGCAACAGAAGCGCCACCCATCGCTTGGGAACGAGGACTCATATCGTTCTTCAAGAAGCTGAGTGCTGATAATCCTGCGCGCTCACCTCCAAAACTAGGAAGGAGCTGTGCCTTAACAGAAGTAAGGATCAACGTGAATAGGAAGATGTAGAATAACTTTTTCATACTTAAAATCTGAATCCTATTCCGTAGAGAATTTGACGTGGTGCTAAGTATCGAGCCGGATTTCGTGGGTCTACACCTCGTTCCTGGGGTCCGTTGAACTCAGGACGAGGGTCTCGCCACGTATTGGGAACATTGTCGCCATACTCGTAGGCTGTTCCGGTGATTGGGTTAATGATTTGGGCGTTTTCCCAATCCAACAGGTTCCGAACTTCAAAGCTGAAAGTGATACCCGAGCCTTTTCTTTTATCCGTAAAGACCGTGTAGCTTAGTTTTAGATCTGAGTTGATCCATGGTGTAGCCTGTTCTTGCAAGTATTGATCAACTAAAATGCGATACTCAGGTCTACCGAGATCATTCACACCGATTTGCTCTTGGGGGGTGTAGCGGAATCCGCTTGCATAAGAGAACTGAACGAAGGCCTCAAAACCCTGAAGGTTGATTCCCCATGGTTTCCACGTGCTATCCGGAGCAAATACGCTACCTACATTCACATTCCATGGTCTATCCCACGCCAAGTACTGTTCGGTAGTTAAAGCAACTTCGCCGTTTTGCTCAATTTGCAAAGATGACTCACGAGCCGAGTTGGACTTCCCTCGGGCTTGCATATATCCTACATTTCCGAAAATTCGGAAGTGTTTCCCGATTCGATAGTTCCCGCCAACCTCAATACCGAGCACTTTTGCATAGTCTTGATTGATGTACATGGTCTTCGTTACGGGTCTGCCTGTTTGATCTTCAACAATTACTCGTCTCGACACGATGTAATCGAAACGGTTGTTGTTATACGCGGCCACAGTAAATGCAAAGTTCTTGTTGATGGAAGCCTTGTAACCTACTTCATAACTCACATTCACCTCTGGGTCTAAGTCAGGGTTTCCTAAGAAGCTGAGGAATGACCGATCCTGGTATACGGGGTCCAGACCTGCGTACATGAATCTTGGGTGCGGCAACCGCATGCTGTGACCATAGTTGAAGTACAAGACGTTGTTTTCAGTAACCGGAAAGCTCACATTGATTCTCGGTAAAAGGCGCGCTTTCCATCTCAAACCTGCAAAGCCTACGGTTTTTTCCATGTAGTCTTCACGGACTTGGTCAATTACTGGGGCATTGGGATTATTTACAGCATCATCAGCAAACTTGCCTGGGGCCCAGTAGTTCATGCGCACACCAATGGATGCGATGATTCCTTTATAGGTAATCCGATCTTCAATAAAAATACCCCCTCTAATTGGATTCACTCGCCAAATATCGTTGCTGGAACCGATTGAAATAGAAGGCGTGGTTAACGAGTCATTGATTTGAATAGGTGCTCCAACCCAGGGACGGGAAACATCTACCCACTGGTATTCATTGAATACATTTTCCAATCCCATGCTCACTTGGTGAACATCGTTTTCAGGTACCCATTGGGCCTTTGCTCTTATGGTGTATTCCTCTGCATAGTGGTCGTGCCACACAGGTGTGATTCCGCCGTTGTTAACGAGTCCGTCTCCAGGTTGCACAAAGTAAATACCTGAAGGATCTCCTGGATTGAACACTCCAACGGGATAGGTGATGATGTTGTCTTCGTCCAGGATTTGATCCACGGTAGGTTCGCGGAATGGTCGACCGTTTGCGTCCGCTCGCAAATTGGTGAACAATCGACCCAAGCTTACCGACAACCCCCATTGCTTACTCAATATTTGATTGAGATTTATAGCGGTAAGGTTACTATGATGGGTATACGTTGTTGCATTATCCAGATTATTGCTGCGGTCATATTGATAACCAGGAGTAAGGATTGCGTCGAAACCTACGATCTGTAGCGTTCGCGTGTTTTGGTTTACGTTCAGCGAGTGCTGATTGGTCAAGGTGATTTTTGTTCCTGGACGCACTTTCCAAGCCAATTTGAAGGTGTGAGTCCAGCTGTTCGTTTGTCTTGGCGCCCATAACTCAGGGTTGCCTGTAAACAATGACGACTGAAGTTGGCTCGCCTGATTGGGGAAGTACTCGTCTGTAAGATTGACCGTGGCCGAGTTGAATAACGTAACTTTTTTATCCGTTCCGGGAATAGGGAAGCCAATGGATAATTCGGCGATATCCGTATTGAAAGAGGTAGCGGCATTTGGATCAAAAAGATGATCCGTTTGGAACCTTCCGCTCACTTCTAGTTTATCACCAGCTTCACGGATTCGAGTGTTGATTACTCCGGATGAACCTCCGCCAAACTCAGCACCGGCACCACCGGTAATCACATCGATGCTTTGAATGGAAGAAGATGCCACGTTAACGCCAAATCCTGTTCCGGCGAGTGGGTCTTGTGCAGAAATACCGTCAACAATGTATTCGGTTTCATACACACGTGCACCTCGAATTTGTAGGCCATCTTGGGTTTTGGTAACCCCTGCTTGCATGGCCACAACTTCTTCCACATTTCGCACATTCATCTGCTCGATTTCTTGTGCTCTAATGGTGATTTCTGAACCAGCCGTTTCAAGGTCAACTTGACTTTTCTGACCAATAACGGTCACCTCGTCAAGCATGTCTTCTTGCACGCTTAGTTCAATCGTAAGCTCTGTTGTTTCTCCAGCTACTATGGTTACACCGTTGATTTGCTGCGTTCCATAACCGAGTAGTTCAACCTTGATGTTGTAATCGCCCGCTGGAATATCCGCAATACGGAATCGACCACTCGGAGTGGTAACTTGCCCATAATAGGTCCCGATTACACGTACACCCGCATTGAACATAGGTTCCTTGGTGTTGGCGTCGAGAACCACACCTTCTAAGGTTCCATTCTCACTTTGTGCAATAATGACTCCTGAGAACATCAAGGCCAAGATGAATAGCAGTGCTCTCATGGATTACCAGTTGAAGTCGTTATTAAAAACTTGATCGAATAGGTTCTCAACTTCGGCAGGCGTTCTGTTGAAGCGCCATAATTCCATGCTAAAGAAGACCTGCGAAATATTGCCATTGAGCCTACGTCTAACTCCAATTAAATTGTCGCCACTCCAACCACTGAGCGGTGTTAGTTCTGTGCGATAGAAATCTTCAGCATCGGCAGTTTTTATAATTGGGGTTATGCCCACCAGTACGTTGTTCGATTGAAGTAAATCGTATGTGGCCGAATCCGCAACGGGATAAGTCGCGCTATCTGGATATACACGAACCAAACCTCCGCTTCTCACCACATCGGTAATCGGGTAGGTTCCGGTAATCCCAGATAAGTCACTCAAGGTTCCAAAGGATGTGGTAACGAATAACTTGTTTCCCAGGTCGGTAAATTCTTGAACCGCTGGACCTATCAAGGCTAGAAGCGGCCCTGTTCGACCTGTAGCTTGGTTTTGGAAAACCTGCGCGTCCGCGTTGATGAATACGACTTGGTACTGCTTCAGAATCTGATTTACCGTTGGACTCCAGAAGGCCGGTTGGTTCTCTCCTCCGTTGCTTCCGTAATCGAGATAATCGTATTGGATGTTGGCATTGGTAAGTGCCGTTTGATAGTTTGAAGAAACACTGGCGCTTTGGCCATTTACTACGAGTACATCTTCAGTGGGGAGAACGAGGGTCACTTCGTCTGCTGTGTCTACTTCAGAATAGCTATTCGCAATGTCTTTCGTTCGCAAATAGAGTGTGTTAAGTCCACCTGCGTCCAATCCATCGATGACCATGGATTGCGGATTATTTTCGTTGGCGAAGTAAACCTCCGCGGTACTTGCCCCAGACGGGATGTTCGGGTCGAGGACAAAGGTCAGTAGCTTTTGGTTAGGCGGGATGGCATACCAGTTCCCATTGTTGAAACGGATTTCTGCTTCCACAATAGTTTCGTCCCCATCTTGATCGGTAGCGTTCCAGCGATAGGTAGCTACGCCAATTGATGTCCCCTTGGTTTGGGTTTCCTTATCGATCTCCGAAACGGGAGGAGTGTTTTTGAGAGGAACCACAAGAAACGCTGGAGAAGGATCGCGAAGCGAATCGTTGTCAATAGATCGCACATATAAATCGATATCTACAGAGTCTTGCCCTGCGGGGATGTCGAACCTGAATGTGCTGTCTTGAGATGAAGTATAGACCCAATTTTGATTATCGAAACTCACTTCATATCCTATGATATAACCATCCCGATCGGTACCATACCAGCTCAATTGAACCACGCTATTCAATCGGTTATCACCCGTGAGGTTTATCGCCTCCACGGCAATGTGAGTGTTGGGTGCGGTATTAGGTACAGGTTCTCCTTCGCGACATTGCGCTAGCAAAAAGAGCAAGGGGAGAAGTGGGAAGGTTTTTTTCATTTCGATGGAGTGAGAAAATGGGGAAGCCGAAATTCAACTCCCCCAATTTCTTTAGTGTGCTACTACGATTCTAGCCGTGTGTACGCGATGTTGTTCATCCAGGATTTGCACGAGGTAAGCGCCATTTTCTAGACTACCTACCTGTATTTCTGCACGATTGGAATGAGCAGTTTGAGAAAGTACAATACGTCCCGTCAGATCAATGATTCGAATCGATTCGATTGCCGTGTTTTCCAACGTTACATTCAAAATGTCGTTCGTAGGGTTCGGGAAGGCACGCACTTCTTCGGCACCTTTCCATTCAACTACTGAAATAGATGATTCTGGCAAGTTGGTACTGTCAAGCGGTACATTCAAGCCGATGAAGTCATCATTGTTACGCGGAAGCAAGCGATAGTTGCTGAATCCATAGAACAATACTCCACGAACAGCATCCATTTTCATAGTGTCAGATACAGCGATGGCTGGCACTTCCATTTCACCATCTACGTTTTGGTAGATCGTGTCGGTCACCAGTTGAACGTATAGTGAAGAGCTTGATGTATTACTTTGACGACCGGCTAAAACTCGACCCGAAGCATTGCGTGGGGCGCCTATTACAGCTGATACATTGTAATCTCCAAAGCCCATATCGGTTTCATTGATCGTGAGCTTCTGGCTGCTCGGTAAGCGGTACTCCACGAGCACGCCTTCGTATTTTTCCCATCCGAAGTTAGCTTGTAAAGCGGTGTCTGATGGGTCGATTACTGTAGGTTGAATAGTAGCACGATTACCAGTGAGCTGAATGTTTGAAACATTTACTTGCGTCATACCGAAGCTCTCGTTCACCTGACCTGTGATGATCACCTCTTCGTCGCGGAAGAAGTTCGTGATCCCAGCACCCACGCACCATACGCCACTCCATTCCGAACCACCTTGGTCTTGAACGTATAGATAACCTAAGTCGTGTTGCTTGGTAGAAGAAGTAACAATTCCTCTGAAAGTTACGGTTTGTCCAACGAGCGGAGAAGTTCCCGAACCGTCAAGTGAGAACTGAATATCAAAGATTTTTAGACCCCCATCGCGAACGAAGTAGTATTCAAAGTTGGGCTCATTTGCTCCTACAGGAGTTGTTGGATAGTAAGAGTTATTCCCTTGGTCATCCACTGAGCGGATGTAATAACGCACCAAGGTTCCGTCAGGATATTGCGGAATGGTAAACTCGTACTCGTCGGTAGTTCCTGGAGCCAATGTAAGAGGTTGACTTGGGAATTGGTTTGGAGAAAGTATTGAGTCTGCTGTGAAGTAAATGAATGCAGAATCAACTGTTCCATCGAAATCGGAGATGTTCATGGTCAAATCTACATCTTGATTGCTGGTAGGAACACTTGGGTCGCGCACAAAGTTGCTGATATACGGTGGCGCAAAGCCCACGTTGTAATGTGTGCTGTCAAATGGATTCAATTCATAACCACGAGATCCGCTGTTCAGGAAGCAGCCGTTCGCGTCATGGCGCAGCATTCCTTTCAAGCTATTGTAGAAAGTCCCTGGCACGGGAGGGTCAAATGATCCTGTAGTTTTTGGAGAGAAAGGGTTAACCGTTTGGTGGCTGTTCAGTTTCTGCGCCAAGAAGCGGTCTGAAACGTTAATCGTATTGCCTAGGCCGTCTACCACGTTAAAGCTTACACGGCTGTTGCCATTGAAGAAAATCACGTCAACTACTGTGACGTTTTGAAGTTCTACAAAGGTATTTTCCCACTGTTCGCCAGTTGCTGGAATATTTACTCGGTTCGCGTCATTTAAATCAGCCAAAGGAACTACGGCTGCTGTTGGTGCTCCCGTCGACCCCAAAATGGTAAACGAGTTTCCGTCAATCGGCTCCAATTGGGTTCCATTGTTGAAGGCGTTTACGATACCGATGAATTCGATGATATCGCCTGGCAATGCTGTTTCAATGTTTGGAAGAGGCAACAAGTTGCCCTGCGCATTTCTGTATGCGCCCATTATTTCGATACCCTTCCAAGGACCTCCGTTACCACCGTTGGCTGTATCAGCAATAAACAAGAATGGACGGTGACCGCCTTGAACGGAGCCTGAAGGAACTTCAGAAACGTTTCCTGGAGTAACTACTACGCCGCGTGTGCGAACGGTATCACCAAAATATGCACTAGTATCGTTGCAGTTGGCGAGATCCGTAGCACTTACGAATTGAATTTGATTAATGTCAACGTAAGGAGGCGTTTGAGCTTCGGCAAAAGCCCACCCGAAAACCATCGCGCAAAGAAGTAAAATCTTTTTCATGTTTACTGTGGATTGTGGTTGATTGATATTTGAAATAATATATGCTTATTTGATAATGACGAACTGCCCGGTGTATGAATCTCCCGTGTCCAAATCTTCCACCGAGAACATATACAGTCCTCTACTGATAATTTGAGAATCTCTTGAAAGCAAATCCCAAGCGTGTTCTCCGCCTGAGAATACGTTCTCTTCTGGATTTTCAGAGCCAAACGTTTGGAACCATCGGGTGTCAGAACCGTCGTAGTTTCCGTCGTGTTGAATTTCATCGATGAAGTCTCCAGCCGCTGTATAAACTCTGATTACGCAACGTTCAGGTAGGTTGGCAAATATCAGCTTGCGACTTTCTTCTTGGAAGTTAGAACGACCTTCCCAAGATGCTCCAGCATAGTATGGATTCGGATACACAAACGGCTCATTGGCCTCCATATCGTCGTTTGCCTCAGTTCCTGCAAAGGCGCGGAAATCGTTGGCCAAGAATGATGATTCTAGCGACTCCAAATTACTGGATGGATTCCCTTCGTCGAATGCCGTGACAGCCACAGCATTTTGCCAGCCATTTTGAATATTATCGATGGTATAGCGGTAGTAGTAGGCCGTCGTGTCTCCCTCAAAGGATACAGGTTCATCCAGGCGCACGGACGAAAACCCAGTCTCGTAGAAGAGGTTATTACCCACCTTGTCCGTTTGTGAAATCAAAATAAAGTCTTCGGCCAAATTGGGTGTACCCGTAACGTCAAAGCCCAATCGACTCAAGTAAACACGGTATCCTTCAAAATCCAATTTTTGGGTAATTGGGTCAACTGAACGCTCGGCATTATCCGACCAATACACATCAATTTTGTTTTCGGAAGGAACTACACGAGTGATTGGAGTTTCGGGGGGGCTTGGTAGAATGAATCGGGTGATTTCACCATCGCCATCAATATCTTCACCTGGATCGAGAATGCCGTTGAAGTTCACATCTTCTCCATTGTAAGCGGTCTGCGCCCATTCGGCATTATCAACAAAAATTTGTTTTTGAGCCGGGGTATTCCCCGAGTTTGGATTTCCATCGTCTCTTTTTGCACCTACTACAAATGCGAAAGAAACGTTGATTTCGTCACCAGGCTCAAATCTGCGGAAGGGGCCCATGCTTACTAAATCGGACCGGTTACCTGAAGCTTCTAAGAGACCTTGAATGTCCAGACCAGTTCCACCCTGGCAATTGGCTCCATTTGGATCGTCCCAGCACGGATTGTCGTTAAGTCCGTCGGACATCTTAATAAAGCGCTGATTGTCGTCTTGCGGGAAGAAGAACAAGGCCTGAGATGAGTTGTTGAAAATCCAAGAATTGTAGTGCACGGAGTTGTCGATGTCCAATTCCATCTGACCCGTCTCGCTATTGAAGGCAGAATCGATATCCGGGTGGTGAAAACCATACTTGTCTTCGGCACCCAAGAACTTCTGTCCAATGTAGCTATCTGTAAATCCAACGTCACCGGTTGCGTCAAAACAGTACGCCATATTTAACGAATCGATGAAGCCATTACCGCCCTGCGAATAGAAGGCCGCACCTCCCGCACCTGCTGGTGTGATATTGATATTTCGCACCACGGTATTCGCCCAAAGCGCTATGTGCACATCGTCGTAGAAACTCTGACTTTCATTGGTAATGGTCATATTCACAATCACGAAGAAATCACTGAAAAGGTAGTTCCAGTTATACGTTTCCATGCGCACCTTGATGCCCATTGGATTGATGTGGCTTTGGATTGGAATAGACGTTCCAGGAACAACAATTGCCGTATCGGCAAACTCTGAGAAATAGTCCTGATGCGAAACAGCCTCTGGGGTGTAATTCGGATTATCAAATAAAGAGGAACGAACACCTAGTCCACTTCCGGGTTGTGCGGTAAACTCAAAACCTGATCTACCTGGAGCGTAGCCTTGAGGGGCATCATACGCTGAGGTGGAAACCCGCACGTTGCCTCCGTTTTCCAATCCACCTACCCAAATTCCAGATTCAAAAATGTGTTCTACACCAGAGCCAGCCGGATACTCACAACTTGGGTCACCTGAACCATCGCGATATCCGCGAAAAGCATTTCCAAAGGTTCCCAAATTCGTAACCGTTAAACGCATATTACTCGCGTCGGTTGTGCGCTCCTCAAAGCTAGATTGGCCAAATGAACTGAGGCTTACGCTCAGTAAAAGAAGGGTATATCCGAATTGCTTAATCATGGAAGTAAAATGAATTTCGCGATAGCCTGCGCTCCCGAAGTTTCAGTGACTTTGGCAAGGTACATTCCGTGAGAAAGGGTGGATACATTCAGTACGGTACGCGTCCCTCTAGGCTCATGATTCAGTACGCGCTGACCATTCATGTCGATAATCTCGACCTGTGCAACTCCGCCCACATTGTAAGGCCACTCAATTTGAATTTCATCGGCATTCAATTGAGCAATCCTCAAATGTTGACTTTTAAGTTGATTCGACTGAAGCCCAACGGTCTTCTTTTCAATATCTAATTCAAGCGTTACGGGAAGGTGATCCGACATGCCGTGGAGGGCGGTGAGCACATTAGCAGGCACAGATAAGTTGGTTCCCGAAGTGATGTCGTCATTGAAGTGGAGTCCGTCATTGCCAATTACCGTGAAGCTGTTGTTCACATACTCCATGCGTTCTGCCCCATTCAATATTTCGTCACTTACCAGGATATGGTCGTAGCGATCATCCATACCGCCGCCTGAGAAACAGCCGCCGTTCGTATTGGAGAGTCTGGTGCTTTGAGTGTGTATGAGTCTTGAGCCGTAGTCGTTATACCAGTTCCCAACGTCATTTAACGGATCATACAAGCGGACGCCAGCAACCGAGTAATTGACGAATTGCTGAAAAGCAGCGGAGTTCCCAGAGTTCACGTTTAAATCTCCACAAAGGATTACGTTATCATCTTGCACCTGAGTTTGGATGTGGCGCATAGTGGCATTGGCAGCAGCAGTCCTTTGAGCGGCATCTGAATTTGAGCCGCCGGCCTTCAAGTGAACCCCAACAACCGTAAAGAAAATCGTATCCGGATCGTCCGCTAAAAGCGAATCTTTGTAGTAAAATCGATAGAAATCAATTGCGCGAACCAAACTTTGGTTACTTGCGTCTACCGTGATGAAGTCCTGGGATTTTAAGCCTATGTACCTCGTATCGAAAAAGGCAGCGTTCACAATGTTAGAGAAGCCGTTATTCGTGAAACTGGCTTTGTCCCAGTAAGTCACTCCAGAAACGTTTAACGCATTGGTTAGAATCCGATCGGTCGGCACACCTGAATTGGCGCCTACCTCTTGACAAATCAAAATGTGAGGAGAAACGTGGTTGACAATGGTGTTTAAGCGATTGTCTTTTTGACTCGAGCTATTATTTGTGCCGTCGCACCAAGAAGTGGTGTTTCTATAATTAAGCAGGTTATAGGTCATAACCTTCACGCGTTGGGTGTTCTGAGCGAAAACCCCAAGAGTAGAAATCAAAAACAAGAGAAGGAGTCCGTAGACTTGCTTCATACAACCGCTTCGTTTACCCATTCAGCACTGATAATCAGTTCAGTTCTGGGTCCTCTGATAAGGAGAGCAAAGGTACATTAGAGGTAAGAGTTGGGCAAAGGTTTATGTTATTGGAAGTTTAATTTTTAACCTCTTCCCGTTGTATCCTCTTCCCACTCGAAAATATATGTTGGCTCAGACTCAGTGGGATCTTCAGTTCCTTCCCAGAGTTCGCGCAGTTCATCACCTTGACTTTGCCATTCTTCTTCGATGCTTTCGCCTAGCAATGAACGATCTAGCGTGATGTTAGGGTTTTCCAAGTTTCCATAAATCCGGACCGGAATCAAGGGTTGTTCACGACGCGTTTCTTGGATAAAATCGGCTAGCTCCTTGTTGGTCCGGCGTGTACTTCCTAGCGCATCGGCTAGTTGGATCTTTAATGAGTAGTCGATGTTATTCTCAAAATTGTGATCGCCTTCTACCCAGATTTCGAGGATGTTACTCTTCACTGTCATCCCGGGGATGTGAATGTTCTGGTCTGCGATGCTGAGATGATTTTCCAATGTTTCAAATTGCACATCACGGAGCGCTGAAATATCTGCAAAGCGAGACAGCTTTTCCATAGGTGCATAATTGGTAAGTCGTCCTTCCCTAAGTTTAAAATCGGTTTCGGAAACCAAACTTTCCAAGACGGGATCCATTTCCTCATTGAAGTAAATACGAACGGCATAATCCACATCGGCGCGGCCATTTATGTTGTCAGCGGTCAAGCTCTTTTGCTCAAAGTTGTTGAACTCGGTAAACAGTTGGTTGATATCCACATTGCGCAGTGTTCCCCGCGTGTTCAGTTCATACACTGAGCCGTCTGGATGCCACCGGAAACTCGTGTTGACATCACCACCCACAGCTTTAAATGTGAGGTTGTTGCCGAGTATGTCGGTGCCTTGACTATACACTCGTCCAGATACGTTCTGTGCGTTGAACGTATTGTGCTTGAATTGATTCACGGTAAGTTGTACGGTAAAATCAAAGCGGAACGGATCATCTGTCTCAGCACCTTCGCGATGGTTCAGTTCCCAATCAAAGATGTCTTGCAAATCCAAATAATCCGAATGAAGTTGGAGCCGGAATGTAGGCACCGGGGTTTGTCCAAAAACAAGAGCATTCTTAATCTGGCCATTTGCTCTGAAGTCGGAAGAGCCTGATTTAAACTGTAAATTCTTGAGCACAATATCTCCGTTTCCGAAGGTCATGTTAGTGGATAGATCTAACATGTCCAAGCCGGATTCAGCTACTTTCAGCCTGCCGTTGTTCAAATTCATTTCACCACTGAGGCTGGCTCCTGCCAAGCCTGTGGATTGAATATCTGCGAATGTGCTGTAACGTCTGCGAATATTGAAATTGCCTGCCAAGGTTCCTTCTGCTTCTTCCCAGAATTCGGTGCTAGCCAGGGTAAGAGCTTCTTTAAAATCTAAGTTGATGTTACCGCTAGTTGCGATGGTGGGAGATGCAAAGTTGGTGATGCTCAGTTCCGCTTCTAATGTTCCCGTTTGAGTTTTGGCCAGAATTTCCTCGATTTTCAGTCTGGAATCTTGCAGCCTACCGCGCGTTCCATTGTCGAAATGAGCATTGAAAGACAAGTTTGAGAGTTCCAATCCCGAATTCATCAAAGCAAGGTTTCCGTTGTTCACTTTGGTGTCGGCGGCTATCAGTGCTTTCTTGTCCTTTAAATCAATGTTCAAAAACAAATCAAAAAGCCCATCGGCTCGAACGAGTGATGGATCAGGCAAGAATGCTTTTGGTAGAAGAGCGATGAACCGCGAGAGGGAGAGCTGCTGCCCGGAAAGGCTCCAATGGTTTTCACCTTCAACGATATATCCAGATGTATTCACCCCAAGTTCATCGAGCTCCAGGTATCCATCTTCAATAAAGGTTGAATCTCCAGTAGTGCGGAAGTTCAATTTGGCATAAGCATCTCTATTGGGTAGATAATCCAAATCGTCCACCAACATGAAGTCGATACCTCCGCGCCATTCCGCTGCGGAGTAGAAGGAACCGGAATTGAGTCCACCACTCAGCGTTAAACTCTTCGCCTGCAACTGAGTACTTACATCTGCCGTGATGTCCGAAAAGTAAATCCGAGTGTTCTGGAGATCAAGATCCTCTAAATCAATTTTCAATTTCGAATCCGAGGTGTCGGTTGAACCCTTCCAGAAGTGGTAGTTATCGCGACCATTCCGGTAGAGTTTGATTTTCACCACTCCCTCATCGAAGGTGATGCCTTTCAATTCGTACTCAGCTTGAATTAACTGCCATAAGTTGAATTCGAAGTAAACATCTTCAAAATAGAAAAGCGTATCACTGCTTGTTGAGGGAAGCATTTCTTTGCAAAACACGTTGCTGAAGCGAAAGCTTACATCCGGAAACTGAGTGAAGAAGTCCATCCGGATGTCGGATACCTTCAACTCAGCGTCCAAATACTTATTTACTTCCTCTATTAAAGTGCCGCGCAGCTTGTCTTGATTGGTGTACAGGTAGGCGAATGCTATTCCTAAGACTAAGGTGAGGATCAATCCAGAGAGCATTACATACCTCAGTATGCGCTTCCACAGCTTCGCCTTTACCTTTTCTTCCGTCATCTTAGATTGCTGATTTATGGTCGTGAAATTACAACCTCATCAATGTCGAACGACAGAGGGGGTGTCAATATTTTTCAACGACGTGCGGTTAGTGAATCTATCTCGTTTTCAGAAAGTTCACTTCATCAGCTGTGAGGAATCGATAATGACCTCGATTCATGCCTTTTTTTGTGAGCCCGGCAAATGAGGTTCTGTCGAGTTTTTGAACGTCGTATCCAAGGTATTCAAAAATTCGGCGCACGATGCGATTCTTGCCAGAATGAAGCTCAATGCCAATGTGTGATTTGGACTTATCATCTATATAGGCAATGGCATCAGGCGTGATAATACCATCTTCAAGCTCAAGACCTGCAGCAATTTTGTCGAGGTCTGATTTTTTGAGGTTCTTATCTAGCTGAACCGAATAAATCTTGCGCGCTCCGTGCGATGGATGAGTTAGTTTTTTAGCCATCTCCCCGTCATTGGTGAACAATAACACACCTGTAGTTGCACGGTCTAATCGGCCAACCGGATAAATGCGTTCTTGACACGCTCCGCCGATGAGATCCATTACGGTTTTACGAGCGCGAGGATCATCCATGGTGGTGATGAACCCCTTAGGCTTGTTGAGCAGTAGATATCGTTTGGCTTCGGCCTGAATCAGTTCGCCATTGTAGCGTACTTCGTCTGACTTTTTAACTTTCGTTCCCAATTCGGTAACCACCTTTCCATTGATGGCTACGAGTCCGGCTTGAATGAGCTTGTCGGCTTCACGGCGACTGCAAATTCCGGCTACGGATAAGAACCGATTTAATCGCATGTCTTCATTCAAAGAACGAATGTTCTCAGCTTGCTGGCGCTTGGGTTTACGGAAAGATTTGAACTCTTCTTTCTGTTGATTTGGACGCGCTTTTCCGGGTTGATTTCCACGGGCCTGCGGTCCTCTCGGATGGCTCGAGCGCTTTTTTCCTTCGTTGGAATTCTGCGAACCTCGACTTGGCCTTCTTTTATTCATGATGTCCAATTTTTTGGGGCGACAAAATTACTTCGAATAATCGACATCCAAGGTAAAAATCAATTCATTTTCAGGGAATTATGCTGAAGGATAGAATGCGTCTTCAATATGAATGAGCTTCGGTTTACGGCCAGCATAATACACAGCTAACAGGTCAAATCGGGTTTCACCTTCCCAATCTGATTCCAATAAGTATCGCTCACAAGCTCGAATTAATGAATGTTCCTTTTGTGGAGTGATGAAGTCTTGGGGCACGCCGAAAGAATCAGTTGCACGGGTTTTGACTTCTACTACCACCAGTAATCCATCTGTTTTAGCCAAGATGTCAATTTCATCATGACCCAATTGTAGATTTCGCTCGAGTATGGTCCAACCCTTATCTTTTAAATAGGTTGCTGCGAATTCCTCGCCTTCCTTTCCTAATTTTTGATTGTGGTTTGGCATTCCTCAAATTTCGGGGATGTTACCGACGGAATGCCGATTTTCAAACTAGAATCGAACTAGCGGTAATGGAATTCGCTACTGCCATTGTCACTAACTGTTAGGCGGACTGGTGCTCCCAAGCGAATGGCGCAATTGTTATCTAAATGACCTATCGGGAAGCCAAATCCAACGGGGATACTGAACGTCGCAAAATGCCGGTGCAAAATTTCCTCAGCACCCTCACCGAACGGAATGGCGTTATCATTCATGTCGGTCATACCCCCAACGATTACTCCTGAGAGGTTCTCCAACCATCCACTGCGCTTGAGTCCCATCATCATCCGGTCGATGTGATACAGGTATTCATCTAAATCTTCAAGAACCAGAATTCCGCCTTCCAAAGGCGGTTGTGATTGTGAGCCTTGAATCGAAAAAAGCACGGACAAATTTCCGCCAATTAGTGTTCCTTCAGCTGTTCCTGCCAAGGATAAAGCATGCGAAGGAGCGTTTAATCCCGTATCGGCACCTGACCAAATTTGCATCAATGATGTGAGAGATGTACCCGTATTTGTGGCAATATTGATAGGCATGGTGGCATGTAATGATTCTATCCCCATAGCATTGACCATTCCATGTAGCGCTGTCACATCGCTATAGCCTGTGATCCATTTTGGCTTGGCTTTGAAACTTCCCCAATTCAGTTCATCGATGATTCTAACTGTGCCGTAGCCACCTCTTGCACACCAAATCGCTTTCGCTTCCGGATGATCCAAACACCACTGCAAATCTGCTCTTCGCACATCGTCGGTTCCCGCAAATTGATGACGGGCAGAGAAGAGGTTTGGTGCAAATTCAACGCGCAGTCCGTTCGCCTTTAGCCATTGAATGGCGGGCTCCAGTTCCTCTATGGAAATTTTCCGAGCGGTAGCCGTTATGAGTACGAGGTCGCCATTTTGAAGATGAGAAGGTCGCGTCATTGCACTTGTTAATAGGGTTTGAAGATAGCGAATAGAGCGGGTGAATTTGAATATTTTCGCCATTCGCTACTCTGCGCTGTGCATTGTACTTTTGTCGTTCAAATATTCCTTCATGAGCACGCCTAAACGCTACACCATTACTGCTGCTTTGCCATATGCAAACGGCCCGATTCACATCGGTCACTTGGCAGGATGCTATTTGCCAGCAGATATTTACGTTCGATACCTTCGATTAAATGGGAGAGACGTGCAGTTTATGTGCGGCTCTGATGAACATGGAGTGGCCATTACGATGAAGGCCAAGAAGGAAGGAATTACTCCTCAAGAGGTGGTGGATCGCTACCATGGGATCATGAAGTCAGCCTTGCATGATTTTGGAATTTCTTTCGACCACTATTCTCGTACGAGTTCAGACATTCACAAGGAAACGGCTTCCGAATTCTTCAGCAATTTATTCGAGAAGGGGATTTTCGATACAAAGGAAACCGAGCAATATTATGATCCTGAGGCAAATCAGTTTTTGGCCGATCGATACATCATGGGGAAGTGCCCCGTATGCGGACACGAAGATGCTTATGGAGATCAATGCGAGAATTGTGGGTCGAGCTTGAATCCAACCGATTTGATCAATCCTCGATCAACCTTGAGTGGCGCCCAACCTATCTTGAAGAAAACCACGAATTGGTTCTTGCCGCTGGATAAATTGGCACCTAAAATCCGTGAGTTCATTGAGTCAAGGGAAGATTGGAAACCCAATGTTTACGGACAATGTAAAAGTTGGTTGGATGCTGGAGACGGCTTGCAGCCCCGTTCCATGACACGCGACTTAGATTGGGGCGTTCCCGTTCCAGTGGAGGGAGCTGATGGTAAGGTATTGTACGTCTGGTTTGATGCACCCATTGGATATATCAGTGCCACCAAAGAGCATTTGGGAAGCGATTGGGATAAATGGTGGAAGGATGAAGACACGCGTTTGATTCACTTCATTGGAAAAGATAATATCGTTTTCCACTGCATCATCTTCCCTGCGATATTGATGGAGCACGGTGATTTCATTTTACCTACGAATGTTCCGGCTAATGAGTTTTTGAATCTTGAAGGAAAGAAGATTTCTACCTCTCGGAATTGGGCCGTATGGTTGCATGAGTACTTAAACGACTTTAGTGGTAAGGAAGATGTGTTGCGCTATGCACTCACGGCAACCATGCCTGAAACGAAGGATAATGACTTCACTTGGAGTGATTTCCAAACGCGCAACAACAGCGAGCTTGTAGCCATTTTTGGAAACTTCGTGAACCGTGTAATGGTGCTCAATCAGAAATACTATGATGGAGTTGTTCCAGTGGCTTCAAGCATGAGTGAGGTGGATGAATCCACTTTCACAGAGATTGAACAGTCCATTGAGAAGATGGAGGAGTCTTTAGAGAAATTCAAATTCAGAGAAGCTCTGCAAAGCTTGATGAATGTGGCTCGTATTGGGAATAAATACCTAGCAGATGAAGAGCCCTGGAAATTGCAGAAGACAAATCCGGAACGTACAGCGGCTATTATGCATTGGGCAACTCAAATTACAGCTACCTTGGCAGTAGCCTGTGAGCCTTTTTTGCCTTTCACTTCGGCTAAAATGAAGGCCTTCATTCAGCTGGATGAAACCATTGGTTGGAGTTCATTGAAGGATGTTTCCAAGCTTATATCAAGCGGACATCAATTGGGTAAGGCAGCCTTGTTATTCGAAAAGGTTGAAGACGAGCAAATTCAGGTACAACTGGACAAATTGAAAGAGTCGGAAATGAGTAATACAGAAGTGAATGTGCCAGCGGCCAAAGAGGAAGCTACCTTCGATGATTTCATGAAGATGGATTTGAGAACGGCCACTATTCTGGAAGCTGAGAAAGTGAAGAAAGCTGACAAACTCTTGAAGCTCACTGTAGCCGCAGGGCTCGATACCCGAACCGTAGTTTCTGGAATAGCTGAACACTTCTCTCCTGAGGAGGTTATAGGGAAACAAGTTGTACTATTGGCCAACTTGGCGCCTCGAAAGATTCGCGGAGTTGAAAGTCAGGGTATGATATTGATGGCTGAGGATGAGAACGGCAAACTCGTTTTTGTGCGTCCCGAGGCAGCTATAGAGAACGGAATGACCATTTCTTAATTTTCAAAGAATGAAGACAATTTACCTTCTGCCATTGGCAGTATTTGGCCTTTGGGCATGTGAGTCGGATATGGACGACGATCCAGGAGTTGCTGGTGTGCCAAACAGGTACAAGCAAGAAGTATTCACGGATGTAGAGGTTGATAGCGTAAACTACGACCAGACCGAAGACCTTTGGTACGATATCTATACTCCGGCTGGTGACGAGGCGACCAATCGACGTGTGGTATTCTTGGCGCACGGCGGAGCTTTTGTTTCAGGTTCTAGAAAGAATCCATTAATGATTGATTTAGGCACTCGCTTAGCCAAACATGGTTATGTAGCCATCAGTTATGATTACCGACTCGCGTCGAGTATCACAGTGATGCTCGATAGCGTGGCTTCACTGGGTGTGGTTGCGCGTAGTATGGCCGATGGATCCACTGTGGTTCGTAAGATTCGCGAATCGGTCGGTAATGGAAATCCTTATGGCATCGATCCAACAAACATGGCCTTTGGCGGAAATAGCGCGGGAGCCGTGTTGTCTTTACACTTGGGAAGCCTAGATCAAAGTGATGTTATTTCTCAGAACCTCGATTCTGCTCTTGCTTCTGCTGGAGGATGGAGCGTGATGTACGATGCATCTACAAATTCCGACCTCAAGGCTATCATATCCTTAGCTGGTGGAATACACAAAACCCACTTTTTGAATCCCATTACGAGTTCTTCAAGTATTCCAGCAGATGTGATTATGGCTCACGGCACGTTCGACCCTATAGTACCTTATAGTTGTGCGAATGTGTTGAACAATAACCCCAATGCAGTGAAGCTATGTGGAACAGGTCCGTTGACCGATGCATGCAACACTATCGGAATAGAGAATAGCCGAATACTTTTTCCAGAAGAAGGCCATTGCCCCTGGAACTCAGATGCAGCGACCTGGGAACAGGTATTTGATTTTCTGATACCGGAGCTTGACGAGGCTATGAATTAAAAACACACTCCTGAGAGTGTGTTTTTAATTCAATGGATATCCCGCATGATGATGGCCCCATAGTTCAATGGATAGAACGAAGGTTTCCTAAACCTTAGATGTAGGTTCGATTCCTACTGGGGCTACCATCATCAATTGCGGGACTAAACTCTAGATATAGGTTCGATTCCTAGTAGGACCACTTCTTCTGTATCGGGACTAAACCTTAGATGTAGGTTTGATTCCTACTGGTGGCATCTCCATTCGACCCTTAAAGTGTTTCAAAGAGTTGGGCGCTGGTTTGAGCGCCTTGTATTAAAAGCGAGAGCCCAAAGTCAATCCACCAAGGGCGAGGAATTCCTCATCTCCATACCAAGGGCCTACATCGATGCCGAATAGGAAGTTGTTTTTGAAGGAATAGCGCCAACCAATAGGCATGTAAAAACCCGGATTGGTGTCCACGGAAATCAAATCTATACCCAAAGAAAAACTAGAATTTTCTTTGTAAACTTCACTGAAAAAGTAGGTGACTCCAGCGCTATAACTTACCGCTCCGTAGTAATTTACTCCAAGTCCAACATCGGCTCCTAAATGAGCGCCCAGTAATCCTTCGTAGTTCAACCCTACCCCGGATGAAGATTCGAAAAACTACAAGCGATACGGCGTTTTGACTCTAAGCGTTTTTACCCTTTTTATTCTTAGACTCGATCTTCTATGCAGAGCAGAATACGGGTAGTACGAAAAGACCAAGAACGAAAGCAATTCTTTTGATCATGATGAATGAAAGGTTAGTTCATGGCAAATTATGCAATGCTTCGAAATTTTCAAACTCGTGCCACCAACGACTCATACACATCCAGTGCTCGTCTCATGATGTCCGGATCACAAGTGTCTTCTGCCGCTCTCTGGTTTATATGACCCTGCATTTCATTGGGAATATGCACACCTTCTAAGCCCTCTGTGATACGACTTAATACCTCCTGAGGTTTTTCGCAAAACGCTTCGTAGGATACAAAGAGTGTTTTTTCGTCTTTGATTTCCAGCGCGTACTGATAAACGCGAATCCAAACTTTTACCCAATAGTCTAGTTTGGTATCGTCTATGGCTCTCAATGCACGTTCATCCTCCTCAGAGAACACAAAGGGCTTGTGACTTAAACCAAATTCATGGTGACCCAACCACTCCATGTAAGTTCGAGTGAAGGCGTCTTCCTCTTGAAGCTCGCTGAACTTCACGTGTTGATCGAGTAGGGAAGCGGCGTGATAGAGGGGGTGTCGAAAGAGAATGACGGTTCTAAATTTCGAATTCCACTTTCGAATGGATGGATAGCGCAGTAAGAAGTTGTTGTTCTTCGCTAAGTAAATACTCTTCTCATCCTTCCGAATGATAGACTGGTAAGCCATGTAATCTTGATACCCCTCATGACTAATACTGTGCTTTTGTAGAAACTCCTTTCCAATGAAGCTATCATTTGTAATGGCCTTAAAGAAGTATTCCTCCAAAGCCTCGTTGGAATCCAAAGCGATTTTTATTCCATCACCGTGACTTCGTTCTTGCGTAGCTTCTGATTTAGGTTTGTAAAACTTCCCCCATGTGTTGGGACTCATCAGGAAAGGCATATTACCATAGTTTAAAGAAGCAAACGGACCTAGCTCAATCAAGGTGTTGAGCATGCTGGTTGTACCGGCACGTGCAAGTCCAGTGATGATAACAAATTCATCTTTGGTCTCTATGCCGAATTTCTTGCTCTCTCGCTTAAAAAGGCGATAACCCAAGTTGTAATTATCCAGAGCCAAGTGGTGCAATAGCTGAGCTAAGGGAGAGTATGCCGACTTCGATTTATTCGGGATGAAGAATGGAAGAGTAGCACCGGCAGATAAGGCTAAAATGCCCCAGGTAGATGACAAATCGGCTATTGAAGTCCATTCTAAAAAGGTATCTGCCAACCACAAAAGGCCAAAGCTCAATGCAAAGGCAAGCACTAAAATTCCAATGACGAGAAGCAATGACTTGAGTAAGCCGCCTGTCCTTTTTTCAATGATGGGAAGCTTGTCGTCGTCTTCCCCCTTCATCAGGTAGGCGTCGAGCAGGTGAACGCTACTTTGAGCTAGGTTAAAGAACACCTTGTACTGCCACTTACAGATGAGAATGAAAAGTATGCCTACTACAAAGTGAAGAAGATAGCTCATCGATTTGCCTAGTTCTTAGGGTCTTTCTTTTTCCCAAATAGCCGTTTGAGTCTAGCCCAAAAGATGTACCCAAATGAAAAGAGTACAATGCCACCAATGATGAAGATGAGAATAATGGTTCCGGCACCTAAACCTGGTCCTATATAGAGTGTTGTCATAATTTTATTCCATTAAACGAGCCCAATTGGCCAAGTGATGGTACCCTTCGTGCTGCGAAGAAAGCACCCCTTTATAAAGGACTGTATCATTTCTGATTACCCAAAGTAATCCACTGTTCTGCTCTTCAATAAATATCCGTCCGTCCGAGTGATAATCAGCCAATCCTTCCGTGAAGGTATAAATATCATTTTCAGCAAACAGGTCCTTGTACTTTACCTCGTAAGAGTCAGACTCAAAGTGATACTCAACCAAGTTCGAATAAATTCGAGCCACTTCAGCAATGCTGTCTGATTTAGGATGCATGCCTGATGGTTTTTGCCAAGCTTGGTGAGCATTATTATTGAAGATGCCCAATGTGCTATCATTCAAAATGTCGACATCGTGTTGCGCCAAAAAAGGACCTTCAAATACGTTAATAATGGAATCAGTGCTCGGACGATAATGTATGATGGCAGAAGTGTGACGCATACTCAGGAACACATCGTCTTGCTTCCAATACGGTCCATCTGCTAAAGCGGGTTCCACATCGTTCAAGTGAATGGGATCCTCTGCCTTTCCCGTTTTCAAGAGTAGATACTCCAACTCGTTCTCAACGATTAAATCGGTTAAGGATTTATGGAAGAGTATGTCGCCCGTTTTCGAATTGAACAGGGCAATAGAGTTATCCAAGAAAGGTAAATGTCTCCCGTCAACGGCAAGAAATCCTGTAAAGGCCATCTTTCCATTGGGTTCAAGATCATTGGTACACGCCCAAATGTTTCCTTCGAAATTGAGGTTCATACTATGATGATGTTGGAGGGCCGGCTGTTCCCATAGCTCCACTCCATTCTTATCTATACAGTACAACCCTGAAACATTATTTACGGAATACACCAATGAACTGTCGGGCAACATCAGTGAGTGCATCACTCTATTTGCGGGGCGATTTATCTCATCCATTTCCCACTGATGAGCTACCTCGTTATTTCGAAGGTTTATCAAATCGATATTTCGATTACCATCTTCATTGCTGTAGGAAGTGAGAATCCATAGGTCCTGCTCCAAGCGGTTCACAGGAGCGAAGTTCGGATTGGTCTTCACGAAAGTTTTAGGCAGTTCGGCTACTTCCTCAACACTCTGTTCGAATAGGTCGAAGAAGCTTACAAAGTCAACTAGGCCCTTTCCGAAAGAACCGAAATCTTTGCTTCCTTTTACGCTGTGTTTCACGATCCAGCCAAAGGTGCTCAGGACAAAGAGTACAACTACGGTGTAGGCGATAAAACTGATGAACTTCTTCATATTCGAAAAGAGTAGTAGCCCCGCTAGGAATCGAACCTAGATCTCAAGCTCCGGAAACTTGCATACTATCCATTGTACTACGGGGCCAAGCCGCAAAGCTACGATAGGGCAATGAGGTGAGGAAATTTTCAATGGGAACGTGAAAAGCTAAGGGTCGGCTGGCCTTTCTGGAAGAATGAATACTAACACAGGAGTGCAGCTTCCTGTTGTCATTACACTAAATCGAGCAAGGCATTCCGTCCCGATGGGTGAGGCTTCCATTTCGGATAACTCACTAGGGGATAGATAATCGGAAATATCACCCTTAAACATACTCTCCTTGTACCAACCAGCTCCTCCAGTTTTTGTCAAGAACGAAGATTCTAAGCTCGGCTGATCGACTACCTCAACACCAGTCTCGGTATGCCGAATAGTGTGGTCTACTTCTTCGTATTCACACGGACCACCACTAACGGGTCCGGATGGATCGCATGACAAGGTGAGAAACGCGCATGCAAGTAGGGTATAACGAGCACACAATCGGATGCTACGACTGAAATTTGCTTTCAAGTTCTGCTTTTTCTTTGGTCCATTCTTTTTTGGCTTTCTCAAAAGCTTCATTCAACGAATTCACTTCTGATTGCAATTCTGAAACCTGTCCTTCAAGCTTTTTGATAGACCCTTTTTGCTTGGTGATGGTAGACTCTCGATCTGCCACCTTGTGCTTTAGGTCATCAATGCGTTGTTCCAATCCGTCAATAGTTCTGTGATCTCGAGATTGAACGATGTACACATAGCCCACGTAAAGCGCGATAGCACCGGCCAGGATGTAGTTGATATTTCGCTGTAAGCCGCTAGGTAATGCCCCCGTGAACCAGCCAATCAAAGTGGCGGTCGAAAGCAAAACGGCTATGGCAAGTATAAACTGCTCTAATTTTTTGGTCTTCATGGATGTGATCTTGGTCTCTTTTGTTCACTTGGAAGGTACTAAAATTCAAGCAGTCTTTTTCAATCTACCAAGAGAGGAAAATTCACCCTCGTATAATTCCTGCATTGTGTCGCCCTTATTTAAATACACAAAGAACGAGGGTGAATATTCTAGATCAAGTGCTCGTCAGAGGTCGACAGTGACGTGTGTATAGGGTCCAACAGCCAAAGCATAAACCAAGAAAGATTAACGCCCATTCAAAGGAGTCCAGTGGAACCGGATTCCCCGGATTGTGTGGCTGAGCATACATGGGTTGATAACAGATGATCAGCATAAAAAGTAAGCATCGCACAAGCATAGATTTTAGGTGTGGTACTGCAAACTTCCTGAACAGGACGCTGAATGATATGAATTGATGTTGTCGATTTGTTGTCAATTGACTTTCACGAGTGTGCCTAAGCAGAGAGGTATAAGGAAATCAGATGTTTGATAAGACTTTCCGATCTGCTGAGATTTAAGCTCATCTTTAATCTTGATTTCCCGGTTCGAACGGCTCCATCGGTAATGCACATGGCTCGTTCAATCTGCTGGTTGGAGTATCCATGTAGGATGTATTCGGCCATCTCTACTTGTCGAGGAGTGAGTTGAGGGTGTGCACGCCGCAGTATTTCCTTGAAATCGTGAGCTGTGGAATTACCTCTTGTCTTTTTTCGAAGTCGGATTAAGGTGATAACAAAGAGAAGCAAGGATAAATTTAGGAGCAGTGATAGTGACAACTGCCATTGAAGCATGTCGATATTCATGAGTGCACGGTTTTGGTTTAATTCCCAAAATTTACTCACTCGAATTGGCTAAGTGCCGAAATTCAAACGCTTATGTCACTTTTTAATATCCCAAACACGGCTGCATCTACACGCATGCTTCGCGTGCTTAGAGCTTGACGAAGCGTTCCTTCTAAGCGAAACTCTGCTTTGGTGTAAACTTCACGAGCAAAGTTGTCGTCCGCTGTGCATCTCAACTCAATCCGAAAAACTCCGAGTTGCTTGAACAGTTCAGCAGTAAAGGTTTGGAGCATTTTAGCGCACTGTTGAAGGCTGTATCGGTCTCGATTAAAGCGCACATCGAGTGCGCAAATGCCTGGTTCGGTTACGGTGAAACCCAGCCAAGCATCAACGCCATTTTGGGTATGTAGCAGTTGAAGTTGTCCTCGTTTTTTCTTTTGAATCGCAGCCCATTTAGCCGCCCAATGTTGACGACCCTCTTCGTCCAGTTTTTCGATCACATCCGCCCGTCCTTTCGACGATTCAATCATGAAATCTTTCAATGCTTCCCAATCACTTTTGGAATAAGGGCGGAGTTGTTTTGATATAGATGTGAGGTCAACTACCATTAGGTCAAGATAGGAAACCTACAGAAAGAAAAAGTCCCGCCGAAGCAGGACTTTAGTCGCAAATTCATCTTTCCTTAATCCACATTGTCGTGCAGGAAGCTGTTGTTGCTCCTGAATTCAAGGTCATCTCCATCTCCACCAATACTCGTATTGCCGAGTTGAGATTGTTCACTCAATTTGGACTGGTTGAGCTCAAGCCCCTGACGTTTGTATGCAGGCTCTTTTTCATTGTCAAGGATGTTACCTTGAACATTCTTGAACTTATAGTTGAACTGTCGAAGCCGCTTGCTACGTCCCTCGTTGCGCTTCCGCATGGTCTCTTCAATAGGACGATCTAGCGGATCGGCTTCCATTTCTGGGGCATCGGACTTTGACTCGATTTCAGCTGTTTTCACTTCGAACTGCAAAGTCTCTTCAACTTCCGGTTCCTTTTTGCTCTCGGCGTTTTCTGGTGAAGCGTTTAATCCTAGCTTAGACTCCAACTCACGCAAATCCTCTAAGGTGTGAACAATGCGATCATCGTTCTCTGGCTGATGGCTTTGAGTAACGGGTTCTTCCAGTGCCTTTGGAGTTTCATCGGCAATGTCATCATCCAAACTGAAACGTACCTCTTCGTAGTGGGGTTCGTCGGCGGAAACTTCTTCAAGTTCCACATCGGAAGTGGAGGTAGACTCGGCAATAGGGTCATTGGTATCTTCCTCTGAAGACTCCGCTATTGCCGAGCGGTCTACCTCCCATTCCATGTTGGGTGTATCTTGCGAACTTGGCTCTACTGTGCCTTCCTCCTCAAATACATCTTCAATAGAAAAGTCAAAAACATTGGTGCGATCCTCTGCTTCCTCGGCTTGGGCTGCGGTTTCTTGCTCTTCCACTACCACCTCTTCTTCCGCTTCGTCCTCAATAACGAATTCGTTTGTTGAGTCAAGGTCAAATTCGCCAAGGTCGAATACCACACGCTCCTCAATTTCAGAGGATGGGGCGTTCTCTTCAACAGCTGGGGTTTCTGCTACAGGCTCTTCGGAGCTTGAATCTTCGTGTGAGACGTCCGCTTCTTCACGAACGTTTTCTCCTATCACTTCGGGTACTGCTTCTCCTTGCGGGATGGGCGTCTCAATTGGATCGGAAGTAGGAGCAGGCTCCTCTACATCAAACAGTCCTCGCTGAATATTATGAGGTTTCTCGTCTTCTATTTCAGGTTCTACCGTTTTCTTCGGAGTTGCTTCGTTTAGTGGCTTATCGGTTTCGACTTGACCATCGAGCACGTGAACCACTCTCTCCGGTGCCCTCGTGAAAGGTTGTACAGTCGATTGAGCTGAAAATCCTGTGGCAATGATTGTGATGCTGACGGCTTCGCCGAGCTCCTCGTCTTGTCCAATACCCATGATAATGTTGGCGTCGCCACCAGCTTCGCTTTGGATAAAGTCGTTTACCTCACCAATTTCATCGAAGGTAATCTCGTGTTCATCGCTACCACATACAATCAGGAGCAATACGTTTTTGGCGCCTACAATATGATTGTCGTTGAGAAGCGGTGAGTCCAGTGCTCCTCGAATGGCTTCCATGGCTCTATTCTGACCCTTCGCTTTGGCTGATCCCATGATGGCTGTACCTGAATTAGCAAGTACAGTTTTGGCATCTTTTAAATCAATGTTTGCAGTGTAGTGGTGGGTGATTACTTCGGCAATGCCCTTTGCTGCCGTTGCCAACACTTCATCGGCTTTGGCAAAGCCTGCCTTAAAGCCGAGGTTACCGTATACTTCTCGTAGTTTGTTGTTATTGATAACAATGAGTGAGTCGAGGTTCTGCTTGAATTTCTCAATTCCCTCTTTTGCTTGCTGCAAACGGATTTTTCCTTCAAAGGCAAAAGGAATCGTTACGATACCCACGGTAAGAATGCCCAAATCTTGAGCCGTTCTTGCAATTACTGGAGCTGCTCCCGTTCCGGTTCCACCACCCATTCCGGCAGTGATAAAGAGCATTTTGGTATGGTTGCCCAAAACGTCCTCAATTTCTTGAACGGTCTCGAGGGCGGCTCTTTCGCCCACTTCGGGATTGGCGCCAGCTCCAAGGCCTTCCGTTAAGTTGGCTCCAAGTTGAATTTTGTTTTCAACCGGACTGTGCTCCAAAGCTTGTGCATCGGTATTGCAGACTACGAAGTCTACACCGTTAATTCCGAGGCGCTTCATGTGGTTCACAGCGTTGCTTCCGCCGCCACCAACACCAATTACTTTAATTACGGATGATCTGTTCTTGGGTAGATCGAAATTCAAACCTTCTTCCATCTTGTTATGCCTTTGGTCGGTTTTAGGTTCTATTTGGGTTATACGTCGTTATCTAAGAATTGCTTGAACTTTTCAACCCAGCTTTCAAAAACCCCTTTCTTGGGTTTCGCTGGACGAGTCGGTCCTTCGTCTTCGCCTTCACTTCCTTCTTCATGCTCAGCCTGTGCTTCGGCATTTTCTGCCTCGGCTGCTTCTTTTTCGTCCTGTTCCTTCTGTGCTGCTTCTAGGGCTGCTTGGATGGTTTCTGGATCCGCTTCTGGGTCGGCAGCCATTATCTCAACTTCCGATGAGGTAAGTCCCTTCATCAGCAATCCAATGGCTGTAGCATACAGTGGACTACTGAGTTCTTCGTCGGAGCCGCTGGCCAAATGCTCGTTCGGGAATCCAATTCGCGTGTCCATCCCCGTGATGTATTCCACCAATTGCTTGATGTGTCGCAATTGTGAACCGCCTCCTGTGAGAACGATTCCAGCAATTAGCTTCTTGCGCTGCTCGTCGTATCCGTAGTTCTTAATTTCTTGGAATACACTTTCGATAATCTCTACACATCGAGCGTGAATGATTTTCGAAAGCATCTTCAAGCTTATTTCCTTGGGTTCACGACCGCGCAATCCCGGAATGGAAACAATTTCGTTTTCCTTGTTCTCACCCGGCCAGGCGGAACCAAACTTGATTTTGAGTAGCTCAGCTTGCTTCTCAATAATGGAACACCCTTCTTTAATGTCGCTTGTAACAATGTTACCTCCGTAAGGAATCACTGCGGTATGACGAATGATACCGTCTTTGAAGATGGCGATATCTGAAGTACCGCCGCCGATATCAACGAGCACGACTCCCGCTTCTTTTTCCTCTTGACTCAGAACGGCTTCGGCCGAAGCAAGCGGTTCAAGCGTGATGTTGGCTAGATCTAACCCGGTGTTCTTTACACACCGACCGATGTTCTTGATACTCGATATTTGACCAACCACAATGTGGAAATTCGCCTCAAGACGACCTCCGTACATACCCCGTGGCTCGTGAATTTCTGGCTGCCCATCAACTTTGTACTCCTGGGGCAATACGTGGATAATCTCCTCTCCAGGCATCATGACTAACTTGTGCACGTTTTCAATGAGGTTGTCAATATCCTGGTCTTCGATAACGCTTTCGGCATCATCGCGAGTGATGTAGTCGCTGTGCTGCAGGCTTCGAATGTGCTGACCTGCAATGCCCACTACCACGCTTCGAATTTTGAGTCCTGATGATTCTTCGGCCATAGCAACGGCCTTTTCGATGGACTCAATGGTTTGAACAATGTTGGTCACAACTCCTCGTTGCACCCCGAGACTTTTTGCTTTACCAATGCCCAGTACCTCGATTTTTCCGTGTTCGTTCAATTGTCCAACCACAACCACAATCTTCGTGGTTCCGATGTCTAATCCAACTGCTATGCGTTTCCCTTCCATATGGCGGTCAATACTTCGTGCTCACAATTTCATTCCTAAACCTCACATCAATGGTGCGGATGGAATCGATCTTTTCTTCTTTCTGGAGATAGGTGTAAAACACCTCGAGCTTTTTCACCTTATGAGTGGAATTATCCAAATTCCCCCATGTGATTTGATGCCTACCCATCTTTGGGTAAACCACATAATTCCCTGTGGAATCGCGTACTAAAGCTTCGATGTTTCCACTGAGCCATGAAGAGTCGTCGAGCAGCTGGAGGAAGTTATAGGCTTCCTGCCAATGACTGCTGTCGATGTGCCCGGTAATCATGGGTACGTTGGCTGAGTGGTTATTACTTCTTGGTATGGGTTGCCCAAATTGGTTCATGTAAACATCTCCTTCTACGCTTTTTACTCTAGCAATAGCTCGGAACTGGGTAACGCGAACATATAGGCGGCCATCCAATGTGAAATATACCTCGGCATTGTCGATAAGAGGGTGATTCTCAAGGCTTTCTTCTAACAATGCAGTGTTAATTAAATCAAGGTCCTCTCCAACGAGGCTATCTGTTTGATTTTCAATGTTTTCTTGTATTTCTTCAACCGTTAAGAAGTACTGATCGTCGGCTTGTCTTATACTGATTTCTAACCCGCTTACCACCGTGTCGTCGTTTTTTTGCGCAGCAAAGCCCATGATCGTTATGAACAGCGCGAGGCTGAATAACCATGATAATGCTTTGAGTATGCGACGAATCTTCATGCTTGGAGCGCGTTTACGATGGGTTCAACAAGTCGATCAATATCACCTGCGCCAAGAATGAGGAGGAGCTCAGGATTGAGTTCACAAAGGTCGTTTACCACCTCTTCCGTGGAAAGCACTTTTGCACCGGATACGGAGCACTTTTTCAACAGTGTTCTGCTGGTAATCCCGGGAATGGGTTCCTCTCTTGCAGGATAGATATCCAAAAGACGAAGCTCGTCGGCTTGGCTAAGGGCCTTTGCGAATTCACCAAGGAAATCACGGGTCCTACTGAACAAGTGCGGCTGGAATAGTACCGTCATTTTCTTATCGGGATAGAGATCGCGTGCCGATTGAATAATGGCGTTTATTTCCTCAGGATGATGAGCATAATCATCAATGATTACCTGGTCATCGTCCCTCCAAACGAATTCAAAACGACGCTTCACCCCTCTGAAGCTTTCGATGGCTCCTGCAATATCGGAGGTTCGTGCTCCTGCTAAATATGCGAGCGCTGCAGCAGCTACGGCGTTTTCAACGTTGTGTCTACCGGGTAATCCGGCTTTTACCCCTTCAAGGGTGAGGTGGGGAAATTTCAAGTCGAATACAAACCAGCCGTCCTCTACACGCACATTCTGGGCCGAATAGTCGGCCTCAACCTCAACTCCGTATGAAGGTCCTTCAATAGGTAAACCCGCTTTGTGAATAACTGTACCTGATTCTGAAGCTTGCTTGGCAAATAGAGTATAGGTGGCCACCATTTCTTCCGGATTGCCATAGATATCCATATGATCAGGGTCCATAGAGGTAATGGCCGTAAACTTGGGATGCAACCACATAAATGATCGGTCGTATTCATCGGCTTCAACAACCACTTTTTTAGAGCGACCAATGACTAGATTGCTGCCAAAATTACTCGCGATTCCACCCAGAAAGGCGCTTGCGTGAATTCCGCAGTGGTGGAGTATGTGCGCCGTCATGCTGGAGGTTGTGGTCTTTCCATGTGTGCCAGCTACTGCAATTCCATCACCTGCATTTACTATTTCACCAAGCACCTGACTTCGCTTTCGCATCTCGAACTTGTTCTCATGGAAGTAGCGATACAGGTTGGTGTTTTTTGGGATAGCAGGCGTATAAACGATAAGGGTTTTCTCGATGTCTCGGAACTCGCTTTGCAAATGGTTCCATTGATCTTCAAACGTCACATCAATGCCTTCCTCCATCAATCTTTGGATGAGTGGAGAGTCTGTTTTATCGTAACCCGCAACCTCTTTTCCCTTTGAATGAAAGAACCGAGCTAAGGCGCTTACGCCTATGCCGCCAATACCTAAAAAGAATATGTGACTGTACTCGGTCGAATTCATACCATCACTTTTTCGATGAGTTTTACAATTCTATCGGTAGCATCAGGGATGGCTAGTGAAGCGAGATTCTTGGACAATTCTCTCCTGCGAGTTTCATCGCTCATGAGTCGCTCCAAGTCGGCTTGTAGACGTGTGTCAATTTCGCTTTCCCGAATGAGCAGTGCCGCTTTCTTTTCAGATAAGGAGAGGGCATTCTTTGTTTGATGGTCCTCAGCCACATTCGGTGAAGGAATGAGTATGGTTGGTTTGCCAACTATGGCTAGCTCGCTGATGGTTCCGGCCCCAGCTCGAGATATGATGACATCGGCCGCAGCATAAGCTTCATTCATATCAGAAATAAACGCGTTGATATGCACGTTGGGTTCATCTCCGAGACGGGTATTCAGCTTATCGTAGTACAGCTTTCCACACTGCCAGAGCACCTGGTAGTCTTCTTGCTGAATCCAAGGAAGTAGCTGCTCAACCGCCTCGTTAATTCGACGTGCGCCAAGGCTTCCTCCAAGAACGAGTAAGGTGGGTTTGTCTGATTTGAGTTTTAGATTTTTCCGCGCCGTGTCTTGATCAATATCACTATTTACGATTGTCGGTCGAACGGGATTGCCGGTGAGATGAATACTTCCTTTTGGAAAGAATGCATCCATGCCTTCGTAGGCAACACATATGGCTTTAGCTTTTGCACCTAGTCTTTTATTGGTGATTCCAGCATAACTATTTTGTTCCTGAATGACTGTTGGGATACCCATCATTTGAGCCACGTAAAGCAGGGGACCACTCGCAAATCCACCTGTGCCTATAACAACTTCGGGTCTAAAATCTTTTAGGATTTTACGACAGTTGGCCACACTTCGAATGAGCTTAACTGGGAATTTCAAATTGGCGGCAATGCTTTTGCGGTTTAGTCCCACAATAGGCAAACCGTGAATTCGGTATCCAGCTTTTGGAATGCGTTCCATTTCCATTCTACCTTGTGCGCCCACAAACTCGATGGTGCTGTCTGGATACTTTTCTTTCAGCGCATCGGCTATGGATAGAGCTGGGAAGATGTGTCCTCCTGTACCACCTCCGCTAACCATGAATTTTCTTGTACTATGCATAGGCATCTTGTGGTATGCTGTCATTGAACATTTCGGGTTCTTCGCCAATCTCTGCCGAGGCATGTAATCCTCGAGCTACACTTTGGACAATCCCCAAGGCCATGCAAGTCATCCAAAGGGAAGAGCCACCGGATGAAATCAAGGGTAGAGGCTGTCCAGTTACAGGTAGTAGATTTACTGCTACCCCCATATTTATAAAGGCTTGGAAGATGATGCCTAGACCAATTCCGAAGGAGAGTATCTTGCCGAACTTGTCGTCGGCATTCATCGAGATTCGAATGATTCTAAAGAAGAGCCACACGTAGGCCATCAGAATGATTACACCTCCAATGATGCCGAACTCTTCATTAATGATGGCATAAATGAAGTCGCTCTCACTTTGAGAGAGGAAGTTTTTTTGACTGCTCTTACCCGGACCCTCACCCAATATCCCACCTCGTGCAATGGCCATCTTGGCGTGGTCTACCTGATAATTGGCTTCTGAGTCCCCGGAAACATAACTCTCAATCCGGGTAAGCCCGGTTTCGAATCGATTGCTCACGCCAGGGAAGGCAATGGTAATCAAAATAAATACTCCCAATCCGGCTATGCCTAATCCGAATATTCGTGCGATGTATTTTAAAGGATAGCCGCCAATGAAAAGGACCATCATACTCAAGCTGAATATGATGGCAGCTGTTGAAATGTTGGCGGGTAGGATGAGGCCACAAACGATGGCAATCGGCATCAAACCGCGGATCCAAGTGCTTTTGAACGATTGAATGTTGTCTCCATATTTAGCCAGGAAACGAGCCAAGTAGGTAATCAAAACAATAGCTGCGAGCGCTGAAGGCTGAAAAGTTACATTGACGATGGGAATTTTAACCCAGCGACTCGCATTGGCAACTTCATGTCCGTTGAAAAGCGTGAAGAGCAGTAACGCTGCAATCAAAGGAAAGGAGATAACGCTCAAAGGGGCGAAGTATCGATATTGGACTCGATGAACGAGATACATCAAACTCAAGCCCAAGCCCATGTGTACAGCGTGCTTAATCAACATGCTCATCACATGTCCGTCACCAAAGCGGAATGCTATGTTGCTGCTTGCACTGTACACAGGCATGAAAGAGAAGAGTCCCAGCAGAAATACAATAATCCACAGGGTCCGGTCTCCATCAAAATATTTGAGCGCTTTGTTCATTATAGCTTGCGCACTTGATCTTTAAATTGTCTTCCGCGGTCTTCGTAATTCTCAAATAGGTCGAAGCTTGCACAAGCAGGCGACAGGAGCACTACATCACCCTTGCTGGCCAATTTGTAGGCAAGACGAACCGCCTCTTCCATGCTTGATGCATCCACTACGTTTTCAATCACTTTATCGAATTCGCTGTGGATTTTGGATACTTCTTTACCTAGGGCTACAATTCCCTTTGCCTTGGTGCCTACAAGCGGCATAAGTTGGCCGTAGTCATTGCCTTTGTCAACACCGCCTACAATCCAGATCACGTTCTTTTTCATGCTCTCAAGTGCATAGAAAGTAGAGTTGACATTAGTGGCTTTCGAGTCGTTGATAAATTCAATACCGTGAATTTCCATCACTGGTTCCAATCGGTGTTCAATGGCGTCGAAATCGGCCAAACTCTCTCTCAATGTTTCCTTTCTGATATTGAGGAGTCGGCTGGCCATTCCCGCAGCCATGCTGTTGTAAGTGTTGTGTTTGCCTTGAAGGGCGAGGTCGTCAATGTTCATTGCTTCTTCGTCTAGAGTTATGAGGATTTGTTCTGATTCTGAGTTGTAGTAAGCGCCATCGTCCACATAGTGGTCCATGCTGAATGCGTGAGCGTTGGCCTTGATTTTAGTCTTGGTTAGCCCTTTGATGGTTTCTATATCATCACCGCAATAGATGAAGTGATCTTCCTTAGTTTGGGCTTGTACGATTCGAAACTTGGCGGCTACGTATTTCGCCATGTCGTTGTCGTAGCGGTCGAGATGATCAGGAGTTATATTAGTGATTACCGATATGTAGGGAGCGAACTGGTAGCAGCCGTCCAGCTGAAAGCTGCTCACTTCCAACACGTAAAAATCATGAGGATCTTCAGCAACCATTCGCGCAAAACTGTTCCCGATATTGCCACCCATACCCACATTTAGGCCCGCGTTTTTCAATATGTGATAAGTGAGACGCGTAACCGTTGTTTTTCCATTGGATCCTGTAATACCTACGATGGTTGCGTCGGTGTGGCGATAGGTGAATTCGATTTCGGAGATGACTTCGATACCTTTTTTTTGCGCCTTTTTCAGTAAGGGAATTTGATCAGGTATGCCCGGACTCTTAACAATGGCCGAGGCTTTCAAGATTCGTGATTCGTCATGACCGTCGGCCTCGTATTCCACACCGTATTCTTTCAGCTCGGTCTCGAAATTGGGTTTGATCGATCCCGCGTCGGATACAAATACCGGATAGCCTTGCTTTTTGGCAAGAATGGCTGCGCCAATGCCGCTTTCACCCGCCCCGAGAACTACGATATTTATTGACTTCTTCGGCAATTTATCGGAGTTTCAATGTGATGATGGCGAATACAGCAAGCATGATGCTCACAATCCAGAATCGGTTTACAATCTTGGCTTCGTGGTACCCTTTTTTCTGGTAGTGGTGATGTAGAGGCGACATCAAGAAAATGCGTTTACCCGTGCCCGTTCGCTTCTTGGTGTACTTGAAGTAGCTTACCTGCATGATTACGCTTAGGTTCTCTATCAAGAATACTCCGCAGAGGATGGGTATGAGTAATTCTTTCCTTACGGCGATGGCAAACACAGCGATAATGGCGCCAATGGCTAGGCTCCCCGTGTCGCCCATAAAAACTTGAGCTGGATAGCTGTTGTACCACAAAAACCCGATGCAAGCCCCGACAAAAGCGGCTGCGAAAATCACCATCTCACCCGACTCGGGGATGTACATGATGTCGAGGTAATCAGCAAAAATCACTGAGCCCGATACATAGGCGAGAACGGCAAGAGCTACGGCAACAATCGCTGAGGTTCCCGTGGCCAATCCATCAAGTCCGTCCGTGAGGTTGGCTCCATTAGAAACAGCCGTAATGATGAATATGACTATAGGGATGAAGATAATCCAGGTATAGTCTGCGAGATCTTTTGATATCCAGGTCAGTAACCGTTGATAGTCGAATTCATTGTTCTTGAGGAATGGAATAGTGGTTTTCGTGGATTTTTCGGCATCCATAAAAACGGGTGTAGATTGAGCCGATTCACCGTATATCTCCTGAGTTTGGACGTTGTCACCTCTTGCCTCTTCTTTCATGGTAACATCAGGGTGGAAGTAGAGCATGCTTCCCACGATGATTCCCAACCCTACTTGACCTATTACTTTGAATTTACCTCGAAGCCCTTCCTTATTCTTTTTAAAAACCTTGATATAGTCATCTAGGAAGCCAATGATTCCCATCCAAACAGTAGTGATCAAGAGCATTTGGATGTACACATTGTCCAGGCGAGCAAATAAGAGAGCTGGGATGAGAATGGCGGAAAGAATAATGATGCCGCCCATGGTCGGTGTGCCCTTCTTTAAATCTTCACCTTGAAGACCCAATTGTCGCACCGTTTCGCCAATTTGTTTGATCTGCAGGAAGCGAATAATTCGCTTACCGATGACCATTGAAATCAAGAGCGAAGTCACGACAGCCAAGCCTGCTCTGAAGGTGATGTATTGAAATACTCCGGCTCCAGGTAGGTTGAATTCGCTTTGTAAATACTCAAATAAGTAGGTCAGCATTATTTCTGTTGTTCGGTGAAAGCTTGTTTGATTTCCGCGAGATCATCAAAGGGGTGTTTTACTCCCTTGATGTCTTGATATTTTTCATGTCCCTTGCCTGCAACCAACACAATGTCGCCAGGCTGCGCTAAAGAGCATGCCGTTCGAATGGCCTCTCTTCGGTCCGTTATGGTGAGTCTCTTTCCAGAGTTTTGCGGTTCTACGCCTGCTTCCATATCTCTAAGAATGGCCTCCGGATTTTCAGATCGTGGGTTGTCCGATGTCAAGATGGCTTTGTCTGCCATGCTCGTAGCGATGTGTGCCATTTCTGGACGCTTAGTCACATCTCGGTCGCCTCCACATCCTACTACGCAGAAAACCGTTTCGTTACCCGTCCGTAGGTTAGAAATGGTATCGAGTACGTTCTTCAGTGCATCTGGTGTATGGGCGTAATCAATAATTCCGATGATTCCCGATTCAGAGCGTTGGTACTGGAATCTGCCTTCAGCCGCATTTAGCGTGCTGAGTGCAGTAAAGGTTTGGAGTTCATCGAATCCAAGCTTTTGAGCTACTCCAAAAACGGCCGTTAAGTTGTACACGTTGAAGTCGCCAATCAGTTTCGTCCAGAATTCTTTGTCATTGATTTGAACTAACGTGCCGTTCAGTTGCTGCTCCATGATTTTAGCCTTGTAATCGGTCGGTTTTTTGAGTCCGTATCCGAGTTTTGTGGCCTTGGTGTGATGGAGCATGGTGAATCCGTGGCGGTCGTCTACATTGACCAATGCGAATGCCGATGACGGCAGCATGTCGAACAACATCTTTTTCGCCAAGATGTAGTTGTCAAAAGTTCCGTGATAGTCGAGGTGATCGTGTGTAATGTTGGTGAACACACCTCCGGCAAACTGCAAAGAGGCTACACGATGTTGGTGTAATCCGTGAGAGCTCACCTCCATAAAGGCGTATTTGCAACCCTCATCCACCATCTCCCGAAGGAGCCGGTTCACCGTCACAGGGTCAGGCGTTGTGTGCGTTGCTGCTACTTCCCGTTTTCCCACGTTGATTTTCACGGTAGAGATCAATCCAGCCTTTTTGTCCAATGCCATACACAAGTCGTACATGAGCGTTGTACAGGTGGTTTTTCCATTGGTTCCCGTGACACCCACGAGCTTTAATTCTGTGGATGGTTCGTCGTAGAAGTTGTTGGCAACTTGGGCAAGTGCCTTTGTGCTGTTTTTGACCACGACAATAGTGGCCTTATCTGACGGCTGGGAAGGTGCCTCTTCGCATATTACAGCGCAAGCTCCCTGGTCGATGGCCTTTTCAATGTAATTGTGACCATCCATTTGAGTTCCGCGAACGGCCACAAAGAGACTATCCTTTTTTACTTGGCGTGAGTCAAAAACGATGTTTTGAATGGCCACGTTGGTGCTTCCAGTCGTGTCTTCAATTCCAGCCTTGTATAGTATGTCTTTTAGAATCTTCATCCCAGTTTGAGTCGGATAATTTGCGTTTTCGGTTGTGCAGTTCCGGGGCGAGGCCACTGCTGGGTAACTTTGCCAGCGCCTTCGATTTGAACGGTGTAGCCCAAATTTTCTAGTGTGCTAATCACTTCCATGCCATTTAGGCCACGGAGGTTCGGAATGATTCCATTCTCAACTTGATCTTCCCAGTTTTCGTTTTCTGCAAGAGGCAAAGGACTCGCTAGCTCATCAATTACCGATGGCCGCGGGGTGCTGCGATACACTTCATCCGCGATATCTCTAAACACAGGTGCGGCCACAGTTGAACCGTAGTATCCCAAGGATGGGTTAGGTCGATTCACGACCACCACACAGCTATACTGTGGATTATCGGCTGGGAAGTATCCCGCAAACGAGGCCTGGTAATCGTTTCGATCAGCTATCCAATAGTTAAGCTGACAAGTGCCAGTTTTACCCGCCATAGTGAGGGTGTTCGATCGGATGTTTCGAGCGGTGCCTCTCTCCACGACGCCAGCTAGTAGGGTTTGGAGTTCGCCTAGGGTTTCATCCGAACAAATAGAGGGGTTCAAGACTTCTGTCGGAAACTGTTGAACAGTGGTCCCTCTTTGCCTGATTTCGCTCACCAAACGAGGGCGAACCATTTCACCGTTGTTGGCAATGGCGTTGTAGAATACCAATGTTTGAAGCGGTGTCATTTGAACTTCGTATCCAAAGGCTATCCACGGTAGACTCGTACCTGACCAGTTTGGATCGCTCGGCGTGGGGATACGAGGACGTGCTTCGCCTTGAATGCGAATTCCCGTTCTCTCGTGGAGTCCGACTTGGTAAAGACGGTCAATAAAGCTTTGAGGGTCTTCGCGATAGGCTGGATAAATGGCCTTCACAATACCTGTATTGGAAGACTTTCTAAAGGCTTCAGCTACTGAGATTTCGCCATATCCGCCTCGGCCCCATTTTACATTGGAGTCTTTTACCTTGCGGTTATAGATTTGGTAAATGCCGTTCTCGGTGTCCACGATGTCGGCCGTATCAATCACGCCGTCTTCTAGAGCAACCATCAGAGAGGCTAGCTTGAAAGTAGATCCAGGCTCAGTGCTTTCGCCTACGGCGTAATTTAGCTTCTCGTAGTAAAGCCCTTCTTCGGTTCTTCCCAGATTGACAATGGCCTTTATTTCACCAGTGGAAACTTCCATAACCACCGCGCAGCCATGATCGGCCTCAAAACGCACGAGCGATGATAGCAGACTGCGGTGTGCCACATCTTGAATTCGTGTGTCTATGGTGGTAATTACATCCATTCCGTCGATAGGGGCAATGGCGTTCTCGTCATCAAGCGGCTTCCAGTTGCCATTGGCAATCTTCTGCATAAGGCGGTGTCCATCTCGACCGGTCAAATAGCTGTTGAAAGAGCCTTCAAGTCCGGCCTGCTGCATTCCTCTGTCATAGCCAATAGTTCGTTCTGCGATTTTACCTAGGGGCATTTTTCGGTAATGCTGTTGCTCTTCAATGAGTCCACCGCGGTACTGACCGAGTGAGAACAACGGAAATTCCCTAACTCGCTGAAGTTCGCTGAAGGTGAGGTCTTCGGCTATTCGCTCATATCGATCGCCGCTTGCTCGTTTGGCTTTTAGGAATGCTTCCCATTGACTTGCGGTTTTGCTAGGGAACATCCGCCCTAACTCTTGGCTCAAAGGCACGATGTGTTCGCTAAAGTTTTCATCGCTTGGCGCCACGATGTCAACATAGATATCGTAAACCGGCATACTCGTAGCAAGCAACTTACCATCTGCACTATAAATATTACCGCGTTTCGCTTCGAGAGGCATATCTCTAGTGGCCAATCGCTCCGCTCGGTCGCGCAATTGAGATCCCTCTACCGCATAGGTGTGGATAAGTTTGCCAATAATGCTGATGGCAAATACTCCCATGGCTACGCCAATGATGAGCGAGCGTTTTGTTATTGTATTGGAACTTTGCTCAGTCATCCTTCACGATGAGTTTAGTGGGTGGATGCTGTGCCGCTTTGAGACCCATTGGCTCAACGCGCTCTTCGACTTGACTTTCGAGTCCAATTTGCATCAGTCGAGATTTCGTATCCAGATGTTCAGATTCGAGTTCATCGACTTCAACTTCAAGTTGATTGATGCGGTGTACTTTACGGTCCGCGCTGTGGGCGCTATAAATAGCAATGATGGCTAAAAGCGTCACAAAGCCCGCAAACGGCAACTGTCTTGCGGTTCGGTCGTCACCCAAGAAGCTACCTCGAAGAATGCTGCCGATGGTATTGCCAATCTTGCTCATTCTATATTGAGATTAGTACGTTCGGCAATTCTCAGGCGGGCGCTTCGGGCTCTTGAGTTCTCACTTAGTTCTTGCTCATCAGCAACAATGGCTTTGCGGTTGACAGGTTCAAGGGGTACGAATCGATTACCGTACATATCGCGTTCAGCTTCTCCCTGAAGAACGCCTTCGCGGATAAAGCGTTTCACCATGCGGTCTTCCAAAGAGTGGTAGCTTATCACTACAAATCGACCTCCTGTTTTTAGGACACGAGGAACGGTGGTGAGCATTTCTTCAAGCACCTGCATCTCTCGGTTTACTTCAATTCGCAAGGCTTGGAATACTTGAGCTTGGAACTTGTGACCCTTAAACTTTGGAGTCCATTTTTGAATGGTGGCGAGCAGGTCGTTCACACGAAGAATGGGTTCTTCTTCTCTTCGGTTTACAATAGCGCGTGCAATAGGGCGTGAGGCTCTGATTTCTCCGTATTTGAAGAGGACATTGGCTAAATCACTCTCTTCATATTCTGCGAGAATATCCGCGGCGGTCAGTCCCGAGGTTGGATTCATTCGCATATCGAGGTCTGCATCACCTCGTATGGAGAATCCGCGTGAAACCTCGTCAAATTGATGTGAGCTCACGCCAAGGTCGGCCAATATTCCGTCCACGGGAACGGCTTTGTAAAATCGGAGATAGCGTTCAAGGTGTGCGAAATTTTGAGCGATGAGCGTAAAGCATTCATCATCGGGCACGTTCGCCGCAGCGTCAGGATCTTGGTCGAATGCGAAGAGCTTGCCTTCAGGACCAAGTTTTTCAAGAATAGCTTTACTATGGCCGCCACCACCAAAGGTGAGGTCTACATAAACACCGTCGGGCTTAATGTTTAAGCCATCGATGCATTCGTTTAGAAGTACGGGGTTATGATAACTCATGGTCGGCACTATTAGCACCGCCCATTACATCTTCCGCCAAGGAAGCAAAATCTAGTTCTGGATCTTCCAAGACAGCTTCGTAAGCTGTTTTATCCCACACTTCGATCATGTTGACCGATGATGAAAGAACAAGGTGGCCAGACATGCTGGCATAGTTCATCAGGTCTTTGGGGATTAGGATTCTTCCTGAGTTGTCGATTTCGATAACCTTGACTCCAGCTGTAAACATGCGGATGAAGTCATTATTCTTCTTTACAAAGCGGTTCAGTGTGTTCACTTTGCCCATTACCGACTCCCATTCGGGCATTGGATAGAGCTCCAAACACTTCTGGAAAACACTACGCTTCAGAACGAACCCACGATCCAAAACAGGCAAAAGCTGCTTCTTCAGCCCAGCCGGGAGAAGAAGACGCCCCTTTGCGTCCATTTTGCATTCATGTACTCCTATGAGATTCAATCGATTGAGTTTTGGATTCGTCCTGTATCAAAAGTAGAAAAGCATTCCCACTTTTTCCCACCAATGTGGTTACTGTTGATAACTTTTAGATTATCGAAATCGTATATACGAGTCAAAACTCCGATAAATACTGGAATAATGCAAGTGGGAGAATGTGGGAGTGTGTTGGTAAGTTGTGAAAAAGGGTGTAGGAAGAGTTAGTCGAGCAGAACGGATTCTGAGGGCTTGCTTTTCCTATCTTTGGCGCATGATACCAGAGTCTTTGAAGATCAAAAAAGCGGAGTTTGTAATCAGTAGTCCGCGTGCTGATAAATGCCCGGATCCGGACCGTCCCGAGTTTGCTTTCATTGGAAGGTCGAATGTGGGTAAAAGCAGTTTGATCAACATGCTGGTCGATCACAAGGACTTAGCCAAAACGTCAGGTAAGCCGGGTAAAACTCAGCTAATCAATCACTTCAATGTGAATGACCAATGGTATTTGGTGGATTTGCCCGGATACGGTTATGCCAAGGTGAGTAAAGAAGCTCGGAAGAAGTTTTTAGGCATGATAGATCACTACGTTCGCGGACGCGAGAATCTAGTGAACTTGTTTGTGTTGATTGACAGCCGACACGAGCCGCAGAAATCGGACCTAGAGTTCATGGAGAACCTTGGAGAAAATGGTGTGCCGTTTAGTATGGTTTTCACTAAAATCGACAAGTTGAGCAGTGCTCAGGTAAAGAAGAATATCTCAGCTTACAATAAAAAAATGCTGAACCGATGGGAAGAACTTCCCCCTCAATTCAGCACTTCATCCAGTTCTAAAATTGGGCGAATGGAGATACTCGCCTACATCCAACAACTCATAGAAGCGACGAAGCCTCACTTCGACAAGCTGCCAGACTAATTCGTTTATTTCTTCTTAATCAGATCGAGCTTATCTGCAAAGTGTGCGGCAAAATCGCGCATATCTGCAGCCATGTTTTTCTCATTCGTAGCTCTCTCGAAAGTGTCAGCCAAACTCACTATCGTTTGATGATAGAATTGCTTCATTTCATCAACCGGCATGTCTTTCGTCCACAAATCGATGCGAAGTGTGTCTTTCGACTTGTTATCCCAAACTCCGAGCATTACAGCTTTGGCCTCTTCATTGAAAACACCTCCGTCAGGGGCATTCCAATTGATTTTTTCGGGAACTCGGTTAACATCGAGTTCAACGTCTATACTGATATTGGATTTGTGAACCTCACTCATTTTGTTGGGTTATGAAGGTTTGTAACCTGAGTTTCTAAAAAGTGTTTTGTAGTCCGTGGTTTCCATCAATTCTTGCATGGAAATATCGGGGTGCTTTTTTACGTAGGATTGAACGATACGCAAACCGAGCCATTCAGCAATCCGACCTGGAGTCTGATTGTCAACTTCCGTGTAGAACTTCGAGAAAGGTGCTTCGAGTACAAAGCGCCGCTTCGTGTCTAAACTACTGTCGAAGAGCAGCTGATTTTGCACAAAGTACATCCAAATGGTGGCCTCATTGTCTTCACAGAACTGAATTTGCTCGGGAGTGTATCCGAAGTGATAGTGCATGGGCTTTTCAGTAAGCGTTGTAGATTGGAAGAACCGAATGATTCCAGCTCTCACCATATCTTCAATCAAGCTAAATTCTGGATCAGCGGGGGCAACGCGACTAGCGGCTATCTCCTCCATAACTCGAGGAGCGATGTGCTCTGGAGTGAATCGCCTTTTGATGTAATTGGGTATTCGGCTATATTCAGGATGATTTTCACCCAAGAAAACATCGAGTTCAATGGCAACAAAGTCCAAACTGTCCACAAATATGACAGGGTACTGAAAGTCGAGGTCAGCAATCCTGGTGTAAACCGTGAGCCCGCGTGCAACAGGAACCAAGGCGTAATAACGCTTCAGCGCATCCGATAGATCGGATTCAATCTGTTCCCATTCAACGGGTGGAATCGCTTGTCTGGCCTCGCGCTTCAAGTAGAGCAACTTGCGATCAAAACGTTGGTCATACCACAATATGCTATCGCCCGTAGTGAAGAAAATGGGATATGATTGAATGAGCTTTTCAAGCTGATTCGGGAAGTTAGCTGAGTCGGTTTCATAGAAATCAACATCAAAACGCTTAAACGCGGTGGACTGCTGAACTTCGTTCAGATTTACCTCCCAACGATCATTGGTGCATGCCAATAAAGTTAGTGGGAGAAGGAACCAGATGAATTTTCGAGATGTTACCAACACACTATTGTATTTTCGCTGCAAATGTAGCCACAAAGGATGAGTCATGGACACAGTTAAAGTGATAGATCACATAACGAATTGGTTGAGCGATTATGTTGCCAGAACAGGCACAAAAGGATTTGTAGTTGGGGTAAGTGGAGGAATTGATTCAGCCGTCACCTCTTCGCTTTGCGCAAGAACCGGATTGCCAACGCTGTGCGTGGAGATGCCGATACATCAATCTGAATCACAAGTGACCCGGGCACAAGAACACATTCGTCAATTGAAGGAGCGTTATTCGAATGTTGAAGAGGTTCGCCTTGATCTAACTCCTATTTTCGATTCGTTCGTAGCCGAATTACCCCCGCCGGAAGGAGGCTTGCACGATCACAGTTTGGTGAATACCAGAGCTCGTTTTCGCATGACAACGCTATATTATTTTGCGGGTGTAAAGGGCTACATCGTGGCAGGGACAGGAAATAAGGTGGAAGACTTCGGCGTAGGTTTCTACACGAAATACGGCGATGGAGGAGTAGATGTTTCGCCTATTGCAGATTTGGTAAAGACGGAAGTGTATGCGTTGGGTGAGAAGCTCGGCGTTCCTCAAGCGATCTTAGTTGCTCCGCCAACAGATGGTCTTTGGGGGGACGACCGAACCGACGAGGACCAGATCGGCGCTTCCTATCCTGAACTGGAGTGGGCCATGGAACAGGCCGATGCGGGGAAAGATGTCAGCTACTTTGATGGCAGACAAAAAGAGGTATACGAGATTTATACCCGACTTCATCGTGCAAATCGTCACAAGATGGATCCTATTCCTGTTTGTTCGATTCCTGACGACTTGCGTTAATCTAAGCTACAATGGCCGACTCTTTCTGTAAAGGGAAGGTGAGTTCTACCGTTGTGCCCTTTTCTGGCTTGCTGCGGAAGCTGATAGCTCCACCATGCAAGGAAATCAAGTCTTGAATGATCAGGAGTCCAATTCCATTTCCTTTTTCATCATTCGTACCCGGGCGCGTGTAGTGATCGTTGATATCAAAAATCCGTTCAATTTCAGCTTTGCTCATACCAACACCCTCATCTTCAATGAGCAGACTTGATGTAGCTCCGTTGCGTTTTGCCTTTACACGTACCGTTCCACCTTGTTTTGAGAATTTAATCGCATTGCTGAAAATATTCTGCAGCATGAGGCGCAATAGATGGCGATCCGCTATCAATTCAAACTCATCGCCAATCATGTTCTTTACCACGATGTCTTTGGTGGCAAATAGGGGAGATTGAATCTTAATTTCTTCTTCTATGAGCGATTGTACTGGAAAACGTTCTGCGTTAAACTGAATTTCTGCGTTCTGTTGTTTCGACCATTTCAGCACATTGTATACCAACTCATACAAGGATTGTGAGGTCTCTAAAATGGAACTCGACGATCTTCGAAGTTCCTCCTCGCTTAACTTGGTCCAGTTTTGATCTAGAAAGTTAGAAACGTAATGCAGGTACTTCAACGGTCCCTTTACATTATGCGAAATGATAGACATGATCTTCGCCCGTGTGTAGTTCGTCGTGCGAAGCAAACTTTCGGCAGCTTGCAAATCGGCTACATAGGATTCCAAATCATCCTTTTCTTTTTCCAACCTTTCCATTTTATCATCAAGCTCGGAAATAATCTGAGCGGACGACTTAAACCGAATTGTTAGCCAGACTAATGCCAATAATAATATGGCCGAAATAGCGGATAAAATGACCTCTAAAACAGTCATCCCTATTTACGATTCATAGTTGTTGTTCTCTTGCTCTCTTCTCAAAAGTCGGAAAAATTATTGATGTATGTATCACAACATTAATTGTTACATTAGCTTCAAAGCTGTAAAAAATGATTCATGTAGGTATAGCTGACGATCACGCGGTTATTCGTCGAGGTATTCAATTATTCATCTCCCAGGAGTCAGATATGACCTTGGTGATGGAGGCTATTGATGGCGAAGATCTTCAAACAAAATTGGCTGAAAAGAACATGGATGTCCTCCTTTTGGATATCGATATGCCGCGCATGAACGGCATCACCGCTATTCGTGAAATTAGAGAGAACCACCCGGAGTTGCGTGTGATAATTTTGAGCATGCATCCCGAGGAAATATATGGCGTAACCTCCCGTAAAATGGGGGCTAGCGGATATGTGTCGAAAGATGTCGACCCATCTGAAGTGATCAAAGCCATTAAACTCGTAATGCGCGGCGACAGTTATTTCAATGAGAATTTATACCGCAAGAATCGACGTGGAGAAGTGAGCGCCATGAAGCTTTCGAAAAGAGAAAGTGAAGTGCTCAAATTGCTTAGCAACGGACTCACAAATAAAGAGATTTCAAATCAGCTTGATATTTCTGAAAAAACGGTAAGTACGTATAAAATTCGGTTGATGAATAAACTCGGCGCGAAGAGTGTTGTAGACCTCGTAAACTTCGGACACCGCTTTATGGAGATGGAAGACTAAATTTTTTTGTCTCTTTTTTCTTGCGATATATCAGTCCCCGTGTAAGTTGAAACCTACATATCAACTTACATGGGGACCGATATTCTAGGGTGCTACTGGTGAAATTGAAGATTTTTAGAGCTGAAGTTAGTTTCCTCCTCCTCCGTTTCCTCCATTCGAATTTCCACCTCCGTTGTTCCCTTGATTGGGCAAGGTGACTTGCTGAGCATTTGAACTGAAAATCGCTGCTCTATCCTTTGCGGTCACCACACCATCCATGTCGACGTCTGCCGGGTTGTAACCTTCAACATTCCGGTTACTCCATGATTGGTTATAGCTATTTACATCAACTTGATAGTTTGTGCCGTCTGAAGTGGATTGGCCTGAAGACGACATGAAAATCCCATCGTCACTCTGTTCTGTGCTGGAAGTGGCGTACCAGGCTCCTGTACTTGCAGTAAAGTCGATGGAGTAAACTAGGTCGCCGTTAATCGAAAGTGTATCACCGCTTACGATAGGAAGGTGATGTCGCGAATAAAGAATAGCAACGGATGAACCCGGGTTGTCGAATTGAATTTCAGGTAAACTGGAGCCATCCAACTGAACAATTGAACCGTCTTCTTTCAAGAAGTAGGCACCTTGATAGGCAATAGTGGTTTCATCAGCTGTATTCGTTGAAGATGATCTTCTTAGTTCAAGTAGAACCCAGTCTGCAATGTCGTTAGAAGGAATGGCAGCAACCGATTCAGTCCCTGTATAGTTCCATGGCGATCCGCTAAAAGGCTGACTTAAAGGCAAGAGGCCTTTTTCTGCTAGCATACTTACCATCCGATTGGAGTCTGGATCGTAAACGCCTCCCAACACCACTTTCATGTCCAATTCGAAAGGTGTATTTAAGGAGTCCAAGGAAACAGAATACGGATCAAATTCTGGATTGTCTTCATTACCCACATAACCCAAAGCCTGAACGAAACACTTTCGGTTCGGCATTAGGTTGTTGAGAGGGACATTTGCATCAGTGCCTTGATGAAGCAAGGTAGATCCGTCCGAAAGTACGTCACCTTCATTCTTCGGAGAAGAGAAATCGTTTGGATTGAGTGACGGTACTGCACCTTCTTAAACGAGTATCACAGCACCATCGGGTTCCTGAATGGTGACGGCAACAGTATTCACTTGCGATCCGGTGTTCCCTCCCGTATTCGAGGTATCTGAAGAAGACCAAGCTACGGCTTGCATTCTTCCTTTTCCAGCGGGATCTTACGATATTCGTTTCGTGTGTGGTGTGCTTATGGTTCGGTTGTATGCGGTTCCTACCAGATTGTTGAAAACAAATTCATAAGGGCCAAGATTTTTGTCGAGTGTATCGCGCAGTTGAATGAATACGAGTCGGGAGCCAGCATTGCTAGACACAGATATAATCGCATTGTTGTTTGCGCTATAGTTGCTCAATGAGAGAACCGTTGCTTGCGTGATAGGCTCGCTCATCTCCACGCGCAAAATACTGGAAGTTACCGGCACTATGTTTCGAGCGTAAGGTGCTTTTGATGTCACGTCGTAGCCCGGGTCGGTCAATCGCCCTTGAATCTCAATAGTCTTAAAGTTTCGCACGTCCAACGACGAGCCTGCTTCGATGTGAAGACTATTCAATATCTGCACATCCGCATTGTCGGAGTAAAGTGATGTTCGCACTGTCAGCGTTTACCGTTCCACTTTGATTGAAGTTAGCATCTCCAATGATGCTGATGTCTCCAGATCCCACATTTAGGGTACCGGACTGATTGAAGGTGGCATTTCCTGAAATGGTTACTTCACCATTGTCAATGTCGAGCGTTCCGTCTTGCTTAAAATCTACGTCGCCTTGGATGCTTAAATCACCGTCTCCAATCAGTAAATTTCCATTCTGCTTGAATTCGCCATTTCCAGAGATGATCACGTTACCGTTCCCAAATACTTCAAGTGTCGCGCTCTGAAATAAATCCACATCGCCCTGAAATTCAATGGAGCCATCTTGAACGGTAATCAATGCGCAGTTTTTCGTTGAAATGTTGTTGCGAACCAAGGTTGTTGCATCTTTGCCATTGTAGGTTCCTATTCTTCCCACATCAAATACAACGCTTACATCAATATTTCCTGATCCTGCATTAAAGACTCCACCACTTCCCACAACTAGGGTTCCCGAAATGTTGGTGGTCGTTTGTCCTAAAACGACGATTCCATTCACGGTCAAATCTTGATTGATGGTCCATGAGCCACCCGAACCGCTCGTTGCCGTTTTGCCCGAAGCGATGATCAAATCACCATTCATGATTATGTTTGCCGCTCCAGTGTTAAACTCGCCGTTCATCTGAATATTCAGATCGGAAGTGAATGTACCGCCGAGGAGAGTAATCTTGGTACCCGTAAATCCAAATGAAAAGCATGCGTTGTTTTTGTTCCTGAGAAGGTCAATGGACCCGGAAATCAATTTCAATTCCCCGTAGTTCCTCAAGTTCACATCTTCATTAATACTAAGTGAACCCCCGTTTACAGTAAGGGTAACGGGATTGTTTCAATCGCCAATGGTGTTGTCTTTAACCGTAACGTTGCCTGTAATTTCAGGTTGATTCGGAACATTGCCCGGAATGGAAGGTGTGGAATAACTACCTGGAACACTGCCGCTCCAATTGGAGGCATTATTCCAATCTGAACTCACGCTTCCTGTCCATGTTTGGGCAGATAAGAGCATGGAGCTCAGCAGAGCTAATACCGTAAAGTAATATGTTCCCTTTTTGCTTCTCATGTCTATCATGCGCGTCATTATGCGCTCATACAATAGTTGTGTAGAGGCAGATATGTAGGAAAATCACTACACTCAGCGGCATTTTTCAATCGACGAATGGTAGACATTCCAATAGCGGCTGTCCGTATGCCGAGTGCGGCAAGGAGTTGCCAAGCAAAAAGGAAAGGGTAGGAGCAATATCGATTACAGCGGTTTTCCGGTAGACGTCACCTGCTTGAATACTGGGACCCATCATAATACAAGGTACATGGGTGTCATACGTATAGCCAGAGCCATGGCTTGCACCATTCCTTCCATAGATGTAGTTTCCGTCTGCCCATTGGATATAAATATCTGCATGACGTTCATCCATGGTGTTGGCTCTTATGATGGCACTTCTCTTTGAGCTTGTGATAAGTTCCGAATAGGACCACGCCTTTTGAATCGACGGCGATTCGGCGAAAACCTCGGCCAATAGGGTTTCCACTTCCGTGGGGTTTGCTTGATGATGGGTGAGGATGGAGTCGTTAAAAAAGACAGCATCGTTGAAGAACGCACGAATGGGATCATAACCTAATCGTTCAACACACGCTTCTCGCAATACAACGTTCATATCAGCAGCAGAGTGATTTTTAGCTTGCATGCCTAATTCTTCTCGCAAGAAATTGGGGTTTTCAGCTACTCCATGATCGGCGGTGAGCACCACCAAGTAATTCCTCTCGCCAAGGCGCTCATCTAAAGCATTGAAAAGCCGAGTTAAATCCTGATCAAGTCGCAAGTAAGCGTCCATTACCTCCACGCTTCTAGGGCCATGAGCATGACCTATATAATCCGTTGAAGAGTAAGAAACCGATACAAAATCGGCGAACTCATCATCAAGCAATTCCTGAGGGATATTATCGATGAGATCCAAGGCAAAATCAGTTAAGTAGCGGTTTCCATCCGGACTGGTTTTAAAGCTTCCTAGCGAAGTTGCGTCCATGGTGGATGGAATATCGCGAGGCAAGCTTGTGGTTCCGTTTTGTGGGGTCTCAAATTCGCTTTCATCAGGATATGCGTGGCGATATTCGTGGATGGGAAGCATGGGATTCCACACCTGAGCATACTCCGCTAAATCAGCGTGGCGCTCGTGAAAGTTTTGAACCCAGGCTGGAAGAGAGTCTGTGTAGTATGTGCTCGTAATAAACTGTCCGGAACCGCCCAGCCAATACACTTCGTCAGCACGGTGACCACCCGGCAATACTGCGCCGCGGTCTTTGATTGAAACTGCCCCGATGTACGACCTGCCTGCAGAGGAGAGGTGAAGCTCATCGGTTATAGTAGTCGTTCGAAGGTTCGTAGGGGCGATCCGTCCATAGGCGGCATCTTTCTCCTGTCCAACGGTTCGATAGTTTGTGTCCTCCACACAGTAATAGGCGTTTCCATCGGTTGGGTCGTACCAGTTGTTTCCAATGATGCCATGATCGCTTGGCTCGGCGCCAGTGAAAATGGTGGCGTGTCCAGGAGCAGTATAGGTGGGAACATGTGTATAGTGAGCATTGCGATATACCATCCCATTTTGAAGGAGTCGGGCAAATCCACCTGTGAAATGCGGTTCGAATCGTTCCAAATACTCCGCTCGCATTTGGTCTACCGTTATGGCCATCACAAACTTCGCTTCATCTTGAGCATAAAGTGGTGCTGCGGTGATGAAGAGCGCTGCTACAATGCTTCTAATTTGAGATGACATTCTTCCCATAATTCCATTTTGGTTTGAAGGTCGGACTTTGCCTTTTCGTATATGTTAAAGAAGTTGGGATCTTCATTCAGCTTGGCATATTGCTCGGCGACTTGAAGTTGCTCATCCCATGCCGCAATTTTACTCTCGAGTTTTTCGATTTCTTCTTCGATGGACTTCAGTTCTCGTTCAAGCTTCTTCTTTGCGTTTTCCTTTTGGCGCTGAGCCTTTTGTTCTGCTCTTGAATCTCCAGAGGTCTTCTTTTCCTTGGGCTCCTCCGATCTGCGCTCAATCTGACGCATGTCTTCCACCTTTCTTTGCTCGAGAAAGTATTCAATACCTCCTAAGTACTCCTTCACTTTTCTGTCCCTAAACTCATACGTTTTATTGACTAATCCAGTGAGAAAATCTCTATCGTGTGACACAAGAATCAGGGTGCCATCAAATTGCGATAGCGCACTCTTTAGAACGTCTTTTGCACGCATGTCGAGGTGGTTGGTAGGCTCATCCAGGATAAGCACATTGGCGGGCTCCAGCATCATTTTACACAAGGCTAATCTGCCGCGTTCACCACCTGAAAGTACCTTTACTTTCTTATCTACATCCTCGCCGGAGAACATGAAGCTCCCCAATATGTTTCTGGCTCGCTTGCGGGTTTCGTCATCGGCGGCATCTTCTATGGTTTGCAACACGGTTTTGTTGCCTTCCATAGCGTCAGCTTGGTTTTGAGCATAGTAGCCTACTTTTACTTGGTGACCTTCATGTACTTTGCCCTCGTGCTCAACCTCGTTCAACAGAACTTTTACCAAGGTGGTTTTACCTTGCCCATTCTGACCCACAAATGCGAGTTTATCTCCGCGCTCAATCTCAATCTCGATATTGGAGAGCACTTTCTTTTCGCCATACGCCTTGTGCAAGCCCTCTCCTTTCAATACAACTTTTCCGCTGTGTGGAGCGGGTGGGAATCGGAAGTGCATTTCACGGTCGTCTTCCTCATCCACTTCGAGGACCTCCATTTTCTCTAGGCGCTTAATCAAGCTTTGGGCGAAGCTGGCTTTTGAGGCTTTTGCTCTAAATCGCTCTATGAGCTCTTGCGTTTGCTTGATCTCCTTTTCCTGATTCTTCTTTGCGGCAATCTGCTTTTCGCGGATATCGGCGCGCAGTTCTACAAACTTGTGATAGGGGACCGGGAAGTCGTAGGACCTTCCCAATGAGATTTCTATAGTACGATTCGTAGCGTTATTCAAAAAAGCACGGTCGTGCGATACGATTATGGCAGACTGCTGATTTTCTTTCAGAAATTCTTCCAACCACATGATGGATTCAATATCAAGGTGGTTCGTAGGCTCATCGAGTAGGAGTAGGTCGTTGTTTTGAAGGAGAATTTTGGCGAGTTCTATGCGCATTTGCCATCCTCCTGAAAAGGTCTCTATGTTGCGCTGGAAATCGACTTGTGTAAAGCCCAAACCAATCAACACCCGCTCCATATCAGCTTGGTAGGTATATCCACCAAGAATTTGATAGCGCTCTTGCAGTTCGGTTAAATCATGGACCAAGTCCATATAGGAAGCACTCTCATAATCCGCGCGTTCTGCAAGTGCCGCATTGAGCTCTTCAAGCTTTTTTTCAATCTGCTTTATTTCTTCAAAGCAGCTGGCCGTTTCATCCCAAACTGAAATGCCCTTTTTGTGCTGAATATCCTGAGTTAGGAAGCCGATTTTGTATCCATTAGGCTTCGCTACTTCACCGCCATCTGGAGTAATTCTCCCTGCGATAATCTTGAGCAGGGTAGACTTTCCAGCTCCATTTCTCCCAATCAAACCGATTCGATCTGTTGGATTAATTAGGAAAGAAATGTCTTGGAAGAGGGTTTCTCCACCAAAGTGTAATTCGAGTTTGTTGATGCTTAACATTGGTGACAAAAGTAACACAGGAAAAAGGAGGGCGCCTTACCTTTACTCTAAATTTCACGCTTTATGCTAGGGAAGGGAACAAAGGTTTATGGTATCGCGCGGATGAAGTGCCCCCGTTGTCACGAAGGGGAGATGTTTCCGAACCGCAATCCTTATGAGTTGAGGAAGCTGACCAAGATGAATGACAAGTGCTTGGAGTGCGGTCAGACCTACGAACCTGAGCCCAATTTCTATTATGGCGCAATGTATGTGAGCTACGGCTACACGGTTGCATTGTTCGTAGCCAGTTATATCATTGGAGCTGTATTTCTCCACCTTCCGGTACTGGGAACTATTGCTTTGTTAATCGGTGTACTCCTGGTATTGTTTCCGTATTTGTTTCGTCTGAGTCGGGTTACCTGGTTGCACATCAATGTGAAGTATAAGCCCGATGCCATCAAGAAAAACGATTGACATCTACCTCTGAAGGAAGGGGCGTGCCTTTTATCAAATAATCTGCAAATTGCCTGGCCAGCCACGGAGCCATAAGTATTCCTCGGGATCCCATTCCATTGAAAAGGTGGGCATTTTCTTGAATCGCAGATGTGCCAATTAGAGGTTTCCTATCCTTCACATTCGGACGAATTCCTGCGAGGTGTTCTACTACTTCACAAGGGCAATCTACCAGTTTATTCCAAGCTTCCAGGAGCTTGGTTCGACCGTCCTGCGTTGGAATGGTGTCAAGAGGATCCCAGCTATAGGTAGCACCAATTTTATAGTGGTCGTTGCCCAAGGGCATGATGAACATATTTCCATGGAGAATATGCTCGAGCTTGAGCTCTGGGGCTTTTACAATGAGAACTTCTCCCTTGGTTGGCGAAAAGGGAAGACCTGGAAAGTGCGCATTGTTCTTATCGAATCCTTCACACCATATAATGTGCTTAAACCCCATTCCTCTCCAATGCCATGAGCCGTTCTCATGGTTTAGATCGTCAGTTTCAATGAATGTATCGGAGAATCGATTTTCAGCTATGAGATATTCACGCATACCTTCAATCATACATCCGGTATCAACCTTACCGCTTCCTGCAACTTCGCCTACTTTATTGGCTCGGATTTTCAGATTCTCGGTTGGTTTAATCTCTCCGATTAGGCCTTTGAATTTGGGTTGATCTTCTAAGTGAATCCATTCGTTTTCGGTACCTGGATCGGGGAGTACTTCCCAAACAGGTTTGTGGTGTAAGAAGGACCGCTGCGTCATTCTTTCCATTTGCGGATATACCTCCAAAAGAGCATCGAGCATAACTTTGGCTTGCCAAACAACCCGACGACGTTTCAGTACCAATGGATTGTAGAGGCCACTGGCAATTTTCGAGGCGGTGAACGCGCGATATTCATCTACCACATGGATGTCCCAGTCGCGTTGCAAAAGCTCGTGAGCAAGCACCGTGCCGGCAATACCTTGACCAATTATGAGGACGTCCTTCATGGTTGAAAAATAAAAAAGGCCGCCAATGATGGCGACCTTTTCTTATTTATTCTTCGATTAATACTCCCACAAGTCGTGTTCGTAGTTGCGAAGGTTTTCGCGAATACGCTGTGCTTCTAAGAGTTGATCCATAGCTGAATTTCTCTTGTAATCGGCAATCTGACGATCATACACGTTGTCTTCTTTATACACCACAGAGTTAAACATGCGCAGATGGAAAATCTGGTCGAATGTAAGACGCTGTTGATTGTTATAAGGATTGTAAGCTACGTTTGTAGCTAGAGCCGGACGAGCATCAGGGAACCAAATCCAGAATAGAGGATAAGTCACTGATTCGTTTTCAGGATCCTTCACAATTGGAGCAATACCCAAGATGCGGTTCTTCATCTCACCGCGTTGCTTGTCGAAGTACCAATCCGATTTAATTTCCCAGAAAACTACACTTGGGCCTTTGATGGCTAATGTGTCGGTGAAAAGGGTATCAAAAATATCATCAGGGTTGATGATAGGCTTCAACTTAAATACCAAGCCATCAATTTCTTCTGGAGAAAGGGGTTGTGTAAAACGATCATCACGGAATACCTCAGTAATCTGCATTTCCTCGGTGATTCCATCGATAAGTACGTCAAATAAGCTCTTTCTATCTGGAAGCGGTTGTACCGGATAGTACAGTGGATGATTAATCTTCTCACGAATGTCGATTCTCTCCCAGTGGCGTGTAGACCAGAAGATGTCATCTTGACGCAAGAATGGATACTCAACAAGACGTGCATTTTGATAATGCAGACCGTTATCACCTTCGCGTGGAACGATGCCATCGTCTTCCGGACCGGTAATTTGAGCACTAGCCGAGAACCCGAGCCCAACAAGGGCAAGTCCAAGGATCCAATTTTTTGATGAGATAAATCGATTCATAATCGTGTGTTTTTCGCTTCTTAGTTTAGGTCTAACGTCAAAGACGATACGTTTTGTACGGTTTGTCCATTTCCAACAATCTGAGCTTCCACGTTGCGCACAATAATGGTTGAACCTGGGCGAGCTGCCGAGATTGCCTGCTTAGCCGCACCAGACAAACGATTTCCTTGAATACGGAAAGGTGGTTGTCCTGGAACAATCAATTCAAATGCGGTTACGCGAAGTGTCAAATCGAACGGGAAGTCAGGATACGCTGCTTGAATTTCAGCGTTGTTGATCGCTGAAGCAGAGTATGGACCTGAAGATGATCTGTTGTAAATCTGAGCTTCAGCTTTTGGAAGACCTTTGATTCGGAACTTCTTAGAGCCGATGCTGCGCGTAGATCCATCTTCTTCGCGAACTCCAACGGAGATTGTCACTTCAGTACCTCTAGTACGGGTAACGTCAGCCACGTAGTTTCCATTTGAACCCGTTACGCCAGCGCCGCTCACTACCAAATCGCCAGGCTCAATGCCTGGAACAGAAATCTCCAATGGATTCTTTACCTGACGGTAGAGAACGTTCATTTTGGTAGGAGAGATTACGGCTGTTGGCGGGGCAACGGTGTATGAACCTGAAAATACCTCGGCACTATCAGAGCCGGGAAGAATGATTTCTCCACTGAACTCTTGTACCCCGATGCCACTCGCACTTAAACGAATGGTGGCAATACCATCCTGGATGTCTTCAGCTGGAATAGTTTCACCATTCAAAGTGAACTCTGGATTCTGCGTATCGTCAAATGCAGCTAGGAATACTTGTGCTTCGTACTCATCACCTTGTGTCACGAACGTGGACTTAGGCATAACCACAGCTTGCACATCAGTTACCTTAATCGACTTCGCATCAATAGAGGAGGAGTAGTACTCAAGCATGTCGGATTCAGCACGACGAACTTTTGCTTTGAGATCGGTTAGAAATGGAAGAATACCAGCTAATGGAAGCTCAGCAAACTTACGCTCTTCCCATTTTCTAGGTGTGTCTTCACCGTCTTCCTTTTTGGGCTCAAAGTCGAACATTTCGTCGATTTCAGCACGAAGAGCTACATTGTCGCCCGTATTCGTTAGTAAGAAGGCTTCATAAGATTCAAGCGCTTCACGAATTTCACGCGCTTTATCTTGACCACCTGTTTCCCGACCATTGATAAGAATGTTCGCCGGTACGTCGCGGTTGTCAGCACCCTTTAAACTGCCATCCTCTTCACGACCACCCGTTTCCTCAACAAGTGTAGCGTAAACACCGTCAATCAAATTAACGATGTCTTGAGCCTGAGGTCTCAAAGCTTGAGCTTTTTCGTTCCACTCTTTTGCCTTGTCTTTCTCAGCTGCTTCGGCTTCTAAAACTCCATAAAGAAGTTCATTTCCCTTTTCCACACTCGAAACCGTCGCAACCATACTGTTGTCGATTTCCACGAGTGCTTTAAGGATGTCTTTCGACACATTCAACGCCAGCATGGCCGTCAACACGAGGTACATCATGTTGATCATCTTCTGACGTGGTGTTAGTTTTCCTCCTGCCATGATTTATCTACTGTGAGATTTACAGATTCGTTAGATTCAGATTAAGAGCGGCTTCCGCCCATTGCGCTCAACATGTTTCCATACACGTTGTTGAGGCTGCTCATGTTTTGAACCAAACTAGATACTTCAGTAGCTAATTTCTCAGAGTCATCCATTGACTGTCCGAGTTTCTCAACGAGGTTATTTTGCATTTCAGCTTGCTTGCTCGAGTTTTCAAGCTGCACGGCGTAAATCGCGTTTAAGTCTTCCATTTTTTTAGAAGCAGCCGTCAATTGGTCGCTGTACTCTTGCGTAGCACCTGCAGCGTCTACAGCAGTGCTCAAGCTTGCCGCTGTATCACCCAAACGGCGCATTCCGTCACCTAAACTTTGAATGAGCTCTGGACCAATTTTAGCGTCTTCTAGCATGCGATCCAGTTCCTGTGTAGGATTCAAGGCAACAGCACCTCTGCGATCGTCCATGTCTGGATCTTCCATACCTGCTAATTCAGGATAAACAAGTGTCCAGTCGTACTCTTCATGTGGTTTCTCGAAAGCCGAGAAGAAGAAGATAACAGATTCCGTTCCGAGACCAACAATCAACATGAGGTCGGCGCCCGTAATGTGAAGAATCTTAAAAAGTGCGCCGAGAATTACAACTGCGGCACCAATACCATAAAGCTTCGCCATAAAGTTTTTGAAGCCTTTTCCATTTACATCAATCAAAGCCATTTTCCAACAGAAATTAAAAGGGTTAGCAAAAAAGGGGCTTGGGGACAGACATATTAAAAGTCACCCGGATCTCTCCCCAAGAAGTTTTGGACCGTACGGAAGCCGATGTAGCTTTTAGACGTATCCTGAAATTCATAAGAACGTGAACCATTTTGCATAAAGTAAGCGATGTCCTTCCAAGAACCTCCGCGGATTACTTTACGCTTCCAAGTTTCAAGATCGTAATCTTCAGCATTATACTTGAAATCTGGATTAAAGTCATTTACGTAGTAGTAAGAAGCTTCTTCGTAAGCTGTGCTAGTCCACTCTGAAACGTTTCCGCCCATGCAGTATAGGTTGAATCCGTTAGGTGAGTAGGAAGTAGCCTTCACTGGATAGAAGCCACCATCAGCAGTAAGATTACCACGCTGAGGCTTAAAGTTCGCTAGGAAACAACCTGAGCTGTTTGTAGCATAAGGACCACCCCAAGGGTACATGGTCAATTCGCTACCGCCGCGGGCTGCATATTCCCATTCAGCTTCCGTAGGCAAGCGGAACTCGTGCTCTTGAAGCATTCCAGCGCTTGCTAGGAAGTCATGTCGGTATTTTGAACGCCAGTTACAGAAAGCGTTGGCTTGCTTCCAAGAAATACCCACCACTGGATAATCATCGTAAGCTGGGTGCCAGAAGTACTTATCGTGCATTGGCTCATTGAACGCATAAGAGAAATCGGCGATCCATACCAAGGTATCTGGATAGATGTTAATTACTTCTTTTTCAAAGAAACTAGAGCGGTCAGAGTACTCGCGCGTCTCTTTAATGTAGTCTTCATAGCTCCAAGTACGTGAGTGTTGATCGTTGAAGTCGCCTTCCACCGGATCTGCAGAGTAATCGTATTGTGCACGATTGCCAAAGCGAGCGGCTTTCATTTTATCGATCCAGTAGTAGGTATAGTTCAATTGACGAGCGTCAATCATTTTGTTACCCATGAATCTCTCTTCAAAAGGAAGGTACATCGACTCGAGAACCATCGTATAATCTTCGTTGAGATAACGGTCTTCGTCCCATTCAATGAAAGGCTCCCAATTTAAATGTCTTCGCACTGAATCTGGTGCATTCATCATGTACTCTTCATAGAATGAAAGTTCTCCTTCTATGTTTTCTGGATCGTAATATTCAAATCCTTCAATTTCCATTTCAGCCAAGCGGTAGCGAACGATAGAGTCGCGAACCCACTGCACAAACTGACGATATTCGTTGTTTGTGATTTCTGTCTGGTCCATATAGAACCCAGAAATAGAAACGGTTTTTGATGGAGCCGCAAATGCCGAAGGCACATCTGGATCAGAATGACCCATATTAAATGACCCCGTGCGCACGTAAACCATACCATATGGTTCCGTTGGGTACCATTCAGTGCGACCCTGAACACCTACTAGTTCACCGTGGTCCGAGCTGGAACACGACGCCAGTAGGGCGATTGAGATGATCGATAATCCGAATTTATTCATAGCGAAACGGTGTTTCCTTGTCTTAGTTGTTGTTCCTCTTGCGAGTACAGCTTGCTATATTACTTCAACCATTTAAAACTCACAACCACTTAATGTTCCCATAACGCTCCGTAGGTCGCTCTGGAATTTCAATTTTAAAGCAGTAATTAACAGAAATCTCATGACTACCAGAACTCGCTGAATTCAGGTCGCTGGTGGTCAGGTCATAGGAGTAGGCAACTTGTAATCCCGGCAAAATTCTATACCCTGCCATTAGGGCAATCGCATCTTGCACACGATAAGTAACGCCACCCCATATCTGGTTATTATACATGGCGCTAACATTGATGTCGGCCTGAGGATTCAGAGCACTTTCATCAAACTTCACCATGGCTGAAGGGGTTAATACTAGGTTTGTACTCGGGATGGCAATGTCATAACCACCCATCAAGAAATAGTGTCGTACGTGATTTAGCTGTGTAACTGCACCGGTCTGAGAGGTGAAATCAGTAGAAGCACCCACCAATTGACGTGTGCTAGCACCCAACCACATGTTGCCTCCTTGGTAGTAAACACCAAATGTTCCGTCAACAGCCAACCCTGAAGAACCTTGGTTGATTACGCTTGGATCCAATCCGGCACCAGGGTCAGGTAAAATATAGCTCTCGCCAGAAACAATCTGATTCGTGTAGATATCGATACCCGCGCCAATACCTAACGTTCCTTCACCTAGATTCATCTGATAACCATAACCTAAGCCAATGCTTACATTTTGGAAGAATCCAATCTGATCGTTCGTCACGTTGAGGTAAACCCCACCATGCAAAAGACTAATTGGCACTTCAACGTTCAAGTTTTGCGTAACAGGAGCGTTGTCGAATCCAACCCACTGGGTGCGATACGTACCATTGATACAATATGAACCACTGCTACCTGCAACTCCTGGATTGAAGTACAAGCGGTTGTTCATAAACTGAGTGAACTGTATATCCTGCTGCGCGAAAACAGGCAGTACAGTACCCATCAGTAAAAGGGTAATTAGTTTCTTCATATGAGCGTGCTCTGAGCTATGTACAGCTTTGTAGCCGCCTAAGATATTAATATTATTTATCTCAGGAAGATTCACGACGGCAATTTAAGCGGAAGAAATCTTCAACATTGTCCGTTCTTTCCCACATCGCCCCTTTTTTGCGGGACGAAAATACTGACAAAGGGGTCGTTATTAAAGGCCTTTTTGTTGCGCTTTCCACCAGCGGTCTGGTATGGATCCTGACATCGCTGCCTCGTAGTCTTTCGCGTTGCAAGGGATCAAGGCGTGTCGCATATGTTGGGCTTGTTGGATGGGAACTTCGATCCACCAACGCTCGCTCAACGGACTTTTGTAGAAAATCAACTCCAAATCTCCCTCATCTACCAATACAGTGAATTTGGTATAGTCATTTTTGCTGGCAAATGGGTAATCTCCTCTTCGTTGCTGCACTCCTTCAATGAAGTACCAAATCATTTGAGCCATCAGGTGGGCGCTCATTCCTTGAATATCCAAAGATGGATTGTATTCGAATACACCGAAGCAAGATACTTTGTCGCTCAAGCCTGAATATCGAGCAATAGCACATGCTTCTTCTCCTGAAAAACCATTTGGACTAACGTGACCGTTACCAGGACTATCTCCTTGTCGGATGGCATTTAAGTCAAAGGTCACCATATCAGCGTCGCGAACAACCGGCTCGACCTCACTGAGGTCAGCCCTTAATTTTCCAATGCGGTGCGTTTCGAAGTGCATGCGTTCCATCAAATCTACCTCCTCCTGGGGAATGAAATAGGTTTGGTAGCCCAAATTGGAATAGTTGAACAGATTATAGGGCTTATTGAGAACGATATGGCTCAAAAAGTTGCTCGAGTTGAATCCGTCATTCTGCTGACCAAGGTCGAAGCGATTGTCTATCGAGACTAAGTTTACAGTTTGCTCGAGCTTATCGTATGCCCGATAGGCTCCATAGGTCAAGTCTTGACTCCCACCGATGATTACCGGTATAATATCCGCTTTTCGGAGTTCCTCTACTAAAATTCGAACGGCCGCAATAGAGTCTTCGAGGGTTTCACCTTGGTAAATGTTGCCCAAGTCGGCCACGTTTAAACCCCATTGACCGAAGAGCAATTGGTAAAGGAACGGACGTACCGCATCTGGTCCTGATGCACACCCTCGATTGAACTTACTGCCCCGGTCTTCCAACACTCCAACAATCGCAATCTGCAAATCAGCCAGCTCTGGAATGCTATTTATTTCATCATGAATATGAAGCTTCTTGGCCAGAGATGCCGGGTGGAGGTCTTCTGCAGCCTCAATGAGGTGATTGGGTACAGGAGCCAGTATGTCGTTGAGCATGGTTCGGATTTATTTCTTCTTCTTGGCAGCTCGTCTAGGTTTCTTCTCGCCGGCCTTTTCAATGATCTCTAAAGCCGCTTCAAGGGTAAGTTCTTTGGCTTCCGTGCCTTTCGGGATTCGGAAGTTGCGGCGACCTCTTTTCAGATAAGGACCATATGGACCGTTAAGAACTTCAATGATCGGATCGGCATCTTCAAACACCTTGATGTTGCGATTCGCCTGTTGCTCGCGCTTTTCTTCGATGAGTTGAATGGCCGTTTCAAGATCTACATTCAGAGGACTCAAGGGTTCTTTCAGAGAAGCATATGTCTTCTCGTGCTGCACGTAAGGGCCAAACCGACCGATAGCAGCCTTAATAGGCTTGTCTTTGTATTCTCCCACGGTACGTGGAAGCTTGAACAATTCCAATGCATCTTCCAATTTCATGGTGTCGATATGCATGTCTTTTGGAATTGAAGCGAATTGCGGTTTCTCTTCATCCTCGGTAGAGCCCATTTGCACCATGGGTCCGTATCTACCGACTTTTGCGTAAATCGGTTTCCCAGAATCAGGGTGCTTGCCTAACAATCGCTCGCCACTAGCTCGCTCCGCGTCTTCTGCATCTTCAATTTTCGTGTGGAACGATCCGTAGAATTCATTGAGCATTTCTACCCAGCCTTCGTTACCGGCAGCTATTCTGTCGAACTCAGCTTCAACGCTCGCCGTGAAGTGATAATCCATGATTTGTTCAAAATGCTGAACGAGGAAGTCGTTAACTACCATGCCGATATCCGTTGGCATTAATTTACCCTTATCGGCACCAGTGCGCTCCTCCAAAGATTGTTTGTCGAAATTTTGTCCTTCGAGCGTCAACTGACTATACGAGCGCATTTCGCCTTCCAAATCAGACTTTTCTGCGTATCCACGTTTTTGAATTGTAGAAATGGTAGGTGCGTAGGTAGAAGGTCGCCCAATCCCTAACTCTTCCAGTTTCTTCACCAAACTCGCCTCAGTATATCGAGGTGGATGCTTCGTAAAGCGCTCAGTTGCTGTGATGGTGTCATAGGAGAGATCCTCGCCTTGAGTTAGCTTAGGAAGCATGTTCTTTTCTTCCACTTCCTCATCGTCCGTTCCTTCTAGATAGGCTCTCAAGAATCCATCAAATTGAATCACTTCACCTTTAGCTACGAAGTGGTATGGGTTGCCATTCACTTCGATGTGAGCGGTGGTTCTTTCTAGTTTGGCATCGGCCATTTGAGAAGCCATGGTGCGCTTCCAAATCAGGTCGTACAACCTCTTTTGTTGCCTATCTGCTCCAGCGGCGTGATTAGCCATGGAGGTAGGACGTATTGCTTCGTGCGCCTCTTGTGCGCCCTTGTTCTTATTCGTGTACTTGCGCGGCTTGCTGTAATCATCGCCGTAATAGCTTTGAATTTCTGCCTTTGCACCTTCCAATGCATCATTGGAGAGATTTACGCTATCTGTTCTCATATACGTGATGAGTCCGCTTTCATAAAGTCGCTGTGCTACCGACATCGTTTGAGAAACGGAAAAACTCAGCTTGCGAGCTGCCTCTTGCTGAAGGGTTGAAGTGGTAAATGGAGGAGCAGGAGTGCGCTTTGCTGGTTTGGTCTCCAGCTTAGTAATCTTCATTCCCGCCTTGGCGGCAGCTTCAAGGAAGGCCTGTGCTTCAGCTTCAGTGTCAAATCGATGATTTAGTTCAGCTTGGAAAGTGTCGCCTTTTTCATTCTTCATGAGGGCAACCACTCGAAAGCTATTTGAAGTCTCGAAGTTCCGAATCTCTCTTTCTCGCTCCACGAGCAATCGAACGCTGACACTCTGAACGCGACCCGCGCTCAAACCTCTACGTACTTTTTTCCAGAGCACCGGCGAGAGTTCGAAACCTACCAATCGATCGAGTACACGACGAGCCTGTTGAGCATTTACTAAGTTGGCATCAATTCTTCTTGGATTGTCAACGGCATTTTTAATGGCCGTCTTCGTGATCTCGTGAAATACTATTCTGTTGGTGGTAGCCGGATTGAGATCAAGGGCTTCAGCTAGGTGCCAAGCAATGGCTTCCCCTTCGCGGTCTTCATCGGATGCGAGCCACACGGTCTCTGCATCTTTAGCAAGTTTCTTCAGCTTCTTTACAACGTCTTTTTTGTCTTTGGATACCTCGTAAATAGGCTTGAACCCATTGTCGATTTCAACCCCCATTCCTTTAGATACCAGATCGCGGATATGGCCAAAACTCGACTCCACCTTGAAGTCGCTACCGAGTATTTTCTCTATAGTTTTTGCCTTGGCCGGCGACTCGACTATCACTAAGTTTTTCGACATGCTCTCTCGAATTTGGTGTGGTTCCCTTGCAACGAATATCGCGTACAAAGTAAAGCACAATTTTTTTTGACTGCCGCATTTTGAAGTATTCGATTCAAATCGGCACATATATATACGTATACCCCTACCCAGTCGTTCAAAGTTTATTCGCTGTCATTTTGACAGACCACTGGTACATTTTTCTAAATTTGCACCTCGACAAAAAATACAACAGGACTATGCAGCAGAATCACCTCGAAGATAAAGTGATGGATGAGACTCGCCAGGGAGAGGCGCTCGTGATCGAGGGGCAATTGCAGGGCAAGAAGAAGCTCTATATAGAAAGCTATGGATGCCAAATGAATTTTTCCGATTCGGAAATTGTCGCATCCATCCTACATAAAGAAGGATACGAAACCACACGTAAAATGGAGGAGGCCGACTTGGTTCTGCTCAATACTTGTTCGATTCGAGATAAAGCCGAGCAAACGGTGCGTAATCGCCTTGCTAACTTCAACACCATTAAAAAGGAGAATCCTGAAATGCGAATTGGTGTTTTGGGTTGCATGGCCGAGCGTGTGAAGAGCAAGCTCCTCGACGAGGAAAAACTCGTGGACCTTGTGGTGGGCCCTGATGCTTATCGCGATCTACCCAACTTGCTGGAGGAACTCGACGAGGGAAGAAAAGCGGTGAATGTTATTCTGTCCAAGGAAGAGACTTACGATAATATTGCCCCTGTTCGATTAGGGGGGAATGGCATCACGGCCTTCATTTCTATAATGCGTGGATGCGACAATATGTGCACCTTCTGTGTAGTGCCTTTTACTCGTGGCCGAGAACGCAGTCGCGACCCTCAAACCATTATGGAAGAGGCCATTGACTTGCGCGACAGAGGGTACAAAGAGATCACACTTTTAGGTCAGAATGTTGACTCGTACTTGTGGTATGGTGGAGGATTGAAGAAAGACTTCGACAAGGCAAGCGATATGGCCAAGGCCACAGCCGTCAACTTTGCGGGATTGCTCGGTAAAGTTGCCGAAGCCGTTCCGGAAATGCGCATTCGCTTTTCAACTTCCAACCCGCAGGATATGACCGATGAGGTATTGCACGCCATCGCTCAATACGACAACATCTGTAATTACATACACTTGCCATTCCAATCCGGAAGCACACGTGTTCTCGAACTTATGAATCGAGGCCATACACGCGAGGAATACCTCGATTTGATATCGCGAGTGCGCCGCATTATTCCTGATTGCGGTATTTCGCATGATATTATCGCGGGATTCCCGACCGAAACGGAGGAAGATCATGAAGATACCCTCATCTTAATGCGTGAGGTTGAGTTTGATTTTGGTTACATGTTCTACTACAGTGAGCGTCCGAATACGTATGCTGCGAGAAAGTTGGAAGATGATATCCCGGAGGAGATTAAGAAGCGACGCTTGCAAGAAATCATCAAAACCCAAAATGAAATTGGGAAACGGCGCTTGGAACGTTTTGTGGGAACCGAGCAAGTGGTGTTGGTTGAAGGCACTTCGAAAAAATCAGAAGATGATTTGTTCGGTAGGAATGATCAAAACAGCGTAGTTGTTTTCCCTAGAGAAGATTATCAGGCTGGAGATTTAGTGAAGGTACACGTACACGATTGCACATCGGCTACGTTGTTAGGAACGGCTAAAGCATTGGTCCGTCGATGAAAAACTTTATTACCACATTACTCGTATTTATTGCATTTGGTCTGTCTGCTCAGATTCAGAGAGAAGATGGAACCTGGTACGATGAGAATTTGGCCTTCCGCATAATTGAGGAAGATGTTCAAGAAAAAGGAGAGATTCTCCTTTGTATCTATAATACCGAGAACGGCAGGTGTATTCACAATCTTCAAACTGGATTTGAAATATTGGTCTACAACGTCAATGATGAGCAGATTTGGAATTCAACTTGGACGGGGAGTAACACCGATATCAAGTTTAGGATGCCACTGCGAGGAGCGGCATATATCATTGTTCGGGCTCGCAATGATTATGTGGTGAACAAAATGACGGGTGATCGCATTTTTACCGATGGACCTATGGAATTGAGATACGAAGTCAAATGAAAGCGCAAGAAGTAAAACAACGTTTTGGACTGATTGGGCGATCAGCGGGGTTGGACCGGGCAGTTGAAAAAGCTATTCAGGTTTCCAATACCGATATTTCCGTGCTGGTTACGGGTGAAAGTGGTGTGGGTAAGGAATCTATTCCTAAAATCATCCATCATTTGAGTCACCGCAAGCATGCCCCTTATATTGCCGTGAACTGCGGTGCTATCCCTGAAGGAACAATAGATTCAGAACTATTCGGACACGAAAAGGGTGCGTTTACCGGAGCTACTTCTTCCCGCAAGGGCTATTTTGAAGAAGCCGATGGGGGTACCATCTTTCTTGATGAAGTTGGCGAACTTCCACTACCCACTCAAGTAAGATTGTTGCGCGTACTCGAAACCGGAGAATTCATTCGTGTGGGTTCATCAAAGATTCAAAAGACGAATGTTCGCGTGGTTGGCGCCACCAACGTTTCCATGATGGAGGCCATCCAGAAAGGGAAATTTAGGGAAGATCTGTTTTATCGACTCAACACCGTAGAGATCCATTTGCCAGCGCTCCGCGATCGCAAAGAGGATATCCACCTCATATTCCGAAAGTTCGCTATGGACTTTGGTGAAAAGTACCACACCCCTACGGTGAGGTTGAATGACGATGCCATTGACGTACTTGAGAATTACCGCTGGCCTGGCAATATTCGTCAACTACGCAATTTGGTGGAGCAAATTTCCGTGGTTGAAGGGGATAGAGAGCTGGATGCCGAAACGCTAAAAGCGTATATCCCAGATATCGCAGCTTCACGATTGCCGATGAGAATGGACGTTTCATCCTTGGGCAGCGGAACAAGTTCATCCAGTGATTTTAGTTCCGAACGAGAGATTCTTTATAAGGTGCTCTTCGACATGCGTCAGGATATTACGAATCTGAAGCAACTCGTTTCAGAATTAGCGAATAAAGGCGATCTCGCCAATGTGCGAGAGGAGCATCCACAACTGGTACGCGAAATAATTGGTTCTTCAGATCTCGATTCGCTAAAGGATTTTGGAGAGAGCTATGTTCCGGTCATTGAGAAGCCGAGTGAGATTTCGCGCAGTGATTATGATGAGACGGAAACGGTGGAAGAAGAGAACTTGTCCCTCCAAGATAAGGAAGTTGAGCTCATTAAGAAAGCGCTGGAACGGAATTTTGGCCGACGAAAGAATGCGGCCGATGAATTGGGTATTTCGGAGCGAACCTTGTATCGAAAAATTAAACAATACAATCTGTAGTATGCGTTTAGTGCGATCCATATTGATGATTGTGGCCTTCGGGATGATGGCTTGTTCAGGAGGTTACTCGTTCACTGGAGGTGATGTAGGGAATGCGCAAACTATTTCTGTGGACATCTTTCCGAATTACGCCGATTACGTCAATCCACAGTTGAGTCAAACATTTACCGAGCAGCTTCGACAGATTTTTGTTCGTCAGACGCCACTTTCATTGGTGAGTTCAGGAGGCGATTTGCATTTCGAAGGATCGATAATTGGTTATCAGATTTCAGCTAAGGCAGCCACGGCCACAGAAACTACTGCACAAAACAGGCTTACCATAAGTGTGAACGTTATCTTTACGAATGAACTAGAGCCAGAGAAAAGTTTTGAGCAAGTGTTCTCGCGTTTTCGCGACTTTCCAGCTGATGTCGATTTCAGCGTGGTTGAGTCGGAACTCGTGACACAGATCAACGAGGAACTGTCTGAGAACATTTTCAATAGAGCTCTTGTGAATTGGTAGTTTCGTGAGACAAGAAGACTTAACGTATTGGTTAAAGAATCCGAAGGATATCGATGAAAAGGCGACTTCCGCTTTGGAGTTGGCACTTCGCGACTTCCCTTATTCGGCCGTACTACAGCAATTGTATCTCAGAGGTTTGGAAAACCAGAAATCCTACCTGGCTACAGCTCAGCTAAAGAAGGCTGCCATGTGGTCGCCTGATCGTCAATTACTTATGAAGTGGTATCAAGGCGAGCTGAAGGGTAGCAGATTGGAAGCACCTTCCATATCCCATAAACCACTTGTTAAGGATATTCGTCCGAATCCAGCTGAAGATTCAAGCGCCAAAGACTCTCAAACTACAAAAGAGGAAGCTCCTGTTTCGGCTGAGGTGAAGCCTATTACTTCAGTACAGCCCGATAAAGTGGAGGTCGGTGCTAAAATGCCTACTCCTCACCATAGCAAGGAAGAACGCAGCACTGCCGCTCAAGCCGAGACCACAAAAGCAGATAGCCAAAACGAGGAAAAGAAGGACAAAGAAGTAGATCTTGATCGACTTTCGCCGCGAGTGCGCGCTATTGTCGAGAAAAGTAGAGCGCTGAATCAGGAGTTTGGAACGACCGAAGAAAGAAATGCCAAGGACTCCGAAGAGACGGATAATATTGAGGTTGCGCCACCAGAGGTGATGGTGCCCGTAGAAGTCGACAAGGAGCCAGAAGCCAAAGTTGAGGAGGAAGTAGAGGAAGTGTTTGAAGAAGCAGAATCGGATGAGGTTCTTGAGGAGATTACGACTGACGATGAGGTTGATTTAGGAGGACTTCCGACTTTCGAACCTTTGGCCCTCGAAATCGAAGAATCTGACACAGTTGAGGATGTACAGGAAGACTTAGAAGCAGTGTCAGAACAAGAGCGCTCATTTGCACGACCTGTTGTGCTGGATGAACTCATAGAGGAAAATGATACGGCAGTTCAGCTTGATTTTGCTTCTTGGCTAAGAATGAAACAGGGCTTCACGCTCGATCCTGCAGTTGAGAAAGATTCGGGAGCAGAAGCGATTGAAGAAGATATAGTCGTTGACTCGGAATCTGCAGATCACGAGCCAATCGAGAAAGAACTCACTACTCCTGCTCCAGACCGAAGCGAGAAAATGGCCCTCATCGATAGGTTTATCGATGAGCAACCGAAGATTACGTCTCGAAAGAAACCTTCTACATCGTCACATCAAACAGAAGAAACCTCTCCGAGAGGCATTGATGTTTCGGCTATGGGCAGTGAGATGGGCGATGATTTTATTACGGAGACTTTAGCTCAGGTATATAAACAACAAGGATATTTGGATAAGGCCTTGAGCGCCTATGAGATATTGCGTTTGAAATATCCTGAGAAAAGTAGTTTCTTTGCAGACCAAATTTCTGAAATACGCCGAATGAAGCGTAAGAAATAGGGGATTTAAGCTCACTGAGCAGCAACAAAACAAGCACTATAACACGCTAGTACAATGGATATTCTTCTTGCCGTATTGATCGCCATCGTGTGCGCTCTACTCGTATTGATCATCTTGGTTCAAAAGCCGAAAGGTCAAGGCTTGGGCTCATCGTTTGGTGGTGGATCTGCCAACTTATTGGGCGGAGTTCAAAAAACAAATAAGTTCTTAGATCAAGCTACATGGGGATTAGCTATTGCCCTTCTCGTATTGGTATTGATTACGAATGTAGGTGTAGTTGGAGATACGCAAGGTCCACAGGTACAGCAAGCACCTGATTCGCAAATTGACGATCAGCTCAATGAGGATAATTCCATTCCATTCCAAAGTCTTCCTCAGGGAGCAACGGGAGGCGCTATCGAGCAGCAAATTGATCCTGTTGAAGAATAACTGACATTGTTTGTCAGACCACAAAATGCCACCTCTGTCAGGGTGGCATTTTTTTATGCGCGAAACCTGCCAACCTGAACGGTTTTGACGGTTGGCATGTTTTGTGTCAAATGAGCAGCATTAAAGAATAAAATTAAGAAAAGGTCTAACCTAAAAATCAGATTCCAATGGCAGACATTTCTATCCGCCCCATCGCAGGAACTAAGAACCGAGTAGTTGTAGAACCTGCAGAAGCTGAAACCAAAACGGCTTCAGGAATCATCATCCCTGATACTGCAAAAGAAAAGCCGCAACAAGGTATTGTTCGCGCAGTGAGTGAGGATGCTGAAGACGGAAAGCCAACGGTTAAAGCCGGTGATGTTGTTTTGTACGGAAAGTACTCAGGAACAGAATTCAAGTATGAAGGTGGTGATTACCTCATCATGCGAGAGTCTGATATCCTCGCAATCATCTAAGAGAATCCAAATAAAGTAAAACCTAAATACCTCAGGTAAAATGGCAAAGAACATCGAATTTGATGTAATCGCTCGCGACGGAATTCGTCGGGGAGTTGACCAGTTGGCGAATGCAGTTAAAGTAACATTGGGACCAAAAGGTAGAAACGTAGTAATTGAGAAATCTTTCGGTTCCCCAGCCGTAACAAAGGACGGTGTGAGCGTAGCTAAAGAGATCGAACTTGAAGACAAGTTGGAGAACCTCGGCGCTCAAATGGTGAAGGAAGTAGCATCCAAAACCGCTGATTTGGCGGGTGACGGAACTACAACGGCAACCGTTTTGGCTCAAGCGATTATCAACCACGGGTTGAAAAACGTTGCTGCCGGTGCAAATCCAATGGACCTAAAGCGCGGAATCGACAAGGCCGTTGAAGCTATTGTTGAGGAGCTTCGCAAGTTGAGCAAGGAAGTGGGCGACAATACAGAGAAGATTGAGCAAGTAGCTACCATTTCAGCGAATAACGACCCTGCAATCGGTAAACTCATTGCCGAAGCTATGGCCAAGGTGAGCAAAGAGGGAGTAATCACCGTGGAAGAGGCTAAAGGAACCGACACGTATGTTGACGTGGTTGAGGGTATGCAGTTTGATCGCGGATACCTTTCTCCTTACTTCGTTACCGATACAGAGAAGATGCAAGCCGATATGGAGTCTCCACACATCTTAATTACTGATAAGAAGATCAGCACCATGAAAGAGTTGCTTCCAATTTTGGAACCAGCGGCTCAGTCTGGAAAAGGCTTGGTGATTATTGCTGAAGATGTGGAAGGTGAAGCACTTGCAGCACTCGTAGTAAACAAGCTTCGCGGTGGATTGAAAGTGGCGGCTGTGAAGGCCCCAGGTTTCGGCGACCGTAGAAAGGCAATGCTTGAGGATATCGCTATCCTAACCGGTGGAACCGTAATTTCTGAAGAGCGTGGCTTTACGCTTGAGAATGCAACCCTTGATATGTTGGGTACAGCAGAGAAAATTACCATCGATAAGGATAACACCACGATCGTGAATGGTGTGGGTGCCAAGGAAGATATTCAAGCACGCGTGAATCAGATCAAGGCTCAAATTGAGTCTACTACCTCTGATTACGACCGCGAGAAACTTCAAGAGCGCCTAGCTAAACTGGCTGGCGGTGTGGCCGTACTTTATGTAGGTGCTGCTTCCGAAGTTGAGATGAAGGAGAAGAAAGATCGCGTTGACGATGCCTTGGCCGCTACTCGTGCTGCCATTGAAGAAGGTATTGTCCCTGGTGGTGGCGTAGCCCTTGTTCGTGTAAGCGACGCTATTGCTGAATTAACCGGAGATAACGATGATCAGACCACGGGTATCCAAATCGTATACCGCGCAGTTGAAGAACCCCTTCGTCAGATTGTAGCCAACGCAGGTCTTGAAGGAAGTGTAGTGGTTTCTAAAGTGAAGGAAGGCGAGGGCGACTTCGGTTTCAATGCCAAAACGGATGAGTACACCAACATGTACGAGTCGGGTATTATCGATCCAACTAAAGTGACACGTGTTGCTTTGGAGAATGCAGCTTCTGTATCGGGATTGGTACTGACCACGGAGGCGGCAATCACCGAAATTCCAGCTGAGAATGATGGTGCTGCCGCAGCTGCTGCCGCTGGAATGGGTGGCGGAATGCCAGGAATGATGTAATTCGTCCTTTCATTATAATTAGATAAGCCCCGCAATTGCGGGGCTTTTTCTTTATTGAGACGAAGTGTTTAATTGGAAGTGGACGTGCTATCAACTTCGATAGTAAGCTGGTCTAGTTCGGTTTTTAATGGATTCATAAATCCTATGAACTCAGCCTTTAGTTCGTCATTTATCGGTTCGGCATCTGGAAGCTCCTGGCGAAGTGGATCAACCTGAACACCGTTTTTCCAGAATCGATAACAAACATGCGGGCCAGTGGCTAGTCCAGTGGAACCTACATAGCCAATCACATCGCCTTGCTGTACTCGAACACCTTCTTTGATGCCCGAAGCAAACCGACTCATGTGTAAGTATTGGGTGCTGTAAACTGAATTGTGGCGGACTTTCACATAATTGCCATTTCCACTGGTATAACCAACCCGGCTCACTACACCATCTGCTGTGCTCAGGATTGGCGTGCCAGTTGGTGCGGCGTAATCTGTTCCTAAATGTGCTTTCCATCTCTTTTGCACAGGGTGGAAACGCCTGCGCGAGTAACGTGAGGAAATTCGACCGTAGGCTAATGGAGCGCGAAGAAAGGCCTTTCGCAATGACGCCCCTTCTTCATCGAAGTATTCCCATGTTCCATAGGTTCGGTCCTCAAAACCGAAAGCATACTCATCGGTTCCCATGTGATTGAGTCGAGCGGCGATGATTTTCCCCGTGCTAACAAAAACGGTATCATCTATGTATTCTTCCTCAAATACTACTCGGTAGGTATCGCCGGCTTGCAATCGGAAGAAATCGATAGTCCAAGCGTAAATTTCACTAAGGCGAACCGCTAGAACTGGACTTACATTTTCACGCTGTAGGGACATATATAAACTGCCTTCAATGACTCCGGCCACTTCTCTGCGACGAACTTGAATTTCTCGCTGACCTTTTTCGATAAAAATGGAATCGGTCAGATGGAATACCACGTAATTCGTCAAACTCTCTTCATACACCAAGTAATCCACAGAAGCGGTTGAATCTCTTCGTTGAAACACGCGATACTGCTTGTCTACGCGGATATATCGAATATTAAAAACCGTATCAAATTTGGCCAACTCAATTACAGCTTGTGGCGAAACGCCGTATCTATCCAGCAACACTCCAAAGGTCTCTCCAGATTTAACCTTGTCAGTCGTCATGTCGTACTCCTCGAGAGAGATTCCATAAAGCGCTTTGGCTTCCGTTGAGTCTTGAATGATCTCGGACTTTGAGGAGGTGCTAATCGAGGTTTCTTCCGGTAAATACTGTGAGATGGCAGCAATGGCGATTACACCGAGCAATCCGCTTATCACTGCAAATCGGATGGTGGTCCTTTTCCACTTCATTCTATCGTGGCTTCAAGTCTTCTAACACATCATTAACCCATCCACGACCCCATTCGTCCATTTCATTCTGGCTCCATATTTCGGGGTAGAAAATTCGCTTTTGGAACCTTGGGGGCAGGTATTTTTGCCAATTCGTACCTCCAGTGGCGCGCACGTCTTCATCTCTTCGTGCTAAGTATCGGACGGCTGAACGGTAGTGTTCTAAAGGCCAATTGATGTTGACATTCACATCGAGTTGCTTGAACTGCTTAATGAGTTCTGCATCTTTTTGATCTTCAGGATTGAGTGATTTGAACTTTTGCCAAAGCGTTGAATTTCGCCATCGCATTCCCATGCGGATGAGCTCATCGCTATATTTTTCTTCGAACTGCTTGAGAGTAAGCGTCTTTTGTCCGTTATCTGCAATGGTAGCTCCCTCTTGCCAGTAGATGTGCTTGTACATCTCTTCGATGTCGGAGTCAACAGAAAAGCGATCTCGTTCTGTGGACTTTACCAACCGAACAAAATCGGTAGAAGCAATTTCAATCATTCTATACTGGACGCTCTGGAATCCACTGGCTGGGATGAGCGCCATTCTGAATTGCAAGAATTGCTCACGGTCCATTCCGTCAACCATTACATTGAACGAGTGGGTGAGGGCTTCGAAGTAGCGATTCATCCTTCTCACTTTTTCGGTGAGGAAAGAAACAGTGACGTCCTTGGCGTTTTTAACTTGTTTCAGCTCATGGAGTGTGAGTTTGAAATACAACTCCGTGATTTGGTGATACATGATGAAGATTTCCTCATCGGGGATTGGCGTTCGAGGAGTTTGTAGACTCAAAAGAGTGTCCAGGTGAATGTAATCCCAGTAGGTTATGTAGTCTGCGTAAAGCAAACCGTCTAAGAACGCGAGAAGCTCCTGACCAGACGCATGGTACTTTTCGGAGAGTTTCCCGATACGATCTTTTAGGTCGTCGCTGAATTCCATGATCGCTCAAGTGATTTGGGCGAATGTACAAACTTTTACGCCCTTCTGAATCGTATCCAGAAGGGCGTTTATCTTACTTTAACTAATAATTGAATGGCCTATTTCAAATTTAGAGGATGTGCAAGTCCAGCGTATCCGCTTAAATCTACCTTAACGCTGCCTACAGCAAGCTCTGATTGAAGGCGAACTGGAATTCGGTTCTTGTCGTCACTTACCCAGATGGTCATGGTTTCTTTCCCTTTGAATACACGTCCTTCTTGAACGATAGGCATGAACTTCATACAATCTATTTCAAAGTCGTCGAGTTCAACCGATTCTACACCCATGTACTTGAGACGGAAAGGGAAGTGTTCATGATCGAGGAAAACATCAATCTTTACTTCATCTCCTACTCGGATGCCGTTTATGTCCATGTTTCTAGCGAAGTAGAAAGCTGAGAAGATATCTTGCATCGACTGCTCGAAAGTAAAGACACTGTCTTTTACATAGGTATCGCGTGCGCGTTGGTTATCATCATCAAAGAAGATATGTCGATCAATTAGATAACCTCCTTCATCAATATCTCGGATAAACTCAACAGGTAGCATGGTAGCCGTATCGATGTACGTTTCATATCGATCACGAGTGCGGAAGAACCAGTCGGTCATGCCTGTAGTGCGACCCGTACCTATCATGTGGTATACTTGTTTGTTTCTGCGAAGTAGGTGTTGCTTAATCTCCAACGTAGCTTCGCCTGCTTTCACAAGACCGTATCGAATATTATAATCCAACTGTTCGCCGACTTCGAAAGCCATTTCTCCTTGAGAGATGGATGTGAAAGTTTGGGTTGTGTCAGAATACAGACCTGCTGATAAAGACAAGCCCATAATCTGAAGCCCAATCAATGCGGAAATGGTGTGTATTCTTTTCATAACCTTCATATTTGTATTAACTCCGATACAAATCCAATTCTTGTGCCAGAAACCGGAAAACCTTTAAATGGACAACGAATTCTCTTTTCTGTTTTGAATTGGGGGCTTGGGCATGCCACGCGTTCTAGTGTTCTGATTGAGGCGTTATTGAATCGAGGAGCAGAAGTTCATATAGCAAGTGATGGCGACTCGCTTCGTGTATTAGAACTTCAATTTCCTCAAGCGAAATGCCATATTTTTCCATCTTACCATGTGAAGTATTCCACAGGCGGGGTGAGTGTTTTTGCGATGTTGTTGCAAGCGGCTGGCTCTCTGCGGACGATGCGGAAGGAACAAGCTCAATTAAAGTACTTGCATAAACTGCACTGTTTCACTGGAATAATTTCAGACAATAGACCTGCTAGTTGGTTAGGTGGAATTCCATCCGTTTACCTCACTCATCAAGTGCGCATCAAAGCTGGAAAATGGTCTGCTCTACTCACGAATCAACATGCTCGTTTGTATCGAAAATTCTCTGAAGTGTGGGTTCCAGATAGTGAGGAGAGCACGCTGAGTGGTGAGCTTTCAGAACACGTAAATACCAAACAGGCTCATCGTTATATAGGATGGTTGTCGAGGTTAGAACGGGTTGCGGATTTTAAAACGAAATACGACTGGGCAGTGGTGTTAAGCGGTCCGGAGCCCTCAAGATCACAATGGGAAGCGGAAATGTTGGCCCAATGCGAAAGTTGGCCTAGTGAAAATGGAGTGATTGTTCGAGGCAAACCGCAAGCAGAGAAGATGGATGTTTCCCTAAAGGTAGAAGTGATTGATTATTTAGATGAACAAGCCCTGTCCAAGCTCTATGCCCAATCGGAATTAATCATTGCGAGAAGTGGATATTCCACGTTAATGGATCTTGCAAGACTCAATCAAAAGGCGTTGTTGATACCTACGCCTGGTCAACCGGAACAAGAATATTTGGCCGATTCAATTCAGATTGAAGGCTGGAAATTTGTGCGCCAGCATGAGTTAGATGCCACTGCAATTGCGCATGTGAAAAACGGGCACTCTCCGAAGCTAGAAAGTCCAAAATGGCCAGCTGACTTATTTCGACTTTTTGAGGGTAAATGAGAAAGTGGATCCTACGTCAGAGGTGCTTCGAACGTTGATAGTTTGCTTGTGGGAGTCGATGATGTGCTTCACGATGGCTAGGCCCAAGCCACTTCCGCCCACATCTCTTGAGCGACTTTTATCCACTCGATAGAATCTTTCGAAAATTCGGGGCACATCTGTTTCGGGGATGCCCATTCCATTGTCGGCTACTTCCACGAGGTATTTATCGTCCATGTCAAAGATGCCCACTTCCACGTAGCCTTTTTCGTTGCCATATTTAATGGCATTAGCTACGAGATTTGCTAGAACCTGCTCAATCCGGTGCGGATCCCCATCAACTAGAATGGGCTTGTCGTATTCTTTTTTGAATACGAGCTTGATCTTCTTGGCATCCGCTTTTTCCTCAAGCATTTCGAATACGTCGCTCGAAACCTTAACGATATCGAAGGGCTGCATGCGAATGTCCATCACCCCTACTTCAAGCTTGTTCAGCACATCCATGTCTTGAACCAAGTTGATCATTCGCTCCACGCTCTTGTTGGCGCGAGCGATGTATTTTTTATTGATATTGGGATCATCCATCCCTCCGTCCATCAAGGTTAAGATGTAACCTTGAATGTTGAAGATTGGAGTTTTTAGTTCGTGGGATACGTTGCCGATGAACTCTCGGCGGAAGGTTTCTCGTTCTTTGAGGTCGCGAATAACCGCCTCTCGCTCTTCGGCCCATTCAGACACTTCGCGTTCTACCATCTTTAAATCAGAAGAGCGTGCTACCAAATCCTCCTCTTCATCTGAGCCCAGTTTGAGCTCGTGGATGTTTTTGTAGATGAGCTTGACCTTTTCGTAGATAAATTGGTGGATGACGAATCGGGAGGCGAAAAAGGTTAAGGCACTGACGCCGATGAAAAGGCTCAATGTAATGGTCCAGTAAAAGGTATATGCCATTACCAAAGTACCTAACCAATAGCCCAAGGCGCTGAGAAAACCAACAGCCAAGGCTACGAGAGCGGCAAGTACTTCGGGCTTATTGAGCTGCATGAACTAGTCCTCGAATTTGTAGCCTACACCTTTAATGGTTCGGATTTTATCGTCACCAATTTTCTCTCTTAGCTTTCGAATGTGGACATCAATAGTACGGCCGCCCACAATGACGTCGGTGCCCCAGATTTTGTCCATGATTTCTTCTCGAGAAAACACCTTTCCAGGGCGAGAAGCAAGTAGCGAGAGTAGTTCGAACTCCTTGCGAGGGAGGTCTAGTTTTTTATCGTTCAGTCGTACCTGATACTTTTCTTGATCAATGACTAAGTCGCCAAACTGAACCGTACTTGATTTGTCTTCTTCCTGATTGCCAATGCGACGCAGTAAAGCCCGGATTCGAGAAATGAGCACTTTGGGCTTGATGGGCTTGGTGATGTAATCATCGGCTCCTGCTTCAAACCCGGCTACCTGACTGTAATCCTCTCCCCGCGCTGTGAGGAAGGCTATGAGGGTGCCATCTAATTCTGGGATTTTGCGAAGCACATCACAGGTTTCGATTCCGTCCATCCCCGGCATCATTACATCCAATAAGATGAGGTGTGGTTTGTGCTTCTTGGCCTTTTCAATGGCTGTTTCGCCGTTGTTAGCCGTTTTGATTTTAAATCCTTCCTTTTCGAGGTTATACCCTACAAACTCTAGGATATCTGGCTCGTCGTCTACCAGTAAAATCTTAAAATCACTCGTTTCCATATATACTATGGTATAGGTAATGGTTTATGCCGAAAGGCAACATTGAGTGTCAAAAGTAGGCAATATTCCATCTGCACCCCGCTCTTAACAATTCCTTAAAGATAGGTAACAAAAATTGCCATTTACAGGAGATAATCATGGAAATGACCTGTTGAAAACGAGTGAAGTTTCAATTTGAGTTAACAAGCGCTTAACCTTATAGCCGAACCTTTGCACCGTTCGAAACACATAATTCATTCAGTAAACAATTCTTGAAATGAACACTCTAAAGAAATTCGGTAAATACGCGTTGATGGCTTCTGTAGCCTTGACGTTTGCTTCTTGTGATGACGGAGAGGATCCAGTTGATCCACCTGCACAAACGGAGTTCATCATTAGCTCTAACATCACTTCTAACACGACTTGGTCAACTGGTAACTGTTACATCTTGGCTTCACGTGTAGCTGTAGAAAGCGGTGCTACATTGACTATCGAGCCAGGCGTTATTGTTAAAGGTCAGGCTGGTACTGGTGCTAACGCAACAGCTTTGTTGATTGCACGCGGCGGTAAGTTGATGGCTGAAGGTACGGCTGCTGAGCCAATCATCTTCACATCTGTTGCTGACGAGATTGAGCCAGGTATGACAGTTTCTCCAAACTTGGACCCAGACTTGAATGGTCTTTGGGGTGGTTTGATTGTATTGGGTAACGCTCCTATCTCTGCTGATGCCTCTTCGCAGCAAATCGAAGGTATTCCACCATCTGACCAAAACGGTCTTTACGGTGGTTCTGACGCTGCTGACAATTCAGGTGTAATTCGTTACGTATCTGTACGTCACGGTGGTTCTAACATCGGTGAAGGTAACGAGATCAACGGTATCACTTTGGGTGGTGTTGGTAACG
>CBFHVA010000009.1:0-118003 GCA_965659415.1 Phaeocystidibacter sp.
TGGCACGGAAGGTTGGTTGGATTGTATTGGCGACGACTAATAAAAGAATACCTTGTAAAAAGCCTGCTGTCCAATCTACAGCAGGCTTTTTGCTATTTTTTAGCACATTCAATCCACGATTTCTACAAAGAGCTTGTGTGCTGTTAAGTGTTCTTTTCCATTTAAGCACTTCAGGACAAACAGAAATCCAAGTGTCATTTGTCAATCAATCTTCAGAGAGAATTGGAAGAATTGAATTATGTGATGTCAGTGGGAAGAACTGCTCTAGAATGAATGTCGCTGTGATCGGACCAACCATGTCTCAAGTCATGCGCGTTCCTGTGGGAGAACATCTATTGAAATTGAAACTCCCCGGTGTAAATTGGTTACCATGCCCTTTGAATCGCATCTCGTCAAGAATAATGGTCGATACTACTTCAATCTCACAAATGAGTTATTGAGTTCAGAGAATAACGAATTAGTTAGCGTAGAAGTGATTAATAACATCGGACTAAGAATCAAATCGGTTGAGCTTGTAAACCGTGAAACAGGGAGAAAATACTCTTATCGTTCCAGTGCACCAATAGAAAATGGCGAAGCTATATCTTGGTCCGTTGAACCAGGTAATTATCAGGTATTATGCTTCGATGTCTCTGGCCTTTATGCAGGGTGGATTAAGCATAGCTTGACAGAAGAGCAGAATGAAATTTCTCTATCCTCGGGACATCTTATAATGAATACGACGGGCTATGACATTCGCCAATTAGGCTAAAATTCAAGACCTGTAACCATTATCAATCAGTCCGGAAGACCACTAACCGCAATCAACATTCTGCCATACCTTCAGGGATATGGAGCGGTGAATACCATGGATACAAAAAGCGAGGATGAAACTTTCGCTTTAAACAACATTACTCTAGAACCAGGGGAGTCAACTACAATCACGCTTGGTTATGGCACTTATAACGTCCACTCACTTGCAGGCACAGACGAAGGCGCCAACTCGAGTGAGGTTGTTTTAGAAGCTGAGACTGGTCCCCTTGAAATTTCTCAGTCCAAATGTTGCTTCGTCATCTTAAATGAACATATCAAGGTCATTGAAGATTACTAGAAACAATAACTCAATGACTTAGGATTGATTCGTGTCCTCTCTAACTCCATCGACCTTGCCGCTCTAATTACCTAAGATTTCACGGGAATTTGAAATGAATTCTCGATTAACGTTATGAAGTATCTCGTCTGAAAGATGGCAGGCTTTTTGTTATTTTGCGGATAAGCAAATATCCTATGGCTACCGACAAGACAAAACTCATGAAAGGCTTTAATCTATTGGCCTTTTCATTCCCATTCTACTTCCTAGGTCCAGCCTTCTATTATTGGATTGGCGCTCCGAAACTCCAAGAAGGCAATTGGTGGTGGGCCGCAGTTTCAATCACGCTCATGTTTGTTGCGGTAGGCTTTACCATCCGGGCACTGGCCATCATTCTCGATGCCTTTTTTGACAAGCATTGAAGGATCAACTTCTGATAAATTACTTTGAGATTGTACTTTGGTAATATTCTTGTAGTAACTTTATCCTCAACCAAATAGATAAACGCTTATGAAATTTTCTAAAATTCTACTCGCGCTCATTGCTGTCTCTTTCAGCTTTGCTTTGCAAGCGCAAGACATTATCACATTTAGAAGCGGGGAACAAGTTTCTGTAAATGTTGAAGAAATCGGAGTGAACTCCGTAACCTATACAGAACTCGATGAGCCTGATTTGAGCATCAGTGTAGACAAAGACAAAATCGAAAGCATTAACATGGACAATGGCAGAATGTACGTGTTTGAAATCGATCAAAGTCAGATTCAATCCGTAGACTACGATGAACAAATGTATCGAGCCATTAAGATTGGATTTCTCACTCCAACCTTAGGTTCCTTTAGGGTTGAATATGAGCAAAACATAAAGCCTGGCCAATCTATGCTCTTTACAACAAACTTAATAGGTTTAGGCTTAGACCCTGCTGAAGTGAATCCCCGAGGAATGGCCGTATCAGGTGGGTATAAGTTCATGAGATCACCGGAATACTACTTAGAACGTCAGCGACGTGCACACCGAATGATGGGTTCATACATTCTCGTTGAAGGTAATTTTTCAGGGTTTGGGCAGGATTATAACTTCGATTACTTCGACGATGATCAAGGCATATGGGTGGAAGAACAAGCTAGACAAATTCGCTACGGTGGAGCTATTACCTTGAGTTATGGAAAACAGTACGTTTTTGGCAACCGCTTTTTGGTAGATTACAGCGTAGGGCTCGGGTATTCGTTCGTCTCTACTTCCTATGATTCGTTTGCTGCAAAAGAGCATGCCGAATCTAACTATTACGGATTAGAAGAGACGGGTAACATGTACAACTTCACCCACTTCAGCAATGAGGTGCCCATTTGTTTCAAGTTTAGATTGAGCATTGGGTTGTTGTACTAACATCTTCAAAATATACTCAACCAAAAAGGCCTCCAAACATATGTTAGGAGGCCTTTTTATTTCGAGAAACTTGAGCTTATTATGCGTTCTGCTGTTTGATTAAGTTCAATGCAGAACCTGCCTTGAACCAACCAATTTGCTGCTCGTTATAAGTGTGATTCACCTTGATCTCTTCCTTGCTTCCATCGCCATGAACGATTTCCAAGGTCAACTGCTTATCTGGAGTAAAGGCATCCAGATCTGTAAAGTTGAAGGTATCATCTTCCTGAATCTTATCGTAATCTGATTCGTTGGCAAATGTCAAGGCTAACATACCCTGCTTCTTCAAGTTCGTTTCGTGAATACGAGCGAAACTCTTCACCAAAATGCCACGAACACCGAGGTGACGAGGCTGCATAGCTGCGTGTTCGCGAGAAGAACCTTCGCCGTAGTTGTGATCACCCACCACAATGGTAGGAACACCTGCGGCCTTGTACTCACGTTGAACCGCAGGCACTTCACCGTAGGTTCCATTGAGCTGATTCTTCACCTTGTTGGTATCACCGTTGAAAGAGTTAACGGCACCCGTGAGCGTGTTATTCGCAATGTTATCCAAGTGTCCTCTATAGCGCAACCAAGGTCCAGCCATTGAAATATGGTCGGTTGTACACTTGCCTTGCGCCTTGATCAGCAATTTAACGCCAGAGATATTCTTCCCATCCCAAGGCGTGAATGGATCGAGAAGTTGAAGTCGCTCAGAACCGTCTTTTACAACTACCTCTACCCCGCTTCCATCAGTCGCAGGAGCTTGGTATCCATTGTCTTCAACAGCATAGCCCTTCACTGGATTCTCAATTCCAGATGGCTCTTTGAACATTACTTTCTCTCCAGCCTCATTGGTCAACGTATCCGTCATCGGGTTAAAATCCAATGTTCCTGCAATGGCCAGGGCGGTTACAAGCTCAGGAGAACCTACAAAAGCATGGGTATTCGGATTACCATCAGCACGCTTGGCAAAGTTTCGGTTGAAACTATGTACAATGGTATTCTTTTCTTGCTTGTCGGCTCCAGCGCGGGCCCACTGACCAATACATGGTCCACATGCGTTTGCGAACACCTTTCCTCCGATCTCTTCGAAGTCTTCCAAGATTCCATCGCGCTCTGCAGTGTAACGCACCTGCTCAGATCCCGGTGTAACCGTGAATTCGCTCTTCACCTCGATTTTATTCTCTTTGGCCTGGTTGGCAATGGACGCAGCACGAGTTAAATCTTCGTAAGAAGAGTTCGTACATGAACCAATCAACCCTACTTCAATGTCCGTTGGCCAACCATTTTCGCGTGCTACAGCTCCTAATTTAGAAATAGGAGTAGCGATATCTGGAGAGAATGGACCGTTCAAGTGCGGCTCCAACGTAGACAAATCGATTTCAATCACTTGGTCGAAGTACTCTCCCGGGTTGTTATATACCTCATCATCACCCGTAAGGTGTTCACGAACGGCATTGGCTAAATCAGCCACATCGTTACGGTCGGTTGAACGCAAGTAACGCTCCATGGAATCGTCGTAACCAAACGTTGAAGTAGTTGCACCTACCTCAGCTCCCATATTACAGATGGTGCCTTTACCGGTGCAGCTCAAAGAGCGAGCTCCTTCACCAAAATATTCGATAATAGCTCCCGTTCCACCTTTCACAGTGAGAATGCCGGCTACCTTTAGAATTACATCTTTTGCTGATGTCCAGCCACTCATCTTACCGGTGAGTTTCACACCAATGAGTTTAGGTTGACGAAGTTCCCAGGCCATACCAGCCATAACATCAACTGCATCAGCACCGCCCACACCGATGGCAACCATACCTAAACCACCTGCATTCACAGTATGGCTGTCAGTTCCAATCATCATACCTCCAGGGAAGGCATAGTTTTCAAGAACTACTTGGTGGATGATTCCGGCTCCTGGCTTCCAGAAACCGATACCGTATTTATTAGAAACAGAAGACAAGAAGTTGAACACTTCGTTGTTCTTATTCATCGACTCTTGAAGATCCTTATCGGCACCCACACGAGCTTGAATCAAGTGATCACAGTGAACCGTAGAAGGAACCGCCGCTTTTTCGCGACCGGCCTGCATGAACTGTAGCAATGCCATTTGAGCTGTAGCATCCTGCATGGCAACGCGGTCCGGAGCAAATTCTACATAGTCTTTCCCTCTTTCAAAAGCTTGAGAAGCCGCCCCATCCCAAAGGTGAGCGTAGAGAATTTTCTCAGCAAGTGTCATTGGTCTGCCCAACACCTTGCGCGCTGCCTCTACTTTTGCCGGCAAATCGGCGTAGTAGCTGCGAATTATATCAAGATCAAATGCCATATTGGAATTCTTAAATTTTTCTTATTTCTCGGGGTCGCGAAGTTAGCGATTCTAGCCCCCAGAAACAAGATGTAGAAGAATCCAAATGTGTGTTGAGATTAGAATGGAGAGAAACTACTCGCCCATCAACAACAATTTCTTGGCGAAACGAAGTTGATTGTACTCGAACTCTACTACAATCAGTTGGGAACCGCTTAAATCTACTGCAGTACGAAGGCGGCTTTCACCCCATGTCATTCGCTGTAATTCCTGGCCTTGTGCATTCAGGATGCGAACATTTACGACATCCATACTTTCAGGCTTAGAGAAGAAAATCTCATTTCCTTCTTGGCCCAGGGTGACGGACTCCATCCACTCCTCAAGTTGAGAAAGTGTTGGCTCTCCTGCTTCTAAACTGGCTTGAGCGGTTGTCTGGAATGCGTAATCTCGGATGGTGAAGCTGCGGTTATCTGCAGCGATATCCAAACGAACCCATCCCATGTGCAAGCCCGTATTCTTAAAAATTCTTACCCCTAGAAATCCACCGGTAACGGGTCCTTTCCAGTTTGAATTCGGATAAGGTGTGCCATTGTACTGCGATACGAGATATCCGGGTTGTGTTTCTCCGTTCCCGCGCCAATCGGAATCAAAATTGATCGAATCGCCCGCGTTGAGTTTGAACGGATAGTTGAAACCATTCTGTGGATCACCCATCGTTCGGCCGTAAACGCTATCGAATGGTGTCACAAAAATGGCATCGATGAGACCCGTATTTCCTGTATCCAAATACTGAGTAAATCGAAAATCAGAAACCCCGTCGCTGTCTAAATCGAGGTCGTAATACCCCTTGTGTGTGCTTACCGTCGTATCCGGAATATCAACATGGTTTACCTGTCCGTGGATGGCGCTTGAACCGAGTACCGCCGTAGCTACAGAGGTATATTGCGCGAGTTTTTTCTTCTGATCTTTCATGTTAGGCAAAGATGCGTCAATTTGTACTTCTTCGCAATAGATTGTGGAATGGCATCAACTCCCGTGATGGTTGAGTTTAGGATCTACAACATTCGTCATCCTTTCCACATTGAGATCAATTTCGGGCATAAACGACTTTATAATTCGACTCAAGCTCGAGGCTGCACGATCCGGATGATGCACACACTCATCGTATGATATTTTGATCACCCTCGTATTGGCCCAAGTTTCCATTTTCCGCATAATCTTCTCCTCTTCCAACTGCATTTGAAGAGCCTTACCGAAAGGAAAATTGCGTTCCGCTTCGCGTCGATCCTTTCCCATCATCACTTCTTGTGACACGATGACATCCGTTAGCGGCCTATCCATTTGAATAATCAGATAACGCATATTGCCGGGTAAGTGAGGGAGCAAAGGGGTAATGACTTTAGCTGCCTTGAACGAAGCAGATTTCAACCAGGTCTTATCTGTGGCGGTTCTTAGAATTTCTTCCGATTCATAATATCCATTCGGATTATGGGAGTCTGCATTTCGAACTCCATCAGAGTAGACTTCAAGCCCACCAAACTCAAGCATACGCATCATCATGGAAGTACCCGAACGAGGCCAACCGCTCACGATAACCACTGGAGGACTCTGATTCGTTTTGCTCTCCGCCAAATCTGCCTCGTAGTTCTTACCCAAAGAACGCAACAAACGCACATGTTCTATTCGCGCCGACTCATCATCGGGAACCAATTGAAGATAAACCTGATAAGCTGTATCCGCTGGCTCTCTGGCTCCCACCTTAACGGCCAAGCGGGCTATCAGTAAATGAGCTTCCGGATAGAAATACCGGCGACGAACAGCCTCTAAGGCATAGTCGAGCGCACGAGAAACCTCTTCTTCCCCTTCAGCTATGGCATTGTAAGCCTCTGCGAGTATAAAAGCAGGTTCAGCCCATCGTTCGTATTGGTCATGGATTGGAAGTAACCAATCGATACATGCCTTTTCCAGGCCAGCCTTTAACATAATCTTTCCTGCCACACTCATCCAGGCAGGAGACAGTTGTGCAGAATCGCGGAGCTTTTCGAAATGCTCTAAAGCTTGGTTGTAAAAACCTTGTCGAGCCGCATGTGCGCCGAGGAAATAATGACCGGTTAGCGATGGAAAACGACCTGTTACCTCGAGTAAATTACTCTCAAACTCTGGAGGATTGATAATCCACTGAATTCCCAAGTTTTGATAGGCATAACGAGCTTCATCGGGATAGTCATAACAGAGGGCTGCACTTCGTTCACCTGCCGCGTGCCAATGCCCACCGTCCAGTAAAGATGAAATTTCATTGTATCGCGAATCCCCTTGAACCTGTCGTACGGCCTCCCGATTATCCTTAGGAAGGTCGATATATCCCAAGGTTTCCAAATCTTGAAGCAGTCTGCGCTCACTCTTTGAATCTTCAGTTATCTTCACTTTTGAATCAGCATAGCTTGTGAAGCGAATAGGGCGATTACTTTTCCACCAATACGAGGGTACAGTGCCAGACATCCTCTCGTCAACTGGTGCATCAAAAAGGTGTAAAATGGCGGGGCAAATGTCAAGCAGAGAATGGCCGTGCACCTTTTGAGATTTCCACTGCGGACCAGAACCCACAAGCACACCGAAGGGATGATGCTCGGCCGCGGGTCCACCTGGAATTTGAGGCGTCTCCTTCACCCGTTCGTTACCAGATGTAAATCCGTGATCGGAAAGGAGTAGAACATGTGCTTCCTCACCTGCCAAGCTAAGGAGACGATCCAACATCATATCGTGAAATCGATACCCAGCTTCTACAATCATGCGATACTTCCCAAAGTCTTCGTCCGAAATGAAATCGGATTTGGGAGGATGATACATCATGGCTAAATGCTTAAAGTGATCGATAGCGTCATAATACACTGCAGTGATATCCCACGATTCCGTTTCCATTGCTTCCGTAGCCGCCGCATGAACACTGGCCGTGTTCGCTATGATCTTGGCCACCGCCGAAACAATGGGGTCATCACCTTTTAAATCCCAATCTCCAATAAAAAAAGGCGCCAGAATTTCTTCTGTCATTTCAGTAACATGAACGCGCAGTTCATCGTATCTCGAAGACTTTTCCTCCGGGGCCACACATCCATCCACCATCGCTTCAAGCTTCTCATCACCGGATAACTGAAAGAAATTGGAGACCTGAACGCCTCCCGTATTCTCAGCCTGATGAGATGGCCACCAACCGATGATATTTGAATGAATTCCCTTTTCGTAAAGAATTTCCCAGAACGTCTGTTTCTTTCGACTCCCCCCTCGAACAGCTCGAATTTCATCCTTGGGGCCCACCTCCACAAAATTGAGAATGCCATGATCATGTGCCCGAAAACCAGTAGCTACGGAGGTCCACAGCAAAGGAGAATACATCGGCTGCAAACTTGCAATACGTCCGTGAAACCCTCTGCTCATCAAAGATGCCAGTGTGGGCATTTTACCACTACTCAGCAAGGGTCTTAGGACGGTCCAATCAGCCGCATCCCATCCCACAAGAAGTAGTTTAGTCTTTCGTTGATCAGACATTCAGCTTAGTTAGATTCTTTACGATTTGTTTTTTCATCGCGCACTTTTCTCCACTGACGGATGCCTCTTGCACCTAATGCCAAGAGTCCTAGACTGCCCTCTCTGGGAACGGAATACGGTAGAGAAACTTTTTCCTTCTTCATTATGCAAACTTATTGATCGATCCGAACACAAGGCTCATGCATGCAGAAAAATACGCGAACGCTGCCTTCCCCTTCTTCCCTGAGTTCGTGTTGTGTTCTTTATCTTGTATGAATCAACAAAAACACAACCCAATGGAATTTACATTAAAAACGACCTTCAATGCCTCAGCTAAAGACGTTTATACCGCTTGGCTGAACAGCGATTCACATTCTAAGATGACGGGTGGTGAAACTCAGATATCCGATACGGTTGGCGCCGCATTCTCCGCTTGGGATGGTTATATCGAAGGGAAGAATGTCGAACTTACTGAGCCGCACACCATCGTGCAGACTTGGCGTAGCAGCGACTTTCAGCCCAATCAAGAAGACTCTGTACTCCGCTTGAGCATCGTAGATCATGGAAGTAGCACAGAGTTGATCCTTACTCATTCGAATTTGACAGAGGCCGATTATCACTACAAAAAGGGATGGATTGAAAGCTATTTCGAACCTATGTCCGTTTACTTTGAAAGAAGGTAGAACGATTACTCATTCATCCCATAAAATGAAGGGCGTAACAACAAACCGAAAGAGGCGAACGAATAGAAGTCGCATTCTTTGGCGAACTTTTTTTCTAATCATTATCACAGGTCTCTTGATTCCAGATCAATCGGGAATGCCTGTAGAAGGGGCAACTGATGCCGATTACCATCCAGATTCATTTTGGCATTACCCGTGGGGGAAGTCAGTTGCCCACAAAGGGGTGGATATTTTCGCGGCGTCCGGGACCGATATTGTTTTTCCTCATCCCGCGGAATAGTGGTGAGTAGCGGCGAGAATCAGCTTGGTGGTAAATACGTCATGGTACTGGGGCCCAAGTGGAGACTTCATTACTACGCGCATCTTCAGGAACAAAGCGTGCGAGCCTTCGATTGGCTGGACCTTGAGACCACGATTGGCAAGGTGGGCGATAGCGGAAACGCCAAGGGAAAATCTCCACATTTACACTATTCCATCGTCACATTAGTGCCCTACCCCTGGCGAATTGATGGCGCTCCACAAGGCTGAAAAAAAATGCTCTATTTAAATCCTATTGAGCGGTTTTAAGACAAATCGTCTCCAATCCTTTTCCAAATCGTAATTTTGGATGATCTAGAAATTTATGGCCAAGCTACCCTTCAAAGAAAACATACGCATCGCTTTTGATGCGATCAACACTCAAAAGCTTCGTGCAATTCTCACCATGTTGATTATTGCCATTGGGATAATGGCCATGGTTGGCATGTTGACCGCTACTACCTCGTTTGAAAATGTAATTACGGGGCAATTTGCACGCTTAGGGGCAAATACCTTCACCATTCAAAGCAGAGGAATGAGAATACAAATTGGAAGGTCTGGAAATCAACCTAAGCAACATCCCAGTATTTCGTGGCGAGAGGCGACAGATTTCAGAGATCGCTTCAAGTTTCAGGGTGCGATTGCTTCTTTATCCTACACCGCCACATCGATAGCGGAAGTTAAATTCGGTAACAAGGCTACAGATCCCAATGTAACCGTTTGGGCAGGTGATGAAAATTATTTGGCAACCAGTGGGTACACCATCGCCGAGGGGCGCAGCTTCAGTGAACAAGATGTGTTGAATTCACGTCCCGTTGTTATTCTGGGTAAAGACGTGTACGATCAACTCTTTGATGGCAAGAGTGCTGTAGATACGCTGGTGAGTGTTCGAGGTCAACGCTATCGGGTGATTGGTGTGTTAGAAGAAAAGGGAAGCAGTTCCATTTTTTCAGGCGATAGGGCCGTGTTTATTCCCATTTCTCGCGCCCGTTCCTCTATAGGTTCACCGAGCACCTACTCCATTAATGTCATGGCTTCCGCAGGTGATTTACTTGACGCAACCGTTGGTGAAGCAACCGCCACCATGCGTGCCATTCGGAAGTTGGAACCCATCGAAGACGACAACTTCACCATTACTCGTTCTGATGCCTTGAGTTCCGCGCTGCTTGAAAACAAAGCCGTTGTTTACACTGCAGCCATTTTGATTTCCCTGATTACATTGAGCGTTGCGGCCATCAACCTGATGAACATTATGCTGGTTTCCGTCACCCAACGCAAAAAGGAGATCGGAACGCGCATGGCCATTGGAGCCAATAAACGCAATATAGTTGTACAATTCTTGATGGAAGCCATTGTGGTTTCGCAACTGGGTGGCTTATTTGGCGTGGTCCTCGGACTCGGAATTGGAAACCTCATTGGTATGTTGATGGACAGTCCATTTACCGTTCCTTGGAACTGGATTTTCTTCGCGCTTATACTGACACTATTGACGGGTATCATCTCGGGACTTTATCCAGCAATCAAAGCCTCAAGATTGAATCCAATCGACGCATTGCGCTTTGAATAAGCGGAATATTCCTACACACGTCGCGTTGTAGCACAACACCAAAATAAAGAATGGCAAAGAAGCGCAAGAACAGAAGAAAATGGCTCACTCGATTGCTAAAAGTGAGCATCATCGGTTCTCTTTTGATTGGAATCTTCATACTAGCCGTTTACATCGGTGTGTTCGGACACCTCGCCTCTCCAGATGAAATCAAGTCCATTCGAAATTACCTTGCATCTGAAGTTTACAGCTCTGATGATCAACTTATTGGAAAGTACTATGTGCAAAACAGGACGGGTGCAGATTTAGACGAAATTCCCGAAGCCTTGATTGATGCGCTCATAGCAACCGAAGATGCGCGTTTCTACGAACACAACGGAGTTGATGGACGGAGTCTGTTTCGCGTTCTCTTCAAAACGGTATTGCTTTTTGATAAATCCTCGGGCGGTGGTTCAACCATCACCCAGCAATTAGTCAAGAACACCTACGGCCGTCAAGATTATGGGGTGCTTTCCATTCCTGTGGCGAAAGTGAAAGAGAGCATTCTCGCTCAGCGTTTTGAGGAGGTTTTCACAAAAGAACAGATTCTTGAACTCTACCTAAACACTGTAAGCTTTGGTGAGAATATTTACGGAATTGAAACCGCAGCACAGCGATACTTCAATGTAAAGCCCGATCAGTTGGGTATTGAAGAGAGTGCAGTATTAGTTGGGCTTTTGAAGGGTAACACGCTCTATAATCCAAGGAGAAACCCAGTGTTGGCGGAAGAGCGACGCAACACCGTGCTCGCTCAGATGGAAAAGTACGCTTATCTCACCGCCTCGGAGGTGGATTCCCTACAGGCCATTCCACTGGAAATCGACTATTACAACTTGGAATCAGATAGTCCTTCGCCGTATTTCCTCGCGCACATTGAAAGCGAAATAAACGACATCTTGGAGGAGCTTAAAAAGCCTGATGGCACAGCGTACGACCTTCGTACAGATGGACTCGTTGTGCATACAACGCTGAATGCTCGACTTCAGAACTATGCGATGGAATCAATGCTTATCCATATGCGGCAATTGCAACGGGAATTCAATACCCATTGGTCCAATCGAGCGCCTTGGGGTAATGACCTTTCCCTGATCAAGAGCGAAATGAAGAAAACTCGACAGTATCAACGCTTGCTTGCGAATGACTGGCCCGAGGATAGTATACTCAAGCGCATGCGTGAACCTCACACGGTGCTCATTGCTGATCTTCTGGCTGAAGATGGGGTTCGGAAAGTCGAAATGAGCAGTATTGATAGCATTGCATACTATCAAGCCTTGTTACATTGTGGTTTCATGGCGATGGATCCCAAAACTGGAGATGTCAAGGCTTGGATAGGTGGAACGAATTACCAATACATCCCTTACGATCACGTAACGACACGCAGACAAACCGCTTCCACATTCAAACCTTTCGTTTACGGTGCTGGTCTTGAGCAGGGCATTGATGACTGTGATTATTTCAGAAACATTACCACTACCTATACCGCATTTGATAACTACACACCCACAAATTCAGGTGTAGATGATTCCTTGTACTACAACCTTAGTGGAGCACTGAAAAAATCGCTTAACGTTGTTTCTGTAAAAGTGCTCTTCGAGGCTGGAATGGACAGCGTGAAAGACTTTGCACAGCGCGCCGGATTGAGAAGCCCGATTAAAAAGGTGCCTTCCATGGCCTTGGGAACCAATGAAGCCACTTTGCTCGAAATGGTAAATAGTTACGCCACCTTTGCTAATCGAGGCATGCGGGTTAATCCGCGATATGTCACTAAAATCGAAAACACTTTTGGCGAAGTTATTTACACGGCACCAAATGCCAAGACAGAACGAGCATTCAGCCAGGATGTCATGGATGATTTAATTGAAATGATGGAAGGCGTCATCAACGAAGGCACTGCTGCTTCTGCACGAACCGTATTCGGATTGAAAAAGGAATACGCCGGTAAGACAGGAACGGCGCAGAACTATTCCGACGGATGGTTTATCGGTTACTCTCCGCAATTGGTGGCAGGCGCTTGGGTTGGAGCAAGCAGTCCGAAGGTACATTTCCGAAGTGGTGCTCTTGGTGCCGGAAGTCATATGGCGCTTCCGATCTGGGCGCGCTTCTTTAGTCGAATTGAAAATTCGAGATATGCCAGTCAGTACACCGGCAGTTTTGTACACCAGAGCGATACGGTTCCAACCATTGAATGTCCAGATGTGCGCGAACCTGACCTGCTAGAGCGACTCGAAAACTGGTTCGACGACGGTGTAGAATCCGATGCCGATACCACCGAGGAGCGAAGCTTTTGGGATAAGCTATTTGGCCTGAACTAAATACACGAGAAAAAAGAAGTGTTCATATTTTAAAGGTTTTGGCAGGATTCCAACGGGAAAGCTTTCTTACCATCGTGAAAGCCCCCTACCTACTAGCATTCATACCGAGTCTCACATTTACCCTCACTAACTACGCTCAAAATCAACTGTATGAGCGCAGGTTAGAGGTGTACAGAAATCCTCGAGCCTTTTCCAATTTGTACTCTACCGGTATGTGGTTAGACCAGTACTCGGCCATGTTGGCTTTTCATCAAAGGGGAGATTACGACAATGCCCGACGTCAACTCAACCTCATCAACTTTGCTGATATTCCTGAGCTTGAGCGCGCATGGGTTTACATCCGCGTTACTCGCTTGAATAAGCGCATATCTCAACAGAGAAGCTTAACAGAAAAAGCGAATGCTGAATTGGAAACTGCCTTAGCGCAAAAAGATATCATTTTCCGAGAACTCCATCACAGAGTGAAAAACAATCTCGCCAATTTAAGTGGTCTCCTTTACCTTCAGCAGAGAGTCATATAAAGAGAAGCATTGGCCGGACCGCAATTGGCTGTATATTTTGAATATGGAATACCTTGATCATCTTCATCCTAACTATTACGAGGTGCAAGAAATTGCTTCTTACACTTATGAGGCTATAACAACTTCAAAGGGTATGGTTCTAAATAATGTTGGCAGTGGTTCTAAATACCTTGGTGCATACATAGACAGCGAAGGTGACTGGCTTGATGGAAAAAACACTTATGAAATCGTTGTTCCAAAAGATGCTCCTGCCAATCAATTTTGGTCTATTACGGTATATGACAACGACACCCGCTGTATCATACAGAATGAACAGGGGCAATCGGATATTAGCTCAGTGATGGACGGTTTGAAAATAGAGGGTGATGGTAACATTAAGGATTATGTAGGACCTTCAGCCCCTGAGGGTTATGAAAACAATTGGGTTCAATCGAATCCAGAAAAAGGATTCTTTGTTTACTTAAGACTTTATGGACCTCTTGAGGCTTATTACGATAAGTCTTGAAAATGCCTGATGTTCAATTAGTGAAATAATACGTTCTACAACAAGGTGTATAGTGCGTATACTTCGGGATACGCATCATACATAGAACGTTATACTGCTTTGGCAACGGCTTACCAACTTCCTCCCCTACCTGCTTGCCTTTTTAGCCAAGTCCCAATAGTGATCCAATTGAGATAAATCCATATCAGCCATATCTTTTCCATCATCTCTAATAGCCGCCTCCATGTGCTTGAAGCGGGATATGAATTTCTTATTGGTACGCTCCAAGGCCATTTCAGGATCTAAGTCAACAAAACGAGAATAATTAATCATCGAGAAAAGAACATCGCCAAATTCGGCTTCCATTTCTTCTTGATCATTGGCTTCTACCGCCTCTCTAAATTCACCGAGCTCTTCGTGCACCTTTTCCCAAACTTGCTCGCGATTGTCCCAATCAAATCCAACGCCTCTGGCTTTATCCTGTATTCGAGTGGCCTTTACCAAAGCAGGAAGTGAACGGGGCACACCCTCCAAAACGCTCTTCTTTCCGCCACCTTCTTTTAGCTTGATTTTTTCCCAGTTCGCCTTTACCTCTTCTTCATCTTGAACCTCCACGTCGCCGTAAATATGCGGGTGACGATGAACGAGTTTATCACAAATGCCGTGAAGCACATCCGCTACATCAAAAGCTCCTTTCTCAGAACCAATCTTTGAGTAGAACACCATGTGCAACATGAGGTCGCCAATTTCTTTCTTGACCTCCTCCAGATCATTGTCAAGAATCGCATCACCCAATTCATAGGTTTCCTCAATGGTGAGGTGACGTAAGCTTTCCATGGTTTGCTTCTTATCCCACGGACACTGCTCGCGGAGCTCGTCCATTATGGTAAGGAGCCGACCAAAAGCTTCAAGTTTCTCTTCTCGTGTATGCATAGTTCAATAAAAAAGGCGAGGAAAACCTCGCCTAAATTTAAGCTTCTTACGCTTCTTTCTCTTCATCCTCTTCTTGCGCCGGTGTATCTTCTACCGGCTCAGAACTCTCTTCAGATTCTGCGGTCAGCAGCCCCGTATCAAGGAGTGCATTGTACCAACTCAACACTTTCTTGATATCGCTTGGGTATACTCTATCCGTATCGTAGTCGGGAAGTACTTCCGAAAAGTAGGTTTCCAACTCCCGTGCCGACGATTTTGGCGATAGGCACTTACCTCCTTCGTGCTTTTCGAGCATTACCTCAAAAATTTCACGAAGCGGTTTCTCTTCATCCCAAGTGTATAAGGCAATATCCTGCAATGCGCTTACTTGAGCCTGCGCTCCGATGCTCAACCTCTTCCCTTCTGTGAGGTGCTCAACAATCACCCCGGAGCGGCTCTGCGCTACGAGTTTGTACAATCCTGGTTTTCCGCCAATGGCGAGTATACCTTCCAAGTTCATATATCCGTTTTTAGTTTTCGCTATTTGCCTTCTCTAACCACTGGTCAACCTGAACGTCCAAATCATCCACCTCACTTTGCAAGGCAATCATTTGTTCTGCTTCGGGCACCCATGGGTGATACGGATAGCTTTCAATAAAATGTTCAAATGTGGCAATCGAGCGTTCTTTATCATTCAATTTATCAAAGGCCATTCCCGTCATGAATAAGGCCTGCCCGGCTAAAGAATGCTCCGGATAGTCTTCAAAAACCGTAGCATAAAAACTGATGGCGTAAAGTTCTTTGCCGTCTCGGTTCATGGAGATATCTCCGGCTTTGTAGGCATAATAAACGCTGGCACTATCCTCTGGATAGGTTTCCACATAAGCCTGGTACTCGTTTACCATTTGTTCCGCCAGTTCCTCGTTGAGTTCACCTTCGGCCGATTTTAATACCGATTCTAGCGAATCAATTGTAGTCGCAGCTTCCATCCTTGGGTTCAATTGAACCTCAGGAGATGTGCAAGCCATGAACTGAAATGTTAAAGCAACGATTATTATCTGTACTAGACTCTTCATCACTTCTTTGGAAAACGCATTCTATAATCCACCTTTATCTTCCCTTTGGAGATATTCTGAAGTTTCCCCTTCAACATCCTTCTGCGGAGCGGTGCTAAATGCTCAACGAATAGCACACCTTCAATGTGATCGTACTCGTGTTGGATAACCCTTGCAGCTAGGCCACTATACACCTCTTCATGCTCTTCCCAATTCTCATCGAAATAGCGAATGCGTAGTTCTTCATGACGATACACATCTTCGTGAATTTCAGGGATGCTCAAGCAACCCTCTGAAAACGCCCATTCTTCGCCATCCTCTTCCAGTATTTGAGGATTTACGAAAACCTTTTTAAAACCCTTCAATTGCTCATAATCCTCTTCGCCTTCTTCAGCAAAAGGACCCGCATCTACTACAAAAAGTCGCAGCGATTTACCCACTTGAGGAGCTGCCAAACCAACACCACTGGCGTTGTACATGGTTTCGAACATAGCCTCCACTAGTTGGGGCAACTTCGGGTCACCTTTCTCTAGGTCCTGTCCCTTCTTCTTCAAAACAGGGTCGCCATAGGCAACAATGGGTAAAATCATACTCTTCTCATTTTGGACTGCAAATGTAGCGAAAGAGTTGATAGAACATCGCGGTAACTAACTATGTTCCGACTCTCACGCTTCAGCTGCTCATCCCAGTTCGTTACCTTTGCCAAATGGGTAAACTACTCGCCTTTGACATTGGAGCAAAACGCACGGGAATTGCCGAAACGGATCCATTACAAATCATCGCCGAGGCGGTTGACACCATCAACACGACAGATTTACACGACTGGTTGGGGACCTATTTGCAGCAGAACCAGGTAGATTGCCTGGTGATTGGCGAACCCAAGCGGCTGCATGGTGAAGCTTCGGATATTGAAGTACAGATTCAAACCATCATTGCCAGCCTTCAGAAGACTTTTCCCAGTTTGCCCATCGACCGTCAGGATGAACGATTTACGAGTAAAATGGCCGAGCAAGCCATGATTGCAGGGGGAATGAAAAAGAAGAAGCGTCAGCAGAAAGGGCAAATCGATCAAATCGCCGCTGTAATCATCCTTCAATCCTATATGGATAGAAAATCAGGTCCGGCTTTCCCGATCAGCTGACTATCTTTGTGCAAAATTTCGACATTCCGCTATGAGTGAAGCACTCCAACATACCATTGAGGCCGCTTGGGCCGACCGTTCCAAACTTCAGGAAGAATCTACACAAAAGGCCATTCGAGAGGTGGTAGAGAAACTCGATAGTGGTGAATTGCGCTGCGCTGAACCTACCGAAACAGGTTGGAAGGTGAACGAATGGGTAAAGAAGGGGGTGATTCTCTACTTTCCGATTCAGAAGATGGAAACCATCGAAGTAGGTCCCTTTGAATTCCACGATAAGATCGCATTGAAATCGAAGTATGCCGAAAAGGGCGTGCGCGTGGTACCTCACGCCATAGCTCGATATGGTAGTTATGTTTCAAAAGGCGTAATCATGATGCCGAGCTACGTGAACATTGGCGCCTATGTAGATGAAGGCACCATGGTAGACACCTGGGCCACTGTAGGTTCTTGTGCTCAGATTGGCAAGAATGTACACCTCAGCGGCGGCGTTGGCATTGGAGGGGTACTGGAACCCGTTCAAGCTTCGCCAGTGATTATTGAAGACGATGTGTTCGTGGGTTCTAGATGTATTGTAGTTGAAGGCGTGCACGTGGAAAAAGAAGTGGTTCTTGGGGCCAATGTGGTACTCACGGCTTCTACTCGCATCATTGACGTAACGGGAGATGAACCCTTGGAAATCCGTGGTCGTGTTCCAAGTCGCTCTGTGGTTATTCCAGGTACCACCACCAAGAAGTTTCCAGCAGGTGAGTTCCAAGTTCCATGTGCGCTGATCATCGGAAAGAGAAAGCCGAGTACCGATTTGAAGACTTCCCTGAACGACGCACTTAGAGAATATAACGTAGCCGTATAACCATGCTCAAACTGACCGCCATAATCCCAACAGGGAACGAGGAGCAGAATATCGATGCAGCTATTGAATCGGTGAAGTTTGCCGATGAAATCTTGATTGTGGATAGCTTTTCTACCGATCGAACTATGGAAAGGGCTAAGCAACACGATGTGCGAATTATTCAACGTGAATACGGGAATTCTGCAAGTCAAAAGAATTGGGCCATTCCCCAGGCAACTCACGAATGGATTCTATTGCTCGATGCCGATGAAAGGATTACACCTGAATTGGCTGCTGAGGTACAGCAAATATTGAAAGAAGGTCCGGAGCACGACGGATATTGGATGTATCGCACCAACTATTTCCTAGGGCATGAAATTAAACACTCTTGGAAGGGAGATAAGGTCATCCGACTCTTCCACCGCGACCGTTGCAAATACGAAGAAAAGCACGTGCACGCTGAAATCCTGACTGAAGGCAGCGTGGGTTGGTGCAAGGAGCGCATTATTCACAACACCTATGTTTCTTACGACGCCTTTGTAAGGAAACTCAACCGATATGCCGAATGGCAAGCCGCCGATTATGAAGGAAGAACTGGAAAGATAACCGCTTGGCACTTGTGGGTAAAACCAGCCTTCCGCTTTTGGAAGCATTACATCGCTAAGGGTGGGTTCAGAGACGGCCTTCCCGGATTTATCATCGCCAGCCTACAGGCCTATGGCGTGAAAGCCCGGTACTATAAAATCTGGCTCAACCGACAAGAAGCCAAGGGAAGTGGAAAACAAGTAGACCGCATCTTTGGAATCCGTAGAGATTAACGAGCTCTGTGATTCAATTTCGTAACTTTGCCGATTCAATTTCAACCTTCATTTAACGGAAGTCATGCTCACTAAATTTGTGGTGCTTTTCCTTTTTGTATTGGGTATTATCGCTCTGATCGCTTTGTACATTATCAAAGTTGGGACGCATTTACAGCTGATCAATGTTGAGAATGGGAAGGAACCTGGAAGAGTTATCGATCTTTTCTTCTTCAACTTCAGCGATGCATCAGCAAAAGCAGATCGCACGAAAGCACTCTTGAGGTATCCCCTACTCTTTCCCGTTGAAATGGAAGAAGATGAACCCAAGGAAGTTCTCGAGATCAAACAGCGCATCAAGAAGATAAACATCGCCGTATATGCTGTACTCATCGTCATGTTTTTGCTAGTCACCTATTCTTCCAAAGCCTATCCTGAAGGTCTGTTTTGAATCAGAACACAATCATATCATATGTAGAGACCGATGTATTCAAGTGCATTGGTGAATGTGCTGACCAGCTCCAATTGGAGTGCTACGTGATTGGTGGTTATGTGCGCGATCGACTTCTCGAACGAGGGAATGGAAAAGACCTCGATATTGTTGTAGTGGGATCGGGAATCGAACTGGCAAAACGAGTGGCCAAGGCACTTCCGGGTAAAAATCATCTTAGTGTATTCAAAAATTTCGGAACGGCTCAAGTAAAACACGGAGAGCTGGAAATCGAATTTGTCGGAGCCCGAAAGGAAAGCTACCGAAAGAATTCACGCAAGCCGTTGGTTGAGGATGGAACCTTAGCCGATGATCAAAACCGCAGAGACTTTACAATAAACGCGCTCGCTATTGGACTTTCGAATGAAGTATTTGGCAAGCTACTCGATCCATTCTATGGTATTGAAGATTTGCGTAATGGCATTCTTAGAACACCGCTAGACCCAGAAATTACCTATTCCGATGACCCGCTTCGAATGATGCGTGCCGTTCGCTTCTCCTCCCAACTCGACTTTCAAATTGAGAAAGAGAGCTTAGCAGCGATCGAAAAACATGCCAAGCGATTGAGCATCATCAGCATAGAGAGAACCATGGACGAATTCAACAAGATTCTGAATTCTCCAAAGCCCAGCGTGGGTCTTTCACTCCTCTATCAAACCGGACTCTTAGCCGAGTTTTTGCCTGAGGTCATTGCGCTAAAAGGGGTTGAAGAGGTAGAAGGCCTAACCCACAAGGATAACTTCTGGCACACCTTGGAAGTAGTGGACAATATCGCCCTCAAAACGGATGATCTTTGGACGCGTTGGGCGGCGTTGCTGCATGACATTGGTAAGCCTGTAACTAAGAAATTCAGTAAGAAGGTCGGCTGGACCTTCCACGGACATGAGTTTGTAGGGAGCAAAATGGTCCCGAAACTCTTCAAGCGACTCAAGCTGCCACTTAATGATCGAATGAAGTTTGTTCAGAAACTGGTTCGCATGAGTTCTAGGCCTATCGCCGTTGTTTCAGATTCGGCTACGGATTCGGCGGTTCGTCGACTTCTGTTTGATGCCGGTGAGGATATCGATGCCCTCATGAAGTTATGTGAGGCGGATATCACCACGAAGAATCCGAAGAAAAAGAAGCGCTACCTTAAGAACTACGACACCGTAAGGGAGAAGCTGGTTGAAGTAGAAGAAAAGGATCGTTTGAGAAATTGGCAACCGCCAATCGACGGGTCCGAAATTATGGAGACGTTCAATTTGACTCCAGGTCCCGAGATTGGACAACTCAAAGATGCCATTCGCGAGGCTATCCTCGACGGTGAAATAGAGAACAATTACGATTCAGCCCGAGCATTCATGGTTGCCAAAGGCGAAGAAATAGGATTGAAACTTTCAGAAAAGAAGTAGGAATGAGTGCCATCCATAAACTACGCATCATCCTAGATACGGAGGATGATATTTTTAGAGATGTTGAAATGAAGGCCGATCACACATTGAGTGATTTGCACGAGGCCATCCTTCAGGCTTTCAAGATTGATAGCGGCGAAATGGCCAGCTTTTATCACACGGATGAAAACTGGCAACAAGGTGAGGAGATTCCTATGGTAGACATGGGTCATCATCCCGACGCGGCGGCCATGCACCAAGTGCATGTAGAAGATTTACTCGTTCGTGGAGGAGATCGATTGCTTTACGTCTACGATTTCCTTCACATGTGGACCTTCTTCGTGGAGTTCATTCAGATCATCGATACTGAGGCAGGCACCCATTACCCGAATGTTTCTCTTTCCTACGGCGATACTCCCAAGGAGGCCCCTACAAAGAACTTTGAAGGAGGAGCGGCTCCATCTGGAGGCCTGTTCGGTGGTGCTTTTGATGAAGATGTGGACCCCGAGTCTTACGACGGGGACTTGCCCGAGGGTGAGGGAATGTGGGATTAAATCACCACATCCCAAATACAACGAACTGGAATGGAGTTCCCTCCTTTCAGAATAATCTTTTTCTCAGTGTGTGCCCAAATGGTGGTTGACACCTTTCGTATGCCTATCGTATCGGCAAACACGATGGTCACCTTGTGCTTTTCCAAGTTCCCTAAGCTCGTGCCGCGGTGAATTTTGCGAGAACGTTCGCGTTTCAAGTCCTCGGCATTCAAAACGTCTCCAGCGGGAAATTTTAATTCGCCGATAATTTCTTTTTCAATAAGAATGGCTTCGCTCTTGGCGTGTTCGATGGGTGTTGCAACGGCTGCTTTTTGCTTCACTTCTTTCATAGACTTAGGTTTTATTATTGGGAACTTATAAGATAAGAATTTTCATTGATACAGTCAATATATGAGGGTTGTTACTTGGACTTCATCTAAATAACCAACGTTTGGGATGAGATGTTCGTCTATTTAACAGAACCAAGCTCATTTCCGGAAAGCGAGCAAGGCAGTCTACACCGCTGAACACATTGTAGAATTTCAAAAGCCTTGTATTATGCACGTATTAAAGAGCCTCTCCATTGGCCTTTCCCTCTTGCTACTAAGCAGTGGGATAGCCATCGCCCAAACTCAACCTGGAAGTGTTTCGGGTACCGTCACTGAAAAGACCACTTTGGAACCAGCACCTATCGTCGAGGTGCAATTGCTGAAAGATTCTGTACTTCAACTCAAAACCGTCACCGACTTCGATGGAAAATACACCTTAACTCCAATTACCCCTGGATTGTACAACGTTAGGTTCGTTGGTGGAGTCGCTTGGGAAGATTTAGTTATTGAAGGTGTGGTAGTACGAGGAAATGAAAGCACGAGACTCGATGCCAAAATGAGGGCTAACTCTAGCGAGTTAAGCGAAGTTGAAGTCGCTTATGAACGACCTCTTACCCAAGAAGAAGGTCGCTCGGTTACTGTAATTGACCAAGAGACCATAAATAATCTAAGCTCACGCTCTATCGGAACCGTTCAAGCCGTTACAGCAGGTGTGTATCAAGCGGACGAAGGAACAATGGTTGTTAGCCGCGGAACCAGAGCAAATGCTGAAGTAATATTCATTGACGGAGTTAAAGTAAGCGGAGGTGCCGCGGTTCCTGATAACCTCTCATCCGAAGATTACCCCCACCTGTGGAGTTCTCGCTACGATCTTGAAGACCGGGAGAAATACAATGAAAACCCGGTTGAAGGGTTTTCTTCTCCCCTTACTTCTCCCCTTTCTACTTTTGCCATGGATGTGGATAGAGCCTCTTACTTCAACGCTCGACGGATCATAGAACAGTCAGGTGAAGTACCAACCGACGCAGTGCGTACCGAGGAATTTGTGAATAGCTTCACCTATGAATATGAGGCGCCCGAAGAGGATCAGGCCTTTAGCTTCACGACTGAGCTATCTCCTTGTCCGTGGAATGATGAGAATAAAATACTGCGCATCACGCTGAATACCGCGAGAGTTGATGTAGATGAACTTCCCCCATCAAACATGGTATTCTTGGTGGATGTGAGTGGATCCATGAGCGGTCCTAACCGGTTGGGATTGATTCAAAAATCGCTCATCTTACTCACGGAGCAGCTTCGTCCGCAAGACCGAATTTCGCTCGTCACTTATGCAGGAAGCAGTCGACTCGTTTTACCTTCAACTTCAGGTGAAGAAAAGGAGCAAATCAAAGCGGCTATTGAATCCTTATACTCTGGAGGAAGCACGAACGGTGCTGGAGGGATTATGCAAGCCTATGCGCAAGCTGAGGAGCACTTCATCGAAGGTGGGTCCAACCGCGTAATTCTCTGCACCGATGGGGATTTCAATGTGGGGGTATCGAGTCAATCTGGACTCATAGAGCTCATTCAAGAAAAATTGTCATCGAATATTTTTCTCAGCGTGATTGGAGTGGGTCAGGGAAATTATCAAGAGGGAACTATGGAGCAATTGGCCAATAAAGGCAATGGGAACTTCAACTACTTCTCCAATATGTATGAAGCCAAGAAAGTGTTTGTTGAAGAGTTTTCATCCACTCTATTTACTGTGGCCAAAGATGCCAAGGTGCAAGTAGAATTCAATCCACTCAAGGTGAAGAACTATCGCTTACTGGGATACGAAAACCGCGTAATGGCCGATGAGGACTTCCATGATGACACCAAGGATGGCGGTGAAGTGGGTGCGGGACATCAAGTAACCATGCTTTACGAAATCATTCCTGGCGAGGCTAGCAGCGAACATCCATTGCGATACTCCGAGCTCTCACCAACCGACGCCAGTGATGAAATTGCTACCGTTTCCATTCGATACAAGCAACCTGAAGAAGAGCACAGTGCATTATCAATACATCACATTTCTGATGCGAGTGCAGATCCTTCAAAAGATCAAATGTTCAGCACGGCGGTTGCCGCCTTTGCAGGCATTCTAAGGGAAGATCCTCAAATGGAACATCTGCATGTGGAACAGGTGGTTCGCTGGGCGCAACAAGGCAAAGGCAACGATGAAAATGGTAACAGAAGTGATTTCATTCAACTCGCACAACTCTATCGCGATTTGAGTGCACAACGATAATACAACTAAGGGTTCATTCATTTGAGCAGTGTTTCTCCCCACCTTTCTGCATCGAGGTGGGGAGTTTTTAGTTCGGATTACGACCTTTGGTGCATGGCCAACCTCATTGCCGTACTCGGACCCACCGCATCGGGAAAAACCAAATGGGCGATTCAACTCGCTCAACACTTTGGATGTGAGATCCTTTCATGTGATTCTAGGCAGTTCTACAAAGAACTAAGAATTGGCGTTGCCCGACCTACAGAGGAAGAACTCGCGGCGGCTCCCCATCACTTCATTGCCGACCGATCTATCCAGAAACCACTATCCGCAGGTGAATACGAGCGAGAAGCTTTGACCATGCTCAAAACCCTCTTTGCTTCTAATCCCGTTCAGGTGGTAGTTGGAGGTTCCGGCTTATTCGCAAAAGCCCTTTTTGAAGGGTTTGATGATATGCCGAAAATCGACCCCCAGATCCGAAATGAGCTGAATACGCAGTTTGAGAATGAAGGCATTGAACCGCTCGCGAACCGGCTTAAAAAACTCGACCCCAAACATGCTGAGCGTGTGGATATTCAGAATCACCAACGGGTAATTCGTGCACTCGAAGTGTGCATACAAACTGGAAAACCCTATTCAGACTTGCGAACGGGAAAGGCAAAAGAACGTCCGTTTAACATTGTTAAAGTAGCCCCTGATTGGGAACGTGAAGTGCTGTATAATCGCATCAATCAACGAGTAGATCTGATGGTAGAGGCTGGTTTGGAAGAGGAGGCGAAAAGCGTACTGGCCTACAGAGACACTCCTGCCCTTCAAACCGTGGGCTACCGCGAATGGTTCGACTTCTTTGACGGAATTCACAACCGAGAAGCAACTGTGCAGAAGATCAAGCAGAACAGCCGCAACTATGCGAAAAGGCAACTTACCTGGAATCGCAAGGAAGCCGGACTTTCATTGTTTCAATCAGAAAATTTTGAAGGGGCGCTACACTACATCCAATCGAAATTGAGTTAACTTCGGATGATGCGCAGATTTTGGTTCCTTCCATTTTCCCCGATCTATTGGGTTATTACCTCCATCCGAAACTCACTCTTCGATTTGGGCATACTTCGCTCACAATCGTTCAATGTACCCATATTGTGCATCGGCAATCTCAGTGCTGGTGGAACGGGCAAAACTCCACATACCGAGTGGGTTATAAGTAGGTTCCAAGAGAAGTATACCATCGCCGTGCTGAGCAGAGGTTATGGTCGAAGGACGAAGGGATTCATAAGTGTTGAAACCACACATTCGGCCATGGAGGTGGGCGATGAGCCCTTGCAAATTGCCCAACGATTTCCGAATGTCAAAGTTGCGGTGTGTGAAGATAGAGTCTTTGGTATTGAGATGCTTTTGAGCTCCGCCGATGAAATCCACCTCATCATTCTCGACGATGCTTTCCAACATCGATATGTAAGCCCAGGGCTTTCTTGGCTGCTCACGTCTTGGAACGATTTGTACACGAAGGACATGATTCTACCTGCAGGTAACCTACGAGAAGATAGCCGAAATGCGGAGCGAGCAGATCTGATAACGGTGACTAAAAGCCCGGGGAAACCGAGTCCGCAAGAAAGAGAAGACATTCGAAGAGAGCTAGCACCAACGGACATTCAGACCTTGGGGTTTAGTCGCATGAAGTACGCTATGCTAGTAAACACCAATGGCAATGCAATCCAAAAAAGACCCTCGCAAGCCGTCGTTGTGACTGGCATTGCACAACCAAAGCCTCTCATTCAGCACTTTACGGATCTGGGTATTGAGTGTCATCATGTAGCCTTTAAGGATCACCGTCAGTTCACGCCTGCAGATGTGCACCGAATGATCAAAGCTTGTGAGAAACTCGATAATCCAGTAATCATTACCACAAGAAAGGACTTTGTTCGTTGGCCGGAATCAGAGGAGCTGAGAGCGATTACCACCTACATTCAAGACATTGAAATTGAAATGGACGATGATGAGGGCGTTTTCTACCGACTCATTGATCGTTTTATTGCTGATTTCCACCAATAGTTAGGATTTAGATAGCGAAGATGTAGGTCCCAATTTCCCTGCGGATTTACTTACTTTGCATTCCCGAAACGAACACCGAATGAGCGAATCAAAATACGACGCATGGGAAGCGGTTATTGGACTTGAAGTCCACACCCAGCTCAGCACGAAAAGTAAAGCCTATTCATCGGATGCTACCCAATACGGAGCAGCTCCAAATACGCAGGTAAGCCCCATATCTTTGGGTCACCCGGGTACATTACCCGTGGCCAACCGCAGCGTTATTGAATATGCGGTTCGCTTGGGTATTGCCTGTGGATGCGACATCCGCGAATGGAACGAATACGCGCGTAAGAATTACTTCTATGCCGACTTGCCCAAGGGCTATCAGGTTACTCAGGATAAAACCCCGATTTGTACAGGGGGACACGTACGTATCGAGACCAGCGAAGGTGTTAAACACATCAATCTCACTCGCATTCACATGGAGGAGGACTCGGGTAAAAGTATTCACGATTTAGATCCCTTCCACTCCTTGATTGATTTGAACCGAGCAGGTGTGGCTCTTCTAGAGATTGTATCTGAACCGGATTTTAGGAACGGCGAGGAAGCTTATGCCTATCTCAGTGAGATCAGGAAGCTAGTTCGGTACTTAGACATCAGCGATGGCAACATGGAAGAAGGTTCTCTTCGTTGCGACGTAAACGTATCTGTACGTCCAAAAGGGCGTGAGAAGTTCGGAACAAAGGTGGAAGTGAAGAACTTGAACTCCTTCCGCAATGTACAGAAGGCCATCGATTTTGAAATAAAAAGACAGGTTGATGCTATCGAGGCCGGTGAAACGATCCTTCAAGAGACCAAAACATTCGACGCTTCCAAGGGAGTGACTACCGTTCTTCGTTCCAAGGAAGATGCACATGACTATCGCTACTTTACTGAACCCGATTTACAGCCGGTAGTAGTCACGTCTGATTATGTTCAAAAAGTGCAAGCCACGCTACCTCCACTCCCTCAGGAGTTGTACAAGAAGTATACAGAGGAATTGGGCTTGTCGGATTACGACGCTCGAGTGTTAACCGAAGATAAGGGCATTGCACTATACTTTGAAGAATGCTTGAAGTTCGGAGCTAAAGCAAAATCGGCTTCCAACTGGATTCAAGGATCAGTGAAGGCTTGGTTGAATGATCGTGCACAGGTAATTGAAGCTTTTCCTGTTTCCGCCAAAACACTCTGCGAACTCATTGAGTTGGTAGAAAGCGGCAAAGTGAGTAATACCGTTGCGAATCAAAAGATCTTCCCGCTTTTATTGGAGGCGCCTGATGGCAATCCGGAGACCATTGCTGCAGAGAACGATTGGATACAAGAAAGCAATTCCGACGCCTTGCAGGAACACGTAAATGCTGCATTGGCCATGTATCCAGAGAAGGTGGAAGAATACAAGAACGGAAAGAAAGGCGTCCTTGGCCTCTTCATGGGTGAAGTCATGAAGCGATCTCAGGGAAAGGCCGATCCGAAGGTTGCAAACCAAATGTTACGAGAGACCTTAGAAAAATGATCAAAAGATTTATTGGATACGCGTGTATCTCGCTACTAGCCCTATTCTTCTCAAGTTGTGAGGATGAACCCAACAGTCCTACGTTTACACTCAAGGGATCGGTTAACTACAACGATGTAGCCTTTTTGTACTATGCCAAGGGAGATAGCTTGCTGGTTATTGACACCATCGATTGTGGAGGAAATCAGTTCGACGTCAGCATCCCTTCTCAAGCCAATAATGCGCTTTACGTGTTCACATTTCCTGGACAGAATGCCCTTCGTTTTTTTGCCAACCCTGGGGATGTAGTGGATTTGAAGATAGACATCAATACAGCTCCATTGTCCTATGAAGTAATTGAAGGTAATGAGCTTTCAAGGGATTTGGCACGTCTTCATGGATTCATGAATACAACCCTTCCAATTATTGACTCTTTAGACGGAACGTTGGCGGCCTATCGGGACAGCTCGGACGAAGCAAAGGTTCGATTGCGTGAATCGAATAATGCCGTTTTTCGAGCGGTGCTAACCGAGCATCATGACTCCTTGGTGAATTTTGTTCTTTCAGATACTACGCGTCTGGCCAATGTGATTGCTTTTTACCATTCTATTGGAGAGAATCAATTGCTCTCTCCACAGTATGACCTTGCTCTATATTATGCCGTGGACAATGGCATCGCATCTACTGAGTTTGCTGAGCATCCTTTGTACATGACCTTCCATAGAGAAGTGAACCTCTTTAGAGAAGCCATTGAAAGAAGGAAGCAAATGACCGAGGCTGGTCTCAATTTGCAACCCGGGAATTTGGCTCCATCTATTGTGCTTAATGACCCGATGGGCAAGGAGAAAAAATCAGCCGATTTAAGAGGCAAGGTGGTACTCATTCACTTTTGGGCATCTTGGGATCCCGCTTCACGCATATTTAACCGCAGGATTGCTGAAATATGGGAAGCAAACCAATCCAAGGGATTCGATATTTACAGCGTGAGCTTCGATGGAATTGATCAACAAAGCGTGCCTCGTCAGGAGTGGCGCCTCGCTATTGAGGAAGATGGCATGGCATGGGACAACCATGTTTCCGATTTAAAAGGCTATAAATCCCCTATTGCTGTTGATTTCGCTATCGATATGCTACCAGGCAATATCCTCATCGATGAGCGCGGTATGATCATCGGACGGAACCTAAGTCCAGATCGGATTTCGGAGATACTAGGTGAGAGGCTTTAGGGGGCTTAGGGATTTTCAAGGACTCAGGGACGAAGCTGGACTTACGTTTATGCGTTTATGCGTTTATGCGAAGTTGCCGTGCGGCACCTGACGATTATCCCAGCTCCCTAAAATTTAGCAGCTAGTTATCTCGGATTGCAGCCCTTCCACCACTTGCCTTTAGCCCGTGGTCTGTTGCCTGTAGCCCGCCGACGAAGGAGGCGTCAGCCTCATAGCCTCAAAATAACATCCATCAATCGGTTACTATAACCCACTTCATTATCGTACCAACCTACCACCTTCACTTGCCGCCCAAGTACGCTGGTCAGTTGTTCATCAATCAAGCAGCTCATGGATAAACCCAAAATATCCGCAGAAACGAGAGGGTCCTGCGTATAGCCCAATATTCCTTTCAACTCACCTTCCGCAGCTCTTTTCAATGCTTGGTTGACCTCTTCAGTGGTTATGTCTTTTTTAACGGTGAATGTGATGTCTGTTAATGAGCCATCAGGAACCGGAACGCGGATACCGCACCCTCCCATTCTATCGATCAGGTCTGGAAAAATAGACGTTAAGGCCTTTGCCGCTCCCGTTGTAGTAGGTACCATGGAGAGCGTAGCCGCCCGAGCTCTGCGCAAGTCGGTATGTGGCGAATCGTGTAAGCGCTGATCGCTTGTAAAGCTGTGCACGGTAGTGATGTAAGCGTGCTCCACTCCAAACTCCTCTTTAATGACCTTAATCATGGGGGCTGCACAATTCGTAGTGCAGGACGCATTGGAAATCACCTTGGGTTTACTCTCTAGAATTTCATCATTCACACCGAGCACTACCATGGGTATACGCTTGTCCTTGGATGGTGAACTCAAAACTACCTTCTCTACACCGTTGCGAAAATGACCTTCTAGATCTTCGAGCTCTTTGAATTTACCTGAAGCTTCCAGGACTACATCTACACCTTGCCAATCAATCTCTGAAGGACGTGAAGCGTGGGTCATTTTAACCCTGCGTTCATTGACGACGATTTCATTTTCGCCTGCGGATACTGAGCCGGGAAAATGGCCATGCACACTATCGTACTTCAGCAAGTGAGCCATCACTTCTTCATTTGCCAAATCGTTGATTTGAACCACTTCCATTTCAGTAGATTGTTCCGCCAACCGAATAAACATTCGGCCAATTCGGCCAAAGCCGTTAATTCCAATTTTTAACATCGCCGTGCAAGCTTTAGGAGAAGAGTGTTAAGGTAAGGAGTAAATAAAAAAAGGAGCTATCTATACGATAACTCCTTTCTTATTATAGTGTGAAGTCTAACTTACTTCTGTAGAATCACTTTAGCCGTTTGAACTTGATTGTCCATTTTAAGGCTCACCACATACACTCCAGATGTAAGCGTCTCGAATGATACGTCGATCGTATGATCTCCAGATGTCATTCGGCCCAAATCCTTTGCATACATTTGGCGTCCGTTCAGATCACGTACAGTCAGGTTCACTTCTGAAGCTCCTTCAAGTGTAAAGTCAATCTTGCTCACTCCTTTAGAAGGGTTCGGATAAACATTCAAGTTTTCATGTGATACCCAATCCAACTCGTTCTCTTCCACCGAAATTGGACGGTCAACTACAGTAGTACCTGTGCGATAGAAGCCTCTACCGTGTGTGGCAAGGTAGATATCACCTTCTTCAATTCTAGCTGTATCTGAAGGACTCAACTTGTTCGTGCGGTACTGCTCAATCTCAAATACCGGGACTGTTGGCAATCCATTATTCTCATTGGCCCATTGAGCCGATCCTGGTTGATCGATATTCGTGAGAGAGAACGCTCCCATTTCTGTACCGATCACAACGGATGCAGGATTATTCTTATCGAAGACAGCGCTGTACACTGGCATAGCAGGTAGATTACCTGTTTTGCTCGTAAATACTGGCGATGCGCTCGTAGCATTGGTTGAGTAATATACATAGTCAGAGAACCCATAGCTACCAAGCGTAACTACTACTCTGTCGTTGCTATTTGGATCAACCGCTACGTCAGTTACAGGGCGACCAAATGTGCGGATTACAGTTTGAATAACCACTGGGTTATTTGTGAAAAGAATATCGGCTGAATCATCACGTGCCTGAGTCAAGTTCTCGTAGCGATACAAACGTCCTTGGTTGGTACCGATGTAACAAACGTCACCGTCTGTAGTGATGGTCATACTCAATGGTGACTCTTGATTGTTCATTTGACCAATTTTCCACCAGTTTGGTGTCTTGCTGAAGTCATGCACTTCGCGAGTCATCCAAACACCACTATTTGCAATGGCGTCGTATGAATTCAACCCAACAATCATCATGCTTTGCACTGGGTCTTGGATCATCAATGAATCATCAGGACCTACCGTTGTTGGCAAGGTAACATCAAATGGCAATCCGCCGATATTACTGTTTAATCTCAATGCAGAACCTGAAGGGTAACTCACAGAACAAGAGATTACAATCTCAGCAAGCGGCGCCTGGTTGAAGGTAACCGTATAAGCTCCAGTTGAAGCGTCAAAGTTACCGGTACCATCTCCTGATAGATTACCTGCAGCATCTGAAACAACCGTCAAAGCACCACTCTCGATGCGGAAGGTATTTGCTACAAACTGTGCTGGATCGTATGGTCTTTCTAATACGTTGGCAAAGTTTACATCAGAACCGTTTCCGAAACCTAAGCTTTGTGAAGCTGGGAAGGCATAGAACAGCACGCTGTCTTGCGACAATGGATCCTCAATCGTCTCGTACAACTCGTACGGCATAATCCAGTTTGAGTAACCTGCATTGAACGGTGTGAATCCTAAACCACCGTTCTGCATATTTCCTTCGTAGAATCGTACGAAGCTCTCTCCATTATTTTCAGAACGGCCCAAATCACCCCACTGATTCTCACCAAACATAACCTTCGGCGATAACCATGAAATATCAGCTTCACCACCATCAGCTTGAGCTCCATTAATGGTTACACGCTGAGAGTAATTCTCAAAGTTTTGTGAGTTGTTTAGCAACTGGGTTCCGTTATCTTGTGTTCCACCGATGAGGAAACGGTCTTGACTCACACCGAACTTGTAGAACTGTAGCGTTCTAAATTCAAGGTTTCTTTCAGCCCAAGTAACACCGTGGTCGCTTGACTTGTGAAGACCACCATCGCTCAATACCCAAACAATGTCTGGATTCTTTGGATCCTGGATTACTTCATGAACATCGGCGTGGATGTAGAATGGGTTTCCAGGAGTCTGGAATGTAGTGTTCACCTGATCCCATTGGCCTTGATACCAAGTCCAAGTAGTAATACCACCCATCCAAATGCGGTCTTTGTCTTTGGCAGAAACTCCAAAAAGCAAGTCGTAAGTACCTTGGCAACGCGTTCCTGAACAGAACGGATCGAACTGTGCACCTTTCTGGCCAATTTGTGACCATGTGCTACCACCATCGATAGAACGATACACACCGCGAAGCGCGCTACCATTCAATTGTACCACATAGATATAGTTTGGATCTTGCGGTGAAACAGCAATACGCTGGCGCCCTTGTGTACGAGGCAAAGTACCTGCTACTCCACTACCTGAAGAAATCTCAGTAAATGAACCAGGATCTCCAGTAGATGAGAACATCAATCGGCTGCTATTATCCACCCAAAGGTTTCCATTAACATCAATTGTGAAATCACGTGTGAAGCCTGTAAGAACAACCGTCCAAGTAGAACCTCCATCAGTGGATCTTCTTAAACCACCTGCTGTTGCAGCGTAAATGGTTGTAGGATTATTCGGGTCAGCTTCTAGGTCACCTACTGCCGACCATCCATCGCTGGTAGTAGAACCTGTAGGAACAGTGCTCGGAAGAACGGCGAAGGTCTTACCTCCATCCGTACTCTTATAGATACCTCCGCCAATGAAAGCTGGAGTACTGGAAGCACCATTACCTCCGTAGAAAATAAATGGCCACTCACCCGTGCCGTAGTAGATATCTCCATTACCCGTTTGTGCAACAGACACTACCGCGAGATTACTTCCCGGAGGGCTCACTGACTCCCAAGAGCTACCACCTGTTCTGGAACGGTACATACCACCGCTCACAGATGCCGCGAGAATGATATTCGATGAATCTTTATCAATCAGAATCGCTCTTGCCCGCCCCCCTGCGTTTGCAGGTCCGAGGCTCTCCCATTGGAGGTTGAGCGTTTTTCCGTTTGGCATTGCTGCCAACTGTTCTCTAGCAGCAACTACGTCTGCCACATCCACCTCTCCAGTTATTGGATTGGCGCGTAATGAGTGAAGATATTCCGCTGCACCCTGAGCACCTTGTGCCATGAGTGGCGTGCGTGGGGTGTATTCGCGTTCAGTTGGCTGGTTAAATACCAAAGCGGAACCGATAGCCGCAACTGTTAGAATACCAAGGAGTAATCGTCCGTTTTTCATACAATAAATCTTGTTATCGCGATTCTGAGGCGTTAAAAATAGTTAAAATGTCCCTTTTACTACGTCTAGTTAACAGCTGATTTACACAAGATGTTTCTCAGCGTGGTAAGAAGATCGCACTAAAGGCCCACTCTCTACATATCGGAATCCCATCTCAAGTCCGATCTCTTTGTACTTGTCGAATTGAGCTGGTTCAATAAAGCTGACGACAGGAAGGTGCTTAGGGGTTGGTTGCAAATACTGTCCGAGGGTCAAAATATCTACATCAGCGTTTCTCAAATCGCGCATTGCTTCAATAACTTCCTCTTCTGTTTCTCCCAAACCAAGCATGATTCCGGACTTGGTCCTATGGATTCCCTTTTCTTTGAGGTACCGCAACACTTCCAAGCTTCTCTCGTATTTCGCTTGAATCCGCACTTTACGGGTAAGGCGTTTCACAGTTTCCATGTTGTGGGAAACAATCTCAGGGTTCGCTTCAATAATTCGATCGATATTTCGCGTAATCCCTTGGAAGTCGGGAATCAATGTTTCCATAGTGGTTCCCGGACTCATGCGGCGAACGGCATTTACGGTTTCAGCCCATAGGATGGAACCACCGTCTGCTAAATCATCACGATCCACTGATGTCAAAACACAATGCTTCACCTTCATCAAGCGAACCGATCGGGCCACTCTTTCGGGTTCGTCCCAATCGATAGCATCAGGTCGCCCCGTTGCCACATTGCAGAAACCGCACGATCGAGTACAGGTATTCCCTGCAATCATGAATGTTGCGGTACCTGCTCCCCAACATTCACCCATATTCGGGCAATGTCCGCTTTCACATATGGTGTGCAAATCATAGTTGTCAACCAACTTGCGCACACTTTTATAATTTCCACCGGTTGGCAACTTTACTCTAAGCCATTTTGGTTTGCCAGTTCGAGAATTCTTTTGTTCTTCTTTGAGTGTAGTAGTCTCCATGTATCAATACCACTTGCTGCCGAAATTAAAACTTACATAAATCTGCCACCACAACGTGGGGTTATCTACTCTGGCCATAACTGGAACACCCGTTTCGACATCTTCTCCGAATGCGCCAAACCAGTTGGGATAGAAGTCGAAAATCGTTCCCACTTCCATCGCCGTTATCTTTTGATCTAAAAAATTGTAATCGAAACTCGCGCCTACCTTAGCATAAACACCTGGTCGCAGCTGAAGTTCACTGAATCCAGTAAAAAAAGGAGCCTCTCCAAAAATCTGAGCGTTATCGTGTATATCTGGGTCATAACGCTCTGTACGGTCCACTAAAATTCCATCGCCCGTAGTTCTCCGAACGTCTACATAAATAGGTTTCAGCATTCCCAATGCTACTCCGCCATAAGTCTGGAGCGAAATAGAAAGTGAACCTTGGTCTTGTTTATCATACAACACACGCTCGCGTCCATACCCTACTCTGAAGGCAAAGAAGTCGTTTATTTTACCATAAGTAAAACTGCGTGCAGATCCCAAAATACTTTGGGCAGGGTACTTAATTTCACGCGGATGGCGGTATGCCGTGTAATCAATTTCATAACCCAATTTCGTAAAACCATCGGTCCATGATAACCTTCTAAAATTCACTCCTGGCCAGGGCGACCCGGTATGGAGTACCACGCCAATAGTAAACTCTTCGTTGTAAAGCGTGCGCTCCCAATCAACCTCGTCCAAGTTTTGAGCATGAATAAAGGTGAAGCTCAAACAAAATCCCAACAGCAATAAGGTACTACGCATGTGCCAACCATTCTTTTACTACCTCGTTTCCAACGCGGTCGTGTGAAGCATTGGCCACGCATTTAGCATTGCGAATCCAGAGTAATTGGGGAGATTTATGCACTACCGAATAGCGTTGAGCAATGGCATTACTCACATCGCGATAGCGCAATAAGTCAAGGTAATACAGGGGGAGATGATCCACACTCTCGCCTTTCAACTGGCGTTGAGCCATGGAACTGATGAAACAACGAGTACTGTGCTTGTATATCAACACACCATCTCCTTCACTGGACTTTTGATCCAACGCATCCAAATCAGAAATGGATGTAAGATGATATGCTTCTTTCATTTAAACTCTTTGTTCCACATCAGGCTGGCCTGCGTCTCCTTGGAAAGCAGGGCAAGGTTCTGACGAACCACAAGATGCTACTAGTAATCCAACAGCGGCAATCAATGCAAAGGTAACTCGCTTCATAGCGGTGTTTTTTATGTTCTTTGTATAAACGACAAATGTAACGAAAATAGCGCAAGCGCTCTAAAGAGATTTCTTACGCCCTTTACCATGAACGCTGAATATCAACCTTTACGTGCACATCTACCAAAAAGTTGGATGAATATCCTTAATTCACCCCTATTCAACACCCAAATGGACGAGTTGTTTGAAAGGGTGGATGAGCTTTATTTGCAAGAGACGGTATATCCATCAAAGCCCTTAGTTTTCGAAGCCTTGAGGTATACTTCATTCGAAAACGCTAAAGTGGTTATTGTGGGTCAGGATCCATACTTCAACCCAGGGCAAGCCCACGGATTAGCCTTTAGCGTAAATGATGGGATAAAGATTCCACCTTCGTTGCGCAACATTTTTAAAGAGATTGCGCAGTCTCAAAATTGCAATCCGCCACAAAATGGAAATCTCACTCTTTGGGCTGAGCAAGGCGTATTGCTCCTAAACGCTCATCTCACGGTGAGAGCAGGTGAAGCACTAAGCCATGAGCACGTGGGTTGGCCTATCTTTACCGACGCCATTATTCAGGCATTGAGTCACAGGGGAAATGTGGTGTTCATGCTCTGGGGGAAGGATGCAAAAAGTAAAGCTAAATACATTGATCAGGAGAATAATCAAATTCTTCTAGCTCCGCATCCATCGCCATTATCTGCTTACCGAGGATTTCTCGGTTGCGGACATTTCAAGAAAGCCAATGATTCTCTCGTGAAATATGGAGAAAAACCAATAGATTGGTGTACACTTAATCACGATTTATTTTCAAACATCGATTCATAAGCAATGGACCTCATCGCCATCGTTGCCGTACTTTTCGCCGCTGTTGCCGGATTTGCCATGGGCACGCTCTATGCACGTAAGAACAAGGGAGAAGAGTCTATTAGTCCTGAATTATACGAGCGCGAAAAACAGGAAAGTGCCCAGCTCAAAGCAGAAGCTCAGCGGCTTCAAGAAGAAATCATCCAACTTAATCGTCAAGTTTCTTCACACGAAAGTGAACGCGTAGAGATGCAACGCCGACTCGATGAGCATCAGTCGGAAATGGACAAACTTCGTGATGAGTTTTACAAACAATTCAAACTGACGGCGAGCGAAATCCTCGAAAAGAATACGGAAAGCTTCAGAAAGAAGAGTGCCGAGGACATGAATACGGTTCTCAATCCGCTTCAAGAAAAGTTGAACTCCTTCGAAAAGAAGGTGCAAGATACCTATGAAAAGGGATTGAAGGAAAGGTCAGCACTGAGTACCGAGCTCAAAAAGCTGATGGAGAACAATCAGTCTCTTCAAGAAGAAGCGAGTAACCTCACGCGCGCCTTAAAGGGCGATGTAAAGAAGCAAGGTAATTGGGGCGAGGTTGTCTTAAAACGTCTTCTGGAATCATCAGGATTAACCGAAGGTCAGGAGTTTGAAACTCAGGAAAGTCACGTTTCTGAAGAAGGACGAAGATTGCAGCCCGATGTGGTTGTTCACTTGCCCGACGATAAATATGTGGTGATCGATTCCAAGGTATCACTCATTGGTTACGACAAATGGGTGGCTGCCGAAAACGATGAAGATCGACAAAGCGCTTTAAAAGAACACTTACTTTCCGTCAACGCCCATTTGGAAGGCCTAAGCAACAAGAAATATCAGGAGCTACACGGAGATCAAAGTCCGGATTTCGTTTTGCTATTTATCCCAATTGAAGGAGCCTTCAATGCAGCTCTGCAAAACGATCATCGGCTATATGAAAAAGCATTGGAACGCAACATCGTCATTGTAAGTACGACTACCCTACTCGCTACCCTCCGAACCGTGGCTTCCATATGGCGACAAGAAAAGCGCAACCGAAATATCGAGGAAATTGCGGATGAAGGCGCGAAATTGTACGACAAGTTCGTGTCCTTTGTAGACGACCTCACCAAGCTAGGCGATCAACTGATGACCACTCAAAAAACGTATGATAAGGCTATCAATAAACTGAATACGGGAAGGGGTAATTTGGTAAAGCGAGCCGAAAACATGCGTAAATTAGGACTTCAAACAACAAAACGACTCTCTCAGAAGTTGTTGAATGATGATGAGGAATCCGAAGACGTACAGTAAATACATCTTATTCTTGACCGTATCTTTTGTGATGACGGGGTGCTCTCAGCGCAGTGGTTTGGGTGCTGTAAATCTTTCCCACGTCTATCAAAAAAATGGAGTCCTTGTGCGTCCAAAGATTCGAATCTTCAACGAGAATAAATACGAGAGTTCCATTAATTTTTCCTTCTCATCGGAAGAGATGCTCTACATCCGGTCACCCAAAACGGGTCGATATAAGGCCAACGTTGATGTGGAAGTGTATATGTACGAAACCTTTGAGAGAATCAACCTGATTGATACATCCTTTCTCACCATTCGCGATTCTGTAGACGCTATTTATCCAAAAGAGATCCGGGGAAGAATGGTTGTAGATGTGGCGACTAGCTTGCCAAAAGACACTTACGTATTGCTCATTCGATTTAGGGATAGAAATCGAAAACTCTATTTTGACGAAGTCCGAATCCTGGAAAGAACCGATCCACTCAGTGATCAAAATTACCTCCTATTGAATTCGGATTCCACGGTAGTTTTTGGTCACCACATACAACGGGACACACCTTACCGATTGTTACACAATGCATCTGCCTCGAGTTTCAACGTATCCTATTACCATCGGGAGTTTGAATTAGCAGCACCCCCATTCGTGGTCAAGGAGCCAAAGGTGTTCGACTACACGCCCGACAGCAGTTTCACCATTGAGAACGGCGCTGCTTTTACCATCGATAAGACTGGATTCTATCATTTTCAAACAGAGCGGGATACTCGTATGGGGTATACCCTCTTCCATTATTACGATAATTATCCATTGGTCACTTCCAAAGAACACCTCTCAGGTCCGATGAGATACCTGACTTCCAACCTTGAATACGAGGGAATTGATATCGAATCGGATGACACCTCAAAAATTGAAGTAGATAAATTTTGGATACGGCACGCTGGAACGGTTGAGCGCGCCCGTGATCAGGTGGAAGAGTTCTACTCAAGGGTTGAGGCGGCCAACATCTTCTTCACTTCATACACCGAAGGGTGGCGTACGGATAGAGGCATTTTGTATGTGGTATACGGTCCACCGACGAACATTTATCGCGACAATGAAACCGAAACCTGGGTATATGGTGAAGAGGCGAGCTCCTTGAGTTATACCTTTGTATTCGATAAAATGATTAACCCTTTCTCCAATAACGATTTTGCACTGCGGAGAAAGTCGACCTACCGATACGGTTGGGGCCTTGCCCTTGAGTCATGGCGACATGGCCGTATTTACGATGCAGAAGACATAAAACGAGCTCAAGATGAACGAGACCAACAACTCCGGCAAACAGCCCCACCTTATTTATGGTATTAGGCCGGTAATTGAAGCCATAGAAGAAGGTCTCGAAATAGACAGGATATACGTTCAGAAAGGAGCCCGTGGAGGCGTTTTCCAAGAACTCTGGCCATATATCAAGGAACGCGGACTCCCGTTCAAACATGTGCCCCTAGATAAACTAAATAAGCTCACTCGGAAAAATCATCAAGGGGTAATCGCCTACGTGAGTGCCGTACCCTTTGGAAATATTGAAGACATTCTCCCTTCGATTTGGGAGAAAGGAGAAACACCACTCGTCTTGCTGCTCGATCGCCTTACAGACGTGCGCAATGTTGGTGCCATCGCCCGAAGCGCTGAATGTGCTGGAGTTCACGCCATCGTTATTCCTGAAAAGAACTCGGCTCCCATGCATGAGGATGCCGTTAAGAGTAGTGCCGGTGCTTTACTTCGAGTACCGGTTTGTCGCGTGAAAAACCTTCAAGATGCCCTGCACATCCTGCACGATTCAGGCTTGAAATCGGTGGCGTGCACGGAAAAAACAGAAGATGGTTTATACTCCCCTGATTTCTCACAGCCTATGGCTATTGTAATGGGATCAGAAGAGGATGGGATTTCACCCGCAGTGATGCGCTTATGTAAACACCGGGCACGCATCCCAATGATGGGGAATATCGGCTCCTTAAATGTGAGTGTGGCTGCAGGTATCATCTTGTGGGAGGCAGTACGACAACGACAGCTGGCTGCAGAGTAAATTAGGTTTCCTAACTTTAGCTGCTATGCTGAAAATAACTGTTCTACTTGCTTGCATCGGTCTATCCTTTTCCCTTTGCGCACAAAAAGCGGTGCATCTCTCTCCTGAAGGAAGTTGCGCGCATTTCAAAAGTGCCATTCCTTCAGCGGCTGTTCCCAATTTAGATCACTCTTTTTTAAGTGATACATTCGACATTCAGCACACCCATTTGAGTTATGACTTTCGGCATTTACCGCAAACTGGAATTATTGGAAAGGCGGAACTTCAAGTAGTCATGCTCCATCAAACCAGCGTTTTTCGGTTTGAGTTGGATGGGCTGGGATTACTCATAAGCTCGGCAAAAATTAACGATTCCACTGTAACTCAAGGTGGATCAGGTAGCATGCGCGAACTTTATATTCCATCGGGAACTTGGGCGGTAAACGACACTGCATTGGTGGAAATTTGGTTCGCCGGCCCAGGCGGAAGCGACTTCACAGGCTGGGGCGGATGGCATCACAGCAGTCCATATTTCTTCAACCTTGGTGTTGGTTTTGGAGCCAATCCGCATTCCTATGGAAGGTCCATGTTCCCCACCTTCGATAACTTCATCGAACACAGCACCTACTCGTTTGACATAATCACAGTGGCTCCAAGAAGAGCTTATGCCAATGGGATTCGCACAAACCTAGTTCGAACGGGAGACACCATTGTACAATCATGGAGTTGTACCCACCCGATCCCCTCCTACCTTGTTGGAATTGCCATTTCCAATTACTCTGAGCTCCGCGATACGCTTACCACTTCCATGGGCACGGTGCCTTCATTGATCACAGCACGACCAAACGATACCGCCAATGTTCGAAGGTCGTTCAGGAATCTTCAAGGGATACTCAACTCTTTCGAATCGAGATTCGGACCGTACATATGGGATAAAGTAGGCTATGCCATGACTACCCAAGGTGCGATGGAACATGCGACTAGCGTGCACTTACCTGTTTCATTGGCCAATGGAACTTTAATGGGAGAAGATATTATCGCTCATGAACTCGCCCATCATTGGTGGGGAAATTTGATTACTTGTGAGAAAGCGGAGGACATGTGGATAAACGAAGGAATGGCTGAATTTTCGTCGCATCTGTATGAAGAAGATATATACGACAGAGATCGATACATGCAAACCGTTAGAGGAAACCAACTGCAAGTGTTAAACTACGCTCATGCGCAGGATGGCGGTTACATGGCGCTGAATGGTGTAGACCACGGCACCACATATGGCATGACTGTCTACAACAAAGGTGCTTGTGTTGGACATAATTTGCGAGGATATTTAGGCGATTCGGCATTCAGTTACGCTTCCCTCCAAATTTTTGACAATCACGCTTTTGAGAACTTCACCTCCGCTCGATTCGAAAGCCTATTGACTCAGTATACCGGTGTGAATATGTCGGATTTCTTTGATGACCAAGTGTATGCACCTGGACATGTAGCCGTTTCTGCTTCAATCATCTCTGAAAACAACAACGGAGGACTCTATGACATCGAAGTAGAAATACGTCAGCACCGGCAAAGCCGACCCGATTATCTGAAGGACGCACCTATGCTCCTGAAGGTATACATGCTTAACGACACCCTAGAGATGCCCGTTCGCGTTACCAACAACATGGTTCGGCACTCACTTTACAGCTTGCCTTCTAAGCCTGTATATGTGACTATCAATGAAGGTGATGATTATTTGACGGGTACCACGTACAAGAGAGCTGAAGGCAATGGATATGGCATCTTCATACTCGATGAAGCAAAAGCGCGGTTGATTGTCAACAACTCTAGTAGCCCCTACAGCATTTACATCGCTCACCATTGGGCAGGACCCGAAGGCCCTTCTCCAGCGGGAGCACGATTATCTGCGAATCGGTTTTGGACCATTGATGGAGTGAATGCCGCTCAGGGTGATGTTGAGCTTCGATTGACCTATGATGCCCGTGCCCAAAGTGGAGGTTTGGATGCAGACCTTGTAAGTAGCACGGAAGATAGTCTTGGTTTATACTACCGAGCGAACTCCAATTCTCCTTGGAGCGGATATCCTTTCTACACTGTAAATCCCATGGGCTCACCGACGGATGGTTTTGGGAACATCACCTTGCATAAAATAGTTCCTGGAGAGTATGTGTTTGCCAATACGAACTCGGTGGGAATCGCGGAAGGAGAAAAGGCTAAAGGTCTTTTAGTTTATCCCAATCCTGCTGATGGAACGGTGGTGATTGAATTATTTGTGGACGGTACGAATAGTTCGCTGGTAGAAGTATTGGGCACGGATGGAAAGACCGTTCTTGCTAATCAAAGTTCAGTAAATCAGGGTTGGAATACCATTGAGCTTGATGTTAGCAGCTTGGCCAGTGGTTCGTATATCGTGAGAACAGAAATGGGCGAACAGAAAGTACTGATCGCCCATTAATCTAGTCTGATTAGCGGTTTCAAGTCAAGGAAGAGAGTCGCTCTTCAATGAGCTTAATCTTTGCCTCCGCGTCGGCCTGCTTTTTCTTTTCGTTAGCCACCACCTGCTCCGGGGCGTTGTTTACGAATCTTTCGTTACTGAGTTTCTTAGATACAGAAATCAAGAATCCCTTCTGATATTCGAGGTCCTTCTTCAGCTTTTCAATTTCAGCTTCCACGTCAATGGCATCAGAAACCGGCACGAAGTATTCTTTGGTTCCTGCACGAAACGCGAAAGCTTGTTCAGGCTTTTCTGTGGCTTCGGAAAATTCCGATAAGTAACCGAGCTTAACAATCAACGAGCTGTACTGAGGCTCCTCGGCTTCAAGGCGAATGAGTTGGAGTGATTCCTTCGGAGCAATGTTCTTCTCTTTGCGAATATTGCGGATGCCGCTCACCACACTTTGCACGTGTTCAAAAGCATGGAGAGAAACAGTATCAGTCTCCTTTACATCAGGCCATTCAGCATACATGATAGTTTCACCTTCTTTGCGCTCCGCAATCAAATGCCAGATTTCCTCTGAAAGGAATGGCATGAACGGATGGATGATGGCGAGGATCTTCTCAAAATAGCCAATGGTGGCATCCAATGTACTCTTAGAAATAGGTTGCTGGTATCCGGGTTTCACGAGCTCTAGGTACCAAGAACAAAAGTCGTCCCAAACAAGCTTGTAGGTTGTCATCAATGCATCAGAAATTCGATACTTCTCAAAGTTCGAGTTAATGTCTGCTAAAGCCTGATTGAATCGATTTTCAAACCATTCAACCGCCGCTTCTCCAGCTGCATTAGGTTTCTCATCTACTACCTCCCATCCTTTTACGAGGCGGAATGCGTTCCATATTTTATTGGCGAAATTTCGTCCTTGCGTGCACAGTTCCTCATCAAAAGGAAGATCGTTACCAGCTGGCGAAGTGAGCAACATGCCTACGCGCACGCCGTCAGCGCTGTAGTTCTCAATCAAATCCAAAGGATCTGGAGAGTTCCCCAATGACTTCGACATTTTTCGACCTTGCTTATCCCGTACAATTCCGGTTAGATAAACGTTCTCAAACGGCTTCTTACCACGGTACTCATATCCAGCCAGGATCATTCGCGCTACCCAGAAGAACAAAATTTCTGGAGCAGTAACCAAGTCATTCGTAGGATAGTAGTAATTCACTTCCTCATTATCCGGGTTTCGAATTCCGTCGAACACAGAAATGGGCCATAGCCATGAACTAAACCATGTATCGAGTACATCAGGGTCTTGATGAAGTTCACTTTCAGTCACCTCTCGGCCTGTTTTAGCCGAAGCTTTTTCGAGGGCCTCCTCAGAAGACAAAGCCACTACAAAATCATCCTCCCCCTCACCGTAGTAATAGGCTGGAATGCGGTGACCCCACCAAAGCTGACGCGAGATATTCCAATCTCGTACGTTCTCCATCCAGTGGCGGTAGGTGTTTTTGAACTTGCTAGGAATGAGTTTCACCTCATCCTCCATCACCGCCTTTAATGCAGGCTCTGAAATCTCAGACATGCGCAAGAACCATTGTAGACTCAAACGCGGTTCAATAACTGCTCCGGTGCGTTCCGATGTACCCACGGAAGTTTGATAGTCCTCAACCTTCTCCAATAAGTTCTTCTCCTCAAGTTCCTTCACGATGGCCTTCCGAACCTCAAATCGATCTTTCCCTTGGTAATGGAGCCCATGCTCATTGAGCGTTCCATCCGCGTTGAAAATATCAATGCTTGCAAGATTATGCCGATTGCCAATTTCGTAGTCGTTCACATCGTGAGCTGGAGTCACTTTCAAACAACCAGTGCCAAACTCAAGGTCTACATAATCATCTTCAATAACTGGAACTGCGCGTTCTACAACGGGAATTACAAGTTGCTTACCTCTCAAATGCGTGTAACGCTCATCTTTCGGATTGATACACACGGCCGTATCTCCCATGATGGTTTCAGGACGAGTAGTTGCAACTACCACATAATCCTCAGAACCCTTTAGGTAGTATCGCAAATAGTACAACTTGCTATTTACATCCTTATGGATAACCTCCTCATCAGAAACCGTAGTCTTGGCTTCTGGATCCCAGTTCACCATGCGATTGCCGCGGTAGATATGCCCTTTCTCGTGAAGATCTACGAATACCCGCAATACGGATTCGCTTCGAGCCTCATCCATGGTGAACGCTTCGCGATCCCAATCACAGGAAGCACCTAGTTTCTTCAATTGCTGAAGAATAATACCTCCGTGTTTGTGCGTCCATTCCCAAGCGTGCTCAAGAAACTCGTCACGAGACAAATCGGATTTCTTCACTCCCTCAGCTCTTAGCTTTTGAACCACTTTTGCTTCGGTAGCAATGGAAGCATGATCCGTTCCAGGAACCCAACATGCGTTGAATCCGCGCATACGCGCACGACGAACGAGCACATCTTGAATGGTGTTATTCAGCATGTGCCCCATGTGCAATACACCCGTTACATTTGGCGGGGGAATGACAATGGTGTAAGGCTCTCTTTCATCCGGCACGGAACGAAAGAAATTATTCTTCATCCAATATGAATACCATTTATCTTCGGTAGTACTCGGGTCGTACTTTGCGGGAATTTTCATTAGTCGATTTTGAATAATGTGCAAATTTAGAAAATGCTATCCGACGAGGCACGGTGTTTGAATGCCAAAGATGAATGTTTGAAAGATGTATTATAATTCAGTCTTTCACCTTAACTTTACAGTCCGCAATTAATTAAAGCTCGAGAACAATGAAAAAGATGCTGACAACTCTCGCAATCGCTTTGTTTGGATTCACATTCGTACAAGCACAAGAAGAGAGCAATGAAAATGCGCCCGTACTCACTTTTGAACAAGACGTAATTGACTACGGTACCATAGACCGCAATGCAAACGGAACACGTGTTTTTGTTTTCACGAACACCGGAGAAGAGCCGTTGATCATCTCGAATCTTCAGGGTTCATGCGGATGCACGACTCCAGACCGCAGCATTGTAAACCGACCATTTGCACCAGGTGAAACCGGAGAATTGAAGGTTCGCTACGACACGAATCGCCTAGGTCGTTTTCAAAAAACTGTAACCGTTACTTCAAACGCTCAGCGCCCAACAATGCGCTTGACGATTAAAGGAAACGTTCGTCAGCCGCAAACTACTCCGGTTAATGAAAATTCTGAATCATCTAGAGTTTCGCGCTAATCGCGAAATTTCCCACCTTTGCCCCCGTTGGAATGGCTCCTTCGGGGGCTTTATATTTTCAGGAACTTAAAGTGTAATTGTCGTGCCCAAATTATCAACCAAGGGAATGGCTATGCCCGAATCCCCGATTCGTAAGCTCGTACCTTTTGCCGAGGAGGCAGAACAAGCAGGTAAAACGGTTCACTACCTCAATATTGGCCAGCCTGATATCAAAACGCCCGAAGCGGCTACAGAAGCTGTTAAGCAAGCGAACATCGATATTCTGGCCTATAGCCACTCTGCTGGAAATGAAACGTTGCGCAACGGATTAGCACAATACTATCGTCAGCATCGCATTGACGTTACCACAAATGATTTGCTCGTTACAACTGGGGGCTCTGAAGCTTTAAATTTTGCTTTTGACTCCATCATGGACAATGATGACGAAGTAATCATTCCAGAGCCATTTTACGCGAACTACAATGGATTTGCCATCCAAAGCGGTGTGAAAGTAGTACCGGTTGAAGCGACCATCCACAACGGTTTTGCCCTTCCTCCTATTTCAGACTTTGAAGCACTCATCACGGATAAAACGAAAGCAATCCTCATTTGTAACCCGGGCAATCCCACGGGCTATTTGTATTCGGAAGAAGAATTAAATAGTCTTGCTCAACTTGTTATTAAGCACGACCTCTTCCTGATTGCGGATGAAGTGTACCGTGAATTCGTTTATGGTGAAGCCAAGCATACTTCAATCCTTTCCATCCCAGGCTTGGAGAAGCACGCTATCATGATCGATTCGGTTTCGAAAAGATACTCTATGTGTGGTGCGCGCATTGGCATGCTCGTGAGCAGAAATCCTATGTTCATGCTCACAGCGTTGAAGTTTGCCCAAGCGAGGTTAAGTCCACCAACTTACGCGCAAATAGCCGTTGAGGCCGCTCTCGATACACCGGAAAGCTACTTCGAAGAAGTAAACGAAGAATATCTCGAACGAAGAGATGTATTGGTAGATGGCTTGAACAGCATTGATGGGGTTTTCTGCCCGAAGCCGGATGGTTCATTCTATTGCGTAGCTCAATTGCCCGTAGACGATGCCGATCGTTTCGCGCAATGGCTCTTACAATCTTTTGAATACCAAGGAGAAACGGTAATGATGGCTCCAGCTTCAGGCTTTTACGCACAGCCAGAGTTAGGCAAGCGACAGGCTCGTTTCGCCTATGTGCTCAACGTAGAAACACTCAAGGCGTCGGTAGAAATTATCCGTCGTGCACTTGCTGAGTATCCAGGAAGCGCTGTGTAATGAGAATCTATCAAAACGCATCACTTCAACGCTTTAACACCTTCGGACTCGATGAGTCGGCCAAAGAGGTCTGGGTATTGCAAGACGAAGAAGATGTAATTGAATTGGCCACAGACCGAGCAGCACTTCATGAACTAAAGCTCATCTTAGGAGGTGGTTCTAACCTACTCCTCACGCAACCTGTTGACGGCCTTGTGGCGCATGTAGCTCTTCGGGGAAAGCGGGTGGTTCATGAAGATGAGCAAAGCGTGGTGGTTGAAGCTCAAGCAGGAGAAAATTGGCATCAATTTGTGCTGTGGACCTTAGAAAATAATTGGGGCGGACTTGAAAACCTCAGCTTGATTCCGGGTCAGGTTGGTACGGCACCCGTTCAGAACATCGGTGCATACGGTGTAGAGCTCAAAGATCACTTTGTGAGTTTAACCGGCATTGAACTTGGTGCCGGAACAAAGCGCGAGTTCGATCTCGAAGATTGCCAATTTGGATATCGTGATTCCATTTTCAAGCATGAGTGGAAAGGCAAGTTCTTGATTACTTCTGTTCAGTTTAAGTTGACGAAGGTAAATCACGAAATCCGCACTGAATATGGGGCCATACAAGATGAACTTGCCCGTATGGATACAACCAGCCCGACCATTCAAGATATTTCAAGGGCCGTAATTGCGATTCGAGAAAGCAAACTTCCGAATCCAGCTGAAATAGGAAACTCAGGAAGTTTCTTCAAGAACCCCATCGTCCCGATTTCAGAACTCAAGCGCTTAAAGACAGAGTATCCTCAAATCGTGTCGTATCCCATTGACGACGAACATGTAAAATTGGCGGCAGGCTGGTTAATTGACACTGCAGGCTGGAAGGGATATCGAAGAGGAGACGCGGGAGTTCATGAGAAGCAGGCCCTAGTACTGGTAAACTATGGTGAAGCCCGTGGAAAAGACGTTCACCAGCTCGCCTTGGATATAATAGCTGATATCAAACAACGTTTTGGAATAAACCTTCAGCCAGAGGTAAACGTTTTGTAATTTTGCTGACTTAACATCGTCTGGAACTACAAAGAATTAGACTATGACTATTTCACTCGGAGTAAAGCTCTTCTTAATTGCATTCACCCTAATTGGTTTGGGATTCCTTGGAATTGCCATCAAGATTTGGGCTAAGAAAGACGGTGAATTTGCAGGCACATGCGCTAGTCAGAGTCCATACCTCAACAAGGAAGGCGAAAACTGCAGCTTTTGCGGTGCTACGCCTGAACAGCAATGCAAGAAGGAGGATTAAAGGTTTTTAAGGGGCTCAGGTTACGTAACTGACCGTAGTTTTGATTAGGAGGTTGTCCTAATGAAGTTGTGCAGTTGGTTTGTGTTTAACCGACGAACGTCGCAAGTTTGCGCGAACGGATCAACGGATCAACGCAGAAACAGATTAAAGACCTTGGGTGTGTTCGACGCAATTCCGCCAACTCCTCAAAATCATTAAACTCATTAAGCCCCGAACCAACGGCACGGGCTAAATCTGTATGCCTTTTGGGTGATCCTCAAGTTCTGGGCTAGCACAACACAGAAACGGATTAACCCAGAAACGGATTAGTGGATCAATCTCTTCGTAGAGAGGAATAACACAATACATCTCACCTCTCCTGCACGTTCAAACATGCTTTTCGACACGCTTGCATCTAGGCTGAATGAGGTGGAAGTTTGAGAGTCCCCGTTAACGGTTTCAATGGTCATTTTCTCTTCCTGGCCATCCACATACTGATACAATACAGGTACACCCATAAAAGTGAAGGCCAAGCCACCTGCTTCCAATTCTACTTCAGACCAGCGACCTTGGGCGTCTATGTATCTGAATGTATAGTCTACCGGAGTTTGTTCGATGCTGCGAATGAATCGAGGGTTGAAATGCACCTGACCATGCGTCACTTGCACGCCAAGTTCCACCCATCTCGAAAGCACATCTTCCTTTACCTGTCCTGTCATTCCGGGTTGCTGAGCTCCCATATGCGCCGGTGTATGCGAATAAGGATCCGTTGGGAAGGCGCCGTACACCTTCGGACTCTTATTCGCTCCAATACCTTCTTTGACTTGATGAAGCTCTTCGAGTAGCTCTGCAGAATGTTCATCATAGGTATTAACCCTTTCCATCACAACCAATTGAAGCTTCGATACCATGTGCCAATAGATGGAACCCAATCCTTCAAAGGCGAAGAATGTCCCAGATCTGCCCGTAAATGCATGGTGGTTGAAGCAATCTTCATATGCATGAAGGATAGCATTCTGGCTCTCCTTTACCTCGCTAACGTGGCCTTCTTCGGCTAGCTCCTGCAAAGTGCGTCTTACGTCATCTGCATTCCGTAGCTCGGCTTTGAATCGCACAACGCCGTTTACATCTCGCTCAACCAAGGCATCCACCTCATTCTTGAGCAACTTTTCAATGAGCGACGAGCTCGAAACCACATTAGCATCAATCACCCCTTTCTCCAAAATACCAGGCATTTCTCGATTGGGATAAAGCATATAGCTATTCTGATCTTCCCTGTACAGTGCGCTAGAACGCATAGCTTTCAGATATCCAAGCAATTCTTGACTGGTGCAGTTCTCAGAACTAATGGCTGACACTTGCCCTTCAAGCATGAGATACAATCGCCCAACTTCCGCTGAATTTGATTTCAGTGTGAGAAGATTATAGGAGTGAGAAAGCGTGTCCGCCCGCTTATTCGTCTTCATAGTCCTCTGAAGCGCGGCGTGCACATTGCTTAGGAAGTCGATCAATTTTGACTTCTCAATGCAGAGCACATCCGAGCTTGGATTGCCATATGAGGCTTGTCGGTAGGTCTCTCCCGCCTTTCCTAGCGCATCAATAATAAAGCGACGCTCATTGGCTTCGAGCTCTCGATCAGCCATGACTTTATTCTGATGGAAAACATCCATGACCGACTCCAAAAAGGCGTGCACATCTGTTCTCAATTCAACAGAAGCGGCATCACTCGATTCCAAAAGCACTTGCAGTTGTTCCACGTAGGTAATCATGTATCCCACGGTAACCAGACTCAAACCATTCCCTACCAGAGCATTATTTGCATCATTCCACTCCGGACGTTGGGTATTCATCCAAATTCCACCATCGGGAACGAAATTGGACAGTTTGGCCAAGAGTGCATTGAATAATTTTTCCATCAATGATGCTCGCACGATGGAATGTTGACTGTCCATTACAAGCTTGCCATCTTCGCCCATCCTACGAACTCGCTTTTGAATTCGATCCGCCACTTCATGGTCATAATCGATGGTGTCGCTCGGATCGTTCACGATATCAGCGTAGTCATGGATGCGATAAGGCACATCGGCGTATACATAATTAGCCTCATTGATGGATTGACACAATTCATTTGGAAAAAAGGCCTGTGCCACTTTAATCAAACGAGAGAGGTACACGATCTGGTGATCCCCCCAGTAACCAATAAACGACCAGGGATCGTTCGGTTCAACAACTTCCCAATCGATTCCATCATTGGTTATCCGGTAGGGGTTGTACCCATCAATGGTAGAAGAATTCAAAAACTTGTGAATCATTCCAAAAATGAAGTAAGGATACGAGTAAGCAAGCGCCTCCCAATTTTGAAAAATATCTCTCCAGTTCCCTTCATAGCTTGATGGACTGTGTGAATCAACTTTTCCAATAGTAAAGGCATTCCAAGGGCGAGAAGGATCACCGTGTCGACGACTAAACACCAGTGGCAAGAACTGGGTAGTGAGTCGGATTAAGTCAGGATCATTAACAGTTTCAAGCTTTTCAATGAGCTCAGAATATGGAATTTCCTTCGCGTTAATCTGGAGAGAATCGAAGTTCACGTTAGTATTGAAACCTTTGATATAGGCCTTCAATTCCTCTACTTCAATGGTATATCCGTTCTTAAAAACACCACCGCGCATGATATTGAACAGCACGTTGGCAAAGTGTCGGTCTTGACTCGATTTCTCACCAGAAATCTGAAGACCATCAGCCAATCCAACCCATCGGCTCAAATTGATGGTGCCCGCAACCACGTCTTGTAGTACATCATCTACCAAGGAATCTGATTCACGGATGACCCTCTCCAAAGCCGCTAGTGACTTCGCTGATTGATCGACCTCTCCAGCTAGAATCCACAACTGCGATTCATTCGCTGCCAACGTACGTTTATCGGATACAAAATAACTTCCTTTGGTTCCGCGAACGGCTCGATCTGGATTCAATGATCGTCCTTCCTCCCAAGCACTAACCTTGCGACTGCTCAATAGAATTTCCGCATTTTCTGTATTTCCAGCAGACCAAACTGTGTTGGAAAGCATGCTTTCCGAAGGCTCAGCTCGGTCAATGATTCGGGCTCCAAGGCCATAAGATGCCAATGAAGAATTACCTATGCGTTCTGTGAGTCGGTAACCATCCACGAGATTAGACCTAAGCACTTGAAGACCTGAATCTATGTCCGCTGGAAGGATATTCTCGATACCATCAAGAATCTCGACATGACGTTGACTATCCGAAAGGTCGCGAATCTGTGAAATCTTGATCAATCCAAACTTCTCGGAAGTAGTCCATTCGTAAGTAAAGCAAAGCTTCAAATCGTGGTTTATCTCCTCAAACGTCAATCGGTTTCCAGGTTCGTTTTTATAAAGATTGCGCTCAATTCGATATGCTCCTGCGTACCTTTCTGAAAACGGATACCACAACTTTCGTTGACCGTTTTCACGAACCGCAATGATCGTTTTGCTTCCAGTAAAGTTGGCGTTCTCTTTTATCTTATCGCTCGTGTAGTATGGAAACAAAGCGTGTTCGGCATTCTTCCTACCCGCTGTTATCCCCCCATTACTGCTTACAAACATCCAATGGTCAGAAGGGCTCACAATGCTCATGAAGAAAGGGTCCATTTGGTCTACATTAGCAATTTTGTAGTACCAATCCTCTCCGAATTGCACATAGTCTCCTTGTGGTTGGCGTTCGTTGAAATAGAGCTCAGAATCACCAATAAAGGTCTTCTCAGTGGTCATTAAAGTGTAGATTATTTATTGAAAACTACCGTCTGCACACTTCCTCCTGGTATAAGGTAGTCAAAGGATTCTCCATTCAGAACAAAACGAAGTGGAATTTCCTGTGTGCCGGTATTTAAGGCTATTGTTACGATGGAACCGTCTGGATTGATTACAGAGGTCAGCATTAAATCTTCACGTTCTTCAAACGTGCTCTGTATTCTCTTTGCTTCTGGCCGAATATATCGGCTAAACTGCCCCATTACATAGTAGAGGGGTGTAAAATAAGTTTCATTCTTGAGCGTGTCTATCAAAACGGGAGCGACACACCAATTAGACGCATGATTCGGACCTCCATATTGATCGAGAACCATATTCCAGTCAACCCAACCTTCTACTTCATTATTAAAGCATCCGATTATATCTCGAGCGTAACGATAAGCAGGCACGTATTTAGGGTGACGATGTTTATTCTCCGGAGCAGCCCAGTCCCAACCCCAGTCGGTGGCCTCTTTTTTCCAGTACCACTCATCGTCGTTCCAATGAGGAACCTCGGCATCCACACACCCTTCGGTTTGAATTATGTGCTGATTGGGGTTCACTTGATGAACGTATTGCAGAGATTGCGGAAACCAGTCGTAAGTACTGTTGTACCAGTGCACCGCTGTTCCGTAAGTGTATTGCGTTACGGCTGAATCTGTGAGTAATACGTCTGCCCATTCATTGAGCTCTTCACCTCTGTTCTGATCGTAAAGTAGAATATGGGTTCCAATGCTGTTCCTTTTAAATTGAGGACCCAGGTGGTTGGCCACAAATTCGCCCATTTCCTCGGGCGTATAATGCATACTTTCCCAATGCGAATCATTCCCCAATGGTTCGTTCTCAACAGTTACCGCCCAAATATCGATGCCTTGATCTTGGTAAGCTTCGATATATTTTACAAAGAACGACGCCCAGGCATCGTAGTATTCCGGCTTCAACTTCCCACCAAACCAGGCATTGTTATCTTTCATCCAAGGCGCTGCAGTCCACGGTGAGGCTATCACCTTAAATCCGGATTCAGAGATGGCCTGCGCATCCTTGATCATGGGAATGAGATCGCCTTCATCTTCTGTAATGGAGAAATGAACAAGAGCGGTATCGTTTTCAACCGGGGTATAGGAATAGGAATTCAATGAAAAGTCGCAGCTATTCATGTGCGTACGGGTGAGTGTGTATCGGCACCCATCTTGGCCAAAATAAGCTTGCAGAACCGAATCGCGAACCTCATTTGACACATGGTTCAACAAGTGAGCAGATGATTCCGTAAACGCGCCGCCCATACCTGTGATACTTTGGAACGTGATATCAGGGTTGAGCTTCACTTCTACCGTTTTGTCGACGTGATTGACCGTAGATACAGGGGTCCACTTCTCACCCATCATTGACGTTCGCGTAGCATTAGACTCCCAAGTTTCGGTTTGGCAGGCGATCGAAGTGATAATAATAATCACTGTGTAAATAAGCAATCTTAGCTTTTGACTCATTCGGCAGTGTGTTGATAAACCCGGACGTAATCGAGTTCAAAAGTGAGTTGAGTCATATTGGGGTCGAGTCCTTTCGCACCGCCCCAACCGCCACCAATGGCCAAGTTGATAATGATGTTTTGCGGCTCATGAAAAGGCCATTCTAACTCGTCTGCACTTTTATCGTACGTGTAGTAATGTTCACCATCTACATAGGCTCTAATCTCTCTATCATCCCATTCCACCGCATATGTATGGAATTGGGTATGCATGCTGTCCATCTCGATTTGTGCACTGATTTGGTTGCCCTTTTTAAAGTAGTACTTCGGGGTATGGCATGTGCCATGATTCCTACCTGCACCGGTAGTGTCATTGATTTCGTAACCCACGCACTCGAGCACATCAATCTCACCACAATAAGGCCAAGAGATTTCATCTACGTAACTGTTGCCAAGCAACCATCCGGCCGACCAAGTTCCACGGTCGGTTGGAACTTTCGCTTTAAACTCGATTTTGCCATAAGTAAAAGCTGTTTTGCCGCGTGTTGTGAGTCGGGCGGAAGACCAGCGGCCCTCTTGATCCTGACGCCCTTTGATTTTCAAAGTACCGTCCGAAACCATGGCATTAAATGTGTCTAGAACGGTGTAATATTGGAGCTCATTGTTGCCCCATCCCCAATTCCCAAGATCATAAGTCCACTTAGCGGTATCTGCATGACCCTGATAATCAAACTCATCACTCCAAACTAATGTCCATTCATCGCCTTGAGGCACGCCAAGAAGCACTTCGGGAGAGGCCTTATGCTCTACTACTCTTTGCAAGGTTAAAATCCCATCCCGAAGCGCATCACTTGAACTGTGAATTTTTATGTTGTGAGTGCCCTCATTTAAGGGCGATCCAGTTATGATTGCCGACTCAAACTGGGACGTAAGCAACATATTACCTGTGATGTTATAGGTACGTCCGTCTTTATTATCAACGTAATCCTCGATCCAAAACGTACAGCTATCACATGATCCGCTTAATTCGACTTCATATCGGCCAGCACCAGGAACTTCGATACTTAGCTGATAGAAATACCCTTCTCCGCCTTCTTTGGCTATCCATTCCACTTGGGATAAATCAACCGAAACATCAGCTGATGGCTTTTCGGCCTGTTCCGAAGCGCATGAAAACAATAACGCTGAGGCGCCTAAGATCAATAGCTTGTTCATGAGATTATTTCTTTGAGGTCACTAATTCCGCTTCGAGTTCTTCAAGTGATTTACCCTTAGTTTCTGGAATGACGCGAATGATGAATACCAAACCGGCCAGCGCGAAAATGCCGTAAATCATGAATGTGAGCGTGCTTCCCAAAACGTCCAATTCCCAAGGAAACACAAGCTGAACCAAGAAACTGGTCAATGAATTCACAAAGCCCACTACTGAAATAGCCAATGCTCTCACAGCGGTTGGGAATAATTCGGATAATAGTACCCACATCACCGGTCCTACCGAAACAGCGAAAGAGGCTACGAAGAACAGGATGGCAATCAACACCACCCATCCATTAATGCTGATGCTGTTATTCGCTATGGATGATTTATGTTCCGAGTATGCATCCGCTCCAATCAGAGAAGTAACTTGAGATTCAAATTCATCAAGATTCTCGTATACTGCGGCGTCCGAAACTTCAGGTTTAGCTGTACCTTGAGCCCACTCTACACCGGCAAATGAATCAGAAGATAGTGTGTATGTAGCCTGGCTGAATGAATACGACAAGGCCGACATGCTCAACACAATCCCTACCACACCTGCAATCAACAATGGCTTACGACCTAATTTGTCAATTACCATGAGGGCCACTATTGTGAATACCAAATTCGTTACTCCAACCAATACAGCTTGCATGAATGAAGCGTCTGTGCCAATACCCGTTTGTTCAAATATCATTGGCGCGTAAAAGAAAACGGCGTTGATACCCGTAATTTGTTGGAGAACGGCTATCACCAAGCCAATGGTGATTACCAACCTCAAACTAGGATGAAAGAGTTCCGCCAACTTCGAAGATTCTTCCTCGGGATTATCTAAACTCTCTTGTATGCTTTCTACCTGTTCCTTGGCTACAGTTGGACTAAAGAATCGGGTAAAAATCTGACGAGCCTCGCTGTCATTTCCTTGCATGAGCAACCACCTTGGACTTCTTGGCACTAGGAATAATCCGAAGAAATACAAAATAGCCGGAAGTGTTTCAAGTCCCAACATCCAACGCCAATTGTACTTGCCTATTCCTAATGATTCTACCCAGCCCGCATCAGACTTTCCCAAATCAAGAATGAGATAATTGGTAAAAAACGCCAGCGTAATACCGATTACAATGTTCAACTGATTGAAGGAAACAAGTTTTCCGCGTTCGTCAGGAGGTGCAATTTCCGCGATATACATTGGCGCCAAGATCAGGGATGCCCCCACTCCTACTCCCCCAATCATCCGGAAAATCACTAACATCGTGAATGTTGGTGATAAAGCAGATCCAATGGCCGATATGGCATATAGGACCGCAGCAATTCGCAACACAAATCTCCTCCCGTACTTATCGCTAAGAGGCCCTGAAACAAGCATGGCAAAGGCAGCAACTATGGTCAGGGAAGAAACTGCCCAGCCTAACTGGAATTTCGTGAGTTCAAACTCAGCTTCAATAAACTTATTTACTCCGGATATGACGGATGCATCAAACCCCATGAGGAGTCCGCCTAGGGCCACAATTAACGCAATGCGCATAAGGGCCAATGTTCTTTTAGATGATGCCATTTGAGTTAGGTTTGAAGGTTATATCACAGGGGGATGTACTGAAAATCGCGAATCACGATTTCGTGTTTGATCTGGTTTCTTGGTCCATTTGGTCCTTCCAACAACCACAAGTTCATTCTTGCGTTGGTTGTATTCCCTGGTGCGGGAATCACCACAGGATCACTTTGATTCGGACCTTCATACTTGATCTTAGCCGGGTTGGTGTCATCGAAATACCACGTAGCATCCGGCTCTCCATTGCCATATTGATCACCGGCCCAACTTTCCCAAGTAATGAGGGTGTCAGTCCAAGTGAAGGCATGTGTGCTCACTCCAATCCAATTATCGTTGGATTCTTCAGGTTTATGCACGCGTTCCTCGTTATAAGGTCCAAATGCAATGGGCTGCACTCCATATTGGAGCGTATACTCCTCCTCTTCATCACCCCACTTCGCAAACTCAATATCCACCTCGCTGTTCGCTTGCTCCTTGAAAGTGTTGTTATCCCAAGTGAATAAACCGACAACCACGTTAGGGTCGATATTTACCGGATCGCCTTCTAGCGTCCAAACATAGGTTCCATACCCCATGGTATCTTGAGAGATCACCTCAGTACTCCACCACTCGTTATTGCGGTACGTGATGGTTAAATGCAAATAACCGTTGTCATCCACAAACACATCCTGATTGTGATTCGAAAACAAATTCGGACCTGGCCCTACAACAACGGAGCTTCTTTTGATGTCCCAAAATCGATCTGCAAACTCAATCACATCACCCTGACGGTTATTCAGAATGGGCTCGGATTGAACACAAGCACCTAATAAAAAGAGAGCTACAACTGCTACCAACCAATTATTCTTGATCATGATACATCTCTTGAAGTTCTTTCACTAACATTTCACCCCACAAGGAAGGACGTTCGTAAAAACCATCCACATTGGGGTTATTCCATCTCACTTGAACATCACGCGTTGAAGCACTCGCCTTATCTACAGCCAGTTCAAGACCATATAGATTACCAACATCCATATTTCTTTTACCGAGGTCTAGCCAGATTTTGGCTTCCAACCACACGCCTCCTTCGCCCGCTTGAACATTGGACTCTTGGTAGCCCATTTCGTTCTTGACGAAATCAAAGGAATACGAATTGGGATTTAGACTTACGGCGTAATGACGATCCGTAGTGCGGAAATTATTCCGCCGGCTGGCCGTTGTATTGTCTGTGGAAAAGGCAAATTCAAACGCATCGCCATTGTAAATTTCTCTTCCCGATTGACTATTTCTACCTGGGGTTTCATCCTTGATGAAAGCTGCAATACACAAGGTATCGGCACGAAGACCTAAATGAACTCGATGTCCGTCGAACTCGGTAGGTTCAGTACTCCAAAGCTCATCTGTCCTACTTCCATCTACATTAAATGTGATTTCAGGTGTCATCTTGTGAAGAATGGCTCTTTTGCGGTAACCTCCGCTGTAGGGTACCAATTGAATCTCATCTATGAAGATTTCGCCATCCGCTTCGAACTGAATAATGAGCTGCTTAATATTGGAAGCATTTGCATCTTGTTCATCCCAATTAAACTCACTCAATGGCAATTCAACTCGGGTCCATTCGTCCGCTGTAATCTTCTCTGATTTCTGGGCATTTTCACTCATACCGAGCCAAGCTTGTGCTCCTGTGAAATCTTCAAAACCAATTGCCCAAGGAAGTACACCGCGTTCCCCAGCTGGCATTTTTACGTAAAACTGCAGCGCGCCGGTATTCCGAATATCCTGAATATCCTTTCCGGTCCAGTTATCCCATCCGAAACCTAAGCCTAACCAAGGGCAACCAACGGCTACTCGGTTCCACTTGATGTGCAATCCCAAGTCACCATCCTTCGAAGCGTCCGGCGTCGCTCTTACATCCAAGCATCCGTCCGCTTGTGTATACCATGCTTCTGAGGTAATATAATCTCTGTAAATGTCTTCAGATGCATGAAAAACGGCGTTTTCACTCGAAGGCTTTTCTACATACAACTGATTTTCTCTAACCTCAACACATCCCCAAACCGAAGCGGATAGTATCAATAAAGCTATTCCTTTACCTTTCATAACTTCAGTATTAAGGTTGAATAGGCCCACCTTCGGTGAACACGATATTATCTACATAAGTCTGAGAATATCCCGATGATGGATCGGCCAAGAACAACAATGAAACCTGTAAGATTTTATCCGGTTCGTGCACGCCATTACCTGCTGGATTAGAAGGTTGACCATTAACTAGAGTCACCAAATCGGCATAAGGTAATGAAACCATCTGCCAACCAGCTTGCAAGCCCCTCAATTCCAAGGAGTACATATCCTCCGAAGCGTCTGAATAGTTTCCGTCTCCGTTCTCATCCTCACGGAATTGGAAGAGAATAATCTCATTCGTGATGGTTGGTGGTTTATACAGGAATACGTTGAAATAAACGTTTGAAGCGTTATCGCTCAATGGGAAAGTGGGTTCGTTATAGGCACTTGCTGGGAAGTGCAACAATCCGATGAGGTAGTCAAAATTCACTTCGCCCCCCATGTTAAACATGTGCTCGCCCTGAGCAGCCGTATCGCTTTGCTCAATAGCCCAACTCATGTTTGCTCCTGATTGAGCGAACGAGACCCATCCGGGATTCATTCCGGTTTCAAAATCCGCCACAATGAAGCCTTCCGTATTTCGCGTACTGTCGATGGTAACGGTTCCAATGGTATCTGAGAAGCTCTCGCCTGGAACGGTTACATAGGCCAAGCACGGCTCAGTCTTGAACATGGGTAGTACAGTTGTGGTACCTTCCCAAACCCCATTGGTTTCATCGACTACCTTACTTTTTCCGGTAAGGATTTTCTCAGCTTGGGAGTTTTGACCGATGATGTGTATCTCCCAGTCGACACTTTTGCTGAATCGGCCTGAAAAAATCACTGTTTCATTGGCCTTGAAATTGACCTGATTGGTTGAAGCAGTTATATCCTCTAGGACGGTGAAGTCGCCGTAAATATCATCCAAACTCGGTCCCAGGATTTCTTGATCTCTATCACAGCTCCAAAGCAGGCCTGCGAATAAGGTAATGGCTATATACTTTTTCATAATCCTATCTTATTAAAACTTCATGTTGAAGAATACAGTCCATGTATTGATGCGGTATGGCAAAGTCCCAGCATCTTCCCAATTGAAGTTCTGGTACATCAAGCGGAGTGCTGTTTTCTCGGAGAATTCATAAAGAATACCCGCACCCATGATGTGTTCATTATAGTCAATGTCATACTCCGTAAAGTCGATAATTTGGCTGTAATCATCACGATTGGCAACCAACGTGTTTCCGGCGGTTTGCCAAGTTCTCAGTTCACCGATGAGGTAAAGAGATGAAACCAATCCAACTTTAAGGTTCACACTTGTAAACATGGAACTCAAATCAATGCTTTCATATGGGAACTCTCCAGTTCTAGAAGATGTTTGCATTCCCACCTGAGCGCCAACTACAATCACGCGTTCGCCCCAGCCCGAAAGTTGTGCGATATCCCCTTCAATTCCCAAGATATTCGTTTGGTAACTGGTAATTGCCGTTGTACCCAATCCTACAACGTCCTGAAGCAACTCCGATTTCGCATTGACATTCAAATGGTCAACGGGCTGGTAATTCACATCAATGGTAAAACCTCTTCTATTCGGGGTAGCGATACCGTACGGCGTTGCATTGTCGTAGCGCGGATCATAGGCCATCAAACCTGCACGAATTTGAGACTGATAAAGTGATGCATCTCTCGATAGATCTAGGAGTCCGATTGCACGAACACTTTGGTCGTTTCCGATACGCTGATAAGCACGCGGACGGCGATCGTAATTGATGCGCATAGTTTGTGCTCCAGGAGCGCGGTAGTTTGGTCCTACCTCACGATATCCACCCGTAATGTCCAAACCTATAGAAGGCCAGCTGGCTTTCAAGCGAGCATCATAGAAGAAATCTTCGAGCTCTGGAGCGGCCTCATCGCCTTCCCACATCATCGTTGAACGGCCCGTTTCCACGAACACAGTGAAATCGGTATTTACTGCTTGAAAGTTTAGTTCAGAAGTAAGTGACATCGCCGGATTCCGAAGGAAAATGGTTGCATCGCTAGTTCCACTCAGATCCCATAAATTGGAATATTGACCTCCAATCAAGAAGTTCTCGCTTTGAACAAGCGTTACGCTACCTCCGCTAAACAGTCGATCATCGATGTTATTGAAATCAGTAGGACGAATACGCGTAGTGAAGAAATCGAATTGCGCCTCTTCAAAAACGGATCTGAATTCAAACGCAAAGTCGATAGCTGCTCCTTGCTGACGCCAAGTCATGTCGTCAGTATAGAATAAATCATATCGCGCTTGATCCAATGGCGTAGAGGTTATTTCCCCAGCAAATGAATTCACTAATGACTCACTGTTGCTAAAGGTGTAATCGGAGAGTCGATAATCGATATCACCCAATTGATAACGAAGAAATCCTCCGAGAATTCCCTTTATGTACAACTGACGAACATCGAAGGTTACCCCCGAGCCCCAGAATCCACCGTAGTCGTTTCGAATACGAACCATACCCTGGATTAGAATCTGATCACTCGGCTGAATGTTCACGCCGAGATCAACCATGGTATGGCCACTTTCCGTTCTACCAGCGGTAACCGTATCGGCCCCTTCGGTTAATGCATAGTCGTCGCCGTAAACAACTCCACGGGCAGCACCTGATACCCATACTTTCTTTTGTGCTTGGGCGGTGAACGACATGCCTGTGAAAAGGCTCACCATTGCCCAAATGATTAGTGACTTATGCATTAGAAAAAGACTTTAATTTCGAGACTACTTTCTTGACCACTAAATGTGTCTAGCTGGAAGCTGGTATCTTCAAATCCGAACCAGCGGTGACGGAAAAACAAACCTGCGTTCTTACCCAGACTTATATCAAACCCGAGACCTAGGCCCCATCCGGTTTGATTCAGCGGGCGAAAGGTTTCGTTGTCCAACACTGTTTGATAATTCGCAAGGTTTCGCTCATATCCCAAGTAAGAATTAAGGATGAGCTTATCATTCAATTCGTAGAAGATCTCCAGCTCCGAGCTGTATTGTCTGAGGTAGGCTTCTTCGTTGAGTTTTGGTAGGATACTCAACTCGTCTTGCACTGTGTAATATCTCCCGAGGAAGAAGAAATACAGGTTTCTATATCCCACCTTAGTTCGGTACTTCCCGTGAACTTCGAACTGATTGAACTTCTTTGGTCCGGTAACCACACTTGGTCCATCCGTTACGATGTCCACTTTCTGGAAAGCATCGCGGTAGATTTTGTCGTAGTTCCCATAGGGCCCCACATTGGCAGGGAAGTTCCATCGCCAAAAGCGTGCTCTGGTCAATTGATTCACGAAATGTGAGAATGTAATGCGGTTTTGGAATCCATCGATTTCTGTGGATACCCCATAACCTAAGCTCAAGTGCAAATCTCCAATTTCAACGGCTGTGTTGAGGTTTACCCCTGTTCGGTTGTTGGTCATTTGTCCAATCTGCACCACGGAGCTCGCGAATGGCAAAAGCACGTTAGAAGCTTGTGTGCCGCCTTGTGTTCCCCCTGTAGGAGTTTGATTTATACTCTGGAATTCTTCTAGTGAGGTATTCCAAAAAATGGCATTGTTGTTTACTACATAAGGACTAATGCGGTAGTAGTGCACCTCAAATGGAATCTGAAATCTCTTTTTAGTAGCCGTAAACTTGGCATTGATCGCCTCGCCCCACGGATATCTAGAATCCATGCTGCGATATTTACCCATGCCCACCTCAGCGTGAACAATAAAGCCATCGTAGTCGGCATGCCACTCGGCCGTATGCATATTGAAGCCTTGAATATTCTCATTCAAGCTGTCGGCCCAAGTTAGGTTGTTAATCGTATTTAAGCTGATGTAGTCATTATTTCTGTAGACCTTCTTCAGTTGACCACCATAGGTACTATTTGGAATGGTAAGGAAACCTCCGTTCAATTCCGTTTTGCCATAGAAACTGGCAAAGCTCCATCCATTTGGCAATCCTAAACCTTCAAGGATGATACCCTGCATGGCTCTCTCACCCCATCGCAAATCCTGATAGATGGCGCCATTCTCGTACATCTGATCATAACGCGCTCCGATATCTCTACCAATAGGATCCCATGGATTTCGTTCGGTAAGGGTGAACCGGTTGTACCCTTGGAATGCTCCCAATGTCAAATCCGTCATCGAGAACCAGTGAATACCACCCAAGCGAACATTAAACGTTCCGTGTTCTGTGAGGTAGGAACCATACAAGTTCATCCCAAGGTTCAATCCCATGTTCTGACCTAGGCGCGTTCCTGATAAAGGATCCCAAATATTAGGACGGTCGGCATCGGCCAATGGAGGCGTGTAGGTAGGATTGATATTTCCATTCAAGAATTGAAACATGAAAAGATCAAAACCCCACGACACCTTTTTATTGGGTCGCCCGTTGATGTTGATTAGGAAATTGGGCAATTGGCTATCGTCACCTATGAACAGGGTTCGATTATCCAAATAACTGCCTGAATTAGGATCGATGAGGTACGGATTGTCCATCATCAGATGCGTAGCGAAGAATCGATAGAATCCATCCACCTTAATCTGGTAGATTTCATCTTCCTTCTCTTTTGGAAACGAACCTCTCCTCCAATCAAATTCGGTGGAGTCCGTGAAATATTGCGCACTTAGTAGCCCTGGTGCGAATAATATCCAAAGGAGCATTCTTCGATACATACTTTTACCTAAATACATACCAGAGAATTAAGATAGAGATTACCATTGCTATCGATAGCACGGCGTTGAGTTTAGAAGGGCTTGCCACAGCGGCACGCTCTCCAGTATAGGTCCATTGATACGGTTCGGATTGATTCTTCAGCGCAAAGCCAGAGAGAATTGCCACGCAAATGGCAAAGAGGAATAGCGCAAAGTGGAGGAAGTTCATCTCGATGAATAGTGTAAGCACTCCAAGCGATTCAACGCCTGTAGCTTCTAGCGTCAAACGCAAAACACCAATTCCTGCTCCAACGAGCAATGCAGCTTTCGCACCCTTTGCGTTTACCTTTCGATTCAAAATTCCCATCAGGAATACGGCCGCTACTGGGGGTGCGATATAGGCCTGTAAACTTTGAAGTTTTTCAAAAAGTCCACCGTCAAGCGATTGCAGGACAGGTACCCAAAGCATCCCCAGAATAATCATGATTACGGTAGCCAATTGCCCCACCCGTACTAGATTTTTTTTGCTCGTTTCTGGATGCTTCTTTTGATAAATATCCATAGTAAACAAGGTTGAACAGGAGTTGAACACAGAGGAAAGTGAACTCATCAGTGCCGCAATCAAACCTGCAACCACCAATCCTTTTAAACCTGTAGGCATCACCGCCATAGTCAAGACTGGAAGTGCCGCATCGTATTCTACTTTTCCATTGATGTTGGGAAATTGGAGCATCGCATCCGGACCCTGTGACAAGGTGTAAGCGATGACGCCTGGAATAACGAAAATGAATAAAGGCACTAACTTCAAGAACCCCGCGAAAATGGTTCCTCTTCGAGCGTGATCAATATTCTTGGCTGCAAGTACGCGCTGCACGATGAACTGATCGGTACACCAGTACCAAACCCCTAAGATGGGTGCACCAAGCAATATTCCCGTCCAAGGGAAGCTCTCATCTGAAAAACTACGCCACAGGCTGGTGTAACTCGATTCTGTGGCCGCCTGAACCGAATCCCATCCTCCGGCCGCATTTAAGCCATAGAACGTAAGCGCAATGGAGCCGCCCAAAAGAACAAAAAGCTGAATTACATCTGTATAAACAACGGCCTTCAAACCGCCTAGCACGGTGTAAAGGCCGGTGATCAAAACGATTAGAACAGAAGCCGTCCAGAAGTTTACGTCTAACACACTGGTAAGAACTATACCCCCTGCAATAATGGTGATCGAAATCTTTGTGAGCACATAGGCTACCACACTGACCCATGACAAATACCCCCTAGCCCATGAGTCGTAGCGAACTTCAAGGAATTCAGGCATGGTGTAAACTTGGGTCTTCAAGTAGAAAGGCACAAAGAGCCATCCTAAAAGAAGTAGCATGATGGCTGCTAGTATTTCAAATTGAGCCGCTGGAAAATCGCCAGAGGCTCCTGATCCTGCCAATCCTACAAGGTGTTCTGAACCGATATTTGAGGCAAATAATGAGGCTCCAATCGCAAACCAGCCCAAATTCCGTCCACCCAAGAAATAATTCTCGCTTGCATTTTTTCCACGCTTGGCTTTCGCTATAAAGTAAGCTCCAATGGCGAATATGACTACAAAGTAGCCGACAATGACGAACAGATCTATATTATGTAGCTGGAAATCGTTCAAGAGGATAGGTTAGCGAGAAATTATTCGTAGTCTACTTGAAGGGTTCGTTCCTTCAGTTGAACCGCTCGAGGTTGCGGTGCGTCATCCGGTCGTGGAACCACGTAGAAAGGAATGTTGGAGTAGGCCACTTTGTCACCATTATTTGATCGAATGAATACAAACAATCGATAAGCCCCTTCCTCTTCTGGCGCTCTAACACGCACGGAATTATCGCGTTTTCGGCTCAAGGCTCCCATAATCGGTATCATGGCAGCTTCAAAGTCGCCACCTGCCGATTGCGCATTACTTTCGGGGAAAACGTACCAGTCTACATTTACTCGATTACCGTTATCGGCAAATGCCAATTGCGCTTCATATGGAGATTCCGCCACCAATCGAATATTGGAATCTGCTGTTTGCCCGTTGAGGGTCATTGATACTATAGATGGGGACGGAAATTCAGGCTCTTCACCGCGCCAGGCGGCATAAAGTCGATCAAGCGGCTCGGTTGGCTCTCCTTCAGCCGTGAACAAGCCGTACCAAGTAGAGGTTGTCTCTTGCTTCTGACCCCAAAGGAATACATAGGATCCGATGCACTCTCCTTTGTAGGCATGGATGTAATTCTGATATCTGCTTCCGTAGGATTCTGCTTTTTCGGTACTGTTCTGCTCTATGGGCGCACCCCATTCAGTCTTCGACACCTCCCAGTGTCCATTAGGACCCCATTCTGAGATGATAAACGGACCTTCCCAACCGAATTTGCGGATGTTACCAGGCACTTCGGGAAGATCGCCATAGGTATTTACTCCATAGATATCCATATCCGGCACTCGCGTCTTTACGTGATGCACCTCCATGGAATCCAAGCCCGCTGTAACCGTAGCCGTAGGGTGATTTGGGTCTACTTCGTGAATCATTGCTGCGATATCCTGAATGGCATCCCAAACTTTGGTATTTGAATAAAAGAGATCTACCTCATTACCTATTCCCCAAAGAAGAACAGCTGGATGATCCTTGTACTTATATACGATGGAACGGAAACGCTCCAATTGGGCGGCCACCGCAACTTCATCGTTGTAATCAAACCCATGGCGTTCGTGCTGTACCCACAGGCCAAACATTACAGTCAGTCCTTTTTCGTGTGCGGCGTCCAGAATTTCATCGGCATCTTCGGCACTCCAAGTACGGATAGAATTACCGCCCAACTCTAACAAGTGATCGAGATTATCATGTCCACCTGCTCCGCGGATGTAATAAGGCTCCCCTTCTCTCATGAGGGTAAAACCATATTCGGTTTCAGCAATAGTCACGGGAATAGCCTGACCATATCCGATAAGAGAAATAAGAACAAATGGGATTGAGAGTAGCTTTTTCATCATATCTGAATATTAAATCCATTGGACTTTAGCTCTTGGTACTTCTCAGAATCAAAGGCGTATAACCTGGCCGGACGGTGAGGAACTCCTTCTTGGAGTTCATCCAAATCTTTCAAAATTTGAGAGCTCAGCATTCGCTTTCTGAAGTTCGCCTTATCAAACTCGACGTTCAGAATGGCCTCATATAGATTCTGAAGTTCCGCAAGGACAAATTTCTCGGGAAGCAATTCAAAGCCGATAGGTTCCCTTCTCACTTTGTTGCGAAGAATCTCGATAGCATCCGCCAATATCTTGTCATGATCGAAAGCCAAGCTTGGCACTTCATCTAACGCAAGCCAATAGAGACCGTCGGCCCAGGCCGAGGCGTGCGGATCGTGTTTTGCAATGTCGACCAGAGAATAAACCCCTGTCGTGATTACCCGGGCTACTGGGTGCCGGTCTACAGCCGAGTAGGTTTTCGTCTGCTCGACAGAATGCTCGTCTATACCCGTGAGATCTCTCAGAATTCGATGAGCAGCAAACTCAATGGTTTCGTTGGGATAAACTAAGTCTCCCGGCAAGGCTAACTGACCCTTAAAAGGTGGCGCCCCTCTTTTAATGAGCAAAACTTTCAATTGATCATCGTGATATCCGAATACAACTGAATCCACAGACATTCCGAACTGGAAAAACTTGTTGTAGGGAATCTCGTAATACGGAACTGCAAATTGTTGATTCACGTATTTGAGGTCAGATTCTTTCGCCATATCAGGGTCGCTAAATGTGAAATCCAAATATATAGGAAAATAGACTAATTGTACAAATGACTATAAGTATTAAATATTTATACACCTGTATATCAACAACTTGTAAATATATAAGTGTATTTTTTACACCTCTTATTGTTTTTTTAACTAAAAGCCATTTATATTTGAGGCTCAAAATCAAGTCTTATGAAGAAATTAGTTACTCTAGCACTCGGTCTTTCGGCAAGCGTTGCCTTCGCACAGCTTACCCAAATTGACCTCCCTGTTGATTGGGAAGGCTCTACTGTAGATTATACAGTTACCGACTTTGGCGGTAATGTTTCCACCAAAGTAGTAGACCCTACCAATGCTTCTAATCAAGTACTGAAAAGTGACAAACCGACAACCGCTCAAACTTGGGCAGGTACTACAATTGGTACAGGTACAGGTTTTGCCACAGCTATTCCATTTTCTACCTCAACAGTGATGTTGGTGGATGTTTGGTCTGCCAACGCCGGCACCGTTATTCGTTTGAAAGCCGAAGACGCAACCGACCCAACCATCACGGTTGAAACAGAAGCTACTACTACAGTAGCGGGAGGTTGGCAAACATTGTCATTCGATTTTGCCAATCAAGCTCCAGGCACGGCGGCTTTGAATACGGCAAACACGTATGACAAGCTGTCTATTTTTTACAACTTCAACGTTGTTCCAACGGCCTTAGAAACATATTACTGTGATAGTATTCGCATGGGCGCGGGTTCTACCTTGACTCAAATCGACCTCCCTATTGATTGGGAAGGCTCTACAACGGATTATACGGTAAGTGACTTCGGCAATAATGTTTCGCAAGTTGTTGTTGACCCAACCAACAGTTCCAATATGGTTCTTGAGTCTGTGAAGCCAACCACTGCACCTACTTGGGCAGGTACTACGCTTAGCACACCTTCAGGCCTGGCATCAGCCATTCCATTCGCACAGGGTAGCACTGTAATGACGATTAATGTTTGGTCACCAGACGCCGGTATCGAAGTTCGCTTAAAAGCGGAAGACGCTACCGATCCTACCATCACTGTAGAAACGATTGATTCAACCACTGTAGCTGGTGGATGGCAAACGATGACATTTGATTTCGCAAACCAAGTTTCAGGTACGGCAGCCATTAATTTTGCCAATACGTATGACAAGCTCTCTATCTTTTACAACTTTGGTGTAGATGGAGCTACCGCAGGTGCAAAAACATACTACTGTGACGATGTTGTTTTCGGATCTGCTCCTCCTGCAGGAACGCATAACGTGACTTTCCAGGTAGACATGAATAACTACACAGGAAGCTTTACAACTCCTGAAGTAAATGGTGATTTCAATGTATGGTGCGGTAACTGTGCACCTATGTCAGACGCCAATAACGATGGTATCTGGGACATCACCATTCCAATCACAGCCGACTCGATTGAATTCAAGTTTGCTCATGATAACTGGAGCGGTCAAGAAAACTTGACTCCAGGTTCAGCCTGTACCAAAACTTCAAATGGATTCACAAACCGCTTTATGTACTTGACAAAGGACACCGTTCTTGACGTAGTATGTTGGGAAGCATGTACTTCTTGTGCAGGTGCTCCTCAATCAGCAAACGTGACTTTCCGTGTAGATGTTTCTGAGACTGGATTGAGCTGGAACAACGTAAACCTCAACGGTACTTTCAATAACTGGTGTGGTGCGTGTGCGGTTATGACCGACGCCGACATGGACTCAATCTATGAAATCACAGTGACTGTTCCTCAGGATACTATCGAGTATAAGTTCACTATGGACGGATGGAGTACTGACGAGCAGTTAACCTCAGGTGACCCTTGCACCATCACTATTGTTGACGGCGGCAACACCTTCATCAACCGCATCTTTGTTCCAACAGGTGACACTACTCTACCAGTGGTATGCTGGGAAGCTTGTGCAGGTTGCGACGAGGTGAGCACAACCGAATTCACTTGGATCAATGATATCAACATCTTCCCGAACCCAAGCTATGGTATCGTTCAAGTAGATGCCAACTTGAGCGATCGCGAGGATGTGACCATCGAAGTGGTTAGCATGCACGGACAAGTTGTTTACAAGAGCGAGCAGAACGCACAGCACATCAACGAGCGCATCGACCTTTCTTCTGCAAGCAACGGTATGTATATGATCCGTATCTCAAACGATCGATTCACTCACGCTGAGAAAATCGTTATCTCACACTAAGACTTGTGTACTTTGAGCTTTTGTGGAACGGCGGACCTTCGGGTTCGCCGTTTTTATTTGCTTCTATCGTACTTTTGAAAACATGACTACGACCTTCCCTCCATGCCCAGAATGCAATAGTCCCCACACCTACTCTACAGGCGGTGCCATTCTAACATGTCCTGAGTGTGCACATGAATGGAACCCAGACGATAAGGAAGAGACTAATGTTGTGAAGGATGCAAATGGGAACCCACTGAATGATGGCGATACGGTGGTAGTCGTGAAGAATCTGCCGGTCAAAGGAGCCTCAGGCCCCGTAAAGGCCGGAACCAAAGTAAAAAACATCAAGCTCGTTGATGGCGACCATAACATCGATTGTAAAATAGACGGGTTCGGAAGAATGGGATTGAAGTCTGAATTCGTTAAAAAAGCCTGATTCCGATCAACGCTCCAATCGCAAGAAGCCAGGCGACCTCCACACTTCCCAATCGCCCGTTAGCCCAGAGTAAACAAAGTAGGCCTCAAGATCATCTCGCGATTCTACGAATTCTTTCGCTTTATCTATCCCCATAACCATGCATGCGGTAGCCATTGCATCCGCAGTCATACAGTCGTCTGCAATAATGGACGCGCTTAAAATTCGGTCACGAGCAGGATAACCTGTTTTAGGGTCGATTGTATGACTGTACTTCACACCTGTGGCTTCATCAACCCAGAACTTTCTATAATTCCCCGAAGTGGCCAAGGCCGCACTATCCAAACCGATGATTACTTGAAATCGCTCCTCTTCAATATTCGGACTCGGTTTGTCAATGCCCACTACCCATGGTTGTCCCTTTAAATTCACACCGCGTGCACGCATCTCACCTCCCACTTCAACGAGGTAGTCTGTAACTCCTCGAGAGTCGAAAAACTCTGCAATTAAATCCACGCTATATCCCTGAGCAATGGCGTTCACATCCAAAGTCATCCCACTTGGCATGCCAATTCTACCCGATTCAAAGGCTTCCAATTTGTGCCATCCTGTCAAAACCCTTAGACTATCCACCGTAGCACTATCAATAGACCCATGCTCCACGGGACCAAAACCAAAAAGATTGATCAATGGACCAATGGTCATGTCAAAGGCGCCTTCCGTTTCTTGGGATATTTGTTTCCCAGCTGCAACAACGTTCCAGAATAGCGGATCTAGTGTGGAATCTATTTCTCGACTGTTAATCTTACTCAACGTGCTATGTGGATTCCAAGCGCTTAAGCTTCGATCTACCGCAAACAGTATAGAATCAACAGCTTCGTGGTACTGTTTGGTTTGAGAAGATAAATATAACACGGAATATGTAGTGCCTTGAGCGCGTCCTGCATGCTTTCTGAGATAGACTTGCTCCTGCCCGCAGCCAACCAATAATGAAAGGCTAAAGACAATCCAGATCGATTTAACTCGCATAACTTCTAGCTTGTTTATTTTAAGCAAAGATAGATTCAAAATTGACCAAAGTAACTCTGTCCCCCTCACTTAGGTCAAAGAACAATATTTGTACCTTGTAGGAACATCTCATTTATACATCTCGAAAACAATTCCAATGAAATCTATTCCGCACCTTCTAACGGTTACCGCTTTGTTCGCATTATCTGCTTGCCAAGGTGGTTCTGAAAATAGCAGCGATGCTTCCTCTAGCAACGAAGCGACACCAACCGTATCAGAGCAAACCATGACTTACCGCGGCATCTTGCCGTGCGGCGAAGGGTGTAACGGAGCCATTGCGGAAGTTGAACTCGGCAGCAACCAGTCCATCGCATTGCGTTGGATGTACCTAGGCGATAGCGAAGATTATCAAAACCTAGAGGGCACGTATACCAAGAATGAGACGGGAAATCGTATTTCCTCTGAAATTGGAGGGGAAACCTTTCTCTTTGCTCTTGATGGCAACACACTCACCAAACTGAATGACGAAGGCGAGTTTTACGAAGGCGAGGATGCAGCTTTGTACAACATGATGTTGGAAACAGAAGCGGAAATCGCCAATCGCTTATGGCAGTTTAAGTCTGTCGGCGATCAAGCCATTGAAAACACACCGAAGGAAGCTTTTATCATTTTCGACAACATGCTTCACGCCTACGGGAACAACGGGTGCAACTTCATGAATGGTTCATACACCTTGATGAACCAAGAGATCAATATTGCCCCCCTTGCTACCACTCTTATGCTCTGTCAAGGCGTAGAGTATGAGAGCGCACTTGGATCGGCTTTGGAAGAAGTAGACAACTTCACCATTGCCAATGGAATGCTCTACTTGAATAAGGGCGGTAGTACTCTCATCACTTTGGAAGAGGAAGAAATTAAGAGGTAGGTAATAATGGATTGTTGGATGAAGGAGTGAAGGACATTTTAACTTAGCAAACTCCTGAAACCTGATAAACCCAACGAACCAACCTATAAACGGTCAAACGGTTTGTCGGATCATTGGATGGAAGGACAGCATCTTTATTAAGACACTAGTTCATACTGTAGTTATCCTCTTCTCAGATTTATCCCTTAAAACAAAAGCCCTCCGCTTAAGCAGAGGGCTTTCTATATTCCGATGAACAATCAATTATCCACCAAAGTCATCAAAGGATACATTCTCAGGTGGTACGCCAAAGTCATCACACATCTTGAGAACGGCTGCGTTCATGAGCGGTGGTCCACAGAAGTAGAACTCGATATCCTCAGGAGCATCGTGCTTGGTGAGGTAGTTATCGATTACCGCTTGGTGAACGAATCCAGTAAATCCGTCGCCTTCCGCTTCCATGCTGTCCTTCGCATTCCAGTTATCTTCTGGCAAAGGCTCAGAAAGTACTACGTGGAATTTAAAGTTCGGGAATTCACGCTCAATGCCAGTAAAGTCTTCTAAGTAGAAGAGCTCACGCTTAGAACGTCCACCATACCAGAAACTAACTTGACGATCAGTTTTCAACGTGTGGAACAAGTGGAATAAGTGTGAACGCATTGGCGCCATACCTGCACCACCACCAATGTAAAGCATCTCTGCTTTGGTCTCCTTGATGAAGAACTCACCGTAAGGTCCTGAGATGGTTACTTTATCACCTGGTTTGCTTCCGAAGACGAAAGATGAACAAATACCCGGGTTCACATCCATCCATTGGTTTTTCTTGCGATCCCAAGGCGGAGTCGCAATACGGATATTCAACATGATGATGTTACCTTCTGCTGGGTGGTTGGCCATGGAGTACGCGCGGAAAATTTCCTCGTCGTTCTTCATCTTAAGATCCCACAAGCCAAACTTGTCCCACTCCCCTTTGAAGTCCATAGGATCGCGTCCAAGGTCAGGGTGAGAAGTGATGTCAATGTCCTTGAAGTCTACTTCAATCGGCGGAACGTCAACCTGGATGTAACCACCTGCTTCAAAGTCGAGGGTTTCTCCTTCAGGAAGTTTAACCACGAATTCTTTAATGAAGGAGGCAACGTTGTAGTTAGATACTACCTCACACTCCCACTTCTTGATACCGAAGATTTCTTCAGGCACCTTAATTTTCATGTCGTTCTTCACCTTCACCTGGCAGCCCAATCTCCAATCTTCTTGGATTTGCTTACGGTTGAAGAAGCCTGTTTCAGTAGGGAGGATTTCTCCACCCCCTTCAAGGACCTGACACTTACACATACCGCAAGTTCCGCCACCACCGCATGCGGATGGAAGGAAGATCTTCTGGTTGCTAAGTGTTGAGAGAAGTGTGGTTCCTGATTCAACCTCAACTTGCTCGCCGTTAATATCCAAGCTCACAGGTCCGCTGGGAGCTAGTTTTGCTTTGGCTGTAAGCAAAACAAAAACCAATAGAATAGTCACTATGCCAAACGCAACAAGGCTGGCAATAATGATTGTGGTTGTACTTGCTAGAAACATATTGATTCCTTTACCTTTTCTATTACAACTTAATGCCCATGAAGCTCATGAAGGCAATCCCCATCAAACCGGTAATCACAAAGGTGATACCCAAACCACGAAGTGGCGCAGGAACTGCAGAGTAGCGGATTTTTTCGCGGATAGCTGCAATGGCAACAATGGCCAAGAACCAACCCACTCCACTACCTAAACCAAACACCGTAGCGTGTCCAATAGTTGCGTATGCACGCTCTTGCATGAAGAGTGCACCACCCAATATGGAACAGTTCACTGCGATAAGAGGAAGGAAAATCCCCAAAGCAGAGTATAATGCCGGAGCGAAGCGCTCCACAATCATTTCCACCAACTGTACGATAGAAGCAATTACAGCGATGAACATGATGAAGCTCAAGAAGCTCAAATCAACTTCCGCCAACTCAGGAGAAATCCATGCTAACGCACCCTTCTGAAGTACGTGTTCTTCCAACAAATAGTTAATTGGAACGGTGATTCCCAATACGAAAATCACGGCTGCACCCAGACCCACACCGGTCTTCACAGTCTTGGATACGGCCAAATAAGAGCACATACCTAAGAAGTACGCGAAGATCATGTTGTCTACAAAGATGCTCTTTACAAATATGCTTGCTAATTCTTGCATGATAGCGTGTCTTTGGGTCTAGGTTATTCTTCGATCAATGATTTGGTACGACTGCGTTGCACCCAAATAATAAGGGCAACCACAATCAAAGCCATTGGAGGCAATAACATCATACCGTTGTTCTCGTAGCCTAGGCTATAAAGTCCAGTGCTCGCTGCTGAATCTCCCAAAACAGGAACTCCGAACAACTTTCCTGAGCCGAGAAGCTCACGGAAGAAGGCTACAATAACGAGAATGGCGCCATAACCGGCCGCATTACCTACTGCATCGAGGAATGATTTCCAAGGAGTATTTCCCAAGGCAAACGCCTCAAAGCGCCCCATGATGATACAGTTTGTAATAATCAAACCAACAAATACCGAAAGCTGCTTACTTACGTCGTAAAGGAATGCCTTTAGGGTTTGGTCAACCAAAATTACCAATGAGGCAACCACTACGAGCTGAACAATGATTCGAATACGATTTGGAATGAGGTTACGCATCAAAGAGATGATTACGTTACCTGCTCCGAGTACGAAGAATACCGAAAGCGACATTACGATAGCTGGCTCCAACTTTACAGTAATGGCCAAGGCAGAACAAATACCCAATACCTGAACAGTAATTGGGTTATCCTCGTTGAGAGGATTGGTCATCAAACGTCTGTTTTTCTTCGAAAACAGAGGTTCACTGGTTTTTACAACTTCTTGCGTTTCTGTGCTCATATTACTGTGCGTTGAGTGCGGTTGTGTTCATTGTGCTTTGGAAATAACCGATATACGGCTTCAAGCACTCTTCTAACATGTCATCAACTCCATCAGAAGTAATGGTACCTCCGGAGATGCCATCTACTTGATAGTCGCCGCTTGGGATTCCTTTGATTACGGCTACAGAAACGAAATCTCCGCCATCCATAATCTGCTTCCCTTGGAACTTATCTTGGAACATATCTGTCGCAATTTCAGCTCCTAAGCCTGGAGTTTCTCCTTTGTGACCGAATGTAGCACCGTAAACCGTGCTTCCATCTTCTTCTAAAGAAATATATCCCCAGATTGGTCCCCAAAGTCCTTTACCACGAAGAGGAACGATGTAGTATGTACTCCCGTCCTTCTCTGCAACGTAAAGTGGTACTTCACGCTCTTCAGCTGAGAGTGCCACTGCATCGGCCATGTTGATATCAAAAGGGGCTACTTCTGAATCTACCGAAGCACCATTCTTAATTACCAGTCTCTCTTTGATGTAATCATCGAACTGAGCTTCCGCTTCTGGACGTGTTAGAATCACGCCAATGGACTTCAAAATGTCCTGTTGCTTTTCTTGACGTACGTTGGCCTCTTGACGGTCTTTCAACGCAATGCTGGTTCCTGAAAGGAGCGCAGCCACCACAATCACCATAATTAAGGCGAATACGTACGTATACTTATTGCTATTTACGTCCATGTTATTATGATTTTGCCGTAGCGAGTTGAGCACGCTTCTGGCGCTTTTTCACATTTGCTTGAATCACGTAGTGGTCAATCAACGGCGCCATTACGTTCATGAAGAGGATGGCGAGCATTACACCTTCTGGATAGGCCGGGTTGAACACGCGGATCATGATACAGAAGATACCTACCAACAATCCGTAAATCCATTTACCTCTTTCCGTTTGTGAAGCGGATACCGGATCGGTAGCCATAAACACAATACCGAAGGCGAAGCCTCCGTACACCAAATGATAGTAGAATGGAATTCCCATGAAGGCTTGTTGCTCAGGACTGATTGCATACGGTGCAACCCAATTAAAGATGAGCCCCATAAGTACCGCTCCTACCACTCCACTGAACATGATCTTCCAGCTACCTACGCCGGTGTAAATCAAGTATAGTCCACCAAGAAGAATGGCCAAGGCACTGGTTTCACCCATTGAACCTGGAATAAACCCAAGGAATGCATCCCAAGCTGATAACGACTGATCCGCAATTTGAGGAGCCGTTTCACCTGCGGCAAATTGACCGAGCGCTGTAGCTCCTGAGAAACCATCAACAGCCTCTCCGGCTTTCATACCACCAATCCAAACTTTGTCGCCACTCATCCAAGATGGATAGGCAAAGAACGCAAAGGCACGAGCCGTAAGCGCTGGGTTCAAGATATTCATACCTGTTCCACCGAACACTTCTTTACCGATCAATACGGCGAAGATGGTAGAAATGGCCACCATCCAGAGTGGAATGTCAGCTGGCATGATCAAAGGAATCAACATACCTGAAACCAAGAAACCCTCGTTCACTGGGTGCTTGCGCAAGTAGGAGAAGAGAATTTCAACTCCCAAACCTGCCGCATAAGTAATGGCAATCATAGGGAGCAACTTCAAAGCACCGTAGAGCACGTTATCCATTAAAGTAGCTTCTGTTTCTCCTATGGCCAGGTGGTGCCAGTAACCTGTATTCCACATACCGAAGAGAATGGCTGGAACCAAGGCCATAATTACAGTGGCCATGGTGCGCTTCAGGTCGATGCTATCGCGGACGTGAGCACCACTGTGGGTGGTATGGTCCGGAACAAACATCATAGTTTCCAATGCGTTGTGCAACGGATAAAGCGGCTTGAGCTTTCCGGTTGTAACGGCTGGGCGAGTTTTATCGAGAATGTTTTGAATAAACTTCATAAATCTACTGCATTAAACCAATTCTTGATACATGTAATCCAATCCTTCACGAACCGTTTCCTGCAAAGGAATTTTAGAAGTACAGATCACCTCTGGAAGGGCGAAATCTTCTTCGGTCACCTCATAGATACCCAAGTTCTCCATCAACTCAATATCGCGCACCATAATGGCCTTGATCAATTGTTGTGGATAGATATCAAATGGGAACACCTGTTCGTATTGACCTGTGACTACGAAGGCACGTTCTTCCCCGTGCATGTTCGTGTTTAAGGTGAATTTCTTATTTGGGGTCAACCAACTAAAGAAGGTTCTCGACAAGGAGAACTTCCCAAAACCAGGAAGTACCCAACCCAAGAACTCGGTTTGATTCCCTTCTGGGATAACCGTAAGCTGGTCGTGATTATAGCCTAGGTAACCATCCTTTCCCGTGTTGGCGCCAGTATACACGTTACCCGAAATGAAGCGATTGTTATCGCTCTTCATTCCCGACGAAAACAAAGCGCTCAAGTTGGCACCTGAAGTCAATTTGTAATACTGTGGTTGCTCCACCTCAGATCCGGTAAGGGCAACTACGCGTTCTGGACGATAGTTTCCTTCCTTGAATAGGCGACCCAACACAATTACATCTTGAGGATTCATGGTCCAAACCACTTCTCCCTTATTAATTGGATCGATATGGTGAATTTGGGTTCCCACGTTACCAGCTGGATGCGGACCTTCAAATTGATGAAGTTCTACTCCTTGCACATTGGCAAAAGCTGGACTTGGAGTAACACCTGCCTCTAACGAAAGATGTATTTTTCCTTCGGTCAATTTGGCAAGCGCATTCACTCCCGTTTGGAACTCCTCTTCCAAACCTGCTACTGCGAAATTTGTATCCGGAGCAAGCGGGTTGGTATTCATTCCTGAAATAAAAATGGACTTCGGCTTGTCATCAGGGCGCGCCATACGGCCGTAAGGACGCATCTGTAAAGATGGCCAAACACCGCTCTTAAGCATGCGCTCAATAATCTCCTCTCGCGAAAGCGTTTGAGGATCAGCCTTTCCGAAATCTACATACTTCACTTCCGCGTCAGGAAGAATTCTGATAGATAGGATTTTACGCTTATCTCCACGGACAACTTCAGCGATCTCTCCACTCACAGGAGCACACACTTTGATATTCTCATTCTCTTTCGAATGGAAAATCACATCACCAGCGAGAACTTTATCGCCGGCACGCGCCTCAAGTTTTGGAATTACACCATTGAAATCATCGGGAACTAGCGCATAATGGCTAACTGAAGGGGCTTCTCCGAACTTTTGTTCCGCCGAACCCACAAGCTTAATGTCGTATCCTTTTCGGATCTTAATCACATTCGACATGTCACCGACTCAATTATCGTTTAAAAAAACACGCGCAAAAGTACATATTGTTCACGTCTGCTGACCTCATTCTATTCTATTTAGATGAAATCTAAACAAAGTGAACTGATACGTAGTTCACGGGTCGGCGAATTTACGAATAAATAGGTACTTTGGCAGGTAAATTGAACGTTCTTAGGACGACATGACAAAATACCTTCTCAGTACACTCTTCATCGCCCTTTTTTCAACCGCAGTTGGAGCCGATGAACCACCAGCCGTTAACCGCGTCTATCACCCAAATCTCAAAACCGTTGAGCTTCGCCGGAGCAACGTGTATGCGAGTGGCGCTCGATATATGCCACTTGGGAAGATGAATGCCATGCAATTATCATTTGATGATTTTGATGCCGATTTCAAGAACTACAATTACACCTTTTTGCATTGCAATGCTGATTGGACACCATCTGACTTAATCAAAAGCGAATACCTCAGCTCATATCAACAAGAGATTATTCGCAACTATGATTTCTCTTTCAACACCTTTGTACCTTTCACACATTACGAGCTGAGTTTTCCGAACCAGTATGTGAAGTTTACGAAGAGCGGTAATTATTTGCTCATCGTTTATACTGATGATCCCAACGAGCCCGCTTTCACATTGCGATTCGTTATTTACGAAGAGCTTGTTACCATTTCGGCCGACACGCGCAGAGCGAATACAGCCGATGTAATGAATACCCATCAGCAAGTTGACTTTACCATCTTTCATGGAAGTTATCCCATTCCCAATCCTTTTGATGATTTAAAGGTGATAATTCTGCAAAACCACCGCTGGGATAATTCCATCCGCGGATTGAAACCCCGTTTTTTAAGCAACAACTCACTGAACTACGATTACGATCTGGAAAACAACTTTTTAGGTGGAAACGAATTCCGCGAGTTCGATACGAAGGACATGCGCACACAGTCCCTGCGCATCCGCAAGATTGAAATCGATACTTCTTGGGTAGCCTATGTTCAGGAAGAAGAAAGTCGTCAGTTTCGAGAGTTCATTACTTGGGAAGATTTGAATGGTTCCTACTTCGTGCGAAAGCTCGATAGTGAAGCACCAGGAACCGAGGCCGATTACGTACTGATGGACTTTTACTTGAAGTACCCGGCACCTCAACCGGGAGGTGTGTTTCTATTTGGTGAATTTACCAATTGGAGCATGGACCCCCAGTGGGCGCTTGAGTATGATTTTCAGGAACGCGCCTATCGAGGAAGGTTCTACATCAAACAAGGTTTCTACAACTACGTGTACGCAACGATGAATTCGGCGGCCGGAGCAAGTACTTCCATTTTCGAAGGTGACCATTGGGAAACGGAAAACGAATACACCATTTTGGTATATCACCGAGAAATCGGCATTCGATATGACCGCGTAGTGGGAGTCACCACCTCAAATTATATCGGTGACTAAGCTTTGCTGCCACTCACAAATTTGTCGTAAACTTGGTATTCAATCGAAGTTATGCCACGACCCATTAAAAAAACCGACCACTGCTTAACTTGAACCTAGGTATCGTTACGATTATTTTCCTACTTTTAGTAGCAAGTGTCTCAGTAATACTTTATTCAGTTTGGTTACCCTCGTTACATCAGGCATTAAAGTCACCGTTTCCACCGGCTTTGAAGGTAGATTCTTCAGCAAGCATGGAGCGCTTTATGTTTTCTCCTATGATGTAGCCATAGAGAATATGGGGCATGAAACCGTTCAGCTGCTGGGACGTCATTGGTTCATATACGACACCGGCGACGGCCCGAGTGAGGTAGAGGGAACCGGAGTGATTGGCAAACAGCCCATAATTGCTCCTGGTGAGGTACACACGTATAGTTCGGGTTGTCATTTAAGAGCAAGTATAGGCGCCATGCGAGGTGTTTATCGAATGGTGAAACTCTCTAATGGAGAGGCTTTTGAAGTACAAATTCCCACATTCCAGTTTTTCGCTTCATCTCGACTCAATTAAGCCGCTTACCTTTGCGGCCTGATGGACGTACAAACGGAAATAGGAAGCGACGTATATCGCGCAGCAGAATTGCTGGGAAAAGGTGAGTTGGTCGCTATTCCAACAGAAACCGTTTACGGATTAGCGGGAAACGCACTTTCTAGTTCTAGTGTTATCAAGATTTTCGAGGCTAAGAATCGCCCGGCGTTCGACCCGCTCATCGTTCATGTTGCTAATCCAGCAGCGGCTAAAGTTCTCGCCACTATTCCTGCCCATGTGGAAAAATGGATGGAGATGATGACCCCTGGTCCGGTTACCTTCATATTGCCCAAAAAGGCCGTGGTTCCCGACCTGGTGACAAGCGGACATCCTACCGTGGGTATTCGCATTCCCAATCATAAACTGACTTTGGAACTGCTCGCGCAAATCGATTTTCCATTGGCTGCACCCAGCGCAAACCCATTTGGGTATGTTAGCCCAACCAATGCCAACCACGTGGCAGATCAATTAGGTGGTAAGCTGCCTTACATTCTCAATGGTGGAGAATGTCCGGTAGGTATCGAATCCACAATCATCGATGTAAGCGGAAAAAAGCCCACCGTTCTGCGTCTTGGAGGTTTTGAACTCGAGGAACTAGAACAAAAAATGGGCGTGGAATTCAATGATATTCGCTTGAGCAGCTCCCAACCCAATGCGCCAGGGATGTTGCACAGTCACTATGCGCCAAAGGTTAAGCTTTACGCTTATGACGAGGCACCAATGGACAGTATCGGAAAGAATGTAGGAGCCATTCGCTTCAAGGAGTACGACGCAAATTTGATCAAGGAGAATCAGATTATCTTGAGCGAAAGCGGAAATACTCGCGAAGCTGCTCAAAATCTATTCAAGAGTTTGCGTCAACTTGAAGCACTTGACATTGACTACGCCTTAGTTGAATTTGTTCCTCAGAAGGGCTTGGGAAAGGCCATTAATGATCGCCTAACTCGCGCAACTGCTCGTCGGTAGGTTGAGTTGCCTTGGGCTTGCGGAGTTCAAAATTCTGACCTAAATATACTCTACGCACCTGCTGATCGGAGGCCAATTCCTCTGCGGAGCCACTCTTTAAAATTTTCCCTTCAAACATCAGATAGGTCCTATCTGTGATGGCCAAAGTTTCCTGCACGTTGTGATCGGTGATGAGAATGCCAATGTTGCGCTTCTTCAGCTGGGCAACAATACTTTGAATATCTTCCACGGCAATGGGATCGACGCCAGCGAAGGGCTCATCAAGCAAAATGAAATTCGGATCAGTAGCCAATGCACGCGCAATTTCCGTACGTCGGCGTTCTCCACCCGACAGTAAATCGCCGCGGTTTTTGCGAATGTGCTGAAGTCCAAATTCATCTAACAGAGACTCCAATCGCTCTTTGCGCTCTTTCTTGCTGTACTTCGTCATTTGCAAGACAGAAGAAATATTGTCTTCAACGCTCAGCTTTCTAAACACAGAGGCTTCTTGGGCGAGGTAGCCTATGCCCTTCTGCGCCCTCTTGTACATTGGGTCACGAGTAATAACTTCATCATTAATACGCACCTCTCCTTCATCGGGCTTAACCAATCCCACAACCATATAAAATGAGGTGGTTTTTCCTGCGCCATTTGGCCCGAGTAATCCCACAATTTCCCCTTGATTCACTTCAAAGGAAACCCCTTTCACAACTGTCCTAGAACGGTATCGCTTTACAATATTATGGGCTGATAGTTTCATGCAGCTCTTGCTTTTCGCCGTTTCAACACACGGGCTGATACAGCTATGGAAATTTGATAAAGTCCCATTACTGGGATAGCAACCAATACTTGACTGAGCACATCAGGCGGCGTAATGATCGCGGCAAAAATCAAAACTACAACGATTGCGTGTCTTCTATATTTCCTCATCCATTCTGGAGTAATCAATCCAATGGAGCTGAAGAAGTAAACCATCACGGGAAGTTCGAACAGCAAACCGGTAGCGAGCGTCATCATTGTGATTAGCGAAACAAAGGACCCCAGCTCAGGCCTATTCTCAATGGCGGTGCTGATTTCATAGGTACCAAAGAATTGAACACTAAGGGGAGAGAGTACGAAGTATCCAAAGAACACACCGAATAAGAAAAGAAAGGCCGTGAAGAAGATGATTACTGAACCATTCTTGCGTTCTCGCTCGTGAAGACCTGGCTTTATAAATCGCCACAGTTCATATACGATGAAGGGAAAAGCAATGATGAATCCAGCTATTATACTGGCGTTCATATGCATCATAAATAGCCCCGTATACTTCACATTCTGGATGGGAATAGACATTTCTTCAAAACAGAAACTATTGCCTCCAACTAATTGACTCAACTCACAAATCTTCCGGTAAGAGTAGAAGTCTGCTTGAAGAGGTGCGAGAATGATCCCGTCAAATAGTACATCTACAAAAATAAATGCCACTACCGCTCCCAAGAGTACCGCGATGCCCGAGCGCACCAAGTGCCATCTCAACTCTTCGAGATGGTCCAAGAAACTCATGGAGTTCGGGTCCTTATTTCTACTTGCTGCCATACAGATCTTGAAAAGTGAAAAGTTTCACTAAGAGCGCAAAGGTCATTATTTTTGTGTGACACCCGCTTGGGAAAGCAAACTTTTTAGAATTCCCTCTTACAGGCATCTGTAACTCGATGGATTTTTCGTACATTTTGTAAGTTTTGAAGATAAAGCACAGTAGAACACATGCCTACTTATGGGAACAACCCCTATGAATCCTACTCGTGAACTAAAGAAGCATTTCGGCTTCGATGCATTTAAAGACGATCAAGAGGCTATCATCGAGAACTTACTCGCTGGAAACGACACCTTCGTAATTATGCCTACCGGCGGAGGGAAGTCACTGTGCTACCAGCTTCCGGCCATGATGTCGGGTGGAACAGCTATTGTCGTTTCTCCACTGATAGCATTAATGAAAAACCAAGTGGATGCGATGCGCGGTTTCTCCGAACGAGATGGAGTGGCTCACGTGTTGAATTCATCCCTTACTAAACGAGAAACGCAGCAGGTTAAGGAAGATCTATTGAATGGCGTAACACAACTCCTGTACGTTGCTCCCGAATCTCTGACCAAAGTAGATAATATCGAGTTACTCAAGAGCTTGAATATATCCTTCTTTGCCATTGACGAAGCCCATTGTATTTCAGAGTGGGGTCACGATTTCCGACCTGAATACCGAAATTTGAGGAAGGCCATTGAAAACATTGGCCGTAAACCCATTATTGCACTAACCGCAACGGCCACTTTAAAGGTTCAAAGCGATATCATGAAAACCTTGGGTATTGATCATGCCAAGGTGTATAAGTCATCCTTTAACAGGGACAATCTTTATTACGACGTACGGCCGAAGAATGACGTTGAGCGACAAATCATCAAGCTGCTGAAGGAGAACCAAGGAAAAAGCTCAATCATATATTGTCTTTCTCGTCAGAAGGTCGAAGACCTAGCGCAACAACTCCAAGTGAACGGAATTAAAGCCCTCCCCTATCACGCTGGACTAGACGGTGCTACTCGCGTGAAACACCAAGATGCGTTTCTCTCGGAAGATACCGATGTTATCGTGGCTACGATAGCTTTTGGAATGGGAATCGATAAACCCGACGTTCGATATGTCATCCACCACGATATGCCTAAGAGTCTGGAATCTTACTACCAAGAAACGGGCAGAGCGGGTCGCGACGGTGGCGAAGGTAATCTTGTTACGTTTTATCATTACAAGGACATTGAGAAGCTCGAGAAATTCTTGTCAAAAAAACCTGTAGCCGAACAGGAAATTGGAAAACAGCTCCTTCAAGAGGCTCTGAGCTATGCGGAAACAAGCATGTGCCGAAGACGCTATCTTCTCTATTACTTTGGAGAGGTGTATGAGCCCGATAATTGTGGGATGTGTGATAATTGCAGACACCCCCAAACTCTCCATGACGCCTCAGATCAACTTCAATTGGCGCTCACCACGGTTCAAAAAGCCAATGAAAAGTTCAAAGCGCAGCAAATCGTAAACATCTTAATAGGAAACCTCACTGCCCTCTTGAAAAATCACAATTCCGATCAACTCGATGAATGGGGTAAAGGAAAGGACCACGATGAGCGCTTCTGGCACAACCTCATTAGGCAGGCTGTGGTGCAAGGGTATGTAGATCGTGAGATCGAATCCTATGGTGTGCTTCGGCTCAATGATAAGGGACGAGCCTTTATAGATAAGAAAGGCGAATTTATGATGCCTGAAGAGCGCGAGTACGATGACTCTAGTTCGAATAGTGCAACAGCCAGAGTAGCCTTAGACGATAAGTTGTTCTCCATGCTGAAGGATCTCACACGGAGAGTAGCTAAGCAGAAGGACGTTCCACCTTATGCGGTGTTTATGGAGCCTTCCTTGAACGAAATGGCCACCCATTACCCCACTTCCATGGAAGAACTAAAGAATATTTCTGGAGTTGGAGAGGGAAAGGCCTTAAAATTTGGGGCTCCTTTTGTGGATATGATTCAAACCTACGTGCAGGAAAACGATATCAACCGCCCGATGGACATGGTGGTCAAATCGCTCGCCAATAAGAGCGCCCTGAAGGTTTACCTCATTCAAAGTACAGACCGTAAGTTGCCACTAGATGATATCGCAAGTGCCAAGGGGCTTTCAATGGAAGACCTATTGAAGGAAATGGAAATCATTGTTTTCTCGGGCACCAAACTGAATATCGATTACTACCTGGAAGACATTCTCGATGAAGACTCCATAGAAGAGATATACGAGTACTTTATGGACGATAGCGAAGAAGGAAAGATTCAAGAAGCTTACGAGGAGTTTGATGGCGATTACAGCGAAGAGGAATTGCGACTTATTCGCTTGAAGTTTTTAAGTGAGGTAGCGAATTAATCGAAAGTCGGAAATACAGAACATAAAAAAAGCCAACTCTTTCGAGTCGGCTTTTTTCGTAATCGGGAAACCATTCTAATTCATGTGTATGAATACGTCCTGGTCATCGAATTTGTTTACGTGTAAGCTCTTTGAATATTGAAGAAGAAAGTCGATGCAATGTTGCGGGGCATTCTTCATTTTATCATTCGCTTTACGTTCACTTGGTGTAATGTCATACATAGGCAGTAGCAGTTATTTACATCCAAAAACGCAAGTGTCTGACCCCTATTGTACAACGCCAGAAAAAAATTAATCTACCGTTAAGCTCACACCGTGCTTCTCCATGATTTTTCGAAGATTCATTAAGGCGTAACGCATTCGGCCCAAGGCCGTATTGATGCTCACATCCGTTTGCTCCGCAATCTCTTTAAAGCTCAAACGAGAGTAAATACGCAGTTTCAAAACCTCTCGTTGTTCTTCAGGCAATTGGTCTACCAACTTTACTAAGTCGCTTTCAATTTGCTCTCGAATCATTTCAGCTTCGCGCGTTGGCTGACCATCATTGATAATGTCGAAAATATCAAAGTCATCTTTCGGAGAAATAGTAGGCATGCGCTTCGCCTTCCTGAAGTAGTCAATTACCAAATTATGAGCGATTCGCATGACCCATGGCAAGAATTTACCCTCTTCGTTATAGCGTTTAGCACGTAGCGTATTAATCACTTTAACGAAGGTGTCCTGAAACACGTCATTGGCTAAATCCTCATTGCGTATTTTGCTGATGATGTAGGAGTAAACTCTTTGCTGGTGGCGGTTGATGAGAATCTCTAAACAAGCTTCACGCCCTTTCATGTATTCCGACACAAGTTCGGAATCTTTCCATTGCAACATATCCATAACCGTTTGTTTTGGTTTCGATTTTCCTGATTAAACGGGTAAAGATGTGCCTATAGAAATGCTGTTTAGATTAAAAAAGTCGCCTTGTGCGAACATTGTGATATTCCAAATGTAAATGATTTCAATCCATAAATGCAAATCTCATCTTTCATAAACTATGTTAAATAACCAATTCATTCTTCCATTGCTAGGAAGAAAATCAGCATAATCAGTACCTTTGCAAGCTATGGAAAAATCGATGCCAGAAGTAGCGCAATCCCCAGTAGATGCTGACGAAAACATCATCATCCAAGGTGCGCGCGTTCACAATTTGAAGAATGTTGATTTAAGCATTCCTAGAAATCAACTCATTGTGATTACTGGCGTTTCGGGTAGCGGAAAATCTTCATTAGCATTCGATACACTTTATGCAGAAGGTCAGCGCCGGTACGTTGAGAGCTTGTCTTCCTACGCTCGACAGTTCTTGGGAAGGCTCAACAAACCGGAGGTGGACGACATTAAAGGACTAGCCCCAGCCATCGCCATCGAACAGAAGGTTATTTCACGCAATCCAAGATCTACCGTTGGTACGACTACAGAGATTTATGACTATCTAAAAGTGCTCTACGCACGTATCGGTAGAACCTATTCCCCTACCACGGGTGAAGAGGTAAAGCGCCACAGCGTAGCCGATGTGCTCGATCATATCCACCAAGGTGAAGAAGGTGAGCGATTGATGATTACCTCACCTGTTCGTCCAAATGGTCGCACTTCGGTTGAAGCTCTCAACGTATTTCAACAACAAGGTTTTTCCAGAATTTGGTGGGAAGGTGAAGCGAGAGAAATGACCGACCTCATCGATGAGCATGTCAAGGATTGGCCTACTGATGCTGAGCTGATCATAGACCGTGCGGTCGTGAAAAAGGACGACGAGGACAATGATAGCCGTTTGGCCGATTCCATTCAAACCGGATTCTACGAAGGTCATGGAACCGCTCATATCCACTGGGTTGGACGAGATGAAATTTCCTCGTTCAGCAATAAGTTTGAAGCCGACGGACTCGAATTCGAAGAACCAAGTTTGCACTTATTCTCCTTCAACAACCCCTACGGAGCCTGCCCAAAGTGTGAAGGATTTGGCAGCGTAATTGGCATTGATGACGATTTGGTAATTCCCAATCATTCATTGAGTGTTTACGAGGACGCTGTAGCCGCATGGAAAGGAGAGAGTATGCAAGAGTGGAAGGAAGAATTGGTGCGAAGCGCGCATAAATTCGACTTCCCAATCCATCGGCCTTATGGAGATCTGACACAAGAAGAACGAGACTTACTTTGGAATGGCAACGCGCACTTCCGAGGAATCCACGCGTTTTTCAAGCACCTAGAAAGCAAAAGCTACAAGATTCAATATCGAGTTATGCTTTCGAGATATCGCGGTAAAACCAAATGTCCTTCGTGCAAGGGAAGACGCCTCCGCAAAGACGCCGAATATGTAAAGGTGGGAGGTAAGAATATCATGGAATTGGTAGATCTTTCCATTGACAAACTGGAGGCTTGGTTTGCGCAGTTGGAGTTGTCGGAATTTGATAAGAAGGTGGCTAAACGCCTGTTACTCGAAATCACCAACAGGCTACATTACTTGATGGAAGTGGGCTTGAGCTACCTCACCTTAAACCGACTCTCATCTACTTTGTCGGGTGGAGAGTCGCAGCGTATAAACTTGGCTACTAGCATGGGGTCTAGTCTAGTGGGGTCAATGTATATCCTAGATGAACCGAGTATTGGTTTGCATCCGAGGGATACCGACCGACTCGTTCAGGTGGTGCAAGACCTCCGAGATATTGGCAATACGGTCATCGTGGTGGAACACGATGAAGCTTTCATGAAAGCGGCCGATGTTATCGTAGATATTGGTCCGGGTGCCGGAAGTTATGGGGGTAAAGTAGAGTTTAATGGCACCTTAGCCGAACTGCTCGAAACCAACACTCTAACGGCGCAATATCTATCAGGAGCAAAGGAAATTCCCCTACCGGAAAAGCGACGCACATCCAAGTATAACCTTCGCGTTTTGGGTGCCAGAGAGAACAATCTGAAAAATATAGATATCGAGTTCCCCCTTCACACATTCACGGTTGTGACTGGAGTTAGCGGATCCGGGAAATCGACTTTAGTGCGCCGAATACTCTACCCAATGTTGCAGAAGCAATTGGGTGGATATGGTGAAAAAGCGGGAAAGCACAAGCTCGTAGAAGGCGATTTTGAAAAAATATCGGGCGTTGAATTTATCGATCAAAACCCGATTGGTAAGTCGAGTCGCAGTAATCCGGTTACCTACTTGAAGGCCTACGACGAAATAAGAAGTTTGTACGCTTCCCAAAAGCTTGCGGAGCTCAACAATTTGAAACCGAAGCACTTTTCGTTCAACACAGACGGCGGACGGTGCGATGTGTGTAAGGGCGAGGGCGAAGTGACCATCGAAATGCAATTTATGGCCGATGTTCATCTCAAATGTGAGCAATGTAATGGTAAGCGTTTCAAGGATGAGGTTCTTGAGGTGCAATTCAATGGTAAGAACATACACGACGTCCTCGAAATGACGGTGGATGATGCTATTGCTTTCTTCGAGGAACACGATCAGAAGAAAATCGTAAACCGATTGAGTCCGCTCAAAGCTGTTGGACTTGGATATGTCCACTTAGGTCAATCTTCGAGCACCCTCTCAGGAGGGGAAGCGCAAAGAGTAAAATTGGCCAGCTTCTTAGTGATGGGGCAAAGTGAAGGCAAAAAGCTGTTTATTTTCGATGAGCCAACCACCGGTTTGCACTTCGACGATATTCACAAGTTGCTTCATTCTTTCTATGCGCTGATCGACAAGGGACACAGTATCTTGGTCATTGAGCACAATCCAGATGTGATTAAATGTGCCGATTGGCTAATCGACCTAGGTCCTGAAGGCGGTGACCAAGGTGGCCAATTACTCTATCAAGGAATTCCGGAAGGCATATTGGAGCTCGACGACAATGCTACTACTCACGCAATTCGTGAGAAGCTACAAGCTTAGTTTTGGTTCAGCTCATCTGTGCTTACAAAGCTATAGTCAGCGGAAAAGCCAGGCATTATCACTGGCGAAGGCCAGAAAACGTCTCGATGAGAACTTGGAGCTGTTCATCGGATAAATCAGCCTCTGAATGTAAGGCTACATAGCCGCTCATTGGCATTTCGCCTTCTTCGATTTCCTCGACGCATTCCTCCAGCTTGTGATCTGCCTTGTCAGCACTATACTCACCCCACACAGAGAAATTTAGGTGCTCTCTCCCCTCTTCAATGTGATGATCAATTACATAAGAAATTGGCGCAACAGAAGCATACCATGGAAATCGAGTGTGATTCGAGTGGCAATCGTAACAGGCTTGTTTAACGAGTCCTGCTACTTCCCCATCGAGGCCAGCTACCGTTAGAAAATCCATCTCGGGATTGCTCTCAGGGTTGGATTGTTCTGGCTGAATGAATTGCATTACAACTAGAGCGGCTAGCAGAAACAATCCTACTCTTCTGATCAACTTATTCTTCATAATCGAGGGAGGCTTTCAATTCTGTTTCCAAAGTTCTTGAGCGTCTATGGAAAATCCTAACTTGAACCGGAAATCAATTCAAAACTTTCACAATTTGACGCCGTCAGACAGAGCCACACAGTGGGTAGATGAGCATGGTGACTTGCTATTTCGCTTTGCCTATCAGCGAACGGGTAGAAGAGAAACTGCCGAAGATCTCGTTCAAGAAACACTGCTCAGTGCTTTCAAATCACTCGACACATTTAAAGAGGAAGCCTCGGATCGAACTTGGTTAATGCGAATTCTGCGCAATAAGATCATTGACTTCTATCGAAAAACGCGCACTAAGCAATCTGAAGAAGAAGCCTCCGTGCGAAAGGAAGTGAGTATTGATCAGTTTTTTGATGAATCAGGAGGATGGATTCCAGAAAAGAAACCGCAATCCTGGTCGGAGCAGCCGGATGAAGTGGTAGAGCGCTCCGAGATGGGAGAACAGCTCAATTCTTGCATTGATAATTTAAAGGGAAAAGGAGCTGCAGCTTTCCGAATGAAATACTTGGAAGACGAAGATTCAGAAGAAATATGTAAGGTACTCGATATCACCTCGTCGAAGTACTGGGTCCTGATACACAGGGCCAAACTACAAGTGAGAGAGTGCCTTGACACCAATTATTTTAACGAGCTAAGGAATTTTGATGCCTTATGAGCGTAATGCACAAGTTATTCTATACATGCGAAGAAGCCTCCAAGCACATTGTGCGGAAGGCCGACGGTGAAAGCACTTGGTTAGAGCGAATTCAAATTTGGATACACGTACAAATGTGTGATCTGTGCAAAATGTTCGAATCGCAAAACCGTGAAATGAACAAAATGACCGAAGCTGCTCCAGAGCAGAACATTGTAGCCACTCCTGAAACCAAGAGTCACTGGAAGTCCAAAATAAAATCAGAACACAGTTCCACTCCGAATGTGAGCCCAGAAAAGTGACGGCGGAATGGATTATTACCATTCATAACGTACTTATTATAAATGTGATTTATTCTTAACAAATACGATTATTTCTATTTGAGAAAAACGAATGTTTTGGAATAAAAACTATATTTGGTCCATCTAATGCTTGGGGTACTACCCAAGTAGCTTAGGTTTATTGGTTTGGTGTGAGGCCCGGGTACAACCCGGGTCTTTCATTTTATACCCTTTCAATTCATACGCTGCCTTCTGGATTCGAAGAGCATAATTGCAGCAGCAACACTCACATTCAAGCTATCTACCACACCTTCCATGGGAATCTTTATTTTGTGATTCGCATTATTTAGCCACAGGTCACTAACCCCTTGATCCTCCGGACCCACTACAATGGCACAAGCTTCGTTCAAATCCACGCTATAATGAGCGGCGGCTCCATCTAAATAAGTCACTTGAATGGAAATCTGCTTGGAGCGCAGATAGTCAAGAATATCCTGCGAACTACTCGAGATAATGGGTACATCGAAAAACCCACCTAAGCTATTCCGTATCACTTGGGGATGATAAGTATCCACTACCCCATCTGCGATGAACAATGCATCCACACCTGCTGCACTGCATGTGCGCAGGATAGCTCCTAAATTGCCAGGTTTTTCGAGAGCCTCTGCCACCAAGACCAAGGGAGTATCACTCAAGATCAGGTCGTTTAATTGGGTTTCTTTTCGATGGTAAATGCCTATCACATTCATCCCTCCTTTTCGCACGGCAATTCGATCAAAGGCGGAATCGGAACATCCATGCACCAATGCATTATGCGGGTAATCCGAAGATATGAGTCGTTCAAAGTCAGGTAAGCCCATGTGAGATGTGGGAAAGAAAAACCAAGTTGGCGTAAAACCAGATTTTAGAGCACGTTCATTCTCCCGAATTCCTTCTACCACAAAAAGCCCTTGCTTCCTCCGTTCCCTCGATTTTTCTATGAGGAGTTGAACCTTCCGAATGGTATCGTTATTTGGACTGGAGATTTCTTTCATGCGGTGCAAGTTCGCTAATATTGCTCAACGAATGTAACTTTGCATCATGTCTAAGAAAAGTAAGAGAAAGGGCGACGAAGATGGAATGGTCTATTCCACGAATCCAGGAGCCACATTTGGCGATTTGTTTGCCGACTTGAGAGGAGACGACGATGCTCAAATTCCTTCAGAAATCACTCTCGAGGTTCACATTTCAAAAAAAGGACGTGCTGGTAAAGTGGCTACTCTTGTAATCGGACATCCTGGCGAAGATGCGGAGCTAAAAGAACTCGCAAAAGAGCTTCGCAATCACTGCGGTGTAGGCGGAAGTGTGAAAGACGGCGAGATTCTTCTCCAAGGAGAAGTACGGGCAAAGACCATGGAATTTTTAGAGAAGAAAGGCTACCGAACCAAGCGCGTTGGCGGTTAGCTCTCCTTCGTTCAAGACCCCGCATTCACGGCATGCAAGGCACGCTCATATGCATCCTCGTAAAGTGGTAGGATGTGCTCCATGCTAAATTGCTTCGCGCGATCGTAAGCATTCTGCTTCAATACTGCGTGAAGCGCATCATCTTTTAAGATTTTCACGGCGTCTTGAGCCATCTTCACCACATCACCTACATCGGAGGTATATCCAGTCACCCCATCGAGGTTTACTTCTGGTAAGCCTCCAGCGTTTGAGCTTATTACGGGTACTTTTGCCGCCATAGCCTCCAAAGCTGCTAATCCGAAACTTTCAGATTCTGAAGGAAGGATAAAGAGATCGCTCATACAAAGGATACGCTCCACTTCATTGGTTTTACCCAAGAATACTACATCCTCAGGCATGCCTAATTCGCGTGCCCTGCTTTCTGCTCTTTCTCGTTCTGGGCCATCACCTATCATGATTAACCTACTGTCCACTTCCTTACGGATAAGTGCAAACGTTTCCACAATATCCATGATTCGTTTCACCTTTCGGAAGTTGGAAACGTGCGTAATAATGCGTTGTCCTGGGTGTGCTAATCCAGCTTTTTTGCACTTCTCATCACCTGTGTACAAGGAAAGATCGATGAAGTTTGGAATCACTTCAATATCCTTGCGAACAACGAAAAACTTGAGGGTTTCCTTCTTGAGATCTTCAGATACCGAGGTCACGATATCGCTGTGATTAATGGAGAATGTAACAGCGGGCTTATACGAAGGATTCCTTCCTACCAAAGTAATGTCCGTTCCGTGAAGCGTTGTGACGACCGGAATGTGAATACCTTTGTCCGCCAAAATCTGCTTTGCCATGAACGCAGCATAAGCATGGGGTATCGCGTAGTGCACGTGCAGTAGCTCGATTCCTTCGTTGAGAACTGTATCGACCATCTTACTCGACAAGGCCAATTCATAGGGTTGATATTGGAAAAGCGGATAATCATGCACATTTACTTCGTGATAGTAGATGTTCTCTTCGAGTATATCGAGCCGTACAGGCTGATTGTAAGTGATAAAATGAACCTTATGCCCCTTACGCGCCAAGTAGGTTCCTAGCTCTGTGGCCACAACCCCTGATCCACCGAAGGTGGGATAGCAAACAATGCCTATGGTCATGCTCGTGTTTTTAGTATTCAGTTTGTCGAATGAGCTTGCCGTTTTCATCGTAGTGAAGCCAAATTCCGCTTTGTACTCCATTTCGATACTCTCCGATTACTTTCTTCTCTCCATTGGAATGCCACTCATAGTGTGCGCCATCTCTCTGGTTGTTCTTATACAAAGTAGATTGCCGTTTGGTTCCATCTTCAAAATAATAGATGACTTCGCCTTCTATGCTTCCCTGACGGTATTCATAGGTGGTACTTACATTCCCCTCCGGAAAATACCACTTCGCCAAACCCGATTTTTCGCCGTTTACCCAGGACGTTTCAGAGTGTAGTCGACGATTGATGTCGTAGTATTCATACTCCATTCCATCCTTTACGCCATGGTTGTAGTTCACTACCCTTCTCAAACGGCCAAATTCATAGTAGTGCTGCATGCCATGGAGTTCACCTTCGTTGAACATCTCTTGGGCTATTAATCCCCCACCTTGATCAAACTGCAACTTGAGTCCATTTTCGAGGCCATTGTTGAACTGAACGAGCAGCGCAATGACACCGTCCTCGTGAAACTCCACCCACGTTCCTGTTTTTTCACCACTTGCATCAAGCTGGTTCAAATCCTCGGGAAGTCGCAACGAATCGTGTTGAGCGAATATCGGGCTGCCCAGGACTAGCGCAAGAATGCAGACGAAAATTTTCATAAAAAGCTGTCGTAAATAATCTCCTGGATATGCGTTCGAACATCCATTCGAATGAGCGCACGATTCTCAGCACTGGGATGCGTTCTGTTGCTTAGAAAAATATAAACCAACTCCTCCTCAGGATCTACCCAAGCCATAGTTCCGGTAAAACCTGTATGACCAAACGAGTTTGGACTGGCACAATCACAGGCAGGTCCTGCTCCCTCCAATTGCGGCTTATCGAAACCAATTCCGCGGCGATTCTCGTTGATGCAAAACGGACAGCGGGTAAAATGTTTTAAGGTAGTCGAGCGGAAATATCTCTTTCCTGCATAAGATCCCCCGTTCAAGTACATCTGCATCAACTTGGCCAAATCATTGGCATTGGAAAAAACTCCCGCATGGCCGCCCACGCCACCCATCATAGAGGCACCTTGATCATGCACGTAGCCATGCACGGTTTGATATCGAAAATACCGATCCACCTCCGTGGGTATAATATCATTATTAGAAAATCGATTTAAAGGAAGATAGCCTGTGCTCCAGGCCCCAAGCGGATCATAAACATACTCTTGAATTAAATCTTCAAGGGGTGCCTTGTACGCATCTTCAATAATCCTCATCATGAAGTAATAGCCCAAATCAGAATACTTGTACTCCCCTGGAGTGTTGAGAGGTGACGCCAAGATAGCGGCGTACATGGTATCCCGATAACTATCTGAAATCCACAAATTGCTCGCTACTTGTGTTTCAAAGCCATCTTCAATTTCCTCTCGGTAGTACTTTTCATCCGGTTTTTGAAGCGTGAGCGTATTCACATAAAAGGGAATCCAAGGCTGCAACCCTGCCTGATGCGTGAGTATATCGATGATCTTTAGATTCTCCTTGTTGGTTCCGATGGTCTCTTCGAGGTGATCGCCCAATTGGTCCTCCAAATCCAATTTACCTTCTTCATACATACGCATCACCAGGGGCAGCGTAGCCGCGATTTTGGTAATCGAAGCCAAATCGTATAACTGATGCCATTTCACCCTTTCACGGGAATCATAGGTTGGCTTGCCATATGCTTTGTTGTAAACCACAACACCTCTGCGAGCCACTAACACTTGCGCTCCTGGTGTGGCGCGGTTCTCCATGGCGTGATTCACCACCGAATCTATGCGAGCCATAAAGGATGGATTCATATCCACTTCCTCGGGATGACCATAGCGAAGACGGTGCAAATCAATGGTAGGTATTCCGTGACCCGAAGGCATCAAGGCCCCAATTGAAACAGGCAGCATTCCTTGAGCTTCCTGACCACCAAATAAAATCTGAGCAGCTGTTTGTGCGGCTTCCGGGGTGTTCTGATAAGCTTGAACTACCGCCTCCAATTGCTCGAGGTCATCTATTTCTTTTAATCCATAAGGATTGGCAAAATGAACCAATACTACACGATTCTGAAGTTGGAGTCTTTGCAAGAACGCCAACTCTTCGGCGTTCATTTTATAGCGCCTCCAAGGATTGGTGTCGTCCGTGTAGTATGCAAGAATCACAAGATCTTTACGAGCCACAGTCCTCAGCACCGAAGAGCTATTCCCGCCGATGTATTGATAGGCGTCAATGTTGGTATATTTTCGAATGGCATTCTCGAAATCAGCATTAAACTGTGATCCCATTTTCACCATCGCATAGTCGCTGCTGCTTGAAACATCCAATGGAAGTAGTCTGTCTCGGTTACTGATAACCGTAACAGCTTCATCAAAAATTAAGCTTCGCATTACTGAAGTAGCTCGATCGTTTAAATCGGCGTGTAAGCCTTCTAACTCAATGGGCTCGTATTCACTTAGGCCGGCTCCAAATTTGGCCATCAATATTCGGCGTGTATGAACCGATAAATCCTCTTCCGTTAGTCGTCCTTGAGCTATGGCTTCTTTGATTTTTGCGACAGCGGCCGGTACATCTTCCGCAAAAAGCAGCACATCGTTGCCCGCTAGTAAGGCACGTAAATCCACTTCTCCAGGAGGATAGAGATCACTTACGCCGCGCATGTTTAAGGCATCGGTAAAGGAAAGACCTTCAAATCCCAACTCCTCTCTTAGAAGATCGTTCACCACCTTAGAAGATAATGAGGTTGGGGTACCTGAATCATCGAGTGAAGGAACGTTGAGATGCGCAATCATGACACTGGCCAATCCATGCTTGATTGCTTCACGATACGGCAACCAGTCCTCTTCATAAATTGTTGGATATGTCCTCGTTACCGAAGGCAAGGTTCGGTGAGAATCTTCATCGGTATCTCCGTGTCCTGGAAAATGCTTTCCACAAGCCAAAACACCTGCTTCTTGCATACCGTGCATGTAGGCAACGCCCAGTTTGGCAACCATTTCAGGAGATTCGCCGAATGAACGAACACCAATGATGGGATTATCTGGATTCGTATTCACGTCCAGGACTGGTCCGAAATTAAAGTGCACCCCCATACGTCGGCAGTGCCGTGCAATGGTATAACCGTATCCATATGCCAAAGTACTATCTGCTGTGGCACCTAAGGTCATTGGCCATGGAAGCTTGGGCACACTGTCTAATCGCATAGATAGATCCCATTCTGCATCCATTCCAATCATCAGCGGAATGTCGGACTTGCTTTGCAAGAAGTTCGTCATGAGAGCCTGGCGCACAGGGCCACCTTGGAAAAAGATGAGCCCACCTAAATGGTAGTTTTCAATGAGGTCAACCAACTCGTTTTTGTGATCTGCTCCCTTGTTCGAATAAGCAGCCACCATAAACAGTTGTCCAATTTTTTCGTCTACTGTCATTGTCGCTAACAAACTGTCAGCCCACTCTGCCGCATCGTCATTCTGATAAAAGGGTTGGGCATGGGCGGCATTGGCTATACCAAATAGGCTAATAATGAGCAGTGTAAGCGACTTCAACCTGTAGATGTGCATGATGTTGATCTGAATGGAAACGTAATAATACGACAACAACGCAGCAGCACCAAGATTCATACCATGAGATGGCTTAGTTTTTGACCAAAGATTGTTAAATTCATTTCATGGGATTTATCATTCGAAATCAAAGAGAACCAAAGAAGTTTGGATTGAAGCACCGCATTTACGACGAGCGTAAAGAAGAGCTTCGCAGAAAGATGGAAGATAAATCCGAAGTTGAGATTTTTCAAGAGAGCAAAATCGCATACCGCGAGAGAATGCGAGAGAGAATGGGGCGTGTAGAAGATAGCCGAAAGTCGAATATGCGTTCTAATTTCAGAATCATAGTGATCTTCGCCATCTTAGCTACCGTTCTTGCTGTTGCACTCGGCAGCATCGCCGTCCTTGAAAAACTCGAATCTGCCCTTTAAAACTGCACTCCGTTTATGTCCGATATCATTTCACTTCTGCCCGACCATGTGGCCAATCAAATTGCGGCAGGTGAAGTAGTTCAACGCCCTTCTTCCGTAGTAAAAGAACTGCTGGAAAACGCAGTAGATGCAGGAAGTACAGAGGTGCACCTCATCGTTCAAGATGCGGGTAAAACCCTTATTCAAGTGGTGGACAATGGAAAGGGTATGTCTTACGCGGATGCCCGGCTTTCGTTTGAACGTCATGCCACGAGTAAGATTTCCTTGGCTGACGATCTATTCAATTTGAAAACAATGGGGTTTCGTGGAGAAGCCTTGGCCTCTATTGCTGCAGTTGCTCAGGTTGAAATGAAAACCCGACCTAAGGCCGATGAAGTAGGCACCGAGCTTCGCATCGAAGGAAGTGAAGTGATTCACCAAAAGGCTTGTCAGTCTGCGGCCGGAACTTCAATTAGCGTTCGTAACTTATTCTTCAACATCCCGGCAAGAAGGCAATTTTTGAAGAGTGATTCCGTGGAGAACCGCCACATTATCGATGCTTTTGAACATGTAGCCTTGGCCTATCCCCATATTGCTTTCCGATTCACGCAGAATGGAAATGAAATCTTCTTTTTACCTGAAGGGAACTTACGCCAGCGTATTACTGCCGTTTTCGGTAAGAAATTCAATGAAAGACTGGTTCCGGTAGAAGAAGTAACTGACGTAGTGAAGCTGAATGGCTTTGTATTGAAGCCAGAATTTGCGCGGAAAACCCGAGGTGAGCAGTTCTTCTTCGTAAATGACCGATTCATAAAAAACAGCTATCTCCATCACGCGGTGAGTCATGCATTTGAACATTTGATCCGGCCGGGCGACTATCCAAGCTACTTCTTGTATATGCAAATTGATCCATCTCGGATTGATGTAAATATTCACCCAACTAAAACGGAAATCAAGTTCGACGATGAGAAGGCCATTTATGCCATCATACGTTCGGCTGTTAAACACGCCCTTGGGCAGTTTAACATTACACCAAGCCTCGATTTTAACCAAAATGTAGAAGACATTCCCATTCCGGATGTCAATCGTCCAGTAGTGCCGCCAGTGGTGCAAGTTGACCCTAGTTTTAATCCTTTTGCAGATTCATCCTCAACAGCCAAACCATCCCATTCGTCACACTACCAAAAAGAGAAAGTGGATCCGAATTGGCGGAGCCTATATGCAGATGAAGCTCAACAACCAGATTCAAGCGTTCAGATAGATGCCAATTGGGAAGAGGCGAATACCACCGAGGAAGTGTGTTTTCAGTTCGACCAACGATTTGTGATTACAAAAGTGAGAAAGGCACTCGTTGCTATTCACCAACAACGTGCGCATCGTCGAATTCAATACGAGCGATTTAAACGTTTGTTGGGGTCGGAACATGCACCATCTCAGCAATTGCTCTTCCCCGTAAATGTGCACATGTCGGCTGCCAATCTCAGTGCGTTGAAGGAACTCGGAGAAACGTTACATCGCATGGGATTTGAGTTGGAATACTTAGGTCAGCAGCAAGCCGTTGTTCAAGGTATCCCTATGCAGCTCTCGGAAGGTGAAATTCAAAGTGTACTTGAAAAACTAGTGGAAGATCAAAAACTAGAATCCGACATATTCCGCAATGACTTGCACCATGCCATGGCCAAGAGTTTGAGTCAGCACAGCTCCATACGAGCGGGTAAATCACTCACCAAGGATGAAATGCAGTACCTGATCCACGAACTCTTTGCCTGTGAAATGCCTTATACCGATATCTTTGGTCAACCCATTGTGATTCAAATTGGCACTGAGGATCTCGACAAAAAATTCAATGAATGAACTATAGACCCCAAAGCTTTTCCATCTTACCACCTGTGATTAAGAACCTCTTGATCATTAATGGTATTTTCTTCTTGGCCAAATTCGTAATGGAAAACACCTTCGGCCTTGATTTAAATGAGTTATTAGGCCTTTATTTCCCTACCTCCAACAACTTTCAGCCGTTCCAGTTGGTAACGCATATGTTCATGCATGGAAGCTTTACTCACGTGTTTTTCAACATGTTTGCACTTTGGATGTTTGGTGCCCAACTTGAAAATATCTGGGGACCAAAACGCTTTCTCATTTTCTACTTCATTTCGGCGCTCGGCGGCGCTGTTTTACATGAAGCCGTATTGTGGTACGAATATGCCGAGGTCATGCAAAGCATAAGTGCCGACCAAGCTTCCATCGTTCTGAATGAGGGACGATCTGTACTTGTGCGAGGGTTGAACTATTCAGACCCTATGATGGCTGAATTAAATGGTCTAATGAATGTACCAGTAGTGGGAGCATCCGGTGCCGTTTTCGGAATACTCCTAGGGTTCGGGATGACTTTCCCCAATTCACTCATCTACATCTACTTCCTCTTCCCTATCAAGGCAAAATACTTTGTGATGATATACGGAGCCTTAGAGTTGTGGAATGGCCTAGCTAACTCTGCAAGCCCAATTGCCCACTTTGCACACCTAGGCGGCATGCTTTTCGGCTATTTGTTGATTCGTTATTGGAGATCTAACAGTTATCGCTAATGGCATCAATTGGTGAACAAATAAGAGCTCAGTTTCAGCAAGCCAATTGGCTTAATCGCCTACTCTATATCAACATAGGTGTTTTCGCCGTATTGATTATTGGTCAGGCTATTTTCAGCTTAGCACGTATCGACTTTATTGGTGTGGTTCGGCCCTTTATTGCAATACCGAGCAACAGCTTTGAATTACTGATTAAGCCGTGGACGCTCTTCACTTATATGTTTGTTCATTTCGGTTTCTTTCACATCCTGTTTAACCTCATCATCTTGTTCTTCACCGGAAGAATTTTCGTGGATTTTTTAGGCGATAAACGAATATTACCGGTTTACATTCTTGGTGGATTAGCAGGGGGCTTGCTCTTCTTCATCCTCTTCAATATCTCTCCGGCACTTTCTGCGGGTCAGCCCATGATTGGCGCAAGTGCCGGCGTTATGGCCGTTGTGGTTGCCGCTGCAACCAAGGCGCCAAACCTCACAGTGCGACTCTTCTTCGTGCTCGAAGTGAAGTTCTGGGTAGTTGCCGTAGGTATGGTTTTTCTCGATTTCGTGAATTTCCAAGATGGGAATACAGGCGGACATATTGCCCACCTCGGGGGAGCGGCTGTCGGTTATCTCTACATCCAAGCACTCGATAGAGGACGCGATTGGTCCAATGGATTCTGGAACGTCATTCGACGCATTCAAGGATTGTTCAAACGTCAGCCTAAAATGCGTACCGTGCATCGATCACACTCGACTTCTAGATCAGCTTCAAACAACGCCAGGGCCTCTCAAAATGAGCAGGTACGAATGGATGAAATTCTCGATAAAATCAAGGTAAGCGGCTACGACAAGCTGTCAAAAGAGGAGAAGGATTTCCTGTTTAAATTCTCGAGAAAGTGAGGGAAAAGAATCGGAAGCTCAGGCGCAGCTTTATGAAGATGGTTCATCTTCCTTTCATTTTTTTCTATCTCCTGTGCTCCTTTGCCTATTTAGCAGACCCTTCCCAGTATCCCTTTATGGGCGTTTTGGGCCTCCTGTTTCCCGCGGCATTGCTCGCGCAAGTTCTCTTTACTCTTTTCTGGCTTTGGCGCGGCTCAAAATTCGCCATAGGTAGTTTGTTCGTGCTACTCTTGGGCTGGTCGCATTTTTCAGGTGTGTTCCAATTCGGTAATTCGCCTTCCGCTGAGGCAAACGGGCAAGCTTTCAAAGTGCTCACCTACAATATTCATTATTGGCAATCGTACCTTGATGAGGACATGGACTCCACACGTAAGGAGCTCAACCATATGATTGCTGCCGAAAACCCAGACTTGATATTTCTGCAAGAGAATATTGAAATCGAGGATTTCCAAGCCATTCCCCTCCCCCACAAACATCACGTACGCATGACGGATCACACCAGTTATGGCTTGGGATTCGCTTCGCGTTATCCATTCATCGATAAGGGGGAAGTGAACTACACACGGGAGCGCGGAGGATACCAAAAGTTCGCCTGGGTTGATGTACTCATTGACAGTACTGTAGTAAGAGCCATCAACGTACATATGGTGAACACTTCACTCAGGCCTGAGCAATATCAAACCCTTACAGGTGGTTCGGAATCAGAACTAACCGGTGAACGTCTAGAAGAAGAAAGTAGAGACATCTATCGCCGGCTCAGAGATTCATATGAGATTCGAGGTTCCCAGGTGAATGACTTAGTGACCTTCATTCAAAACTCTCCACACCCTGTGATTTTGGCCGGCGACTTTAACGACACGCCCACAGGCTATGTATACCGAAGTGTTGAAGCTGAACTAGAGGACGCATTCAAGGCCGCAGGTAAGGGCACGGGCGACTCCTACAATAAGATATCTTTTGTACCGCTTCGCATCGATTATATCTTTTCCAACCCCGAAGCCTTTCGAGCCCTCGATCATAAGGTTATTCAGTCACAGTGGAGCGACCATAAACCGGTGGTTGCTGAGTTTATTCTAACTCCTAGCGCTTCTTAACTCTTTTGAGATCGAGGAGATTAAGCGCATTCGGTGTTAGTCCCTCAATGTTCTTAGGTACAAATCTCACCACTTCATCGTAGTACAAGGGGATAACTGGAGCCTGATGCACGATGGTTGAGTCGAGCTGTTGGTTTAGCCTGATTCTATCCTCAGCATTCAACGTCCTCTGCGATACATCGTACAGCTTATCAAACTGTTTATTGGTGAAGAATGTGTAGTTAGGTCCCTCAGGTGAATGATTTTCTGAATGAAATAAGAGCATGTAGTTCTCCGCATCGGGATAATCGGCCACCCATGAAGCGCGAAAAAATGGCAACGTACCATTCGCTTTTCCCTCTCTCAATGTCGCTGGAGGAAGCACCTCTACATCCACGGGTATACCCAGTTGATTCCACGAAGCTTGTAGGTATTCACAAATATCTCTGTAGTTGGCAGTGGTACTCAGAGTAAAGGCGGTCATCCCATTTCCGTTAGGGTAACCCGCCTCAGCTAACAATGCCAATGCACTGTCGCGGTTCGCCTGATAACCGCCCGTCCTCTCCGGGTTAAAACTGGGCAATCCCTTCGGTATCATTCCTCCATTAGCTGGTTCACCTATCCCATTGCGCAAAAAACGCATCATTCGGTTACGGTCAATCGACAAGTTCAAGGCCAGTCGTATTCGCTCATCAGAAAGCGGATGGCTAACTGGAAGCTGCTGATTGATAGCCAGGTATTCCGTGTTTAGGTAAGGCACCAATTGCAAGTCGAATTGATCTTGATACTCCCTTCGAAGTGCGCCATCTCGGGTGAGTAGTTCATCCTTATAACTGGCATCAAGACCAGATAAAAAATCCGTTTCTCCCTTTAGAAACTCCATAAAGGCCGCCTGCCGATCGCTGATAAAGTCAACGGCAACCGCTTCCAAATAAGGCAATGGCTCGCCATCTTCAATTTCGTGGTAATCGGGATTTCTTCTGAATACCAGCTTTTCATCGGTAGACCACCATTGGAACTGAAACGGTCCCGTTCCCACAGGTCTACGACCGAATTCAGGCCCGAGCGCTTCCACCACCTCTTTTGGAACCACCGAACAATACTTCATGGTCAATAATCCCAGGAATGGCGCAAAAGGTTCCTTCAACACGATGGTTACCGAATCAGGATGCGCCGAATAAAGTGTATCTACCTTACCGAGCACCCATGCTCCAGGTGAGGCTGTTTTGGGATCCACCAATCGGTTTAAGCTGTACACTACATCATCCCCCGTTACTTTCCGTTCGGATTCTGTCAACGATTCGTGCTTGTGGAACAACACATCATTTCTCAGCTGAAACTGATACGTTACTCCGTCATTCAACAAAGCCCAATCCGATGCAATGGCTGGAGAAACGAGCAGATTATCATCCATCTGCACCAAACCATTGAAGAGCTGATGACAAGCCCAAATATTGGATTGCTCTCTTGCGAAGGCAGGGTCTAGTGTAGAAATGCCAGATGGTTCGTTGTATCGAAAGACAGTACTTGGGTCGCGTTCGGGAACTTTAGAACAAGACATGACTACAAGCAACAAACCTAAAATGATTGGTGACTTCTTCATTACTTCAAATGTACGTCCTAAACCGTTAGGGGACTAACCTCATGCCCTCAGTACACAACGATATGATATACACGTTCTAACATATTTGTACCTTTGCGCCCGCTATGGAAATGAATGGAAGAACAGTTGCTTTTCACACGCTGGGCTGCAAATTAAATTTTGCAGAAACCAGCACAATTGCTCGTGATTTTGAGACCAAGGGATATGCAAAACGTGAATTCCATGAACCTTCGGATGTATACGTAATCAATACATGCTCTGTAACGCAGAATGCCGATAAGGAATGTCGAAGTATTGTAAATCGAGCGATGCGAACCAACCCCGATGCCTTTGTGGTCATTGTAGGGTGTTACGCTCAGCTTCAACCCGAAGAAATTGCAGCCATTCCTGGAGTTGATTTGGTATTAGGTGCCACTGAGAAATTTAAAGTTACCGATTACCTCAACGACTTGACGAAATCAGACATGGGTGAGGTCCACTCTTGTGAAATAGATGAAGCCAACACCTTTGTTGGAAGCTATTCCGTAGGCGATCGAACTCGTGCTTTTCTAAAAGTTCAAGATGGGTGCGACTATAAATGTACGTACTGCACCATTCCTCGAGCAAGAGGCGTAAGCCGAAGTGACACGCTTCAAAACGTGATTGCTCAAGCTGAAGAAGTAGCCGCGCAAGACATTAAGGAGATTGTACTTACAGGAGTGAACATTGGCGATTATGGCAAAGGTGAGCACGGCAACAAAAAGCATGAACATACCTTCTTTGAACTTGTCCAAGAGCTGGATCAAGTGAAAGGAATCGATAGGTTGAGAATTTCATCCATTGAACCCAATTTGCTCAAGGATAAAACCATTCAATTTGTTTCGAAAAGCAATCGCTTTGTTCCCCACTTTCATGTTCCCTTACAAAGTGGAAGCAATAATATGCTAAAGCGAATGAAGCGAAGGTACTTGCGTGAATTGTATGCAGATCGGGTATCGACCATCAAGCAGCACATGCCTCATGCTTGTATCGGTGTAGATGTTATCGTTGGATTTCCGGGAGAAACAGAGGAGCGCTTTATGGAGACCTATGAGTTCCTCAAGGAACTCCCAATTTCTTATCTCCATGTGTTCACATTTAGTGAGCGTCCCAATACAGAAGCTTGGGATATGGATGGCGTAGTTCCCATTCCCGAAAGAAAGCGACGGAATAAAATGCTTCGAGTGCTCTCTGCAAAAAAGAGAAGGGCATTCTATGAATCACAATTGGGCAGTGAACGACGCGTTCTTTTCGAAGGAGAGAATAAGCAAGGATGGATTCACGGCTTCACTGAGAACTATGTAAAGGTTAAAACCCATTGGAATCCTACTTTGGTGAACCAGGTACAACACGTGGTTTTATCTGAAATCGATGAAGATGGAGTCGTTCGTTTTGAGTCGATAGCTGAAAAAGTTTAGTCTCACCTATTCCATTTCGATTCCGCGTATTGTTTTGTACATTCGACAGCGTCGAAATAGCTTCATAAATGTCCAGTTTTCAATTTACAGAGTATCGCCTAAAGCCCATGTTCAAGGATGATTTCCGCTTGGCATGGAGAAACTTGTACGGTACATTGAAAGAGGACGGGCACGTTGGCAAGGCCGAACTCTATAGCATGGAGGCTTCACGTTTCATGTCAATCATTGAATGGAAATCAAACGCCAAGGTTCTGGATGAAGAGCAATACGAAGTTCTACTCAAAGCCTTGCATGAAGTTCTCGATAGAATGGACATCACGCGTCCGCTACAGCAAGTAGAAAGCACCCAATAACCCTATGGATTTAAAAGAGAAATGCACCGCGACTATTCACTTGGTTCGCGAAGTAGGTGCGTTCATACGCAGAGAGCAAGAGAAGGTGAAGAGCTCCGACGTTGAAACGAAGAGCTTGAACAGTTTGGTTTCCTATGTAGATAAGCAGGCTGAAGTTCGATTAGTAGAGGGTCTGAAATTGATATATCCCCAAGCTGGATTTATTGCAGAAGAAGGAACTGGCGACCCAAATAAGAATGGATTCAATTGGATAGTAGACCCACTTGATGGCACTACCAACTACCTGCACGGCTTGCCTGAATATGCGGTTTCTGTTGCTTTGCATGATGGCAAACAAACAGTCATTGGAGTAGTTCTAGAAGTTGGTCAAAATGAGTGTTTTCACGCTTACCTGGAAGGCGGGGCGTTCTGCAATGGCGAACCAATAAAGGTGAGTGCTAAAACTAAGCTTAAAGACACCTTGGTTGCAACGGGCTTTCCTTACTATGACTTCGAAAAAATAGACGAGTACCTTGCCTTGCTGAAGGCTTGTTTTCAAAATACACGAGGAGTTCGCAGATGGGGCTCAGCTGCTGTTGATTTGGCCTATGTGGCTTGCGGACGATTTGATGCCTTTTTTGAGTACGGTCTCAATCCTTGGGATGTTGCGGCAGGAGAGTTTATTGTCCGCGAAGCCGGTGGAGAAGTATCGGCCTTCTCACCTAGCAACGACCCCATATTCGGCAGAGAAATCATTGCGGCTAACTCGGAGGTTTACAGTCAGGTCTCAGCTCTGGTGAAGCAATACTTGTAATAGACTCCTCTCATAAAAAAAGCCCCTTGACTCTCATCAAGGGGCTCGTTTGCTCGAAACAGATGGTTTGGTTATTCGAGGATAATTCGCTTAACAGAAGTGGAATTATTCTGTGTGAAACGAACCATATAAACACCTGAAGGTAAATCACTCAAATCCATTTGAACTCTGTTTCCAGAGGTGTGGTCAACCGTCAAAGTTTCAATTACCTGACCAGCCAAGCTGAGTAACTCAATTTCTGCATCTGCGGAGTTCGAGTTTTCAAACAACACAGTGATCACACCGTTGGTAGGATTTGGATACACTTCGAACTGAGCCGCATCCCATTCTTCATTGGAAATGGTGCTGATACTCAAGTTGATAACGGCAGTATCAAGTCCACAATCTGTAAATGCACTAAGTACAACTTCATACGTACCGTTCTGCTGATACAGGTGTTGAACGTTGAATCCAGTCTGAATCGCCGATCCATCGTCAAAGTCCCACGCCACGCTGTCTGCAATTGTACTCGTAGCGTCAAAATCAACTAACGCATCCGTGAGCGTTACATTGACAATATTCGCCGCACCCAACACTGGATTAGGGTTAGTTGAAGGCGTTGTAAAGTTATACGGTCCAGCCCATGCTGAAGTATCGGCCACACACAAACCACTCACATAGAAATCGTAAGCTGTACCAGCCATTAAGCCTGAAATACTCTCGGTAGTATCGTTGCTCACAATGCTTGTTCCGGTACCTGGCATATATCCCTGAGCACCGTACTCCACAATGTATCCGTTCGCAGCTGCACCGCTTTTCCAAATTAAATCAACCGAAGTACATGTTGAGGCTGTGCTCGTCAAGTTCATCGGCGGTGGACAAGGATTCACTTCGGTGATAGTCAATGTGAAAGGCCCAGGTGTAGTGAAGGAACTATAGGTTTCTACTACTACGTAATACGTTACACCCGGAGTAACAGACTGAGAAAGCAACTGTGACTGCACCCCACAAGCATCGTCGTTCAAGCTAATCGTATTAAAGCTGGCATCAACTAGGAACAAGTAAGTATCGTAACCGCTGCCACAGGTCTCAAAAGACGCCGCAGTTGTACCCGAGGTTGGAGTATATGCAAATACAACCTCCGGACCACTGCGGAGAGACAAGTTATCTGAATAGCAAATACCCGAGTTCCCGTTATAGACAATACTGCCTGTCACCGGAATTGGGCTGGCATAATCATCCCCCAAGAATGCACCGCACGAAGTTTGGAAACAGAACGGACCTGCCCATGAGGAGGTATCCGTAGGACTGCACACTTCTCTCACATAGAAACAATAATCAGAAGCATTATTTAAACCAGTGAGTGTGACGCTATCTGCCGCGGCGACAACAACGGTACCTGCTCCTGGCTGAAGTCCAATACCGCCATATTCAACGATGTACGTACTCGGAACACTGTTGCCATCCCAAACGAGCGTAGCGGATACGGAATCCACATTGTTCGCTCCTAAGTTTGTAGGCATAGGACAAGTAGGAAGTGTACAGAAGTTAATTGGTCCTACCCAAGCACTGTTACCATTCAAACAAGAGTCTTGTACGTAGAAGTCGTAACACGTATTCGCCATTAATCCAGTTAATGAAAGCGTGTCATTCGTGGTACTCATGAAGTTCCCCTGACCCGTCCCTACAACGAAGCCTGCTGGACCCCACTCAACTATTGAAATGCTTCCAGACGTACTCCAGAAAAGATCAGCATTGAAAGTGCCTACGTTTGCAGCACCTAGGCTAAATGGAACGGTACAAGCCAACTCGGTAAGACTTACATCGTCAATTCCAAAACCTTCACGGGTTACGGATCCGTCGGTAGAAAGGACGTGACGAATTTGCACGTACGCCTGACCTGCTGATCCAGGAATTACATTGGAACGAGTAGCCCACGTTGTACCATTGCCATCGTCCCACCATTGATTATTCACATCGTTGTACCAACCCGTGGCGCTTCCGTTATCAATTAATTTCGTCCAGTTTACACCGTCAAATGAGTATTCTACCCAACCTTCATCACAACAAGTTTCTGTATTGTAAATCATGCTGAACGCGTATTCCACATCGTTAGTGAGAGCTGAACAATCAAATACTAGTGATTGTAAATATGAGAATTCGGAGTTGTTATAAGCTCCTGCAAGGTTGGTGACCCAAGCATTCACACCTTGAGCAGCGCTTGAAATGGTTGTACCTGTTGGTGATCCCCATTGCCAAGAGTTATTGGTTCCGCCGGAAATCCATCCTCCTTGAGAGCTCTCGAAGTCTTCCGTGTATGGGAAGGTATTCACCGAGTTCTGTTGAGTCGTTCCTACTGCAGGACCAGCCCAGATTCCTACATTACCTACACCACAACTATCCTGTACATAAATATCATAGTTAGTACCAGCCATCAAACCCGAAATAGTATCTGGGTTAGTGGCATTATAGATAAAGGTTCCCGATCCTTGAGAAAATCCTTGAACACCGTACTCAATATTGAAGTTTGTTCCTGTACTTGTCCATGAAACAATCAAAGTTGAATCGTCAGGACTCGTAGCCGTGAGACCCGTTGGCACACCACAGCTCAATGCCGAAAGACCAAAATCATCCACGCCTACACCATCTCTGGTAACTGAGCCGTCCGTGCTAAAGACAAAACGGAATTGAACTCCGCTCAAGCCTGCAATATTGTTGAGGTTGATTGAGCTTTGAGCCCACCCTGAATTACTGCCGTCCCACCAATCGTTGAAGGCATCATTATACCAGTTTACCTCAGTACCATTACCACTGAGCTTCGTCCAAGTAATACCTGCATCTGTGGAAATTTCCATCCAGAATTCATCACAACAAGATTCCGTTTCGTAGTTCAAGTCAAAGTACAGAATGAAATCTGTGGTTTCAGATGACAAATCGAACGTAGGACTCGTGAGGTATGAAAGCTCACTGTTGTTGTAATCACCACTTAGGTTGGTTACCCAGGCGTTGTTCCCTGAGCTGGCAGAACTAATTACTGGGCCTGAAGGAGCTCCCCATTGCCAGGATGAATTGGATCCTGATTCACTAAAAAAACCATTATTCGATTCGAAGTTAGCTAAGAAGGGAAAAGTGGATACTACAGGCTGACCACTAGAGAATGAATAGGGTCCGCCTTGCACACTCACACCATTACCTGAACCTGAACAATCCGCCGTAATGTACACGTCGATACATTGACTCGGAGCTAAACCAGTAATCGTATAATTGTTAGTGAAGGCCGAACCTGTACTCCCTGTACCTACCGTGAATCCACAAGGCCCCCACTCCAAAGAGTATGAGCTTGCACTCGTACTTGCCCAAGAGATGGAAACCGTACTAGGTGAAATGGAGTCCAAGGTAATTGGATTAGGTACCGGACACGCTGGGCAAGTTGCCAATGTATCCAAACGGAGTCCAGCAGCTGGACCTTGACCAGAAGCATAAACTGACAATCCTTGGCTATCGAAAAGCTCGAAGGAAACTTCTGATTGATACAAGCCCGTATTGTTGTACGAAAGCTTAATTGAATCTCCTACGGTTACTGCAAGTACAATGGTGGTATCAAAACCATTATTCAACGTGTAATTTACCGTAGAATTACCCACGCGAACATCAATAGTGTTCCCGTTCCAGCCGTCGCCGTATGTATCATCTAAACTAAGTTGATAAGAGCATTGTGCTGAGAGATTAGACTGAAAAAGCGGCAAGAGCATCAGCAAAGCTGTACTCAAACATGCCAAAAGATTTTTGGACTTCATAGCGAGTGCGTTTTATTCGTTTGGATTATTATGTCTGTGTCTAAACTCAGATGACTTTGTTTAGATTTACACACATTTTATCCTCTAGTGTGTTATTACTGGTGAATATAGGCAATACTTGAATACATTCTAACAAAGCGCTACCAATTGTATAGATAATATTCCAATGAATGAGCTATCGACCAATGAGTCATCTTGCCTTAGCAGATGAAGCGTATGAAATGTACCTTTATCCCATGAAGGAAATACGACTATTGCCCGGCAAAGAGAAGGCGCTCAACCGAATGCATCCATGGATTTTTAGCGGTGCACTTCGGGAGAGCGATACTGTATCTGAAGGAGATTTGGTGAAAGTGGTTTCAGCCAAAGGCGAGGTAGTCGCAATTGGTCACTATCAAAACCCGCGTGCAAGCATTAGGGTGAAGGTGCTCTCATTTGAGGACCTCGAAATCAATGAGACATAGTGGAAAGACAATCTTCAAGCTGCCATAGACTTGAGAAGGAATCTGGGATACTTTGACTCAGAACTCACCAATGGAATCAGGTTGATTTTTGGCGAAGGAGATGGCTTACCCGGATTAATCGTTGATTTCTATAATGGTCACCTTGTGATGCAGTCCCAAACTATGGACATGTTTAAGCAACGTGCATTCATAGCCAGCAGCCTAAGAGAATTATTGGGAGAAAGCATATACTCTATTTACGACAAGAGCGCTAATAGCTTAAAGGCACATGGCGTTCAAAAAGAGTTTCTATTCGGCCACATTGAGAATACCATTATCCTAGAGAATGGATCAGAGTTCAAAATCGATTGGGTAAACGGACAAAAAACGGGGTTCTTTCTCGATCAGCGCGACAACCGAGAATTACTGTATTCACTATCGATGAAGAAAAAAGTATTGAATGCTTTTTCTTATTCCGGCGGATTTTCGATTACCGCATTGATGGGCGGTGCCAATCACGTTGACTCCGTTGATCTTTCACAGGTGGCATGCGACTTAGTTGAAGAAAATGCACGTCTTAATAATTGCGACGAGCGCCATGCAGCAATCAAATCAGATGTTCAGGAGTTTTTAAAAACGATGGAGAAAGATTACGACATTGTGGTTCTCGATCCGCCTGCATTCGCCAAGCGCAGAAAGGCCGTACACAAAGCCGTACAAGCCTATAAGCGATTAAATGCTACAGCTATAAAGCGAATGCAACCCGGCACACTACTGCTCACCTTCTCTTGCAGTCAAAATGTTTCGCCCCAGCTCTTTACCGATACTATTCGAGCCGCAGCTATTGAGGTCGGTCGTCCCATTCAAATTTTGAGAGAACTGCGACAACCAAACGATCATCAAGAGAACTTGTACTTTCCCGAAGGACATTATTTGAAAGGTTTGTTACTGAGGATTGGGTAAGTACTCTACCACAAGAATTAAACCCTCAGAACACTCGGGAATTCGTACCTTCGCGCATTCATTCACAATCTTGGAAAAATGAGTTCGGCACTTTACGCTATTTCCCCTGTTGATGGTCGCTACGCACGTCATTCACAACCCCTTTCACCGTACTTTTCAGAGTATGCCTTGATTCAATACCGCGTTCGCGTGGAAATTGAGTATTTCATTGCTCTGGTGGAAAAGCCTTTGCCGCAGCTTGAAGATTTCCCAAAGGACAAAATCAATGACCTGCGTGACATTTACTTGGATTTTTCTGAAACAGATGCTCTGAGAGTGAAGGAGATTGAGAAAACGACTAATCACGATGTAAAGGCAGTTGAATATCTCATTAAAGAAAGGATGGAAGTTCTCAGTCTTTCAAAATGGAGCGAATTCGTCCACTTCGGATTGACATCTCAGGATATCAACAACACTGCCGTACCTCTTTCCATTTCAGAAGCCATTGAAAACATCTACACACCGATCATTGGCAATTTAATTGTATCGCTTCAAGAAAAAGCGAATGAATGGGCCAATATTCCTATGCTTGCTCGCACGCATGGTCAGCCCGCCTCTCCTACTCGCTTAGGCAAGGAAATCATGGTATTCATTGAGCGATTAGATCAACAATTGCGTCAATTACGCCACATTCCAATGTCTGCCAAGTTCGGCGGAGCAACTGGTAACTTCAATGCGCACACGGTGGCCTATCCGAACTCCGACTGGCACGCCTTCGGTAATCATTTTGTAGAAGAGATTCTCGGATTACATCGCTCTAATCCGACTACACAAATCGAGCATTACGACAACATGGCTGCTCTTTTTGACACGCTTAAAAGAGTGAATACGATCATCATCGATTTGAACCGCGACATGTGGACCTACATTTCGATGGAATATTTCAAGCAGAAAATTAAGGCCGGTGAGGTAGGTTCTTCCGCTATGCCGCACAAGGTGAATCCTATCGATTTTGAGAACAGCGAAGGAAACCTTGGCATTGCCAATGCACTCTTTGAACACCTTTCAGGAAAGCTTCCTATTTCACGTCTTCAGCGTGATTTAACGGATAGCACGGTGTTGAGAAACATTGGAGTACCATTAGCTCATACCGTAATCGGATTCAACAACACGTTAAAGGGGTTGAACAAGCTAATTGTGAACGAAGATGCAATTGCTGCTGATCTAGAGCGGAATTATGCGGTTGTTGCCGAGGCTATTCAAACGGTTCTACGCCGCGAAGGTTATCCTAAGCCATATGAAGCACTCAAAGCATTGACCCGCACGAACAAGGCTATTGATGGTGAAGTGATTGCGGAATTCGTAAACGGATTAGACGTATCCGAACAGGTTAAAGCTGAATTGCATCAGATCACACCGTCAAATTATACCGGGCAATAAGCCATGGGAAAAACCTTCAAGATTGACGGCACTCCCATTCCAGTTGGTGAAGAAACCGTAATTGAAATTGAGATTGCTCGCTTGCCTTCAGGCACGCTCATCGACATGCCTATTCACGTATTCCGAAGTCCAGTTGATGGCCCGGTTGTGCTCCTATCTGGGGGGTTGCATGGCGATGAAATCAATGGAATTGAGGTTGTTCGAAGAATGATAGCTGGTAAAACCTTGCGCAACCTCAAAAGAGGAACGGTAATGGCCTTACCTATCATCAATGTATATGGCTTTATCAATTTCTCGAGGGAAGTACCAGATGGAAAAGATGTAAATCGAAGCTTTCCAGGTCGGCCCGACGGTTCCTTGGCGTCTATTGTAGCCAACGTACTTTCTACCAAAATTTTGCCTTTTATCGATTTCGGAATCGATTTCCATACGGGAGGAGCGAGTCGCACCAATTACCCACAAATCAGATACAGCGAAGAAGATGTATTGGGCAAAGAAATAGCCCTTGCATTCAAGGCACCTTTTACGCTTACAAGCAGTGTGATTGAAGGGTCGCTTCGTCATACTGCTCAAGAAATGGAGAAATCCATTGTAGTTTTTGAAGGTGGTGAGTCTCTACGATTTGATGACAAGGCTATCAAAACGGCTGTTAGAGGAACGAAGCGCGTACTTCATCACTTTGGAATGACTGACGCTAATCCTCAATCGAAAAAAGTTGTCCATTTCGATAGTTCATCATGGGTGCGTGCTGAAATGAGTGGACTTTTTGTGGCCACAAAAGAAAGCGGAAAGAAGGTCAAGGAAGGAGAAACGATTGGACAGATCAACGAGCCTTACAACAACTACTCGGTTAAGGTCAAGGCACCCTCATCTGGCTATATCATTGGCCATAACAACATAGCCATGGTTCACAAAGGCGATGCGCTTTTTCATATTGGCAATGTTGATTACGTGCAATAATCTCTAGTAATTCGGATCTTCTGGAACCTTTGGTTTTCTGAGTGTAAACACCCGAGAAATATTAAATCCGAAGAAGATATCTCCGTTCCCCCAACTTCCCGGTGTAGCTGCCATCCAATCCGGATCACTCATGAATCTTGAATTTGTGAGATGAAGTTGAAACACATGCCCCCCCGTTTCAATATCAACACCAATAGAGAAAGAGTTCTCATAAGGCGTCTCTACCCCATCTACTAATCTAGTGTTTTGTGGCATTTGAATCATTGTTTCCGCTGTGAGAGCAATGCGATTGGTGATTTTATACCTCATGCCTCCTCCAAGGGCAAATACACTGTTTGGTTGAGCTTCTGTTTGTTGGGTGTTCCAATGGACCAACGTAGGTGCAACCTCAAAGCTGAAGGACGCCGTAAATTTTCTAGCGATAATGAGCTGGTTCACGTAACTCGCTCTATCAAAAAAGCTGCGCTCAATTCCATCATCGTACTTAGTGGTGTTCACATTAAATGAGCCGTAATACAACAATGATATTGGCATGCTTTGCGCTCCGGAAGACTGCCTCAGCAGCTTTGCTTTTAACCATGAATCATACGTCTTGCTCCCGCTTGAGCGTCCGATTCCCACGTTGATGTAGTCATTAAAGGAATAATCCATGGACAAACGAACGGAAGCCACATCTAATCCAAACAGGTTATAGAGCGGATCATCATTAATGGCACCGAAGCGGTGTAAAATCACAAATTGCCCAACTCCAGCTCCCGGAATTTCCGTTGACTGCAGATTGACAATTCGAGTCCCTTTAAAAGTAGCGGTAGCGTAGTTGGTAGTCTCTTCTTCATCGAGGATACTTAGCAAATCATCACCTTGAGCATAGGTGTGAAGAGAAAAGCAGGATAAAGCGAAGAGAAGTAAGGTAGAACGGCCGAATGATTTCATTATTCGAGGGGTTGATATTTAGCCTTCACGGTTACGTCAAATGAGCTTGCAATCTTGTCGCGCACCACAGAAGGTATCTCAATATCATAATCTTCTGGGACGGCATCAAATGTAACATCCAAAATAATCGCTCCATCTTCCACTTTAAGCGTGCCTGTCGCGGAGGTAGGTTTAGTCACACCGTGTAAGCTAAGATCTCCGGTTATCGTCACTTCGTGCTCTCCATTCGTCGATAAATCGATGGCAGAAAAATCCTCAATAGAACCTCTGAATTCAGCCTTTGGGAACGTTGCGGATTCCACATAATTCTCATTGAAATGCTCTTGCATCAAGGCTTTCTCAAAGGTGAAGCTCGTCAACAATACTTGCCAAGCGATATCACCATTACTCGCATCAATGACCGAGGAGGCCTGGTTACTAACCCCTTCTATATTCTCCGCAGGAGTCGCGCCAAAAAAACGAATGTAGCCTTCTCTTGTGAGCTGCCGTTGAGCTGATAAAGAGAAGGAGATGGCTCCTAAAAGAAGTGTGAAAATGCATTTTTTCATGAGATGTAATATTTAGTTCTGGGGTTTTCCTAGGTCAATCCACTCATCAAACCCATCCAACTGACAACGATTCAATTTAGGCCCATCCGTTGGCATCTTCTTCGGATCAGACTCTTGTCGGTTGATTCGATCTTGAATACTCGCAGCATTATCGAACACATCTTGATAAGTAGATAAGTCCAACTGGCCTGAAGCAAAATTAGCATTGTGACAGTCGATGCATCGCGCTTCAATCCAAGGTCTGATATGCATGGAATAACTGCTTTCAGGAGTGGGACAGTCTCTATTGGGTGGACGAATACCTCTCTCTTCAAAGTTGTCATAGTAGCATGCAGACAATACCAAGCTGCTAAACAACATTATAAAAACGGACTTCTTCATTGAACGGATAAATAGATACAACTAATAAACGAAAGAATCTTGGTTTAGGTTGTTAAGTTAGATTAAGCATTTTTCAATTAATCATTCTGTCGAATGGACTTAGTACCTTACAGAACTCATCCTGTCAAAAATCAGACCTATGCATAAGAGAATATCACTGTTCGTTGGATTGGCGGCGCTTATCGGAATATTCGTAGCCATCTATCTGTACAACAAGCCCCACCGCGACATCCAAACAGAGGAGGCCATTTTCACTGGCGAAATCTCTCTATTCAAATCGGAGCTTGCCAATGGTACGGCAGCCTTCGATAGCCTTTATATGGATAAGGTAGTTGACTTAACCGGAGATATCACCGCCGTAGGTGAAACCAACCTCACTTTGGATCACGTGGTAATATGCAGCATGGATTCAACAGTGGAAATGACTCAATTCCAAAGAGGAAATTTAATTCGGGTAAAAGCCAGAGTAGTTGGTGCTGAAGAAGATTTAATCGAAGGATTGATCATCCGATTAGATAAGGCCCAGTCCATTCAATAAACGTATTTACTACGTGGTATCGTAAACAGTATAATTAGACTAATAAAGAAGAATACCGTAAGTGCGAGTGCCGCGTTGCGTAAATCGCCTGTAATGGCCACCAATACGGCTACTGAAAACATACCTACCGCAGTAGCCAGTTTTTCAGCTACATCATAGAAGCTAAAAAAGGTGGTATGATCTTCCGTTGCTGGGAGCATCTTTGAATAGGTGCTTCGTGCGATTGATTGTACCCCCCCCAGTACCAGTCCAACCAGGGCCCCAAGAATCATAAACTGTAGTTCTGATTGAACAAAGAAGGCAGCTAAGCAAACCCCTACCCAGATAAAAACAGCAAGTGCCACTGACTTAATATTACCCAGGATATTGCACAATCTTGAGAAGCTCCAGGCTCCAATTATTCCAACAATTTGAATAATGAGCACAGTCAAAATCAAGGTTCCTCTTTCAATGTCAAGGACTTCTGTCCCGAACATGGTAGCCAATAAAATGGTGGTTTGCACTCCACAGGATAAAAAGAAAAAGGCCAATACAAATCTTCCTAGACGCTTCGTCTTTCTAAATATTTGAAACACGGATAAGAGCGCGAGATACGCCTTCCTTCCCCAGTCTTTATCAAGCTTTGAGCGCATCGTATTCCTAGGTAAAACTCTTAGGGGATACAAACTCCATCCCAACCACCAAAGTCCAACAATCACAAAGGAAAGACGGGTAGCCTTATCAGCACCGTTGAGTCCGAAATACTCGGGCTTTTGAACCATAAGCAGCAAGAACACTAAAAGTAGGGAACTACCTATATAACCAAGGATAAAGCCCCGAGCACTCAACTTATCTTGCTCCTCTGGTAATGCAATCTGGGGCAGGTAAGAGTTGTAGAATACCAAACTTCCAGAAAAACCAAAACTGGCAAAAAAAGCAGCCAACAGTCCGATCCAAACCGACTCCGACGTAAAGAAATACATGGACATGCAAGAGATCGATCCGACGATCACAAAAAATCTCATATAGGCTCTTTTTCTTCCTGAAACATCCGCTAATGCACTCAAGTAGGGAGACAAAGTAGCGGAGAGAATGAATGACAGAGCAATGACCCCGGCATACACCGCAGAAGCATCGATACGGCTTCCAAACAAGTTTAGGAGTTCATCGGTTACCTCTTCATAGTAAATTGGAAAAATGGCTGTAGAAATGACCAATGAGTAGGCTGAATTCGCCCAATCGTAGAAAGTCCAAGCACGATGTATGTTCCGTTTCGGTGTTTTCATAGGAAAAATCGAATCTACGCAAAAGATTATTCTTCAGATTGTATTCTAGGACTATAAGTACCAACCTTGCTAAAAATTCTCCTGATCCTGTTTAAGCTGATGAGCACTTTGTGTCTATGTCAGCTTCCCGACTCCATAAAAATAGCGTTAGATCAGAGTGAATCAAATGAAGAGAGTGGAGACATCATTCAGCAAATTGTTATGTCGAGCGTATGGAGCAACCCTAAGCTTGCCCATCAAGCATTGGCGGCAGAATTAAAGGAGGCTCGGGAAGCGAATGATTGATGGAGCATGGGATATTTCACGCTATACGAAGAGAATGGGATTCCGCACAAATTGACTACTTGCATGCGCTGTCTTGGATTCCTAAATGGGATTCTACTCGGATAGGTTATGCTTATTGCAATCTGAGTACCGTAGAAGATGAACTAGAGCAATATGATACAGCATTGGATCACGGTTATGCGGCGCTTGGCTACTTAGCAGTAGATGATAGCTTGTCACGACCATTAGCCTATCTCGTCCTGTCAAAGGTGCTGAACAAGTTGGAACAGTGCGAGAAATCCGAGGAGTTTGCGAGAAGAAGTGTTCCTTACTTTAGCGCCCCACATAAAGGTTCCCGATTAGGGCAAGCCTACCTGCTCATTGGTCAATCCCGTATTGAAACGGATACAAAAACGGATTCTTCTTTAGTGGCCTTTTATCCATTGGAGGATACCATCAGTGCCAATGAGCTACTACTTCATCTGGGGAAGGCCCACTACAGTTTGACGAACTTAGATTCCGCATTCTTCTACTTCAGGCGTGCTGAACGCACAGGTATGTTCATGAAGCGGAGACACTTGTATAAGGCTCCATTTATTTGGTTGAACATTGGTAAATGTCACCGTGAATTGGGGGAAATAGATAGCGCCTTGATTTACTCCAATTGGGCCTATGAAAATGCCAGTTATCAAAGCGATAAATTCACCGTTCGACGGGAAGCTGCTCGCGATTTGAGTACAATTTACACAGAGCTTGGCGACCCAGCGATGGCTCTCAAGTATTTCGAGGAATACTTTGAATTGTATCAGGAGAGCTTAGAGTTGTCGAACTCTACTCGTCTTCGGGCATTTGACCGGATCGCTACTGCTCAATATCAGGCCAGAGAAATAGAGCTCCTTCAACAAGAAAATGCCTTAGCTAAACAGGAGAGGATATATCTGTATTTGGGTATGGGCAGCCTACTGGTACTGCTCATCATACTTATTCTCTAGTTCCGCTTGGTTCAGAACAGAAGACAAGAGGTCGCAAAGAACTTAGAAATGCTCAATCAAATTGACGCTGCAAAAACGCGCTTGTTTAGCATTATTGGTCATGATTTACGCGGACCCATTGGCAATTCGCTCTACCTCCTGAAGGAGCTGCCGCAGCGCAGTGATCGATTGGGTACCGACAGTATGGATATTCTGAGTAATGTTCAGCTCGGATTAACCGAGGTACACGTGTTGTTGGAGAATTTACTCATGTGGTCTAAAGAGTAGCAAACTGAGCTTCAACTAATCAAGAATGAGGTGAGTGTGGCTATTTTTAGCTGAACAGTATGAGCAGCTCATGTTACCGATATTACCCACCCGAGGGATGAAGCTCAATAAGGATGTTGAAGATGTACAATGGTCGTTGGATTCAAACGCTTACGGTACCATACTGCGTAATTTGACAGCTAACTCTTTAAAGTATGCCCCCAGGGTACCACGGTTCATGTGCGTGCGCGTGTTGAGGACGGCATTCTAATCACTTCAATACTCGATGAAGGTACCGGCATTCCTAAGGCCATTGTGAACGACATCAAAGAGAAGCACATATCAACACAGCTTACAGTAAAAGGGATGGGATTACAATTGGTGTATCTCCTCGTTCTAGAACACGGGGGTCAAATTCGCTTCAACCAGAAAGTAGATGGATTGATGGGGGTGGTTGTTGAGATTGGCAAAGAGTAATTCTCCCCTCTTTGCTGGTCGTTTAAGCTAATACCCGGTTGTCATAGCCGAGTACCTCACGATCCTTTTTACGGAGCAGTCTTCGCTGATTAGAGAACGTTATGGGTATAACATATTGGATTATTCCTTCCTGACCTTCTTTTCGCAAGCCACGTGACGGTAATTTGTAGCGGAAAGTTTGGAGCAAAAAAAAGCCTCGCCAGTAAAGACTGACGAGGCAAGAAGGATGGCGACGACCTACTCTCCCGGGGCGAACCCAGTACCATCGGCGCTGTTGGGCTTAACGACTCTGTTCGGAAAGGGAAGAGGTGATCCCCAA
>CBFHVA010000010.1:0-99002 GCA_965659415.1 Phaeocystidibacter sp.
AGATCGGCACCACGTCTAAGGCTCACAAGCAAAAGAGTTGCGACCTTCTGCTGCATCAAATGGTTGTCTTACCCGATGGAAATGTTACCGTTTGTTGTAATGACCTAAACGGACAGGGTATTATTGGCAACGTGATGGAATCGTCGCTCTGGGAAATCTATAACTCCCCAGAACGACGTGATTATCTCCATAAGATCGACTCGGGCCAGAAGGCTGATATTCCGTTATGCAAGGACTGTCAGAGTTTTTAGTGACTATGTCCCGCTTCGCCCGCCTCGAGAAGCAGGTAAGCGTTTTTCATGACTACAGGTCCAGGAATGGAGTCCAAGATCTCGATCTGTTCACCATACATAGATCCGGTGCGTACCTCGAATTTTTCGTAATGGTCCCCCATTTGGACGAATACAAAGTTGCTGTTGGCATCGCGAACCACGGCGGTCATCGGCAACAGTTGAGCTTCTCTTGGGGTGATCAAGATCTTTCCTTCTACATATTGACCTGGTCTGAGAACGGTATGGTCTGAGTGCGAGTGTGCGTGAATGGTGAAGGCACCTGACTCATCGTCTACCTGCCGACCGATCTGCTGGATGTCGCCTTCGTACACATTCTGGTCTCCCGGAATCATGTACTCTATCATTTGACCCAGTTTCACTTTTGAAATGTCGCGAGGGAAGATGGATAATTCGATGTGCATGTGCGAATCGTCCACGATTTCATAGAGCGCTTCCTCGGGGGTTACATGCTGACCGAGGTTCACGTTGATCTTCGTGATGTATCCGTTCAATGGGGAGCGCAATGTGAGTGATTCTTGAATGTTATCTGCACTGAGCGAACTTGGATCGATATCCATTTGACGCAGGCTGGCTGCGGCTGCCATCATACGTGCTTTTTCAGACTCCAATTTAGACCGAACCTCTTCTAATACTCGGCTGTTGATAGCCTCTTGCTCGAACAGCTCCGTCTTTCGCTGGAAGTCCATTTCCAAGAACCTGACCTGCGACTTTGCATCGAGGAAGGTGCGCTGGAGTTCGATGTAGTTTGGATGGGCCACTCGGGCCAATACCTCCCCCTTGCTCACCCTTTGTCCGGGATAGTATTTCACCTCTCTCAAGTACCCTCCCAGGGGTGCGCTGATGGTGGCTCTACTTTCAGGCGGAACATCGATCATACCCGTACAAGTAATCGCATCATAGATGGTATCCTGCTCGGGCGACCCCGTGATCCATTGGGCCCGGGAATGTTCATGTCCTGCTTCACTCGCTGGGTCATCTCCCTTTTCTGTGGAGCAACCGATCACGGCCAAGCCGATCATTATAGTTACAAAATGTCTCATTTGAGTAAGAATTGATATCGTAGTGTTGTCAAGTTGTAATCACGTAGTACATCCATGGTGTTCATTTGCATTTCCACAGACATTTTGAAAAGTTGGAAGAACTGGTAGAAATCGACTTCACCATTCTCCCATTCTAGCTGGGCCGTGGTTCGAAGTTTTCTAGCATTCTCCAATTGTCGATCTTTATACATCAAGGCTAAGGCAGACCTCAGCTCCCAGCTTTCGCGTGTGAACTCCAATTCCTTGAGATAGGCGTTTGCCTCGTAATCCGACCTGCTCTTGCTGATCTCGGCATCGATCTTAGCCTGGGTTACATTGGCGCCCCTAGCATTGAAAACGAGCGGATAAGTCATGCCTACGCTCACACCTTGGAATCCAGGAACTCCTTCAAGCATCTGATTGAAGTAGCCTACCTGGAAGCTTGGGAAGAATTCAGAGGACTGCACGTCTATTTGAGTTTCTGCATATTCCACACGCTCGAGGAGGGGAAGGAGCAAGGTGGAGTCAAGCGCCAGCTGGACAGCTGATTCTATAGCCATTACTTCCATTCCTTCAGCAGGTACAAACACATCGTCTGACTGCAGGAGTGTGAATAAGGCTACCTCATATTCCAAGTAATCGATGTGGGCCTTGGTAACCAATCGCTCAAATTCCAGTAGTTCGGCATCCGCCTGATACACTTCGGAAGGCCTGCTTTCCCCTAACTCTGCCTTGAGGTCCACCTTCGCTTGAAACGAACGAATCAACGAATCTTGATCTGCAAGGATCTTCCAGCGGTCGTAAGCCCATTTCCAATCCATGTAAGCACTTTGAATAAGGAGTGTGAGTTTCTTCTCTTCCAAATGAAACTCGGCCTCTCTCAATGCGATTAAGGCCCTGCCGCTTTCTCCGCGTTTCAGGTGACCTAGGATGGAGCCAATGTCTTGTTGAATGGCAAAGTTATAGTCTAGGTCAGACGCGTTGATCTGTCCATATTGTAGTTGAAACTCCGTAGGAGCCACATTAAAGGCTGCCCGTCTTTCTGCTTCAGCTTGGCTTACTGCTCCTTCGGAACGCACCCAATTGGGATGGTTTTGAAGTCCGAGTTCAACCGCGCGTTCCATGGTGAGCGTATTTTGCCCAAAGGCGGATGAACCAATCAATAACAAGATCACGGTGGCGGTGGACTTACCCATCGTTCTTACTTCTGAACTCTTGTGCAGCCATTGATAGAGCACGGGCAGAACCAGGAGGGTGAGCAAGGTAGCTGAGATCAATCCGCCTATCACCACCGTAGCCAAAGGTTTTTGAACTTCAGCACCGGCGGATGAACTCAAGGCCATCGGGAAGAAGCCCAGTGCCGCCACGGAAGCGGTCATCAGTACAGGTCGAAGGCGATCTCCAGCCCCTCGAATGATCACATTTTTCAAGGAAAGCTCGTTTTTCATGCGTAGGTCGTTTAAGTGGCTCACCATTACGATTCCATTTAGCACGGCGACGCCAAACAAGGCGATGAAACCGATACCCGCGGAGATGGAGAAATCCATCCCCCTCAACCATAATGAGGCAACGCCACCGATGGCGGAGAGTGGAACAGCGCTGAAGATGAGCAATGCATACTTTGCAGAGTTGAAAGCGGCGAAAAGGAGTACCAGTATGAGCACGAGTGCCACGGGCACGGCCACTGAAAGGCGAGCGGTTGCCACTTCCAAATTTTTGAAATCGCCTCCGTATTCAACTCTGTATCCAGCTGGTAGATCAACGTCATTGGCAAAGATCTGTTCGATATCGCCCACAACACCTGTTACGTCGCGCTCCCTTACATTCACCCCAATGGCGATTCGACGCATGGTGTTGTCGCGGGATATTTGGCTTGGCCCTTCAACGTTTTCAACATCGACCAATGCCGATACGGGAATGGAGTGACCATGACTGGATTTTACGAATATCTGATTTAGGTTGTTGATCGCGCGAGCTTCCGGAGACAGACGCACCACAAGATCGAACCTCCTCTCTCCTTCGTACACGGTTCCTGCTTTGCCTCCGGCATAGGCGAACTCGATCAATTGCGCGACCTCTTCTATATTAACTCCATGAAAAGCCAGCAAGCCCCTGTCTGGCACAATCCTTTGAAAACGCATGCCCTGCGTGGCCTCTACCTTAACATCGGCCGCTCCAGGAACATTTGCCATGAGTCGTGACGCTGCCTCGGCATAGTGAGCCAGGGTATCGAGATCTTCACCGTAGATCTTCACGGCGAGGTCGGCTTTGGATCCACTCAATAACTCATTAAAGCGGAGCTGGATAGGTTGGGTAAACTCGAAGCTGGCGCCTTGGACCGACTCGAGGGTGCGTTCCATTTTCTCAACCAACTCCTCTCGTGTAGAAGCGGAGGACCACTCGTCTTTTGGTTTTAATAATACCATCACATCCGCTGCTTCTATAGGCATTGGATCCGTTGGGACTTCTGCCGTACCGATCTTACTGACAACGGATTTAACTTCTGGGAACTCACGAAGCAGAATGCGTTCCGCCTTACCACACGTGTTGAACATCTCCGTAAGGTTGGTGCCAGTTCGCATGCTCACCTGCATGGCAAGGTCGCCTTCCTCCAACGTTGGAATGAAAACAGAACCTAACTGGAAGAACCCCAGCACAGCTATAGCTAGAATGCTTGCCGAAACCCCGACCACAGCTTCGGGGAATGCTAACGCTCTTTCTAGGGATCGCGCATAGACCTTGCGCAATCGTCCCATTATTCGATTGCTCCATGTTTCGCCTTTATAGGGTCGCAGAAAAACAGATGACATTAAGGGAACATAGGTTAGCGATAGCACCAAAGCTCCGATGAGTGCGAAACTCACAGTTTGAGCCATAGGTCGGAACATTCTTCCTTCCACGCCCTCCAAGGAAAGAACGGGCAGGAATACAACAAGAATTATCAGCACTCCAAAGGCCGCCGACTTATAAATAGAGCTTGAAGACTTGATCACAAGGTCTTGACGTTCTTTTTTGCTCAGCATGCTCTTCCCGTGAAGATGAAAGAGGACGCTCTCAACAATGATCACCGCACCATCTACTACGATCCCGAAATCGATAGCTCCCAAGGACATCAAGTTGGCGCTAACGCCGAATAGATTCATCAAAATAAGAGCGAATAACATGGCCAACGGAATCACGGATGCAACGACGAGGCCAGCGCGCCAGTTACCGAGTAGAACGATCAGCACCAAGATCACAATCAGGCCGCCTTCAACGAGGTTGTTGGTAACGGTGTTGATGGTTCTGCTCACAAGGTCGGCCCTATCCAGATAAGGCACTATCCTCACGCCTTCAGGCAGGGTTTTTTGCACCTCTTCAACGCGATCTTCAATGCGCTTGGTAACGGCATAAGCGTTTTCACCTTTTAGCATGAGGGCAATTCCTCCCACGGCTTCTCCCTCGCCATTCATGGTCATCGCTCCAAAACGAGGCGCCGACCCTTCTATAATATTGGCAAAAGAGCCAAGTCGAATAGGTGTACCATCCTCGGCATTTACTGAAATGGCTTCCAGATCTGACTTCGAACGCACCAACCCTTCGGCACGGATATACCATGCTTCCTCACCTTTTTCGATGTACGAACCGCCAGCATTGAGATTGTTGGCTTCCAGTGCATTCCAAACATCGTGTAGAGTAATGCCAAGTGAGTTCAAGCTGCGCGGATTGACGCTTACCTCGTATTGTTTAAGGAGTCCGCCAAAGCTGCTGATCTCTACCACACCTGGGATGCCTGCCATTTGGCGCTTGACGATCCAGTCTTGGATTGTACGCAATTCTTGAGGGTCATATTGCCCCTCGTGTTCCTCATCTACCTCTAGTGTGTATTGGTAAACTTCGCCAAGACCAGTGGTAATGGGCATAAGTTCTGGGCTGCCCATGCCCGCGGGAATTTCATCGGAGGCGAGATCGATCTGTTCCTTAACATACTGACGTGCGTCTAGCATGGGGAGGTCCTCCTCGAACACGATGGTTACTACGGATAGACCATATCTGGAAACCGATCGGATCTCCGTCACCTTTGGCAGGTTGGCCATGGCAATCTCCACTGGATAGGTGATGAATTGTTCCACCTCCTGTGGCGCCAGCGAGGGTGATACAGTTACTGCTTGAACCTGATTATTAGTGATGTCGGGCACGGCATCGATCGTGACCTGATTCAACGACCAGAGACCACCGCCAATGATGCCTGCTACCAGCAAAATGACTAAGAGGCCGTTCTTAATGGACCCTTGAATGATTTTATTAAACATGAATGGATTTGTTTGTTTGACTTCGCTAAAAAGCTCGAGATATCAAACAAGGGGTGGCCCGCGTAGACCATAACCAATCAGTATCGGTTCATCGAAAGGAGGGGTTTCCAGAAAAGGAGAATACTCAACCTCTGTGAACTCCTCTGTTACGATAACCGGTGGGGTTACCTCAATGTGAATGGCGTTCAAAGAGGGAGCTTGATTCTTTTGAACCTGAAAATGCTCTAGATGCTCCGCTCCTAAGTCGTTGTGGAACAACTCCGACAATAGGTCGACGATCCCAGTGGGCTCATCTTCGGTTTGAACAATTACTTCATGTGCTTCGCCATGGTGAGCATGAGGAAATATGGAGTGCGCCAACAACAAGGCGCCAGCCAACCACATTAACGATATGCGAAATAGATTTTGCACTAAGCAAAAATAGAAAAAGCAGATGGTTTCATAATTTACATAGACAAACCAATGTTTAGTATCTTTCCTCTCAATTCTACCTAACCTGCTAGTGTATGATGCGACGATTATTATTCGCATTTCTTTGGATTTCGGCTATAAGCCTATCAGCCCAAGAGGAGTCGATGGATTCAACTTCAGCATCTTCAAACGCGTCACAACTCGGTGTGCTCAATGTGCGTGAGGGACTCGATAAGTCGCACGCCGTATTAATCCAAGCGGATGATTTCTGGAAAGACGTAGGTAAGAACTTCCTGCCTAGGTCGGAGCGCAAGGAAGTCATGGGACTTGCAGCACCACTGATGGCGGATTCTTCCCAATTGAAAGACACAGCCTTATCCGCTTGGGAATTTGATAAATGGTTGAAGGACATCGAGGAGGCCCGAGCGCTCATTCGAGTTTATTCGGAAGACGTGGACGCTCAAATTGATAGCTTGAGAATGATCTACGACAAACTTGCTCATCTTCAAGGGATGTGGACTGAAAGAGGTACACAATCTCGCACAGATTCTGCGGTTTGGGCGGTGTGGTCAGAGCAAATCGATCAAATCCAGCAACAAATCAACCGAGAATCAGAAAGCATCCTCGATACCATTAACGAGTTATCAAGTGTTGAAACCGAGCTTTATCAGTTGATTAAGGGCTTAAATGGAATTGAGACATCCTTGTTGGATTTATCCTCCAATGATGAATTTAGCTTAGTTAAAAGTGACCTACCTCCGTTGTGGGCACCAGAAGCAAGAGAGGTTAGTAAAACCAAACTCGTTACGGGATGGGGTACATGGGTCAATGAGGTCCAGATTTACTTCCGCTTCAATGCTCCCTTTTTTTGGCGCTACTTTTTGTTCTTCATAGTCTCCTTTTTCGTCTTATACGGAGCGAAAAGATATGAGAGGAGGAGCCCTTGGTTTCGGGATGCACAGCGGTTTAAAGTGGTCCGAGCTTGGATTTACATACCATTAGCCAGCGCACTTGTTTTGGCCTTTTTTATAAGTCGTTACATAGTATTCGACACTATGCTTGATTCAGTCAGCAAACCCGCAGTACTCGCCAGGTTTGAGGCAATGTTAGCGTATGTAGGATTGATGGCCTTAGCCTGGAAGACAAGCTTAAAACGTCTTCGCTGGCTGTTATTATTCCCCCTAGCTTTCTTCTTATTGGATGGAGGTATTTTGACGGCATTTGGCCCATCTTTTACTGGACGAGTCCTTTTGCTGTTGGAGCAGCTACTCTTTGGTGCCGTCCTGCTGTATTCGTATGTCCAATTACGTCACACCCGGTCGTTTAGAAGAAAGAAGTGGTTCAAGTTTGTCACTTTCTTCACGGCGGTGATTTTAGTCTTTCAACTCATTTCCGCAGTGGCGTTGGCAATCGGAAATTATACTGTGTCTAGGGTATTCACCTTGGCCACTTTCTACTGCATCGCCAATGGCTTGATAATCTTCTTTGTGAACCGAGGAATACCGGCTCTCCTTCAAGCTATAACTACTAGTCCATTTGGAAAGCGTACCCACGTTGTACGTGAGTTAATTGGTGTAAACATCCGTTTCTTCACCTTGGCAGCACAATATTATTTGTTGGGAATCTACGTAATGGGCCTAGCCAAATTGCTCAAGTTTGGTGAAGAAATTGATCAGATTCTCAATACCCTTTGGAACTACTCACTCACTCCAACCGAGTCATTGACGATTACCGTAAGCAGTTTAGTTGAAGTACTGATCGTGATTATGGTGGTGTATTTTGTAGCGCAATTTCTTCAAGTGATTGTACGGGATGAAATAGCTTCACGACTGACCTATAAGAAGGGCCTGCCTTTGGCATATGGTGTGATTACTAAGTACATCATTTTTACCATTGGATTTTTCTCTGCAGTATCTGTACTGGGAATTAACCTAGATCGACTGGGGTTTGTTTTAGGCGCCTTGGGTGTTGGTATTGGTTTCGGACTTCAAGCCTTAGTAGGAAACTTTATTGCGGGAATCGTCATCCTCTTTGAGCGCCCCCTTCGGGTGGGAGATATAATTAAAATCGGTGATAAAGAAGGAGAAGTTCAAGAGCTAGGCGCTCGTGCCATTCGCGTGCGCTTGTGGGAAGGTGCGGAAGAACTCATACCGAACTACGATGTGGTTACGAAAAACGTCACAAACTGGACATTGAGCGATCAACTGCGGCGACGCGAGGCTGTTTTTAATGTGGTTCCTGAAGCGCCGGTTCAAGAAGTCTTGGATATTCTCTCATCCTCTACCTTGGACGTAGAGGAAATTCAGCAAGATCCCGCACCAATTATGCAATTCATGGGGGTTCAAGGATCAAGTGCCGTATACCGATGTCTGTTTTGGGTGAAGAAGGATTACTTGAGAAAGGACAGTGAGTATCGAGCCGATGTACATCAGAAATTGCAAGACAAGAACTGGAGTATGAGCACCATGCGGTACGAGCGGAAAAGTTAACGCTATGCTCCAATAGACTTCATTGATATCAATTCCGCAACGAACTTTTCATCCCTTACCTTTGTACTAGAAACAAGATGTTGAACCCATAATAAAACAAACCATGGCTTTTGAATTACCAACTTTACCGTATTCACACGACGCTCTCGAACCACATATCGATACCCGCACAATGGAAATCCACCATGGCAAGCACCATGCAGGATATACTTCAAAATTGAATGATGCCATTGCCGGAACCGATATGGAAGGCAAGAGCATTGACGATATTATCAAGAACCACAGCGACAACAATGCTGTGCGCAATAACGGCGGTGGATTTTGGAACCACGACCTTTTCTGGAAAGTGATGAGCCCGAATGGCGGTGGCAACCCAACGGGTGCTGTGGCCGACGCCATCAACGATGCGTTTGGAAGCTACGAAGGCTTTAAAGATGCTTTTGCCAAAGCGGCAGCCACGCGTTTCGGATCAGGTTGGGCTTGGTTGTGTGTACACCCTGGAGGAAAGGTTGAAGTGTGCAGCACGGCCAACCAAGACAATCCAATGATGCCGAATATCGGCTGCGGAGGAACTGCAATTTTGGGATTGGACGTGTGGGAGCACGCCTACTACCTGAATTACCAAAACCGTCGCCCAGACTATATCAATGCGTTTTTCAACGTGATCAACTGGGAAGAGGTAAACAACCGCTACGAAGCGGGTAAATAAACCAGCAAGAACCAGAATAAAGAAGGAGGGCTTGATAGGCCCTCTTTTTTTTTGACTTTATACCCTCGAAAGCTCCGTTCATCGAATGAAAGCCATTTTTAGGATATATCACCAAGCCTTTACCGGACTCTCGGCGCCAACCTGGATGCTCAGTTTGGTTATGCTCATCAATCGGAGCGGCGCCATGGTGTTGCCCTTTCTCACGCTTTATCTCACTTCGGATGACGGACTGAAGTTCACAGAGCTCCAAGCCTCAGGGGTAATGATGGGCTATGGAGCGGGAGCTGTTGTGGGCACCGTTGTGGGTAGTTTTTTAACCGACCGATTCGGAAGCTATCGCATTCAAGTCTTTTCACTTTTTGCAACCGGATTCTATTTCTTCTTTCTTGCTGATTTTACTGAGGTGTGGAGCATGACCATCGGTGTGTTTTTCTTGAGCGTAATTGCCGATATCTTACGCCCTGCCAATGGCGCCAGCCTCAGTCACTACGCGCGTAAAGAGAACCTAACAAAAGCCTTTTCACTCAATCGCTTAGCGATTAATTTGGGATACTCTATTGGACCTGCCGTAGGCGGACTATTGATTGCCATTGGCTACCGCACGCTGTTTTATGTAGATGGCTTTACCTGCATGGTGGCGGGTGTAGTTTTCGCCTTGTATTTTAGGAACCGACGAAGGGCCGAGGAGCGCGAAGTGAAAGAAGACAAGGCCTTGGGAAAAGGACCATCCCCATACCGGAATTTGAACTTGATCCTTTTCATGCTCTCCAATGCGCTTTTTGCGCTGGTCTTTTTCCAGCTGCTGTTCACATTACCGCTTTACTATACGGATGCCGTTGAAGGTTATGGCTTATCGGAAGAAGTTGCTGGGGGTATGCTGGCGTTCAACGGAATACTCATTTTTGCATTAGAAATGATCATTGTTGAGCAATGGGGAAGCAAGCGTAGCTTTGGCTTTTTTACCGTGATTGGCGCGCTTTTAACCGGACTCAGTTTTCTGATGCTCAATGGGTTTCACTCTATGTGGTGGCTAATTGTAAGTATGGCTATTCTGAGCTTTGCAGAGATATTCGCTATTCCCTTTGCGGCTTCGTTTATCTCGTCCATTGCGCCACCTTCTGCCCGCGGAAGATATATGGGCATGTATTCAACGAGCTTTGCTGTAGCTCGTGTAAGTGCGGCGGGCTTGGGCTTAGGCCTCCTGCACTATAGCAACTTTGAAACGCTTTGGTGGTGCGCTGGAGGGGTGAGCTTAATTGCCGGTGCAGGATTCTTTTATTCATCAAGTAAGCTCGAAGGGAAGTCGATAAACCCCTTTCTTCGGTTAAGAGAATTGCGTGCTCCTAGTTCACCGAATACATAAAGGCCAACTTCAAGGTAAAGTTGTCCCATAGCTCAGGCCAGGTGTACGGACCGTATCTGTAAAAACCGCCCACACCGATTCCGAAATAACCCATATTAAAGGTATTGATACGGATGAGGTTGTCTAAAGCGATACCTGTTTCGTAATAACCGTACCGCATATCCTTAATGCCTGTATTCAAGTGCCTTTCTTGGTTGTCCAGCATACCAAAACCAACCCCTTGGAAGAATCGAATTTCAGGCTTAAACCAACCAGAACGAAGGAGAAGCGAACGGAAATCATGCATGAAATACATGGCGGCATACCTCGAGTTGAAGAACTCATTGAAGCGCATGGCTTGGAAGGTGTTCGGAACCACGACGCTGAACGACGCACTGTACGAAGGGCGAGCGCCAAAGTTCATCCCAATGGGTAGGGGCCGATCCACATAACCGCCTTCAAAACTCACCAACGTACGACCCAAATTCTTGGTAAAGCGATCAAATTGAATACCCAGTTCTATTTTGTTGTAATCGAAGTCGCCTTCTAACACACCTGAAATACCACGACTATAATCTAAGCGTATGGCCGGGTAGGTTCTCGACCCCATAGTGATGCGCTGACCGTAATTGGCGATGATTTTTTCTTCCTGAACCCACCGCCATCCGAAGTTGATTTCGCTAAACCGATAGAAGGTGGAAACGTCGCCATTATCATCTACAAAACCGTAGTTATACGTAGGTTCGAGGGTGAAGTTCTTGGCGCCCACTTCGAAAATGTGATAAGTAAAGGCTCGCGAACGCAATAGCACTTCGTGGGATTCAATTCGATCCATTCGGACGTTGTAGAACTGCTCGGCAAAGGAGGTTCGCTCCCAATAGTTTATGCCCACCACTCCTGGACCTCGAACGTCGTTTTTATACTGATAGCGGAACCAAGTGTCGTTTTCCAAACTGAGGTTAAGCTTGAGCTCACCACCGTACTTAAAAGCTTGATCATTAAAGCCGTATCCAATGTAGCCACCCCCAGATACATACTTGTTCATTTGCTCATTGGTGTACACACCCATTCCCAGGCGGAGGCCTTCATAACGGCTGCTGGCAATGAGACGCTTCATGTCCAAATTGATAGGACCTAAGGCTAGAAAGCCGCGATAGGCATGACGCGTAGAGCGCATCACGCCGCCCAGGTTATAGCGCTCGCCGATGCTGTCCATGTGACGCACAGTTTCAATCTCTTTCGGCGTAAGCATTTCGGCACGACGTCTTTCCCAGAAATCTTCTCCTACCAATCCAGCATTTTCGCGCATTTCCACTTGAACGTGGTCGAATTTATCCTCGGGAACAGGAACGTTCACATACACGCTGTCGAGGTACGTCTTCCCAATCATGATAGCTCCATTCTTTCGGAAGGGGAAGCGCTCCAACTCGAGTTCGAAATTGAGCTCAGCAGGAAACCAATGTCCGCCTGTCATCTTGGTGTAGCGCTGCTCCATACTCAGGCTGATTTTGCCCTTATCCCACGGTTCGGCTGTAACATATTCAATCGCCCATCCGTCGGTGTTAATGTGAATCACCCCCTCAAATCCTTCGAAGTTGGCCCCTTGTGTGGGGAAGTAGTCCATCATGAAAGTAGTGTCCATTCCGCCTTCGTGCACCACGGTGTCGGTCAGGTAAAACACATACCTATTCTCAAAACCCGAGGCGATTGGATTCAGGTACTCCTTGTTGAGTAACCGCATGTAGTCGTCATAAAACCCAAAGTGCTGAATCCCGTCTGGAATGGTAGCAATATTTGGATTCTCAAACCCACTGATTTGTGTTCCAATGACCTCCTCGGAATGTCGGTTTGGTGATGTATAGAACTTCCTTGTTACAGATTCAATGACCAGAAGATGCTTCTCTTCAGCATTTTGGAGATCGGCAAGAATGGCAGCACTATCTGCGGCCGACATAGCTGTATCAATGTCGAAATTGTAAGTGATGGTGTTCTTGTTATAGCTTACGTAGCGGTATGAATCGTATCGATTGGGATTGTTAACCGATTTATGGCGAATCGCGTTTCGCACAATTCGCCATGCTGGATTCTCTCCAGCAAAAACGACTACTTCATCCAAGGCTTCGGCCTTTTCATAGAGCACAATTTGGCCATCTTCAGGTAGATCCATTGGACGAAATTCTGAAGGATCGTAACCGAACAGCTCAAATCGAACTACGCGGAACCTGAGATTCGGCAAGGTGAAGTTTCCATCGAAGTCAGAAACCATGCTTTGGTTGTCGCCCCACTTGATTGTAACGCTAGGCAGGCCATCGCCATTCTCATCTACCACCTGGCCCGTATAGGATTGCCCCCACGCTATTGTGGAAAGCATGGCGAAAGCCATCAGGAATATGTAGTTGATTGCACGTTTCATAGTCGTATTCAAACCGAAGGATAAAGATATATTCGCTTTGCCCAGCAGGAGCGCATTTTCAAAGAAACATTGTTTGGAGGATAAATGTAGAGACCCCTACCTTTAGTGTATGTCGGATGATTCAGTAAAATCTTTCAAGGTTTTTAGTGCCAGTGCAGGCGCAGGTAAAACGTTTAATCTCGTTAAGTCGTACCTCGCCTTATGCTTGAGATCAGAAAACAGTGAAGAATTCAAGCGCATTTTGGCCATCACTTTCACTGTGAAGGCGGCCAATGAAATGAAACATCGCGTACTCGGTGCGCTCGATGCTTTCCGGAAAGTACCGGTTGTTGCTGGCTATAAAAGCATGTTTGACGCCATTTCCAATGAGCTCAAGTTGGATGAATCCACTTTACAACGGCGCTCTGAGAAGGTGCTAAAATCGATGCTCCACGATTATTCCGGATTGAGCATTTCCACCATCGATAAGTTCACCTATCGAATTGTTCGGACTTTTAGTCACGATCTAGGACTGGGTAGCCATTTTGAAATTGAATTGGACGAAAAGGAACTTTATCGCCAAAGTGTGGATTTGCTCCTCGATGACGCCGGGAGTGATAAAGCCTTGAGTGCGTTGCTGGAGCGCTACATTGAGGACAACATGGAGGAAGGCCGCAGTTGGAAACCCGAGCGAAAGATTGCGGATATGGCCGAGCACATCGGCAAAGAAGGAAGCTATGAGCAGGTGAGTAAACTCAAAGACATCTCACTTGATGAGTTTAAGGCAATTCGACAAAGGCTGGTTGCAAGAAGGCGCGAGATTGGTTCCTTGAAGGAAGTTCTGATCAAAGAAGGCGACGACCTGATAGGTCATATTCCCAAGGCGTATTTCAGCCGAGGAAGTGTTGGAATCTACCTTGAATCTCTAAAAGGAAGGGACGCGAAGAAGTATGGCATGAACAAAACCCTCAGAGGACAAATAGAGAAGGGAAGTTTTCTTGTTGCCAAACCTCTTCCCGAAGCGAGCGCTGCTATAGAGCCTATCACCCCTCAAATTGTGGATTGGCTTGAAAAGTGTTTGAATTGGGTGGAAAAAGACTTTGCCGAGTTGCGGATGATATCCGAAGTGCTCAAGAATTTCGATGCTACTGCTGTGCTTCGCGAGGTGAGTTTGAAGCTAAAAGAGTTGAAAGAAGCGAATAACATCGAGACGCTCAAAACCTTCAATCAGCTCATTCATGAAACCTTGGTTCGCTTGCCTGTTCCTTATATCTATGAACGAATAGGAGAGAAGTACAAGCACTACTTCATTGATGAATTTCAGGACACAAGTGAACTGCAATGGTCGAATTTGAAGCCCTTGGTTCACAATGCCATTGCCAGCGGTGGATCATCGTTGATTGTTGGAGATGCCAAGCAATCCATTTATCGATGGAGAGGCGGAAAGGCGGATCAGTTCATCGACTTGGTTGAGGATGCACAAAATCCTTCCCAATCTGAACTAGAATGGGCCTATGCCTTGCAACATATCAGCTTAGATAACAATTGGCGAAGCGGTTCTGAGATTGTGAATTTCAACAACCGGTTTTTCACGCACTTTGCGAGTGTTTTTGAAAGCGAGTCGTTTCAATCCTTGTATGAATCTTCCAGTCAGAAGGCCCAAAGCTTCGAAGGGGGCTTTGTTTCCTTGGAGTTTTTGGAATATCCACATCAGAAGAAGGACGTCTTTGATGAAGCTCAGATAAGTCGCATTACGGAAATCGTGAAGGAGAATTTGGCAGACAAATATCGCCCAGGCGACATTGCCATATTGGTGCGCTCAGGAGCGGAAGGCGAGAGTGTTGCTGAGGCTCTCTCCAAAGAGAACATCAATGTGGTTAGTTCTGATTCATTGAAATTAGGCAATTCATCTGCCGTTCGTCTCTTAGTGGCTTTCATTCGTCATTTACACTATCCCCAAGATGAAGAGGCGCGCTTGGACATCGCCGAGTACTTAGTGCAAACGGGCCGCTTGGAGAGTTCACCTTCCAACCTGCATCAAGCATTACAAGTAGCGGCGGATAAAAACACTGAAGGATTCACCCAGTGGTTGAAGAGCCTTGAGATAGATCCCGCGGCAATGATGGAGCAAAACGCAGGTTTATATGAGCTCGGTGAAACGGTGGCGAGAAATGTCGGACTCCTGAATGGGCGCAAAGCGGATCCGTTTGTACAGTTTTTCTTGGATGAGATGTATGAGTTTGGCGCATCAAAGAATCAGGGGGTGCACGATTTCCTTGAGTGGTGGCTTGAAAGAGGTCATGAGAAATCCATTACCGCACCCGAATCGAAAGATGCCGTTCAAATCCTAACCATTCACAAGGCCAAAGGCCTAGAATATCCCGTTTGCATTGTTCCGTTTGTGTATCGCCCGGCAAATGCGGAGAGAAAAGGAAGGCGTTGGATTACTTTTGAAGATCACCGAATGATGGGACTTCCAGTGGTTGAGGTGGGCATGAGTGATGAGCTAAACAAAGATGTGGCGGTGGCTTATCCAGAATACCACCAAGCTTTTGAGGCTTATCAACACGAGGCTCGGTTCGACAATATGAATTTGCTATATGTAGCCTTCACACGTCCAGAGGAGCGGCTTTATATCCTGTCTAAGGACGAACGTGACGAAAGTAAACTACCTGAACACAAACGCCTGAGTCAGTATTTAGGGACATTTGCAATTGAAATGGGCTCTTCTTGCCAAGCGGGATCGCGTTGTGTGTTTGGCCAGAAATCTGAACCGCGATACCTATCCAAAAACGAAACAGAAATATCGAATACAGTAGAGTTCTCCGAATTTGAATCCGCTCCTTGGCGAAACCGAGTAAGGCTGAGTCGCGACTTAGATGGTATCTCTGATCAGCTGACCGAGCAACCTAGAAAATGGGGAAATGCGGTACACGCTCTACTCGCGAGAGTGAACAAGGCTGAGGATATTGATTCGGCCTTGCGCACTTCCATTTTAAAAGGTGAATTGCCAGCGGATAAGCAGGAAGAAATGGGTGGAATGTTGAGTGAGATTGTGAATCATCCAGCATTGGCCGTGGCGTTTCAAGCGGATGAAGTTTACTCCGAGCGCGATTGGCTAGGCGGAGGCGAAGTACATCGTCCGGATCGCATTGCGAAGAAAGGCGATACGTGGTATGTAATCGATTACAAAACTGGAGAGCCCCATAAACGCTACGAAAAGCAAGTGCACGAATACGCTCGGCTATTGAGAGTGCCTATGGAAGACGTGCAAATGTACTTGGTGTACATCAACGAGGAAGTTGAGGTGCAACGCGTGCGTTAATCAACCAAAGTTTCTTTTAGAACCCTTTTGCACACCTCAATTTCTTTTGGTGTAATTACCCCTAGGGTCTTGATGATTCTGGATTTGTCGATCGTTCTGATCTGGTCAATGACGGCCCAGCCCATTTTTTTGTTGTGCGCAATTTTTACTCGGGTTGGGTAAGGCTTGCTCGCGGTGATCATCGGGGCAACAATCACCGTTCTCAAATTTCGGTTCATTTCAATAGGTGAAATGACGAGGCATGGCCTTGTCTTTTTGATTTCGCTGCCCTTGGTGGGGTCGAGGTTTACAAGGATGATCTCATATTGGCTCAACTCCATTCTTCAATGCTTTCATCTTCAAAAACATCGTCCATCAGCAAAGTGTCATCGCCGTTGTCATGCATTTGCTTAAACGCCTCATCCCATCCTTGTCTCGGTGTATCAATGGGCTTAATGATGATCTGACCCTTTTGAAGAATCAATTCCACTTTATCCTTGATGTTGTATCGTTCTAATAAAGCTTTGCTCAAGCGTAAACCCTTCGAGTTTCCTATCTGAATAATTGAAAGTTCCATTTCTTGACCGTTTCCAATGTAATTACAAAGTTATTACAAATAGAGCAGTTCAACAAATGTTGATGGAAGGACTAAATCGCTTTTCGAGTGTGAAAGAGATCAAATCACGCCCAACTCCTTACCTACTTCGGTAAAGGCTGCAATGGTCTTATCCAGATGTTCGACCTCGTGAGCAGCGCTCAATTGAACACGAATACGGGCTTGCCCTTTAGGGACCACTGGGTAGAAGAAACCGATTACGTAAACGCCTTTTTCAAGCAAGCGGTCCGCGAACTTTTGGGAAAGAGCTGCATCGTACAACATAATCGGCACAATGGCACTGTCGCCATCTTTGATATCAAAGCCAGCCGCCTTAATGCCTTTCTTGAAGTAATTCACATTGCTTTCAAGCTTGTCGCGCAAATCTGTGGTTTCGCTGAGCAAGTCGAAAACCGCGATAGAAGCACCTACGATATTTGGTGCTAGCGAGTTGGAGAAGAGGTAAGGGCGTGAACGCTGACGAAGAATGTCGATGATTTCCTTACGTCCGGTTGTGAAGCCACCCATGGCGCCACCGAGGGCCTTGCCAAGTGTGCCGGTTATGATATCTACTCTACCTATCACGTTATTCAGCTCGTGGGTACCGCGACCTGTCTTTCCAATAAAGCCTGTTGCGTGGCATTCATCCACCATCACGAGGGCGTCGTATTGATCGGCGAGATCGCAAATTTTATCCAGCTGAGCCACGTAGCCGTCCATGGAAAATACCCCGTCGGTTACGATGATCTTGAATCGAGCGTTCTTTTCGTTGGCTTCTTGAAGCTTGGCCTCAAGGTCGGCCATATTGTTGTTCTCGTAGCGGAAACGCATCGCCTTGCACAAGCGCACACCGTCGATGATAGAAGCGTGGTTCAGGCTATCACTTATGATGGCATCTTCCGCTCCAAGCAATGGTTCAAAAACACCGCCATTGGCGTCGAACGCTGCGGCGTAAAGAATAGTGTCCTCTGTACCGAGGAAGGTGGCAATTTTCTCCTCCAGCGTTTTGTGGATGTCTTGCGTACCGCAAATAAAGCGGACAGAAGACATGCCAAAGCCGTGTGATTCTAGCGCATCGTGGGCCGCCTGAATGACTTTAGGGTGCGAAGAAAGGCCGAGGTAGTTGTTGGAACAGAAGTTCAGCACTTCTTTTCCATCACTCGTTTTAATCACCGCATCTTGTGGTGTAGTGATGATTCTTTCGCGCTTGTAAAGCCCATCAGCATCAATTTGCTTGAGCTCTTCCTGGAGGTGTTGTTGCAGTTTTCCGTACATGGGAACGAAGTTAAGGAAAGAGATGATTGAATTCCACCCTTTCATTACCTTACACCTAGCATCAAAAATTCTCCTTCCATGAAACGCTTAGTGATTCTCTTTTTGGCCGGATTTCTATCTTGTTCTGCATGGGCTTTAACTGGAATCAACACCAACTATGGCGCTCCTTTGGAAGATTCCATACCCAATTTATACTCTGTTTATTTGATTGAACGGAATGAAGGGGACCTTTTGCAGCAATATGAGGCCGTTGTGATTTTAACCGATATGTTTCGCTGGTATTACGATGAGCGAGACTCGGTGTACATCGATTCGAAGTATAGGTCCTATATCCATAACAGACATAATTTTCACGTGTTGTCAAAGGAGCGTAGAACCTACTTCATGGATTCAGCTCATGTGAAAGAGAGCGATAGCATTTACATTACGCATCCGCTTACTGGTTATATTGGTCAATATGCGGTTTCAGACCTCGATTTGGTGGCCTTTCTGAATGTGTATGAATCGGATGAGGTGGGTAAAGAAGTAGAGCTGAATAGCTACAGTTATCAATTGGGTTTGCGCTTGCCTGAGTATCCGCTCGACAGTTCTTGGATCATGAATCATACGGGGATTGCAGCCATACAAAAACACAACCCATTAGCCGCCGACCCAAATTTTCAATTGCTGCATTGGCAGCCGCTTGCTGATTTCGATACCACCGTTTTTACGGATGAGATGATCAACCGTTGGGATTATCTGGACTCAACAGGAGCCTCACACGTTGCTTACTACGGGAACTTGGAGTTACAGGTTATAGACCGATATTACAAACAGGTTAGACCCAATAGTATCCGCTATTACATGGGTTGTAGGTTCTTGGTGGTCCGTGATACGCTGACAGGCGAAGTGGTGCATCAAAACGCCTTTTGCTCAAGCGAGGGTACCTACATCAGTCCCTTGCGGTATTACATTTCAGAGGACGAAAGCTACAGCATACAGTGGGTGGGAAATCTTCTCGAAGGTAGAGCTCCTGTGATTCTCAACATGGTGAGTTTTTCCTTTGGCTGTCCGATGGTTACGGAGTTGGATGAAGCGGGGAGGGACTTGTATATACAGTGTGATAATAGGCATTAGCCGCTCCCTTCGGTCGCGGGGCAAAAGACAAAAGACATCGGGGTGCAAGCTATAGTGCTATGATGCACGTTTCTCCAAACCAAACACAAATGCTGAGAGCCTTCTGCCAGCGTGGCGCTAGTCCGCCGACGAGTTGAACGAACGATCTACAGCTACACCAACTGAGCCTCATTGCCCCATGGCCTAATGGCCCTCCTCTAAATAAAAACCCCTGACGTCGCGCTTGATCAGTCAGGGGTCTATCTTCAGATGCTCATTAGGTGGTCTGTCCGATTTCGCGGCTCAGAGCAGTATCGGACAATCGTCGAACTCTTACGTAAGACGGGCTCTGAAGAACATGTAAGTTACGGACATTCTTCTAAATCAATTTCTTGCGTCTTATCATTTCTTCCAGCCGCCGTGTTTAAGTCGCCTCGTTTCACAATAGCTTTGATGAAAATGATGGTGTCATTGGTGCCACCTTGATTCAAGAATTGATCTGGTACAAAACCAAATTGGAAGATGCCTGGCTCCACTTCGTCCATGGCGAGTTCAGGTGTGTTTGCCACCTGTGTCCAAAGTGCATATTGGTTGCCTGGAAGGGCCAAGTCTTCTCCTTGTTTCCAGTATTCCAAGTGCACAAAAACATTGCCTTCCTGAAGGTCCTTCATGGTTTCCTTCGTCTCGCGATTGTTGTCGTACATCACGCTAACCACATCTGTAGATGCCGCAAACGTTGGAAACATGTAAACAGGATCTTTCAAAGTGGTTGGAGGGTCAACCGCTACGGTAATGTCGTTCGACTTGATATCGGGATCGCCGTAGCCACCGCCGTCTTTTGGCTTTATCAAGAACGAGATATCCTTGGCGTACACATCTGCTGCAGACGTTTCGTACCAAACTGTAGGAACGATGGTCCAGCTGTACACATAGCCGCCTTCGTGGGTGAGGCGCAGGGTATCGTTGGAGTTCTTCCAAGCCTGTGAACCCACACCGTTCACGTAAGGGTGTCCTTCCGGGTGTTCTACGGGCGACCAAGTCCAGATATACATGTCTTCACCAGCATCCACAGCGTCCATCAATAGCACGTTGTGGTCGAGTCCCATATCCAATTGACTGATGTCGATGGTGATTTTAAGTGTATCCTCCGGATTGATGTTCTCAGCCGGTTCGGTGGTTACTTGGGCGGTCATGCTCATTCCACCCAATGTCAATGCGAGTAGTGCGATAATCTTCTTCATCATTCTCATTGTTCACGGGTGAATATTAGTTCGTAACGAGCTACTGCTTCGCCGCATTTGTTCACATCGTAACTCATTCCAAAGTTTCGATCCGTTGGACGAGGAGCGTTCAGCATGTTCACGGTTTTGGCCGTTTCTCCCGTAGGAGTAATGATGATCTCAGTTGGGTAGTAGGCCGTGTCATACGCCCAAGTACCATCTGCTCCAAAAGGCCCAGGACCTGCACCTTCTTGGGTAGATATGTACGAACCATCCGCATTGAAATCAATGACCCAAGCGTTGTTCTCCTTTGCATAAAAGGCTGTTACATCTTGAGATTCAGGAACGGGTAGCGTGAGGTCGTAAATAGTGGCCCCACTCTGACGCCATGTTCCTACTACACCTTCACCAGCACCGTAAGCCGGGCCTGGATCTGTGGGCTGATCAGGACGACAACTTACTACCACTAGAGCGGGTAGAAATAGCATCCAAAGTATTCTTGTTGCTTTCATAATATTCTTAGTTACAACCTCCTTCTTCGTTCAATATAAATACGTTCGAGCGCTCTACCGCCGGGAACTGCAATACCTGACCTGGGCAATCCCAATCCGCACCGCGGATGGTAGTAATTTCTCCCAGCACGCCAAGTCGCTTGAGTTCATGGCTTCTATCACCTTCGCACATCAATTCAACGCGGCGCTCGTAACGAACAGCGTCGATGATATCCGATAACGGTTCCGTGCCGTCCAAGTTCTGACTTGTGCCGCCATAGGCTCTTTCGCGAATATCGTTGATATCCTGTACGGCCGTTGCGAGGTCAGAGTTGGTCATGGCCAAGGCCTCAGCACGAATCAACTTCAATTTAGTCAAGTGGATGATAGGCACATCCATAAAGTCGTAGTTAAACTTGCTGTTTACCACTAGTTCATTCGGAGCTCCTTCGTTCACCAAGGCCATCCAAACGCTATCGCGGATATCATCCGGATTGCTCTGAATCAAGGTGTAGAATGACTTATCCATGGTCAATTCAGGGTTTGGATTCGGTTGGTTGTCCCAACGGTAAAACCCAGCAAATGAACCTCCGCGGTTATCGTTAATCGATGCAAAGCTGTATCCACCGAAAACAATCTCGGTGTTGTTGCTTGCCTCAAAACGATTGAAACCTGGAATCAAGGCGTAGTTTCCGCTTTCAATTACGGAATCAGCATACGCCGCCGCCATGGAGAAGTCGTTCATCTGCCAATGTACCTCTGCCAATGCACCCAATGCAGCGTAGCGAGTAGCAAAGATGCTGTTGGAGTTCGGCAAACGAGTGCTTACATCCTGAAGTTCTGAAATAACGAAATTGTAAACCTGGGCAACGGTATTGCGAGCTAATAGCTCACGGTCTGTGCGTGTTTTGATAACCACTCCAAGGTGACTGTTGTCTGATGTGAATCCGTAAGGCTGGGCAAAGTAGCGCACCATTTCGAAGTGCATAAGCGCACGAAGGAAACGGGCTTCATCTAGAATTTGCTGACGCTCAGCTGCCGGCACCTCTACTAGGTCGATGTTTTCCAACAACCAGTTTGCACGGTACACGGCACGGTAGGCATCGAGGTAAACATTGCTTACATCCGAGTTAAAGATGTTCGTTTGTCTACCATATACCTCTTGTAAGAAAGTGGAGCTACGCGGACGAATTAGGTTGTCGCCCAAACAAGTTCCAAAGGCTTGCATACGGCCATTGTACACGTTGGCCGCCACGTCGTAAATAGAGTTTAATACTTCCTTCATGTCGTCAGCATTCTCGATGGCCTCTCCTTCGAGAAGGACACCTTCCGGCTTTACATCAAGGAAGTCGCTGCAAGCGGTTCCGCCAATCAGCAGAACAGCCATCATTGCAATTTTGGTAATGTGCTTTTTCATGCTTTCTGCAGATTAGAAGTTAAGGTTTAATGCCAAGCTGAACGTACGCTCCTGTGGAGGAGTTAAGTAAGTGATGTTCACTGACATGTTACGGTCGGTTGCATTTTCGAAATCGCGAGCAATCTCAGGATCCAATCCTGGGTAGTTGGTCAACACAAACAAGTTGGTAGCAATCAAGCTCACGCGACAACGATCGATTCCCCATTTGCTCAACGTTTCCTTTGGCAAGTTGTAACCGATAGTTAGGTTGCGAAGACGAAGATAATCGGCATCGTGCAACCACATATCCGTGTTGATCCACGGTGTGTTTGAACCGTAAACGCCCGGGTCGCGAGTTAAGCGAGGAAAGGCGGCCTGATCGCCAGGCTGGGTCCAACGATCGAAGATCTCTGTGCGCATGTTCCAATCGGTTACTACGCCTAACTGACGCTTAGAAGATGAATCGTAAACCTGACCTCCGATGCTGTACACAAAGAGGAAGCTCATGTCCCAATTCTTGTACGTGAAGGAGTTGGTAATACCACCAATGGCGTCAGGAAGTACTTTACCTACTGGAACGCGGTTATCTGGCGTCCAAGTATAGGTTTCGTTTCCGTCTAAGTCGAGGTAAACCGGGCGACCTGATGCAGGATCTACATGGCTAAAACGCACGAGGAAGTTCGTTCCAACTGGAGATCCTACTACTACACGAGTATCATTCGTACCGCCCGATACAGCATCTTCGCTATATCCTCCAATGCTTGTGATTTCGTTGTAGTTATAGGCAATGTTGAAGTCCACTTTCCAAGAGAAATCTCTGGAGACTATTGGGCGACCTGAAATGGTGAATTCAACCCCAGTGTTGAGGATTTCACCCAAGTTATCCCAGAAGTTGTCGAAACCTTGGTAACGTGGCAATGACACGCTCAACAAGGCGTCGGTAGTGTACTTGTAATAGTAGGCGACTTCACCCGTGATGCGGTCATCGAGTAAACCATATTCAAGAGCGGCATCGAAAATTTGAGATTCTTCCCACTTCAAGGTTGGGTTTTCGCGGATGAGCTGGTAGGTGATAGGCTGACCAAAATAGCTGCCTGCCTGACCGTAAGTAGCACGCCATTGGTTATCAGGAACGGCAGCGTTACCAGAGATACCGTAGCTCGCTTTAAGTTTCAAGAAGCTGATTACTTCATTATCCTGAAGGAAGGCCTCTTCACTCATGATCCAGCCCGTACCGATAGAAGGGAACACACCCCAACGGTTTTCAGGACCGAAGTTCGAGGAAGCATCTGCACGAACAACCGCTTGGAATAAGTACTTGTCGTGAATGGTATAGTTCACACGACCAAAGAAGCTGGCAAAAGTATTACCGCTACCCGGTTGATTGGTGTAGTCGAGCTGCAAATCGTTGAGTAACTCCGGGTTTGTGAAGAATGGTCCAGTTGCGTCGGTTACTTCGTTGGTGTATGTGCTGTCTACCGGGTTGAAGTAGTTACCGTTTTGCTGGCGACGTTCCTGGAATTCTGTACCTACAAGTACGGTGAAGTCGTGACCCTCAGCGGCGCTGAAGAGATAGGTGGCCGTTGCATTCACGTTCCAGTTGCGAACCTGAAGTGGGAAGCGACGTGCCACACCTGCGTGGGTTGAACCGATGAGCTCTTGCGGCTCGTAAATATCTTCAACCAACTGCATGAAATCATACGATGCAGAAGCATTGAGGAAGAAATTATCTGTAGGGTTATAAGCTAGCGTCAAGCTGTTGATACTTCTCAACTCACGCTGTTGCCAATCCTTCAGTTCTCTTAGGCGCACTGGGTTGTTACCACCGCTGAAGAAAGTCCCATCTGGATTGTAAATTGGATAGATCGGAAGGGCCGTTGACATGGCCGCACCCAAACCACCTGACCATCCTTCATCAACTCGGTTGTTTACACCTTGCATGATGGACGTGGTGATGCCCAATTTCAAATTTTTGGTGATGTTGATATCACCATTGGCGCGAGCCCCGAGGCGCTCGTAGCTGTTTTGAGTAAGGTAGCTCTGCTGATTATCGTACGTAACCCCCACGCGGTAGTTAAACCCTTGGTTGTTTTGTCCGATGGCAAAGTCGTACTGCTGATTGAAACCAAGACGGGTCATTTCGTTAGCCCAATCCGTATCAACCGCTCGAGCCTCGGCTAAAGAAAGACCCCCTGGGAATACCGGTTCGCCGGTTGGAGGGGGCGTTGAAAAGAGTTCAGGATTGGTAAGGTAAAGGGCTTGATCGTTATACCAAGCTTCTTCGTACATCTGAATATACTGTTCTGTGGTGAGCATATTTGGCATGGCCGTTGGCTGCGAAACACCTGTACGAGCGCTGAATTCATACACCATTTCACCTTGGCGACCTTGATTACCGCGCTTGGTGGTGATGAGAACTACACCGTTGGCACCACGCGAACCGTAGATGGCGGTAGCTGATGCATCCTTCAAGATTTCAACACTCTCAATGTCTTCGGGGTTGAGAGAAGCCAATGGGTTGTTATTCATCGCGCCGCTGTTTCCTTTCAAGAAGTAATCTTGAGTGATAGGAATACCATCTACCACATAAAGAGGGTCACCTCCTGCGGAGATGGATGCGATACCGCGAATACGCACTACGGAGCCGGAACCCGCAATACCGGATCCAGTAACCACCTGGACACCTGGAGCTTTACCTTGAATTGCGGTTTCAAAGCTCGGGGTAGGCATATCCGTAAGGTCGCGTGATTCAAGACTCACAATGGAGCCTGTCACTTCCCTTTTGCGTTGTACACCGTAACCGATGATGACTACTTCATCGAGCTCACTTGTGGAAGGCTCTAGTTGAACGTTTAGGGTAACATCCTGACCGGAAGTCACCGTTACAGCCTGCTCTTTTTTGAGATAGCCTAGGGTTTCGAATACCAAAACATAACTACCCGGCTCTAGCCCGGTAATCTCGTAGGTTCCAGTAAATTCTGTGGCTGCGGCTTTGTCAGTGCCTTGAACGACTACGGCTACGCTAGGAAGCGTTTCATTGTTTTCATCGGTAACCACTCCCTTGATGCTTTGAGCTTGCATTTGGGTAGTGAATAAACCGAGCAACACCGCCGTCAAGGCCGAGTAAAGTTGCTTCATGCTACTAAAGTTGAGTTTCTGTGGAATCTCAAAAGTAGCAAAATATTTGTTAAGTGTACTTTTTACACTTATTAAATTAGAATATCACAAATGCGTTGTGATAGAAACGTGTCGGAGTTACAATTCTAGCATGAAAAAGGCCCAGAGAAATCAACTTCCCCTGGGCCTTTCTGTGAACTTTATAATATGATACGTAGTCTATTGTGAAAGGATGAGACGGCCAGCCTCTGATTTTCCAAATCGATTTATTTGGTAGACATAAACTCCATTCGCCACTGGATTCCCTGAGCTAGTGGTGGCGTTCCAATCGATTTCTTTGATCCCCTCGTTCATGCCGTACTCCTCATATTTCCAAATGAACTGACCATTTAGGTCGTAGATGTAAATCTCCACGAAATCCTTGGAGAGTGTTTCTACAGTGAACGTGGTAGTTCCATTTCGCATCAGCGTTGGGAAAACTGATACCAAGTTGCTCGTAGGCGTGTCTGCTGGCTCGGTGGTGTCACCCGGATCGATAGGTGCGGCCTTTAAACGGACATCACTATACAATCGGTACTCACCAGGCAAGAATGTAAATATGGTGTCTACATCGTCAATCACCAAACTGTCGTTTGAGAAGTATTCGTACCAAATTCCAGTGGTGTCAAAGTCAGGATCTATGGCGCTTGGGATGATATTGAAATTGCCCAAGACAATTACGTTCATGGTGTCGTTTGAAAGTCCGAGGCGCTTGGTATATCCACCCACGTTCATTTCCCAGTTTCCATCTTTTCGGAAGATATCGTGTTGGGCACGAAGGCTATTGAGTTCTGCAAAGTGATCATATAAAGCGCGGCGATTCGAATCTTGGAAATAATCCCAGCGAATGGGCTTGTTACCAACACGTCCGTTGTAATCGATGCTGTAATCGTAACCCACCTCGCCAAACTGCCACAACATCTTCGGACCCGGAATGGTGTAGAAGAACGTGCTGGCCATGGCCACCCGGTCTAGGGCAGTGTCAAGATCTCGGGTGGTGTAATCGGTGTTCTGGTTGCCGTAATTTTCGTTGCGATAAATGAGGCGCTCTTCGTCGTGCGATTCCATGAAGCCCACCAAGTTCATGTCATTCCAACCGCGACTCTTATGCGTTACGCCATAAAAGTTCGAGTTGTAACCCATGGTAGCCTCGTTGTACTCATGATTCATATTGCCCCAAAGCATCATGCCGCGATTCGACATCTCGGTTTCTTCCGCATTGTCCGCAAAGTGCTCACAGATGTAATAATGGTCAGGATTCACACCCCAAACTACATTGGCATATTCGGTCAAGCGATCGATGCGCTGCTGATCGTATTGACCCCACGCGCCCACATTGCCTAGGGTGTTCCGTTGGGTGAACCCTTTAGAAAGGTCCATTCTATACCCATCTACCTTGAACTCTTCGAGCCAATAGCGCAGCACTTCACGTGTAAAGTAGCGGGTGTCCGGACTTTCATGATTGAAGTCGTAACCCACGTTAAAGTCGTGTTTTGGAACAGCGTTAAACCAAGGGCTATTGGCAGCCGGACGGTTATTGGCACCATCCCAATACATTCGAACCAATGGATTTTGTCCAAAGGCATGGTTGATGGCGATATCAAGAATAACCGCAATTCCACGGCTGTGGCAACTATCTACAAAGCGCTTAAACTCGTTTGCCGAACCGTAATACTTGTCCACTGCAAAGAAGAAACTCGGATTATATCCCCAGCTCTCGTTGCCTTCGAATTCCATAATTGGCATCAATTCAATCGCATTGATCCCCAAGTTTTGGAGATAATCCAGTCTTTCAATCACGGAGTTGTAGTCGTGCCCCTCGCGAAAGTCGCGAACCAATAATTCATAAATAACCAGTTCTTCCTTGGGTGGGTGACTGTAGCTGTAGGAGTTATCCCAGTTGTAAACAGGTGGGTTCGGATGGGTATAGCTCACCGGTTCCGATGTTTTGCCCACTGGATAATCGGGGATGTTAGCATAGGTCGAGTCCTGAATCCATTGGTCGTTCCAAGGATCCAAAACCATTCTACTGTATGGATCTGCAATACGAATGGCTTCACTTCCTACGTAGTATTGGAAGCTCACCCCTTGATTGGTTGGCAAATTATCCAGAATGATCCAATAGGTGGAATCATCTGGGGTCACATTCATTTGATAGGCTTCATCCAGTTTCCAGTCGTTGAATGAACCTATGACATATACATACTCTTTCGCTGGAGCTCTTAATTCTAGATAAAGTGAATCGTTTCTCCACGTGATTCCAGGTGTTCCCCAAGACGGCTTTGGAGCCTGAGGAGTGGTGCTTCTTGTAGTTACTTCAACCGTGTCAGACTGACTCGTTGTTCCGTTATCCGCGGTAAAGACTATCTCATGCAGACCTAACGGCAGGGTATTAAGTTGAAGCGTATGTGTGAGGATTTGGGCGGATGCAGCCGTGGCCACCACATTCCCGTCTACCGAGAAAGAGAGCGTGGCTGGTTCTGAGGCCTGCCCTTCAAGCTCAATGCTGTCGTTTTGATTGGCCAGTGAATTTGAAGCCGACGGTTTGATAATGGTACTGGCGAATCCCGAACCATAGATTGGCACAAAGATGTCTGAACCATCAGCGGAACGTCCAACCGTATTCCCGGTTTGATCTCTGAATACAAAGGCCAATGCGGATACAGTTTCATTCGACGGAACACTGTAAAAGGAGTTGATGTGGTATTTAATCTCGTGAAGGTCGTTGCCCAAGGCGGTCATGCGCACCTTGGCGTCATTCGTCCCCCAATTTCCTTGCACGTGTCGCCAGTCCGTTGAAGAACTGCTCGCAGATGTAATCACACCGGTATGAGCGAATACCTGTGCAGTTCCAACTAGGGCTCCATTGCCTTCGGAGGCGTCAAAAATAACCGTCACCGTATCGTTTTGAGTGGCAAATACGGGTTGTAGTGTGACTTGAGCGCTGATTGCACTTGAAATGAAGAGTACAAGGGTAAGTGTAAAGTCTTTGAGCATCATATCAAGTTGGCGAGATTCTAAAATTTAGAAGTCACGAAACTGCCGTCTACGGGATGCTGACTGCGCACATCCAAGTTGAGAGAATAGAGTCGGGCAGGCTTGTGCACCACGCCAGTCTGTTTTTCTTCTAACGGAGTAACGAGTTTCTCCTTCAATACTTTTTTGCGGAAGTTCCGCTTGTCGAGTTCGCGGTCTTCAATCGCTTCGTACAAGCTTTGAAGTTGACTGAGGGTGAACTTTTCAGGGAGCAATTCGAAACCTACGCGCCGGTTTTCGAACTCCTCACGTAGGCGTGAATGGGCAGAGTTGAAGATACTGTTATGGTCGAATGCCAAGCCCGGAATGTCGTGCAGATCTTGCCAAAACACGCGTTCGGCAAAGCTGGAAGCTTCCGTTGCGAATTCATCCATCTTTACGAGCGCATAATATCCTACTGTAATTACGCGTGCATCCGGTTGATCGCGATAGCTCTGGAGCCAATCGAGGTCTTCCACCTTTTTTACCCGATTGGGGTCGCCAAAGGTGTGGAATTGACGGAGGAATATCCCTTCTATACCGGTCAATTCTTTCAACACCCGCGATGCTGCGTCGTCAAGACTCTCATCGTTGAGCACCAAGTCGCCCGGCAAAGCCTTGTGTCCAGGCTTACCTTCAACTGGTTTTTGCTCAATCAAGAGCACTTTAAGCGATTGAGTGTCGAATCCGAAAACTACACAGTCAACCGAAACATTAGGATTTATCACGCCATGGGTCATTTAGCAAGAATTTCCGCAAAGATAATCGGTACGATTCTGCTTGCGGCAAAGCCCTGTTTCTGTTCAAATTTTCGACAAGTTACGTAATAAGTGTCAACTTTACACTAAGTTTGTCGTCCTGTGATATAAAATACCCTATGCCACAAGCGATTAAGTCGATAGCCGTATTGACCTCCGGAGGAGATGCACCTGGTATGAATGCTGCCATTCGTGCGGTGGTTCGTGCATGTGTTTTCTATGAGAAGAAGGTTTTTGGTGTGAAGAGAGGTTATGACGGACTCATTCAAGGTGACTTTGAAGAGTTGAACACCAAATCAGTGAAGAACATCCTGAGCCATGGGGGAACCATTTTGAAATCGGCCCGCAGCGAGGCGTTCAAAACGGAAGAAGGTCAGAAAGAGGCTTACGATCAACTCAAGAAGCATGGAGTGGATGCACTCGTGGTAATTGGGGGGAACGGTACCTTCACGGGTGCCCATCGCTTTTATGAGCGATTTAATTTTCCTGTGATTGGTATTCCTGGGACCATCGATAACGACTTGTTTGGAACCGATTATACCATCGGATTCGACACCGCTACCAACACGGTAGTGGAATGCATTGATAAGATTCGCGACACAGCCTCTTCACATAACCGCTTTTTCTTTGTGGAAGTGATGGGTAGAGATGCCGGTTTTATTGCCATGAGCACAGCTGTTGCTATTGGTGCCTTGGATGTGATTTTGCCAGAAGAGAACAAGTCGATGAATGATCTGATTGCCGAAATTGAAAAAGGCGCAGATCGCAAAAAGACCTCCAACATCGTGGTGGTTGCCGAGGGGAATAAACTCGGAAACAGCTTTGAAATTGCGGAGAAAGTGCGTGAGCGCTTTCCTCAACTAGATACCAAGGTGACGATATTAGGACACTTACAGCGCGGAGGAGCACCGAGTTGCTTCGACCGTGTGACAGCCAGTAAGCTCGGAGTGGCAGCAGTGGAAGGCCTGCTGAACGGAAGAGCAGACGTGATGGCTGGCATTGTGGACGATGAACTCACCTACACATTCCTGCAACAAGCAGTAATGAACAAGGCTCAGCTAGATCCAGAAATGTTACGAATCTCTAAAATCTTAGCTATCTAATGAAAAAGATTGCCATCAACGGGTTTGGTCGTATTGGTCGACTAACCTTCAGAAATTTACTTCAGAAAGAAGGACTCGAAGTTGTTGCTATTAACGACTTGACAGACCCTAAGGTGCTCGCGCACTTGTTGAAGTACGACACCGCTCACGGTAAGTTCAACGGCTCAATTGAAGCCACGGAGAACGCCTTAGTTGTAAACGGAAAAACCATCCAAATTTTTGCTGAGCGCGACCCGTCAAACCTTCCTTGGGGCGAATTGGGCATTGACGTTGTGTTGGAATCTACCGGAATTTTCCGCGATGCAGCGGGTATGTCGAAGCACATCGACGCTGGAGCGAAGCGTGTAGCCTTAAGTGCACCAGCTAGTGGCGAATTGCGCACGGTAGTACTTGGCGTAAACGACCAGGAACTCACCTCAGATGACACATTGTTCTCCAATGCAAGCTGTACCACCAACTGTCTGGCTCCAATGGCCAAGGTGTTGAATGACAACTTCGGAATTGTTCGTGGGTACATGACGACCATTCACGCCTACACTTCCGATCAAAATATTCAGGACGGACCGCACAAGGACCTCCGCAGAGCGCGCGCAGCGGCTCAGAGCATTATCCCGACCTCAACCGGGGCAGCTAAAGCCGTAGGCTTGGTGCTTCCCGAATTGAAGGGAAAGCTCGACGGTTATGCACTACGTATTCCGACCATTACGGGTAGTGCTACCGATCTAACCGTTGAACTCGAAACGGAAGCTTCTGCAGAAGAGATCAACCGCGTGATGAAAGAAGCATCCGAAGGAGCTCTAAAAGGGATTTTGGAGTACACCGACGAGCCTATTGTATCAACCGATATTATTGGCAATCCACATTCTTGTATTTTCGATAGCGATATTACCTCGGCAAACGGGAAGCTTGTGAAGGTATTGGGATGGTATGACAACGAAGCCGGATATTCCGCAAGAATGGCCGACATGGTTGAGCGCGCAGCTAGCTTGTAGTTGCACTAATTCTAACCAACTGGGTATGATTTTAATCGCAGAAAGCGGTTCAACAAAATGCGATTGGATTTTAATCAATCGCGAAGGAAAGGAAGCGGGTCGTTGGAACACAATGGGTTTCAACCCCTACTTTCATTCTTCAGATTTGATCAGCCACAAACTCTCCCTGGAAAAGGGTATGGCTCCTTATGTAGATGAGGTGCTCCAAGTTTGGTTCTATGGAGCAGGCTGTTCCACAGAACCACTTCAAAACATTGTAGCTGAAGGATTGAGGCGTTTCTTCACGAATGCAGAAGTTCATGTTGATCACGACTTGAACGCCGCAGCCTATGCCCTCTACACAGGAAAACCGGAAATTGCCTGTATTCTGGGAACGGGGAGCAATAGCTGTTACTTCGACGGTATAACGGTGCAGGAAGAAGTTCCCGCATTGGCATACGTGCTGGGCGACGAAGGCTCGGCAAGCTGGATTGGCAAAAGACTGGTAGCCGATTTCTTGTACAAGCGATTGCCAAGAGATTTGCACGATGCATTTGCCGATACATACAAGACCAACAAAGACGAAGTTATTCAACGCGTATACAACGAGCCACATGCCAATGTGTATCTAGCGGGTTTCTCACGATTCGCTGGTGATCATGCTGGTCACCAATGGGTGCGTGCCATGGTAGCTCATGGTTTTGCCAAGTTTGTTGATGTACATGTACGTTGCTTCCAACAAGCCATGGATGCCGAAGTAAATTTTGTAGGCTCCGTAGCAAAGCAGTTTGAAGATTTGTTGAAGACAGAAGTGGCCAAGGCTGGATTCCAATACGGAAGGACACAAGCTAAGCCAGCTAATCTATTGGTTACTTATCACATCGAAAGACTTGGAGTTTTAGAAGCGCTTAATAACGTATGATAAAAGGGATACTCTTTGACCTGGATGGAGTAATCGTGGATACCGCCAAGTATCATTTCCTGGCCTGGCAACGTATGGCCAAGGAATTGGGTGTTGAATTCACCGAGACCGAAAACGAGCAACTCAAAGGCGTAAGCCGCCGAGGATCCATCGAGAAGATTTTAAATTGGGGAGGAATTACCCTCACCGAAGCCGAAATCGAAGACTGGATGCGCATCAAGAATGAATGGTACCTCGAGTATATCGAAACCATGGATGCCTCGGAAATTTTGCCTGGGGCGGCTGAAATCATCAACGAAGCTAAGGCGCTTGACCTTGGCATTTCCCTCGGATCGGCCAGCAAGAATTCAAAGTTCATATTAGAGCGCGTTCAGTTATTGGACCGCTTTGATGCGCTTGTAGACGGAACGATCGTCTCCGCCTCAAAACCCGACCCAGAAGTATTCCTCACCGGAGCCAAGCTACTTGGACTTCAAGCCGAAGAGTGCCTTGTGTTTGAAGATGCACAATCTGGCGTGCAAGCAGCCATAAATGGTAACATGAAAGTGATTGGCGTTGGAAGTGAAAGTATTCTCGGAGATGCCGACCTTGTTGTGCCGAATCTCAAAGGTCTCAGTTTAGAAAAAGACATAATCGCCAAAATATAGTACCGCTTCATGGAGCAGCGTTATTTGGAAATTGACGAGTGGAAGATCATCGAGGAAGGATGGGACGCCAAGAATCACATGAAGAGCGAGAGCATCTTCAGTATCGGTAATGGTCGAATGGGCCAACGTGCCAATTTCGAGGAATCCTACTCAGGAGACAGCTTGCAAGGCAGCTACGTGGCCGGTGTATACTATCCCGATAAAACCAAAGTAGGTTGGTGGAAGAACGGTTATCCGGAGTACTTCGCCAAAGTGCTGAATTCCGTTAATTGGATAGGGCTGAACGTTTCCGTGGGAGGCCAGCAGCTCGATTTAAATACCGTGAAAGTTGGTAAGTTTCGCAGGGAGCTCGACATGCAACACGGTCTTTTATCGCGATCATTCGAGGCTACATTCGCCGACGGGAAATCCATTCGCGTAGAAGCCAACCGATTTACCAGTTTAGTAAAGGATGAAATTGGCGCACTGACTTATGCCATTACCCCACTCAATTTTGACGGCGAGATCGAAGTAAGTCCGTACCTCGATTTCGACGTAGAAAACCACGACGCTAACTGGGAGGAAAAGTTCTGGGCTCCTGTGGAAGAAAAGGTCGCTGCCCAAAAGGGCCATGTTACGGCCAAAACGAAAAAACTCGACTTCCACGTAGGAGCCGCCATGCGCTTCGAAGTGTTCGAAGGTAAAGATCGCATGACGCTGTATCCAGAAACCGAACAGCGTGAGAAGTTCGTATCGAACACGGTTACCCTGAAGGTTAGTCAGGGAACTACCTACACGATTAATAAATACGCAGGCATCGCTTCAAGCATGAATCATCCTGCTAACAAAGTGGGCACCGTTGCCGACCAATTGGCGAGCGATGCCATGCGCGATGGTTTTGATCAGTTGTATGCTGAGCATGCGGAAGCCTGGTTGGATAAATGGTCCACTTCCGATATCGTGATCGAAGGCGATCCTGCCGCTCAACAGGCCATTCGCTTCAATATATTCCATCTTTTCCAAACGTTTACCGGAGTTGATGCTCGATTGAACATCGGTCCAAAAGGTTTTACAGGAGAGAAGTACGGAGGATCTACCTATTGGGATACCGAGGCGTATTGTTTGCCGTTTTATCTGGCAACTACGGATAGCGAAGTTTCGAGAAACTTGCTCATCTACCGCTACAAGCATCTTCAAAAGGCCATTGAGAATGCTGAAAAGCTTGGTTTCACCAACGGAGCCGCGCTCTACCCAATGGTGACCATGAATGGTGAGGAGTGCCATAACGAATGGGAAATTACGTTCGAGGAGATTCACCGAAATGGCGCCATAGCGTACGCTATTTTCAACTATATCCGTCACACGAAAGACAAGGCCTATCTTGCCGAATATGGCTTTGAAGTGTTGCTTGGAATCAGTCGTTTTTGGGCACAACGCGTGAACTGGAGTGAAGAGCGTCAGAAGTACGTAATGCTCGGTGTTACGGGCCCTAACGAGTACGAGAATAACGTAAATAATAATTTCTACACCAATAAAATGGCCACGTGGACGCTCGCGTACACGTTAGAGGTTATTGAGTATTTAGAGGATAAGCACGCTGATCGATTTAAGGAGCTGATTGCCAAAACGAAGTTCAATCAAAAGGCGGAAATCAAGCATTGGAAATCAATCCTAGCTAACATGGCGATGCCCTTCGATGAGAATCGCCAGGTATTCCTTCAGCAGGATGGCTTCCTCGACAAAGAACTGCGTTCGGCCGAAAGTCTTTCCATTGAAGAACGCCCCATTAACCAGCACTGGAGTTGGGACCGCATCCTTCGTTCATGCTTTATCAAGCAGGCCGATGTGCTTCAAGGATTGTACTTCTTTGAACAGCAGTACGACAATGCTACAATTCGTCGAAACTTCGACTTCTATGAGCCAATGACGGTTCATGAAAGTTCTCTTTCACCATGCATTCACGTCGTGCTTGCTTCGAGGATTGGCTATGGAGATAAGGCCTACGAATTGTATCTCCGCACTTCGAGATTGGACATCGACGACTATAACCGAGAAGTGCACGAAGGACTCCACATTACCAGCATGGCAGGAACATGGATGGCTGTAGTTCAAGGCTTTGGTGGGATGAAGATTGTGAAGAATAAACTCACCTTCGAACCGCTCATGCCTAAAAAGTGGAAGTCGCTTCAATTCGTTATTCGCTGGCGCAAAGCTGTACTCAAGGTACACGTGAATCAGAAGCACTTGAGTGTGGAGAATATTTCTGATAATCCAGGCAAATTCCATGTGGGTCCACATAAGCATGTAGTTGAGCCAGGAAAAAAAGTGCGAGTAGACTTAAAAGCATAGTACATGAAAGCATGGTTGAATTTAGGGGCTCTTGTGGCCGTGATGGCAAGCTGTAGTTTGCAACCCAGCCTACCACCCGTAGCCCATCCTTCTGAATCGGCCATTCAAGGTTTGGCCACGCCCATTCAATTGGAGGCTGGTCAATCTACCGTGCTGAACACATTCGATTACATAACCTCGGGAGCTGATTCCGTGAAAGCACACGGAGGGCTTGACGTTCAAGTTTGGGGCGATACTCTTGGTTTTTATGAACTAAGCGTTACCGATTCCACCGCCGTACAAAGCGTGATCAGCCTTTATAAATCTGGTTATTCCTACGACGTGGTGGTGCATCGATCCCGCAAGCGCCCCGTGGAAATTCGTGTACCCATAGCTTTCTTGGAAGGTCCGATTACGGTATTTGGATCTTTCAATGCATGGAATCGCGCAGCCGATACGCTGGTTCAAGAAGGCAGTGATTGGGTGTACCACGGAATGATTCAACCCGGTGTGGTAGAATACAAGTTCTTTAAGGATGAGGTAGAGTATACCGATCCCAATGCAGATTCGGTGAGCAACGGCATGGGAGGATATAACTCGGTGTTGGAAATTGAGCTTGGAGCGAATCCTCCTGCTCAGGTGTATAGCAACGGAAACGATGCTCAAGGCATTCATTTCGATTTTATTCCTGCCAATCAAGCCATTATCGCGATGTGGGAAAATCATCGCTTGCCCGCTGAGTACATCGAGCGCACGGATACGAGCTTTATCGTTTCCATTCCGGAAGCAGCTCAATCTATGGAGAGATCAGCGCTGCGCATTTTCTCTCACAATGAAGCCGCTTGGGCCAAGGAGGTTCAAGTACCGCTGGCATTCGGAAAGCCTATTGCTGATGCAGCCCTAGTTCATCGCAACGATTGGAAATCGGCCCGTATGTACTTCATTATGGTGGATCGCTTTGAAAATGGCGACACGACCAACGACAGGCCGCTAAATGATCCAGAGGTGCTTCCTATTGCTGATTTTCAAGGTGGAGATATTGCAGGGGTACTGCAAAAGCTCAGATCCGGATTTTTTGATTCACTCGGTGTAAATACCATTTGGTTGTCTCCCATTGCCAAGAACGCCGAAGGAGCTTGGGGACTTTGGGATAAAGGTGGTGTTCGAACCAAATTCTCGGCCTACCACGGGTACTGGCCCACATCAAACGTGTTACTCGACAATCGCTTTGGAACCCCAGAAGAAGTGCGCACCTTACTCAGCGAAGCACATGCTAAAGGTTATAATGTGGTGTTGGATTATGTAGCCAATCACGTTCATCTTGATCATCCGGTTTATCAGGAAAACCCAGATTGGGCCACAGATTTATATCTGCCAGATGGCACCATGAATACCGAAAAATGGGATGAACATCGATTGACCACCTGGTTTGATACCCACCTGGCGACCTTGGATTTGCGCCGATCAGAAATTGTGGAACCAATGACAGATTCGGCCCTTGTTTGGGTTACCGATTTTGAATTCGATGGCTTCCGTCACGATGCTACAAAACACATCGACCTACTTTATTGGCGAACACTCACTCGCAAAGTGAAGCAGCAAGTTGACCGACCTATTTATCAAATTGGGGAAACCTACGGATCACCCGAATTGATTTCGAGTTATCTATCTACGGGGATGCTCAATGCGCAGTTCGACTTCAACACGTATGATGCTTTAGTAAGTGTCCTTGCTGACTCATCTGTAGATATTCAACGCGTGGTGGATGTAATGAACGCGAGTTGGGAATGGTACGGTCAGCACAACACCATGGGTTACATCAGTGGCAATCAAGATCGTTCCCGATTCATTTCTTTGGCCTCCGGCGATGTGCGTTTGGATGAAGACCAGAAATTAGCTGGATACACCCGTGAAATCGGCAAACCAGGTGAGGAAGGATACGCGATGCTCGAGCTGCTGCATGTATTCAACCACAGCATTCCAGGAATTCCGGTGATTTATTACGGAGATGAGTATGGATCTCCAGGAGCAAACGACCCGGATAACCGCCGAATGATGAAGTTTGGCGGTTTGGATGAAGATGAATCGAGCTTGCGAGATGTCGTTACCGCTCTTCAAGAAATCCGCTCTTCGGAAATGGCACTTATTTATGGCTCAGCTGATATATCCGCAGTGAATGAAGATGTGATTCACATTCGACGCCGATATCTGGAAACCACCATTGACATATACATCAACCGCGGAGAGGAGGCATTGGAGCTTTCCGATGCCGAAGGAGCCGTGTTGCTCTATGGCGATTCACTCCAAACTCTGGCCGCTCAATCTGCTGTGATTTACAAGACCACAAAGTACACAACCCCATGAAAAAGCACTTACTCGCAGTGATCGCACTGCCCTTGTTTTTGGCAAGTTGCAACAACAACAGCACCCAAGAAGCAGAGGTTGAAACACCGAGAAATTGGCGCAATACAGCCTCTATTTATGAGGTGAATATTCGTCAGCATACCGCCGAAGGAACGCTTCAGGCTTTCGCGAACGACATTGACCGTATAGCCGAAATGGGCGTTGAAATTCTTTGGATCATGCCCGTTCAACCTATCGGAGAAGAAGGGCGAAAAGACCCAAAAGAGAATGGCCAATCCGTAGGTAGTTATTATTCCATTAAGGACTACACCGCGATCAATCCGGAGTTTGGAACGGAAGAGGACTTTAAGACGCTTGTTGAGCGTGCACATAGCCGCGACATGAAGGTAATTCTCGATTGGGTAGCCAACCACACGGCTTTTGATCACCACTGGGTTTCGGAGAACATCGACTTTTACAACTTGGATGACAGCGGAAAACCAAGCGTAGCACAGCACAATGACGGCACGCTGACCGACTGGACCGACGTGGCTGATTTGAATTACGACAACCCCGCCATGCAAGAAGCCATGACGGCTGAAATGGCTTGGTGGATTGATAATTTCGACATCGACGGATTCCGTTGTGACGTGGCGGGTTATGTTCCGCATGAATTTTGGCAAACGGCTGTGCCTAAGCTTCGCGAGAAGAAGGAATTGTTCATGCTCGCTGAATGGGACGAACCGTACTTGCACGATGTATTCGACATGTCCTACGGGTGGGATTTCCACCACCGTACCAATGAAGTGGCTAAAGGAGAACAGCCGGCAACAACTTTTGATGATTACAAAAAAGAGGTGCTCGACAGTCTTTTTCCCGCGAATGCCATGAAGATGCTCTTCACCACCAACCACGATGAAAACTCATGGAATGGCACGGTGTACGAGCGTTATGGCGACGGTCACAAGGCCTTTTTTGTGTTGTGTGCTACCTACGAGCAGGGCATGCCGTTAATCTATGGCGGTCAAGAGGCCGGGCTTAGTCATCGATTGGAGTTCTTTTACAAAGACACCGTGCGATGGGAGAACAGAGCGCTCTCTGCATTTTATGCCGCTACTTTGAAAATGAAAGCGAGTAATACGGCCTTGTTTAACGCACCGAATGGCGGCGATATGGTGAAGATTCCAACGTCCAATGACAATCAAGTATATGCCTTCTATCGCGAAGCGGATAACAATGTGGTTACCGTATTCTTGAATTTAAGCGATAGTGCACAAACCGTTTCTTACAGCGGCTTGCCAGCCATGACCTATGAAGAAGTGTACTCTGGAAACGTGATTGATTTGGCAAACGAGGGAGAAATGGAATTGGAGCCTTGGGGATATATGGTTTTCACCAACAACCTCACGGCAGTAGAATAACTTCACACCGATTTGAAATGCTGATTGCCCTGATTGCACACGATGGTAAGAAAGCCGAGATGGTTGGCTTTTTGCGCGACAACATTAACTGGTTTAAGCGCGATGATATTCAGTTGATATCTACCGGTACCACAGGCGGACACGTGGAACGTGCGGGGCTTACGGTGCAACGCGTGTTGAGTGGCCCCAAGGGTGGCGATGCACAAATCGCCGCTAAATTGGCCGTTGGAGAGGTGGATGCCGTTTTCTTCTTCCGCGATCCGCTCGACAAGCATCCACATGAGCCCGATATTGCCATGTTGATGCGCTTATGCGACGTTCATAATGTGCCATTAGCCACCAATCCTGCCACCGCGCAGTTGGTGTTTGCGCAGCTCTTGGCTAAATAAATTAACCCCTCTTTATTATGGCGAACCCTACTCCAATTGAAACTCCGAGCACTGGCGCTAAAAAGCCGGCATTGTCGCTTGGGAAGGTCATTAACCTCAGCATGGGGTTCTTGGGCATCCAAATGGGTTTTGCCTTGCAGAACGGTAATGCCAGTAGGATACTCACGGACTTTGGAGCCGACGTACACGACTTGAGTTTCTTTTGGCTAGTAGCGCCATTTACGGGTCTTATTGTACAGCCCATTATTGGTCATATGGGGGATAATACATGGGGTCGTTTTGGCCGACGTAAGCCTTACTTTTTAATTGGTGCCGTACTCGCTGCTTTGGGATTGATTTTCCTTCCCAACTCAAATGTACTGGCTGGAGAGGCACTGAGTACCACCGAGTTTTTAGGATTATCCGCTATCCTCTGGATGGGCATTATTTTCCTTGCCTTGATGGACGCCAGCTTTAATATCAGCATGGAACCCTTCCGTGCTTTGGTGGGCGATATGCTTCCCAAGCGACAAGGAACTTTGGGCTTTAGTGTTCAAACTATCTTGATCAGCATTGGCGCCATTTTGGGATCTTGGATTCCGTGGATTTTGAATAGCGTATTTGGCGTTTCCAATGAGCCTGTTGCAGGTTTTGTAGCCCCTAATGTGGTGTGGTCTTTCTACGTAGGAGCCATCATTCTGATCGGAACCATACTCTACACCATCTTCACCATCAAAGAGTACCCGCCTGAAGAATTTGCCAAGTTTCAAGGCGAACAAATTGAAGCGAGAAAGAAGAACATGTTCAGCGAAATTATTCGCGATACGCTGAGCATGCCGCGCCGAATGAAGCGCTTGGCTTGGGTTCAGTTCTTTAGTTGGTTTGGCTTATTTACGATGTGGGTATATACGACCACATCACTTGCGCAGAACAATTACCAAACGGAATTAGAGCAACCGGCTTTTGCCCAATTGCAATCGGCGATGTCGGAAGTGGATACCAATGCTTTGAATCATGCGGGAAGGGAATCCTACCACAAAGCCATGCACAACTTAGCGGGCCTCAAACCAAGTGGGGATGGACGGTACTTCATCAATAGCAGCGTGGCCACCTTTGTGAGTCAGAATACCTTATACCCTGAGCAGGTTATCTACCAAAAACTGGACAGTTTAGCGAAGCTGAACCCATCTATGCTAAGCAAGGCTGAAAGCAAGAGCCTCGAGCAGCTGCGTCAAGCTGAAGAGGGCGAACGCATTGTGAACAGTAAGCTTACGGCTTTGGTGGCGAGCGAAATGGGGGATACTAGGTTGGCTTTGGTGAGTGGCCTAAAGCGCTTGGCAAAGGAGCACCAAACGGCCGGCGACAAAACCGGATTCCTCTTTGGTATTTACAACTTCATTGCCTTGATTTTTGCCTTCCTTCTCAACCCATTGGCGAAGCGGACTAGTCGCAAGTTCGTACACTTTATGTCGTTGATGCTGGGCGGTTTAGGGTTGATGAGTCTGTTTATCATTAAAGACCCGGATTACTTGTGGATATCCATGATTGGAGTGGGTATTGCTTGGGCCAGTATTCTGGCCATGCCGTATGCCTTGTTGATTGATTCACTTCCGATTCACAAGATGGGCGTATACATGGGTATATTCAACTTTTTTATTGTGATTCCACAGATTATCAATGGATTCATTGGAGGTCCCATTATTCACCAATTCTTTAACGACTACTCCATTTACTACCTCACCTTTGGTGGGTTGTTTATGGTGTTGGCTGCCTTGTTGACATTGAGGGTTCGGGAGCCGCTTTTTAGATGAGGTCCGCCGGGGGGCGGAAAGGGTCCCCGATTACAGGCGGTGAAAAGTGTGGCGCAGGGGTTAGTTGAAGGTTAGTAGGCTGTCTTTCGGTCTATTAGTCCAAAAGTCTGATAATCTGACCATCCGAATATCCCCTCCCTATCTCCGAACCCAAACATCAACCGTAATCAGTTGATCTGACCATTCCTCATTCATCTCATAGCCCTCAAGCGATTGACCTTTGGGGAGAATGGCTAATTCTGAGTCTTGTGCATCTGGGCGATCAGAGATGGCCAGGCGTGCGTAGCGTTCGAGGTAGGATTTGAATACCCAGTTGGTATTGAGGGCTTTGCTGGTGCGAAGAACCAGTCGGTCGTCGAGTTGATCGTCGAGGTAGCACACATCCGCAATTACGTCTGCATCGCGCTTTGGGGTTCCCCACATAAACCCGGTTACGGTGAGGCTTACCACAATCAGAATCCATCCGGCTAGCTGTAAGTACTTAGAGCGGCGCCAACGGCTGGTGGTAGCTTCAATAGTGGGGCGCAATATGCTTGCAAAGGCCAAGGCGAAGATGGGGTATACCGGTACGAGGTAAAACCCGCGCTGAACAAAAGTGGCTACAAAAGGCAAACTTCCTGCAATGCCTACAATCACCAAGAAGGTAATGGTGGAATCCCATTGCATCTTTTCGCTGTTGAGGCGAGTAACGATAAGGCCGGTTATGAAGGTCAAAATTCCGGGAATGGCCAAGTTTTCGGCCAATACCCGAAGGATGAAGTAGCGCGATTCAGTGGTTGCTCCTTCGTTTAGACGGTTGGCGGTGCGCTCAAAGAGATAGGTCTCCAAACTCTCTCTCGCTGGCTCATACAGGTAGAAGATCAAGCCAAAGAATGCTGCCACGGCAACCATTGCGATGGTTTCTTTAGTGGCTTTCAAGAACTTCCCACGTTGAGATAGGGCAAGTGCCACAGGCGTAATCCAAACAAAGAGTCCGGGCATGCCCTTCACCATAAAGGCACTTACGGCTAATAAGCCAGCCCAGGCGCTCCAGTATAAGTTCCTTTTATCCGTTTGAAAGGCGCGGTAAGCGGCCATAATGGACCCAAGGACAAATGGTCCCATGGTGTTTTCCATCATATTGTTTTGAAAAGACCATTGAACACCCGTTGTGATGGCCCACAAAAGTACAGGCAGCCAAGCCATTTTGTAGTTGGTCGGCCAAATCATCTTCCAAAACTTTACGATGAGAATGGCGGTAATGAGGAAGCTCAAACCTGTGTAGATGCGTTCTGTGTGTATGTCGCTACCCAAAACACGGTAGAATATCGACATCAAGTAATATCCCAGTGGAGGATTTTCGTGAAAAGTCGGCGTGGCCATATGGGCCTCTGTAAAGTAAGGATACCAAAAAGAGCCTAAACCGTCTGCGAGGTTTCTACCTACAGATGAATACATCACAGCATCCATGAACATTCCATCTTGCACCAACATCGGCAAGATGAGTAGGGAACAGATTCCTATGGTTACGAGGGCCGGACCGTTTTGAAATATGCGCATAGGGGCACAAAGGTGAGGAATTCTCCCCTTTTATTGTTCAAAGGGTTCGTTGCTGATTTCTAGAATGTGGATGCTATGACCTTCCAACGTCAACTCGTTTTCGAAGTGAACCACATCACCCGTCATAAAATCGGTGCTGCCTTGCACTTCAAACTGACGATGACCGTGAAGTACTTCGTCGTATTTGGTGAAGTCCACCGTTTTGGCGTCTTCATTACCATTTACTAGAATGATGAATGTTCGTTCGTCGCCCTGGCGGGTGTAGGCGTAAATGCCATCGGTTACTGCCCATTGTGTGAGCTTGCCAGTGGTAAGCGCAGGAGCCGACATTCTCAAGTTACCAACATGCTCCACAAATCGGAAGGCCTCGGTCTCTTCCTCGGTCAGGTTCTCAATTTCAAACTTATTGATGGTATCTTCTTCCCAACCGCCTGGAAAGTCTTGTCGCATTTTGCCGTGCCCATCGGTTTCGCGCATCAGGATTTCAGTCCCGTAATATAGGCAAGGAATACCGCGGGTGGTCATCATTATACCAATGCCCATTTTGTACTTGCGCATATCTTGACCAATCATACCGTAGAATCGGCCTTCGTCGTGGTTATCCACAAAAGTGACCAATCGATTTGGATCGCTGTACAGATAATCGTGAGCTAAGACATAGTAAAGCTTGGCCAATCCATTTGCCCAACCTGGATTAGATGTGAGGGCTTCCTTCATAGCGAAGTAAAACTGGAAATCGGTTACGCTTTGAAGGTGTGAATTGAAGGCGCGATCTGCATTGTCTTGCAAGAACCAATATTGAGTAGGTCCGTGATGAACCCATGTTTCGGCAAAGATGAAAAAGTCGGGATAGCGTTCTAGGAGAAGTCGGTCGAGCTCTGCCATAAAGGCTTGATCGGGATACGCATAGGTGTCGATGCGGAAAGCGTCAATATCAAAGAAATCAATCCACCACATGCTGTTTTGGATGAGCCATTTGGCCGCATGCGGGTTCCTTTGATTTACATCGGGCATGTGCTTGTCGAACCAGCCATCGCTCATTTTGGTGCGGTCGAAATCTGAGGCATACGGATCCATAAGCGCCGTTGCGCGGTAGTTGGTTTGCGTGTATTCCTTCCATTGGTTGAACCAGTTTAATGCCGGCGGATTTTGAAAGAGGTAATGTTTATCCCCAAAGTGATTGTACACTACATCCATAACAATCTTCATGTCTCGGTCGTGCAGTTCTTCCACGAGATCGCCAAATTCATCATTCGTGCCATTGCGCGGATCGAGGTAATAATGGTCGGTAATGGCATAGCCGTGGTAAGAAGCTTGTGGCTCATTGTTTTCCATGAGCGGACTAATCCACAAACCTGTTACGCCGAGTGATTGGATGTAATCGAGATGGTCTTGAATGCCTTCTACATCACCACCATGACGTGCATAAGGCTCTTCCCGGGCCACACTGTCTTCGTGCATTTCAGGGAAAACATCGTTATCGGGATTGGCATTGGCGAATCGATCGGCCGTGATGAGGTAGAGATAATCTGAGGCGGTGAGTCCGCGTTGTTGTGCGGTGGCGGGATGCAAACTCCAATCGAAAGAAAAGGCCTCTCTTCCTCCGGTGAATTGCAGCTCGACTTCCGTAGTTCTCGATACGGTGTAGGCTACAACCGTTACATACAGATATTCGTCATTTTCCGCGTGCTCGTATCCAATGATTTCGAGCTTCTGATCATCAGAAGTCACTTCATCTACGCCATTTAGCTCCATTCCTTTCACGAGAAGTTCAAGGGTATCGCTTCCATTTCTAGGCATCCATGAAGGCGGGTCTATTCTTTCAACCGAAAAATCTTGAGCAGGTAAAAATAGCGGGAAAAGCGCTAGAAGACTGATGATTACTGATGTTCGTGCCATTGTGTCTAGATGAATAAGTGTACAAATTACACGAATTATATTTTTACGGGGGCAACTTTCTTACCTGAACGTTATGAATGATTGGTTTTTTTATAAATTAGCACTAATTGTAAAAAGTACACTTACACAATTTTTGTTATGAAGAAACTCTACGCTTTGGCATTGATCATGGGCGGTTCGTTTTGGGCAGGAGCTCAAACTTACGCTGTGGACTTTGCTGTTGACATTAAGGCGGTGAATCCGAATCAGGACACCGTAATTATCGCAGGCGACTTTGCGGCAGCTGATGCTTCGGGAGCCTACACCAACTGGAATGATGGTGGTAATGCGGATAGCGCTGTATATGCATCTGATGCAGATATGGACGGCATCTGGACATTCACTGCTAACCTTCCTGATGGAAGTTACCAATACAAGTTCTTGAACGGTGTTGGTGGATGGGAAAGTGTTGCTAACCGTACTTTCATTGTGAGTGGTGGTGCTGTGGCATTGGACACTTTCTGTTATGATGTAGTTACTCCTGGTATCTGCCCAACTACCGTTGCTGATACTTTTGATGTGACTATTCAAATTGACATGAGCACTACTTGTGGCTTCGACCCAACAACTGACATTGTTGACTTTGCAGGTGAGCCAAACGCTTGGGCTGGTGATACGTTGACTGACGCTGACGGCGACTTGATTTACGAAATCACTTATACTGACCTTCCGGTACAAGTAGAGCTTTCTACTGGCTTGGCTTCTTTCCAAGGTAAGTGCCGTATCAACTCTGACTGGGGTACTTCTGAAGGTGGCGCCAACCGTGTGTTCGAAGTTGGTTCTGATACCATCCTTCCTGAGCGTTGCTACGGTGCGTTTGCATACGGTGCATGTGCTCCAATTCCAATGCCTTCAACGGTTACTTTCCGTGTAGACATGAGCGCTGAGGTTCCTGCTGGTGATGGTAAAATCTTCGTTATGGGTGATTTCACTAGTTGGCAAGATGGTGCTTTGGAAATGATGGATCCTGATGGTGACAACATTTACGAAATAGTAGTTCCTAACTTCTGCCCACCAGAGATTTACTACAAGTTTATCAACGGTACTCCTGATCAACAAGGAGGTACAGGTGCAGTTGAAGAAACAGCTGACTTCTCTGACATCGGTGGATGTGGTGTTGACAACGGTTCATTCTCTGACAACCGTTACGTAGTTCGTCCGTCTGACGGAAACGACGTAATCATCGAGTTTGCCTTCAACACTTGTAATGGTATCCAAGGTGGTGTTAGCGTTGACGAGTTCGCTGCTGAAACACTTTACATGACTCCAAACCCAATGGGTGAGCGCGCAATTGTTGCTCTTCCTGAAGGAACATTTAACGGTCAGATTGTAGACCTTACTGGTCGCGTAATCCGCACTTTCTCTGACGTTTCTAACGAGTTGGTTGTTGAGCGCAACGGCATGAACGCCGGTGTATACATGCTCGTAATCAGCAATGAGAATGGCGAAACAAACACAACTAAGTTTGTAGTTCGCTAATCACAAAGCAATTCTGATGTTTTCAGAGCCCCTCGTCTGTAAAGGCGGGGGGCTTTTGGTTTTAAGGGTGTTAAGGGGCTCAGGGACTTAAGGGGCTCAAGGGCTGAATGACGGCCTCCCAAGATTCGACTAACCCCAGCGCCACGCCTTTCGTGGCCAAGGGCCGCGACCTTTCATTCGCCGGCAAGCGGATGACCTTTGCCCTGCCGAAAGGCCGGGCACCTTTCCGCCGCTAGGCGGACCTTCCCACGGCACCAAACAACAAAAAACCACCACTCGAACACTTCGAATGGTGGTTTTTTAATTTTGCTCTATATCTCCGCTCAATTATCTGCCGACCGGAGAACAGGAACTAGCAATGCTCGTCGAACGCTCCTTTGAGATTTTCGGCAATCATGTCAGCCGTGCGACCTTCAATGTGATGACGCTCAATCATGTGAACGAGTTCGCCATTCTTGAACAAAGCCATCGATGGTGACGAAGGTGGGAACGGAGCCATTAATGAACGAGCGCGATTCACCCCTTCTAAATCATTGCCTGCAAAAGCAGTGATGAGATTGGCTGGTTTTTTATCGGTATCATTCAAGGCAATGCGCACCGCTGGACGCGCACTGCCGGCTGCGCAACCGCAAACCGAGTTAATTACAACTAGAGTGGTGCCTTCTTTGGCGAGATATTGATCTACTTCCTCCGCTGAACGAGTTTCGTTGAAACCCAAAGCCGTAAGCTCATGGCGCATTGGAGCAATTAAGTCTTCTGGATACATATTGGAAAAATTTGGTACAAAAATACAATGGGTTGTATGGAATAACCAATTCTTAAAGCCAAGTGTTCGCTTCTTCATAAAGTGAATCTATAACTTAGAAGAAACAAGTCATTGCAACTTTTTTAAAGCATACATAGCTTTGAATTTAAACATTTTTTATTTTTGACTGACCGATAAGTCAATAAATAATGTCGCCACGCACGAAAGAAAAAAGTGCTCAAGTAAGAGAGCAGAGTAGGAAGCAAATTGTGGAAGCCGCCTTCAGATGTTTTGCAAAGGACGGATTCAACTTAACTAGCATGGCGGTCATAGCCAAAGAGGCAGAGGTGTCAAAGGGGCTTATTTACCATCACTTTGCAAGTAAGGAAGATGTGCTGCTTGCTGTATTCAACAACTTGGTTGAAGAAACTCAGGGTATCTGGCAAATGAACCTTGAGGAAACAAGTCCCAAGGTGCTGCTGAGCAGCATGATTGACTTGACTGTACAGTTTATGGAGTCACATCCTGGATGGGTGCGTTTGATGATTCACTTGGTCTTGCAAGAAGATGTAGTAGAGGGATTGTCTGAGCATATAGAGATGTTGCGTCAGGCCAAAGTGTTTCAGGTAAAGCCGATATTTGAGGCATTGGGTTATCAAGATCCCATAGCGGCAGCGTTTTATTTTGGTGCCAAGCTCGACGGCATCACAATGGGATATTTATCGCTTAAGGAAGATTATCCCATCGATGACATGGTTCAAAAATTAAAGGCAGAGTACAACTTAATAGACTCGGAAACATGAGAAGAGCGGGACTAATCGGATTGATGCTGTTGACCAGCCTCACAGGATGGACGCAGGATGTGAATGCCATAATTGAGCGCAGCGAATCCAATTTGAGAGGGGCTTCAAGCGAGGGAACCATAGAAATCAACATTGTCCGCCCCACCTGGGAAAGAAATATTACCGCAACCACGTGGAGTGAAGGTTCGGATTACAGCATGGTACTTATCAATTCACCTGCACGAGATAGGGGTACGGTGTTCCTTAAAAGAGAACAGGAGATGTGGAATTACATTCCAACCATTAACCGACAGGTGAAAATGCCTCCAAGCATGATGTCGCAAAGCTGGATGGGTAGCGATTTTAACAACGATGACTTGGTTCGAGAGTCTTCGTTAGTGCGAGACTATACCCATACCTTAGTAGGACGTGAGGTCATTCGAGGAGAAGAGTGTTACGTGATTGAGAGCGTTCCCAATGACGATGCTCCGGTAGTGTGGGGTAAGCTGACCATGCACATTACAGTGGGACACGAACTGCAATGGCAAACTGACTTTTACGATGAATACGGTGACTTGGTTCAGCGAATGGAAGGATATGATATCGCTGAATTTGATGGCAGAAAATTGCCTTCACGCATTCGAATGACCCCGATGGATGTCCAAGGAGAGTACACGGAAATGATCTATCAGAGCTTAGATTTTGACGTTCAATTTGCGGCCAATTTCTTCTCCACACAGAATATGAAACGCGTTAGATAGAGCCTCATGTTACTACTACAACTTTCGTGGCGAAACTTATGGCGAAATCGCCGACGCACGCTTATCACCATTGCGGCGGTGCTCTTTGCCGGCTATTCCGTCATCTCCATGCGCACACTGCAGCTCGGATCATACGACAATATGATTCGCAATACCGTGGGTGCCTTTGGAGGATTTTTACAAGTTCAGGAATCCCATTATTGGGATGAGCCCATTCTGGACAATTCCTTCGAAACGGACTCTCTCCTCTACCAAAGAATATTGAGCATCCCAGGAGTGCAAGGCGTATCACCGCGTTTAAGCAGTGGCAGCTTGGCCAGTTCAGGTCGTCGTACGAGGGTTATCCAAGTTTTGGGAATTGATGCGGAGCGCGAAGCTCAACTAAACCTTGAAGCTCAACTTCAAGAAGGCAGCGCCGTCCCTTCAGATGGTGTAATTCTCTCTTCCAAACTGGCGGACTACCTGCAATTGGGCTTTGGAGATTCCGTAGTTCTCATTGGTCAGGGATTTAGAGGTATGAGCGCTAATGCCTTACTCCCTGTTCGCGGCATAATTAAACTTCCTAACCCAGAGCTCGATTCACGAGTGGCCATAATGGATGTGTCGGTAGCTCAGTATATGTTTGCTACGGGAAATAGACTTACCTCATTTGCCATAAACACTGAAGAAGGTGCTGATTTGCTTGAAATTCAGAATTCCATCCAAAGTGAATTGGATACGGCCTCTTTTGCGGTTATGAACTGGCGTGAAATGATGCCTGAGTTGGTGCAGACCATAGAAGCAGATTCAGCTGGGGGTGTTCTGATGTCTGGAGTACTCTACATCGTAATAGGCTTTAGTTTATTTGGCACTTTCATTATGTTGGCCGCCGAACGAAAACGAGAATATGGGATGCTCATAGGACTGGGCATGCGGAAGACACAGCTCATGATTATGGCATTTTTTGAGGCTCTGTTCATGGCGGTTATAGGCAGTGGATTGGCAATTCTCATTAATCGCCCTCAATCGCTATATTTCCATCATAACCCCATTCAACTCACAGGACAAGCGCGCGATGCATTGCTCGAAATGGGTATGGAGGCTTCAATGCCTGCTTCCATCGACTGGAGTATTCCCCTCACCCATGGAATGATACTCGTGGTACTCACACTGATTATTGCTTCATACACCTTGATATCAATTAAGAGAATTAAACCGGTTTCGGCCATGCGGTCATAAGCTATGGATACGTTACGAATCATCATCACCATTGCATGGCGCAACCTTTGGAGAAGTAAGGTGAGAAGCCTAGTTGTTATCCTCGCCATGACCATGGGCATTTGGGCGTGTATTTTTCTCTCGGGTTTTGCCATTGGTATCAACGATCAGCGCACCGATTCTGCCCTATCTACTTATCTTGGCTACGCCCAAGTTCATGCTGATGGATGGAAACAAGACGGGGCAATAGAATACGTCATTCCCAATATTAAATCAGTAGAAGACGTACTGGAGAGTGAGCCTGGGTATGTGGCCCATAGCGCCCGTATCGTCCAATTTGGAATAGCAAGCTCTAGCAGGGGAATTCTGGGAGTTCAAATTGTAGGCGTAGACCCAGCTGCAGATACTTTAGTTTGTGATTTGAACACACGTCTTATTAAAGGGGAGTATTTACCCGATGGCAGGAGAATACCGTTGGCTTATGTTGGAGAATCCTTGGCTGAAGAATTGAATTTGGAACTGGGAAGTAGACTTCCCTTGGGATTCCAGCACGTCGACGGATACCCTACTCAAGAGTTGTTCAGAGTGGGAGGCATCTTCAAAACCGTTTCATCGGTTTATGATAAATCGACCATTCAAATCAGACGAAGTGATTTTGCCAAGTTTATGGGCATAGAGCCCAATGAGGCGCATGAAATTGTATTGCGCCTCAGTGATAAGGAGAGTGCGCGCGTTTATGCCGAAAATGCCAATGCACAGATGCATGGGGCGCTTGTTGAATCATGGCAAGAAGTTTCGCCAGACCTGGGATACGCCGATGATATGATGGCTTTCAGCTTGTACATCTTTATTGGCATCATCGTCTTTGCCATAACCTTTGGCATCCTGAATACCATGCTTATGGCCATTCTTGAAAGAAGAAGAGAGCTTGGAATGCTCATGGCCGTGGGGATGAATAGAGGTCGCACATTCACCATGATTGTATTTGAAACCTTCTTTTTAGGCTGTATTGGCGCGCCCATAGGCATCTTGGTTGCACACGTTTCCTTGCTCATTTCTGGCAGAACCGGCTTCGACTTAAGTGCGTTTGGCGACGGCTTGAACAGCTATGGAATGGATAGCTTTATTTACCCCGTTCCAGTGCCAGATTATTACTTGGGTATTTCATTAATGGTGGTTGTAATGACCCTGATAGCCTCTCTAGTGCCCGCCTTCCGGGCACTTAGACTGAATCCCGTTGAATCCATTCGTTCCGTATGATTAAAATGTTTCTTTGTCTATCTATATTCGGCAGCACTTTATGCTTTGCGCAGCGAGAGAACATCGTCAGTTTTCGCGATAACCTGGTGCTTACGGCGGTCTTGAACACCAAGGACGAAGCTTTTGACTTCACCAATGATCGAGGACAAACCTTGGAATATGCCACAGCTCCCATCACCGGACTTGGAATGGGCATAGACTACAAGTGGTTCACCTTTGAATATACCAAGCGACTTAACTCGTTTTCAAATGAGGGGCTCTACGGTCACACAGAGAATTTCGGTATCGGATTTGGCTTTACCATGCCCAAATGGTACTTCCGAAACTTCTTGGAGATGTACGATGGTTATCACATGACCAACCCCGATTTATTGCGCTTTAATTACCTCGACAGTATAGGAAGTTATCCCTATCGGCCTGATATATCTACATTCAGATATCTGGCTACTTTCAATTGGATTTTTAACAGTGATACCTACTCGAGTATGGCTAGTTTATGGCAGCTCGAACGCCAAGAATCCAGCGCTGGATCGTGGGTTGCTGGTGTGACCTATTCATTGAATGGCATATTTGGAGATAGTGCCTTTATTCCAGAAATCCAATCCATCAATTTTCAAGATGCGGCAGGCATTTCTGCAGTGGGTAATCAGACAGTTACAGCCAATATCGGTTATCAATACACTTTTGTGTTGAGCAATTCTAAAAAGTGGTTCGTCCACCTAGGCTGGACGCCAGGTTTCGGCGCCCACTGGGGTTCGGCGTACAGCAACGGGACCGATGAGTTCCGACGATACGGCCCCCAATTCGCCCTCAGTTCTGAGGCTCGTTTTATTGTGGGTTACAACGGGGATAATTGGTATTATGGATTCACGGCCATCAGCTATGGGACGATAGAGGGTACGGGAAACAACCCAATATCCAGCTTTAACAATTACAACAGAGTATACTTGGGTTATCGATTTAGCTTGCCCGAAAAGGTGAGCAAGAATCTTGAAAAGATAGGATTATGAGCAGCTTAGAAACGGTAGTTGAGGTAAAGAATCTTCACAAAACCTATGATGCAGATGCTGTTGCGGTGCATGCTGTGGATGGAGTTAACTTGGAGATTCGTGAAGGTGAGTTTACGGCCATTGTAGGCCCGTCGGGATGCGGGAAAACAACCCTTCTAAATATGATCGGTGGCTTAGACCGCCCTACCCAAGGGGATATTATTGTGAATGACGTGCACATTCAATCGCTACGCGAGAATGACCTCATAGACTTTCGACTGAGAAATATCGGATTCGTTTTCCAAGCTTATAATCTCCTACCCGTACTTACCGCCCAAGAGAATACCGCGTTTATTATGCAGTTGCAGGGTGTGCCTAAAGAGGAAAGAGCAGCTCGAGCTCGTCAGCTTCTACATGCGGTTGGGTTAGAAGGTCGAGAAGGAGATAAACCCTCCCAACTCTCGGGTGGACAACAACAACGAGTGGCGGTAGCGCGGGCCTTGGCTTCTCGTCCGCGGTTTGTAATTGCAGATGAGCCAACGGCAAACCTAGATAGTCACTCTACCTCCAAATTGTTGGATATCATGGCCGAGCTCAATAGAGAAGAGAAAATTACTTTCGTTTTTGCGACACACGACCAAAGAGTCATTGATAAAGCACGAAGAGTGATTACTTTAGAAGATGGAAAGGTGATAAACGACGAAAAACGCGTTAACTAGTATCAGAGCTTTCGGGAAACATACCATCTTCATTTTTACAATGCTCTCCGTTCTTGCGGCCCCTGTAGGAATAGCACAGCAGGATAGTTCCTATATCACAGATTATCGCGATTTCGGAAATTTGAGCTTGGCGTTAGAGCAAAAGGCTAATACCCTCTCGTTGGTTAACCGAGGCGGTGATTTTATCCAGCTCAGAACAAACAACGGACTCCCCCAGTACGGGATTATGTTCAGTTATAAGTGGTTGAACGCGTGGGCGACGACCTCGATAGGTAATGCGACTTACAGCAATCCCTTGAGAGGAAAAACCGACAACTTAGGTTTAGCAGTGGGCTATACAGGCGACCATTGGTGGATGCGGGTGTTTTACGAGCGATACACTGGGTTTCATGTGGCCAATCCAGAAGCGTATGACCCGAATTGGTTTGACACCCAAACAAACTATCCATTGCTTCCTGATTTAACGACTCATACCGTATATGCCAATGCATACTATGGATTCAATGAAGAGACCTATTCGCACCGTGCGTTCTTGTGGCAGAGCCAGGCTCAGAAGAAGTCGGCCGGAAGCTTTTTGATCGGAGTATCAGCTGGTTACGACCGTGTGGCTGCGGACTCTTTAATCGTTCCCAGTGTAGCGATTCCTCAATTTTATTCGATTCGCAATATTTCGGGATATGAGACTATCACCATTGGCACCAACATAGGATATACCCACACTTGGGCTTTTAACCGACGATGGTCTTTAGGATTGATGTTTGCCCCAGGAATTGCCACCTCTTATGGACGTACCGAAGAACTGGGAGTCCCTTCAAGAGAATTATCGCTTGATTTTGGGGCTATGGCTGAAGGGCGTTTCATATTGTCATATCATCACGAAAGATGGTACGGTGGAATCGCGGCGAATGCTTATATTCTTACGAAGCCTTTGGGTAGTGATTTCTTTAATAATGCCCACACCTATATCCGATTTAACGTAGGATATAGACTAGACATGCCGACAATGCCATTCCTTCGTCCGTTTGGATTGTCCGACTAATCATGAAAACGCTAATTCAGACCCTGTTCTTGGTATGCATTTCCACAACGGCATTTGCACAATCTGTTCAAGTGGGAGGGTATCTGAAGTATTTACCGTCACATACTTTCGTGAATAAGGGCGTTCTTCCGCCAATATTTGAAGATGCCTTTCCGTCTTCTTTTGGCGACCATCTCATTCACAATCGACTAAATATTAGCCTGGAGTCTGCCACATATCAAGCTTGGTCTGTTAACCTCGGCATGCGCAATCGAGTATTTTGGGGCTATCAAGCCAATACGGATGCTTTTAAATTGGCCTTGGAGGAAGACCCTGGATTGGTTGATTTGCGTTGGTTATGGAATCCCAATGGTCAAATACTCTTCCACACCGAAGTTGATCGGTTGAACTTCTCTTACCAAAGCAATCGATTTACCTTGAGAGTTGGGCGGCAACGAATCAATTGGGGGATACATAATGTGTTCAATCCTAACGACATTTTCAATCAGTACAATTACTTCGACTTTGACTACGAAGAGCGTCCAGGTGCCGACGCTATCTATACGCAGTATTACTTGGATGATGGCTTCTCTTCATTTGAGTTAGCCTTCTCTCCCAATTTCGAAACGACCGAGGAAAGCACTGCCGCACTTTTGTATCGTTCCAATTGGAGGGGATATGATTGGCAGGTACTTGCAGGATATGCATTCTATGATCTTGTACTCGGAGGTGGATGGGCTGGTAACCTAGGAAGAGCAGGATTTAAGGGCGAAGCGGCATATTATCACAGTACGGACACAGCGTTAAGTGAGAGCAATTTTACAGGAACCTTGGGTGTCGATTACATGTTCAATAATGGCGTCTACGGAAGCGTCTCATACTTGTACAATGGACTGGGTTCGCTTAATCCGAGCGTGCTGGATCAACTTTCATTGAGACAAACTCGCTTGTCATCCAAGAATATATTTCCATATCGCCACACAATCATGTTGAGCACCTCCTATACGCTCAGCATGTTATGGACCATTGATTTAGCCTGGTTTCAATCGCACAATTTCGACCAATCGGCCTTCGTGCCTGGCCTTCGTTATAGCATTTCTAATAACTGGGACGCCATGATACTTGCTCAGGTGTTCAGTGTTCGAACGGAGTCTGACAGAATTGCGCTGTTTACTTCGGCGATTTTTGCTCGAGTGAAGTGGAGCTTCTAATCGTGACAATGCGAATGATTATTAGCCTAGAGCCACTTACTAGCGTAGGCTCAAAACAAAAGAAAGATAGGGGAGAGACATCTGGGAGAGATACCTCTGGACGGTTAGGATGGTGAAACTGCGGCAAGTTTGTGTGGTTGCCCGGGGCGAGTTCCCTCGACCCCAATTCAAGTTCGGGAATGTTCAAAGGTTTTCCGGAGGGTAAACGGATAAGTTCAGATTGAGTGGCAAATAGTCATTTGATGCCTTGAGAATCGAGATGTGTGGAATTGAATTCAGAACTTTAAACTGGGGACAGGGGTGCTCGCCCCATGGGGAGCAACCCCACCTCCCGAAACGAGTCCGCGCCACACAACCCCATAAACCCCAGAAAATGTTCCTTGCCCGCCTTTATGAACACAAGTGTCAGCACCAAGCAGCACCAACCGGGTAATCGTCTACTAATAAAAAACCCCGACAAGATGCCGGGGTTCCATTGGTTTGGTGTGTATCTCCTATCGATTGTTGCGATAGTTTTCCATTTCTTCTTCAAAAGTCTCTTTGAAGCGCTCGTAATTGTAATCAATGCGGATTACTTCGTCTTCGCTCAAAGATTGGTAGTAGAGCTCAGCCAAATTCTCAGCGCTCAACTCAATTGCCACATAGTAACGGTACATATCGTCACCGCTATCGCGATTTACTCGTGTGTTTACTTCGCAAATCTGACGAATACCACGAAGCGTTTGATTCACAACTGTGCGCGCGTTTTCTTCGAAGCGCTCAAGAACTTCTTCACGGTTGTTCAGCTCACGCGACATTACATAGTTGTCGCCAACCAATTTCATAACACTCTCGATATCTCCTGCAAGCTGAGCTTTTGCATTGCTCATAGCCTTGCGCTTGGCCGTCATCATGTCGATGCTTTCCCCAAAAGCGTTAGCTCTAAAGGCTTCGTCATCTGTAAAGTATTCAGGGCCGGAGCAAGGAATATTGATGACTACTTCATCTTCTTGGACTACTGGGTCTGAACTTCCGCAGGCTACCATCACCATGGCTGAGAAAATGACAGCTGCTAATCTGTAGGTGGTTTTAAGCTTCATAGTTACTCTGTATTTACGTTGTGCGATTTTACTTGATTGTATTACCTTTCTCTTTGCGAATGTAGGTTAATATCTCTTTTGAAAAGACCATGCCAAACCCCTTCTTAAATCGTGTTGCTGACTATCTTTTAAAGAATCACGAGTATAATTTATCAAAGATTCTGGTGGTATTGCCTAGTCAACGTGCAGGATTATTCCTTCGCAGGACGCTTTCTCAGAAGATTTCACATCCAACATTGGGTCCGAAGATTAAGATGGTCGATCAAATGGCTTCTGAGATTTCGGGCCTCCAAATGAGTGATGCGTTGACTCTCAACTTTGAGCTGTACAACAGCTATAAACAGGTATTCGGAACAGGTGCAGATTCTTTTGAGGAATTCATGCGATGGAGTTCGCGCTTATTGCAGGATTTTAATGAGATAGACAGATACTTGATTGATGCAAATCAGCTTTTCGTTAACCTGATTGATATAAAGAAGTTGGAAAGTTGGGGCGTAGATGCAGAAACTCCTGAGATGATTGATCAGTTTGTTGCCTTCTGGAAGAAGCTGTCACCCCTGTATCATCAATACCGAGAAACGCTTATCGAGAAGGGCCTGGCCTATCAAGGCATGATGTTCCGCCGAGCCGCGGAAAGAATCAAGAGCGACTCTAGCTGGGAGAAGGTACTCTCCGATCAAGGTGCGGAACATGTTGTTTTTGTGGGGTTTAATGCGTTGAATCGAGCTGAAATAACGCTGATTCGGTCCGCTTTGGATTCGGGGCTTGGTGATATGCTTTTCGACATAGACACCTATTACTTCGAAGATCCAAATCACGAGGCGGGGATGTTCATTCGGGAGTATCTGAAGTGGCCTTACTTTCAGAAGAAGGAAGTTTTATTCAAAACAGACAGCCTGAGAGGTGAAGCTAGAGAAATTCATATCATCGGCGTGCCGCGACAGCTGGGAATGGCCAAGGCGGCATCGGAAAAATTGAATTTTTTCAAGAGCGAGCTTGGAGAGGGTGAGCTCACAGATCGCTTGGCGCTGGTTCTTGCAGATGAAGGAATGTTACTACCTACACTCAATAGCCTTCCGGATGAATTTGATGAGGTAAACGTAACAATGGGTTTGCCCCTGAAGTCACTCAACCTTACGAACTCTATTGAGGTACTTTTTGAAGCTCATGAACGAGCTATCCGGCTTAAAATTGATGAGAATCGAGCATTTCAGTTCTATCATAAGGATATCGAAAGACTCATTCTTACCCCTTTTGGACGCTTTATTCTCAATGAAGGCGAGGAAGGAACATCCATCTCGTTGAGCTCTCAAATTAGAAAATACAACGCACCATTTGTAAGTCCGAAGCGCCTAGCAGAGTGGACGCCGAATGCTCCTTTGTTCTGTACATTACTTTCCGAATTGAAGCCCAATGAACTGCTTCACGCCATGCTGAATGCCCTTGCAGTATATCACGATAGAGATGAGACTCTGCCAGAAGAGAAGGAAGCGGCGAAGCGTTTGCACGGCGCCACGCGGAAACTCATTGAGCTGTTTTTTGAGTATGAAAGAGAAACGGATTTAAAAACGGCGCTTTTACTGTTTCGACAGTTGCAGCGAGAAGAAAAGCTCGACTTTTTTGGAGAGCCGCTAAGAGGCTTGCAAGTAATGGGAGTGTTAGAAACACGCTTGCTGAGTTTCGAAGGATTGGTAATGACACATGTCAATGAAGAGCAACTTCCCGCTGGAAAAACCGACAACAGCTTTATTCCCTACGATGTTAAACGATCTTTAGGGCTACCCACCCATCGTGAAAAGGACGCCATTTACGCCTATCACTTTTACCGCTTGTTGCAAGGAGCCAGTAAGGTGTATCTGCTGTACAACACGGAGAGTCAAGCAATCGGTTCGGGAGAAGCAAGTCGGTTCATTGAGCAAATACGGAAAGAGTTCAAAAGTTTTAAGCGGACAGAGATTATCGAGGAAGTATACACCACACCTGTGCAGAGATATCAGCTTGCGGAGAGTTTCGAGCTTGAAAAGGGAGATTTTCTCCGAGATGCGTTGACGGCGAGAGCTACAAAAGGGATTGCACCTTCGCATTTAGTTCAATGGGTTAGGGATCCTGGCTTGTTTTACAAACGGTACATCATTGGGATGCACGAAGCCGATGAGGTGGAAGAGGTCATGGGCGATAGAACAATGGGCAATGTAGTTCATGAAGTGCTGGAGAAATTCTACAAACCATTTATGGGTAGTTGCCCCCAATCCAGTGATTTTGATCAGTACCTAGCAGGATTAGATCAACATATAGCTCAGTCTTATCGAGAGCAGGTGGGTCGAAATATTGAAGCTACAGGTCGGAATGCCTTGGTGCTTCACGCCATGAGAGAAATGATTAGTGCTTTTATGAAAAGCGAAAAGAAACGAGCATTAGAGTTTCAAGAGAAAGGTGTTGAATGGGAGATTGTGGGCGTTGAAGTTGATTTACGAAGCGAAATCGAAGTGCCAGGAATTGCTTACCCCATCTTGGTGAAAGGGCAAGCGGATCGAGTTGATCGAGTGAATGACACCTTAGTGGTGATTGATTATAAAACCGGGATTACTGATGATAAGGACGTTTCTGTGTCGAGTTTGGAAGAGCTGGCCACCGACTCCAAGAAGGGAAAAGGGTTACAGCTTTTCACGTATGCTTGGCTCCTGTCCAAATCGTTTCCATCCTTTAAATCTTACCGCGCGGGGATCTATGCTTTGAGAGATACGGCGAAGGAATTGATTGTTGCGAATATCAAGTCCAAGTCAGACTCGGATATTTCTGCGGACGACATCCAAACCTTTGAGGGAATTCTATCGTCAATACTTTACACCATCTTTTCAGAGGAAGGTGTGTTTGCATCGGAACCAAAAACAGAGGAAGAATGAAGAAGGTATTGACCATATTGATTTTGAGCCTACCCTTTTATAGCTGGTCGCAGTCGGAGCCTGATGCGCCAGGTGTTGTAGTGTGCAGTCCAACGATTCTAGAAGAAGTGGTAGACACCAACACTACGACCGTAGACGTGAGTTTGGTGGTAATATCTCAAAGTGAATCTGCTTGGTGTGTAGGGCCCCAAGCTACCGTGACGCCTACATTGAATGAGTTGTCTAAGGATGAGCCCGATATCATGCTGAATCGCCAAACCAGCGGATTCAAAATGAACGGTCAGTTTCTCCAGTATTTAGCTCGAAGGTAGCCTGTAGTCAGACTTTTCTGCGGTCCATCATGGCCGCCACGTACTTCCCGAGGATATCGAATTCCAGATTTACCCTATCGCCAACTTTTAATCGGTGAAAGTTAGTGTGCTCCCATGTGTAGGGAATCAAGCTGATGCTGAAAGAAGTTGGGGTGGAATCGACTACGGTCAGGCTCGTGCCGTTCACACAAATGGAACCTTTAGGAACCGTCATGTGATTGAGGTCTTCCTCATGAGATATGTGGACATTCCATGAGCCATCTACACTCTCGATGGCTTTCACTACGCCTGTAGTGTCTACATGACCCTGAACAATATGCCCATCTAAACGGCCATTGGCGACCATACATCTTTCGATGTTGATGTTATCACCAACCTTCCAATCACCGAGGTTGGTTTTCTTCATGGTTTCGTCGATGGCCGTTACTCGATACAGGCCCTCTGACGGAAAATCCACCACGGTTAAACAAGCCCCGTTGTGAGCTACACTTTGGTCTATTTTCAACTCTGAGGTGATGTCAGATTGTAAATCGATATGAAAGTTGGTGCCCTCTTGAGTGATTTGTTTTACCTCACCTAGGGTTTCAATAATACCTGTAAACATTAGCGGAATAAATGAATGCTTCCTCGAATGACTTGTTCCGGCGCGTTGCCTAATGATCGAGCTCTATAAGTGCAAATATAGTAGTACACACCTTCACTACACGGCTGACCAGTAGTTCGATCGTTGCCGTCCCAGCCTACGGTTACGAATTGATTCGGATCGTTGGTTTTATATACCATTCTGCCCCAACGGTTATATACTTCAATATTGAAGTTGTCGATGTCCCTAAAGAACGGATCGCCATTGGCATCTCTTACTGGGAAGAAGAAATCATTCTGACCGTCACCATCCGGACTAAAGGCATTGGGAAGTTGAATCTGTGCGCAGCCATCAATACAGAAGGCCTCAACAATTTCGCTCTCATTCGGAATGCTGGCATCGTCCACAGCTGTAACGGCATAGCAACCCACAATGGATCCCTCATCAAACTCAAAGAAGTTATCCGTAATTCCTGAAACGAGTGGAGTGGATGGCCAAGGCTCATCAGGTGTTGGCTTGTAGTAAATGTTGTAGGAAACAATGTCGGTCGGACAATTAGGTGGATTAGACCAAGCAATGCGCAAGTAGGCATTTTCACAATCGGCAATCCAAGATACTTCAGGCACACAAGGCGCCTCAACATCCATAGGTTCTCCACAAATAACTTGGGACCTGTTCAACAACGGTGCAGGCATATTGCTACCTGTAAATCGTCCTAATCCCGTGCCGAAATAGCAGTACTCCGTTCCATTTACCAATCCCGTATCTACGTAGCTCGTTGTAGTTGTAAATCCGATGGAATCAAATGTTCCAGAGCCTGGTGCTGTTTCCCTAAATACCACAATGGTATCATTCACCCAAGGAGTATAGGATTCGAATTCAATGCGTATGCTCTCATCCAGAGGAGTAGTGGTGGCGTACAAGCTCGATGCGTCGTCCGACGGACCTACCTCTACTGTAGTTGTACCGCTGAACAAAACCACTCTGTAGTTCCAACCCGCATCCAACGTATTGATGCCGATATCCGAATAACTCGTGTCCGTATCCGGTAAGCTGGCGATTAATGTAAAGTTGGTTCCTTCAAGCCCAGGTGCCCTCTCTAGTTCGTAAGAATATGGAGGAGGAAAGGCCAACGAGTCCAATTTACGTGCAGGAATCCATCTAATATCGATTTGTCCATTTGTCTCACTGGTTGAAACTACGTCAACGTTGGTGACGATAGGGAGTGTTTTAGGCAGTTCGGCACAGAACTCAATGGAAGCGTAACTTTCACTTCCGTCCGGGAACGTAGCTACAACCATGTAACAATACTGTACTCCCAATTCAAGGTCTACGCTATCCGTGTATGCCGTAGAAACCCATCCGATAGTTGAGCCGATGTATTCGTACCCAGTGTATTCGGGAACACCGGTCTCACATTCAGCTGGACTAAAACCATAAGTACCTTTTCGGCGATAAATATCGTAACCCGTAGCTTGCTGGCACAAATTCGGATCCCAAGAAAGGTCTACAGAGTTGACGTTCGAACTGGCCGCAGGATTCTTTGGGGAAGGCGCTACTACTCGAATTTCAACGGATTGAATATCGACCAATGTTGGCGGAATGCTTGGGATATCTTCAGCTCTGAACGTTACGAAATAGGGCTGAATGCGTACGCGATCGCAATCTGGCGACCAAGAGAAATTAGCCGACAAAGGCGAAGGACCCGTGGCTGGATCTGGGAACTGAGCGCTTGGAACTTCTTGGAAAGGTCCGCCTGAAGCCGAGAGCGCAATATTATCTCCATCAGGATCTGTAGCCGTTACCGTAAAATTGAGCGTTGCTCCAGCTTCTACGCAGAATGGTCCTAAGGGAGAAATCACAGGAGGATTGTTGGCGCAGGTTTCAATGTCGATCTGCATATCACGAGTAACACTGCCCATTAGTTGATACTGCCCCTGACGATTCTTTCGGTATTCTTTAATGACAAAAGCAAAGTTGTATTGCCCAGCATTTTTTGGCACATCCCAAATGAAGTCGCCGTTGTACTCGTCGATGCGCACCGAATCTTGTACGAAGTTTGGATTGTATGTTTCGTTGAGATCGCGCCCGTTTAACCCCTTACAAGGCACCAGTTCATAAGAAAGACTATCCCCATCCGGGTCATACGCACCAGCGTTGTGCACAAAGAGCCGGTTTACACACCCTTGATCAATAGGTGGATTCAATAGTGTAGGAGAGTTATTCGGCCCGAGGTCAGAACGAACAAACAACGTACTGCTCACGTAAAAAGGAACTTGCACGGAGTTGTTGATATTCGCGACGCCCGCATTGCGATTCAAATCTTGAATGGAAATGGTGTAGTAGCCTTGGGAAGGAAAGGTGTGCTCCCCTCGATAAACATTCATTCGGATATCATTTCCAATGTTTACGCCGTCACGCGCAGGAGAACCAGGGCAGCGAGCGTTCCCGCCGTTTACCCGGTAAATAGTGCTCGTGGATTGATCTCCCCAATCTACCGTGAGCTCACATCGATCAATTTGTGAGCTTACCTTCGTGTATGTCGTTATGGTAATTTCATACGTATTGCCCCCAAGTGATCGATAGGTAATTTCACCAGCCCTGTTGTGGGTGGCGAACAGCGCTACCGAACACACGGTAAGAAGCAGTGTGAGTATGTGTTTGAACAGGTTCACGAATTGGTGTTGAAATACAAGAACATGAAGGTACGACAAATGTTGTAAGGCCTATGAATACAGTACGTAAACTGTGATTATCGTAGGGACATCAAATCGAGTTATCAATAATACGTTTGAAGCGGGTTGAAGGTTGACGAACTTTTGAAATCATCCTTTCAGAAGCCCACCATAATCTGTCTTTCACCCCTAGGATTTTCCTACTTTTGAGCAGCAACTGAAAATCGCATGCACATGCTTCTACATAAATCTTCATCGAACGCTTCCGTTAAGGCAGTTGTATTCGAGAATAAATCGAGCGTTGTCAAGGCCTTGGGGGCCGATTCGCAACCTTATTTGACCCGGGCTGAAGAGTTGGGTTACAAGGGATGGATTTCGATTCCGTCACAGGGGTCAATGAATGTGGCTTGGATACGATCTACATCTGGAACAGACTCAGAACAGCTAGAAGAGGCGAGATTGGCTGGAGCTCAATTGACGGGATGGCTTAACAAGCATAAAATGTCGAGCGTAGTCATCGAAGGCGATCTTCTGGCAGCGGTCGCGGAAGGATGTGCTTTGGCAAATTACAAGTACACCGATTTATTCAGCGATCCGGATTCAAAGAAGAATTCATTGCGCGAAATTGCCGTTCCTGGCTTGACGAAATCACAGTTTTCCGATCTGCAATCCTGCGTCGATGCTACTTGTGTAGCTCGTGATTTGGTGAATACCCCAGTGCTTCAATTGAACGCTGAAAAGCTTGCGTATACCGCTAAGAAACTAGGTGAAGAGTGTGGTTTCCATGTTGAAATATTCAATAAAAAGAAAATCGAAGCCCTCAAAATGGGTGGACTCCTGGGGGTGAATAAAGGAAGTATTGATCCCCCTACTTTCAGTATTCTAGAATATAAGCCAGACTCACCAAAGAATAGCAAACCTGTCGTATTGGTAGGTAAGGGTGTGGTATATGACACAGGCGGATTGAGTCTCAAGCCATCAACAGCGATGGACACCATGAAAAGTGACATGGGCGGTGCCGCAGCGGTCATTGGAACCATGGTAGCCATTAGTAAGGCCAAGCTCGATGTACATGTGGTGGGGTTGGTTCCAGCTACAGACAATCGTCCGGGAGGAAACGCCATCACACCAGGTGATGTGATTACCATGTATGACGGCACAACCGTAGAGGTGATGAACACTGATGCCGAAGGTCGTTTGATTCTCGCTGACGCGTTGCACTATGCCAAAAAATTTAACCCGTCTTTGGTGATCGATTTGGCCACCCTAACAGGAGCAGCGGCTCGCGCAATAGGCTCTAAGGGAATTGTTGCGATGGGCAATGCCGATCAGAAGGTATTTGATAAATTGACAGATAGCGGAAATGCGGTTTATGAGCGTTTGGCCTTGTTTCCTTTCTGGAAGGAGTACAAAAAGCAATTGGATAGCGACATTGCAGATATGAAGAATATCGGCGGTGCCGAGGCGGGGGCAATTACCGCTGGGAAGTTCTTGGAGCATTTTACGGATTACCCATATGTTCACTTCGATATAGCTGGCCCGGCGTTCTTGAGCAGCCCTGAGGGTTACCGTACCAAAGGCGCCTCGGGAGTAGGTGTTCGCCTTCTCTTCGACTTTTTAAAACACAGAGTATGAGTCCAGAACCGACGAACCCCAAAGTGCGCATAGGTATTTCTTGTGGCGACTTGAATGGTATTGGTATGGAAGTGGTCATCAAGGCTTTTGAAGATCCAGCCATGCTTGATATCTGCACTCCCATTCTCTTCGCATCAAACAAGGTGGTTTCCTATCATCGAAAAGCGCTTGACCTGCACAATTTTAAGTACCATTCTGTAAAATCGGCCGTGGACGCCGTTGATGGAAAGTTCAACGTGGTGGAGAGTTGGACAGAATTAGTGGACCTAGAACTGGGAAAAGAAGATCCTGGCGTGGGCGAGTATGCATTTCGCTCATTGGAACTTACGTCCGAAGCCTTGAAAAAGGGCCATATCGATGCAATGGTTACTGCTCCGGTCAACAAGAACAACATTGCTAACGAGGAGAGAGAATTTACAGGACATACTGGATTTCTAGGCGAATATTTCGAAGGAGACCCGCTGATGATTCTGTCCGGCGATCAGTTTAAGGTCGGATTGGTAACCGGACATATTCCCATCGCTGAGGTGGCTCAGTCAATCACGATGGAAGATGTAGTGGTCAAGATTCGTCAGCTTCACGATGCCTTGGAGCGGGACTTTTCCATTCGCAAACCTAAGATTGCGGTACTGGGACTCAATCCTCATGCTGGTGACGGTGGACTTCTGGGCGAAGAAGACAAAAAGATTATTGAACCGGCCGTGAAGACGGCTTTTGAGAAGGGAATCGTTGCCATGGGTCCCTACCCAGCGGATGGATTCTTTGGGTCAGGCACCTATACCCAGTTCGATGGTGTGTTGGCCATGTATCACGACCAAGGACTTGTGCCATTCAAAACACTCCACTTTGGTCAAGGAGTAAATTGCACGGCAAACTTGTCGGTGGTTCGCACATCTCCCGATCATGGAACAGCGTATGATTTAGCAGGCAAAGGGAAAGCCGATGAGAATAGCTTTCGTCATGCTGTGTACCTCGCTGTTGATGGCTTCAGAAACCGAGCACAGCACGAGGAAATCACTTCCAATCCCTTGCCTTTCAGTAAATCTTCTAGAGAAAGTCGTTGATTTTTAAATCTTTGTTGAAGGGAAAGGAAAGATTTGTATTTTTGCGGGCTCAAAGGTAGTGAGGGTCATGAAGAAGAAGGACTACAACATTGTGTTTTCCAGCTTGAGCTTGGGTCACCACACCTTTGAATACGAGGTAAACTCTTCGTTCTTAGAAATTTTGTTCGATTATCATGGGCTTCCGGGATTGGAAGCCGAGGTAAAAGTTGAATTAGCCAAGCAGAATACCATGCTTGAGTTTGCTTTCACGATGAAAGCGAAGCTCCCGGTAAACTGTGATATCAGTGGCAAACCGTACGTTCAGGATTTGAGCAATCGGTTTGAATTGGTGGTTAAATTCGGTGAGGCTTACAATGATGATGACGATGAAATCTTGATACTCCCGCATAGTGAGTACGAGATTAACATCGCTCAATATTTGTACGAGCTCATTGTGCTTTCTCTTCCTACAAAGTATTTGCACCCTGATGTGTTATCGGGAGATGTGGATGAGGAAACACTTTCATTGCTCGAGCGCTATATGCCGGGTGGTGACGAACAAAAAGACGATGATGAGAAGATTGACCCTCGTTGGTCGAAATTGAAAGATTTGTTGAATTAAGCTCAACATAAGAGCAATATAAATTAGTACTCATGGCACATCCTAAGCGCAGACAATCCAGCACTCGCCGTGACAAGCGTCGTACTCACTACAAGGCTGCTGATCAGCAGATTGCTGTAGATCCAACTACAGGCGAAGCACACTTGTATCACCGCGCTCACTGGTATGAAGGTAAGTTGTACTACAAAGGAAAAGTAGTCCTCGAGAAGGAGGAAGCTTAATCCGATTTGGTGTAAAACGATTCTGAAAGTAGACTCTTGGATTTCTCATGGGTCTGCTTTTTTATTTGCCATAGGTTAGAAAATGGCCCCAAAATTTGGTGTGCCGAGGTGAAGGACTAACTTTACCTCTTGTACCTAAGGATAATACCCTTGCCAATGAGCAACGTTAAGGCCGCAATTACTGCAGTTGGAGGATATGTTCCCGATTTTCGACTCACCAACGCATTATTGGAGGAGATGGTGGATACCTCTGATGAGTGGATTACCACCCGAACAGGCATCAAGGAGCGACGTATTCTAAATGAGGAGGGTGCGGGTACGTCCATTTTAGGCATTCGTGCTGTTGAAGACATGAAGGCGTCCTATGGTGTGGATGTGTCGGATGTTGATCTTGTGATCTGCTCTACGGCCACTCCAGATATGCCCGTTGCCTCAACCGCTGCATTCATTGCCACCTCCATTGGAGCCAATCAAGCCTTTTCTTACGATTTGATGGCAGCCTGTAGCGGATTCCTATACGGACTTTCTGCAGGGGCGAAGTACATCGAGAGCGGGCGCTATAAAAAGGTGCTCGTTGTGGGTGCCGATAAGATGTCGTCGATTATCAATTATGAGGATCGTGCGACTTGCGTGATCTTTGGTGACGGCGGAGGCTGTGTGCTTCTTGAGCCTAATGAAGAAGGATACGGTGTTCAGGATGAGATACTGCGCAGCGATGGCAGTGGACGTGAGTTTCTTAAGATTGATGCGGGCGGCTCAATCTTGCCGGCTTCTCAAGAAACGGTAGAACTCAACAAGCACTTCGTTCACCAAGAAGGTCAGCAAGTGTTCAAATTTGCCGTGACCAATATGGCCAATGTATCCGCTCAAATCATGGAGCGCAACAACCTTACAGGTGATGATGTCGATTGGTTGGTGCCACATCAGGCTAACTTGAGAATAATCAACGCGACAGCTAATCGCATGGACCTTGATGAGAATAAGGTCATGTTGAACATCGCGCGCTATGGTAACACGACAAATGGTACCTTGCCATTATTGTTGTGGGACTATCAGAACAAATTGAAAAAAGGAGACAACTTGGTTTTTGCTGCCTTTGGTGGCGGATTTACCTGGGGCTCCCTCTATTTAAAATGGGTACTAGACCCTAAGAATTAAAGATCTACTAATCCCCGAGCAAATGGACATTAAAGAAATCCAGAATCTTATCAAGTTTGTAGCAAAATCAGGCGCAAGCGAGGTAAACCTCGAAACGGAGGACTTCAAGATTACGATCAAAACAGGTGGCGAAGAAGTGCCAACTGTTTATCAACAGGTTCCAGTGGCCGCAGCTCCTGCGCCGCAACCTCAAGCTGCCGCTCCAGCCGAAACTCCAGCCGCACCAGCCACTGCTGAAGACGACGACAGTAAGTACGTGACGATTACGTCGCCAATGATTGGTACTTTCTACCGTCGCCCTTCTCCGGACAAAGACATCTTTGCAGAAGTAGGCGATGAAATCAAGCCAGGCTCTGTAGTTTGTATTATCGAGGCCATGAAGCTTTTCAATGAAATTGAAAGCGAGGTTTCAGGTAAGATTGTAAAGGTGTTGGTTGACGATCAAACACCAGTAGAATACGATCAGCCATTGTTCTTGGTTGACCCTTCCTAATCACGGACAGGAATAAAAACTGATCCTATGTTTAAAAAGATACTCATTGCCAATCGTGGTGAGATTGCACTACGTGTGATCCGTACCTGCCGCGAGATGGGCATTCCAACCGTAGCGGTTTACTCTACAGCCGACGCTGATTCGCTTCACGTGCGTTTTGCAGATGAGGCAGTATGCATCGGACCTGCTCCGAGCAGTGCGAGCTATTTGAATATTCCGAACATCATTTCAGCTGCCGAAATCACGAATGCCGACGCTATCCATCCTGGTTACGGATTCCTCTCAGAGAATGCAAAGTTCTCTAAGATATGCGCCGAGAACGGTATTAAGTTCATTGGTGCGTCGCCAGAGCACATCGATAAGATGGGTGATAAGGCTACGGCTAAGGCGACCATGAAGGCTGCAGGTGTGCCGTGCGTACCGGGCTCAGATGGCATCATCGAATCTTTCGAAGATTGTATACGTCTTGCAAAAGAAGTTGGGTACCCTGTAATGCTAAAAGCCACTGCCGGTGGTGGAGGTAAGGGTATGCGCGCCGTTTGGAAGGAGGAAGACCTTCAAAAAGCCTGGGATTCAGCTCGTCAAGAAGCGGGTGCCGCTTTTGGAAACGATGGGATGTATATGGAGAAGCTCATCGAAGAGCCTCGGCACATCGAAATTCAAATTGTAGGTGATCAGAATGGTAAAGCTTGTCACTTGAGTGAGCGCGATTGCTCTATTCAAAGACGCCACCAGAAGCTTACAGAAGAAACGCCTTCTCCATTCATGACTCCTGAACTTCGTGAAGCGATGGGTTCAGCTGCAGTGAAGGCCGCCGAATACATTAAGTATGAAGGTGCAGGGACCGTTGAATTTTTGGTGGATAAGCACCGCAATTTCTACTTCATGGAGATGAATACTCGTATTCAGGTTGAGCACCCGATTACCGAACAGGTAATTGATTACGACTTGATTCGTGAGCAAATCAAAGTGGCTGCCGGCATCCCAATTTTGGGTGTGAACTACGAGCCACAATTGTATTCTATTGAGTGTAGAATCAATGCAGAAGATCCACACAATGATTTCCGCCCATCGCCGGGCAGAATTACCTCATTCCATGCTCCAGGTGGGCACGGAGTAAGATTGGATACCCACTGCTATGCAGGGTACGTTATTCCTCCGCATTACGATTCAATGATTGCCAAGTTGATTACTACTGCACGTACTCGTGAAGAGGCTATCGATAAAATGAAGCGAGCTCTGGATGAATTCGTGATTGAAGGAATAAAAACCACCATACCTTTCCACCGTGCACTTATGGAGCACGAGGATTTTTTGGCGGGTAATTATACGACTAAGTTCATGGAAGATTTCTCGTTCGACGAAGAATAGAAACTTCTGCATATCTGGTTTACCATCAAGCCCTCAATCTTCGGTTGAGGGCTTTTTTTGTCCCCGTTCATTTCTCAGCTCGCGAATGATCTCCTTTATTTCTCGAAGTTGTTTCATGATGCTCTTTGAAGATTTGTCTTGCCGATCTAAGTCCACAATCAAATCAATCTTAGCATTAACCAACAAGTGAATGGGAACGTCTAGTATTTCACAAATCTTGCATATTTCTAGAAGCGTCCAATCCTTTTCACCGTGTTCGAGTCTTTGATATTGCCGTAAACTGGTGTCTAATTCAATGCTCATGAACTCCTGCGAGTACCCGCGGTGCAGGCGAATTTGATGGATTCGTTTCCGAATTTTGTCCGCATCTTTCATGATTTCATGAGGTTAGGTTCTTCTAATTTAACAAATCAAAAAGATGAAATCGCAAACTCAGATTATTCGTACAGGTTTGAAGAGCAACCTCAGAGAAGCGAAAGACATTGCTCGTAAACGGATTTCTCATCCATGTTTAATTGCGCATGCAGTGTTTCCACCTCGCCGTGAGGAATGAAGGTATCCGGCAAATGAAGGCGATGAATCCGGGGAGTTGTGATGAAGGATTGGTCACCCAACCATTCTAAAATGGCAGTCCCTATTCCACCCACAACGCTATCTTCGAGTACTATCCAATCCGTATAATTATCGACGGCTTCGGCCAGCTTAGCTCGATCAATCGGCTTAACAAACAAGTGGTGCAGTACACCTATCTTATGCCCTTCCTGCTCTAGTTTCGTGGCCACTTTTTCAGCACGCCTCGACATGGTTCCGGTAGACATAATGCACAACTTCTCACCTTCACGAACCCACCTAGACTGACCTACGGGAATCGCTTCGAATTGGCCTTTCGCATCAAATCTCGCTTCCGTGTCTCGAGGGTAACGAATAACCACAGGACCTTCACTTTGTGCAGCTGTGTAGAGCATATCTCGCAGTTCAATTCCATTTCGAGGAGCTGATATCACCAAGTTTGGAATAGGTCTGAGGAAGGCTAAATCAAATGCTCCGTGGTGAGTTGGGCCGTCTTCGCCGACCAATCCAGCTCGGTCGAGGCAAATGATTACTGGTAAATTTTGTAGGGCGATATCGTGGATAATCTGATCATAAGCTCGTTGCGCAAAGGTGCTGTACAAATGCAGGATGGGCTTGCCCCCGCTTGCTGCAATGCCAGCGGCTAGAGTGGCTGCGTGTTGTTCCGCAATCCCGACATCTACAATTCGATCGGGATAGTTCTTCTTCGTCTGCTTCAAGCCCGCACCACTGATCATGGCGGGTGAAATTACCGTAATTCTTTCATCGCGCTCGAGTAACTCTTCGATGGCCTCACCAAACACATCTTGAAAAGGCAATTCGGAATGATACTTTGGTTCCGAAGGAAGTGACTCTGCCTTGGTTTTAACGCGAAGTATCCGCGGTCCCTTTGCTTTAACAGAAACACGCAGCTTTTCAACGAGCCCTTTTGTATCGTGACCATCAAATTCACCTAGATAGCCCAGATTCAAGGACTCAAAAAAGCCTTGATAAGAGTCTAGTTCCGACAGTGCGCCAACATTGGGGTCTATGGCCTTGGCGTTGTCATTGAGTATTATGAGCACGTTAAGATCTGTAGTGCCCAAAAAATTCAACGCTTCATAAGCCATTCCGCCAGTGAGCGCGCCATCGCCAATTACGGCCACATGTGCGTTGCTTTTTCCCTGGCGTTGGTCCTCAAGCGCCATTCCAGTAATGGCTGAAATACTAGTAGAAGAATGGCCTGTTCCAAAGGCGTCGAACTCGCTTTCTGCCCGGGCGGGAAAACCGCTCAATCCGCCAAACTTTCGATTTGTATGAAACTCATCTGCCCTGCCAGTTAGAACTTTGTGCACATAGGCTTGATGACCCACATCCCAGATCAAGACATCATCTGGAGTGTTCAACACATAGTGTAGCGCCGTGGTAAGTTCGGTGACAGCAAGACTGGACTCTAAGTGACCTTTTTTATGATTGGGTGCCTCACGGAGGAAGGTTCGCAAGTTAGAAGCCACCGTATCGAGCTGCGAAACAGAGTAACCGCGAAGTTCTTCAAGTTTGGGAATCCGAATCATGTATCAAAGTTACGCCAACCGGGTTTATCAATAACCCATCACCGTTCTCACTCTTGCAAGGGTGGCATCGGCAACACCCTTTGCCTTTTCTGCACCTTTTGCCAAGGCCTCATAGATCTCATCAGGCTTGGCAATCAGTTCGTCAAACTTTGCTCGCTCTTTAGCAAATTCTTCCAGGATGAGTTCGAGTAAGGCCTTCTTGGCATGACCAAAACCATAGTTGCCACCGAGGTAGTTCTGACGCATTTCTGCAACCTGCTCATCTGTTGCCAAGAGCTGGTACAGTGCAAATACGTTGCAGGCATCGGGATCCTTCGGGTCTTCAAGCGGCGTAGAATCAGTCACAATTCCCATCACTTGCTTCTTGAGCTGGTTTTTCGGAAGGAAGATATCGATCACGTTCCCGTAAGACTTGGACATTTTCTGTCCGTCCGTTCCCGGAATAGTCATCACATTCTCGTCGATCAACGGTTCGGGTAGAACAAATACATCTTGGTCGTATTCAAGATTCACCTTGTTCGCGATATCTCGAGTCATCTCCAAGTGTTGCTTCTGATCCTTTCCTACAGGAACTATATCTGCATCGTACAAGATGATGTCGGCCGCCATTAATACGGGATAGTCGAATAAGCCCGCATTCACATCGCTCAACTTGTCGCTTTTATCCTTGAAGCTGTGTGCATTGGCCAACATGGGATAAGGCGTGAAGCAGTTGAGGTACCAAGTGAGCTCCGTACATTGAGGCACCGCAGATTGTAGGTAGAATACCGATTTATCGGGATCCAATCCACAAGCTAGCCATGCAGCCGCAGTGGCTAGAACGTTTTGTTTGCGTTGCTCTGCATCTTTGATGGTGGTCAAAGAATGCAAATCGGCAATGAAGAGAAATGACTCTGTATTTGAGTTGTTGGCTTGTTGAATAGCAGGGCGAATGGCCCCGAGAATATTGCCTAGATGTTGTCGGCCGGAGCTTTGAATACCGGTCAGTACACGTTTCATTCAATAGTGGTTCTTAACGACGAAGAATTACTTCCATATCTACAGGAACAAAGGTATTGCTTCCTGAATCTAAAATGGGAACTACGCTCTGCCATCTTTGCTTTTGATCCCAATCTTCCAAGATTTCATATTTGAGAGTATCAATTCCGTCTTCCATGTAAATGGAATCAACTCCAACCATCCACCAAGTACCATCGCCCTCTCGGTAGAACGGCAAGCGAAGTGGTTCACTAGTTCCTATATCGATACGGGCTGTGAAACCCATGAAGTAATCGGCAGTACTATCGGTGCGAAAATCAAAGGTTCCATATACGTCTTCGCCATCTCCGAAAACGTTTATTCCTTGTGATGGATCGATCGGATTCGGAACGAATGCTTCGTACTCCACACTAGTAAGTTCCCATTCTTTACCCACGCGTTGTTCGATGGTCCCCGTGCGGGTATACTCGCTGGTTGGGTCATTCTGACAAGCGGAAACGAGAGCGATAAAGAATGCAAAGAGTAGTATTTTCTTCATGTACGGAAGGTAATATTTTTAGCTTAAGTCTCTGATAGAGAATACGTATCCCAGAGCTTCTTCGGGACACCTTGCTTGTTTGGCAATTAATGCTGCCACCTTAGCCGGGCTTTGTAAATCGCCGTTTTCGTGCATAGACTTGAAGCGTTCCACTTCTGGGAAGTCCTCTTGGGTGCTCGATCGAATACTCGCTTGCATCTCCGTATCCACTACGCCAGGGGCAATACTCAAGAATTGAATATCCTGACGGTCTTCGTTCCAAACACTTGTCATCATATCCACAGCGGCTTTCGACGCACAGTAGGCACTCCATGAAGGAATGGCATATTTACCAGCGCCTGAGCTGATGCTCACCACGGTTTTATGAGTGGCTGCAGATTGGTCAACGAAGAAGTTCGTCCATCGCATAACGGCCGAAACGTTCAGTTCAAAGAGACGGGACACTTCGGATGGGTCGAGGTTTCCAACCGGTTGTACAGGCCCAATCCAGCCCGCATTGTTAATCAAGATTTCTCGCTCGGCTTCAAGATTGATTGCCAACGACTCTTGTGATGACGGGTCGTTCAGATCTACAATTATATGCTTGTAATTAGAGTGTTTGGGACCTTCACGCCTGCTATAGCCCACCACCGTGCAGTTCTCAAGTTCAGCAAAATGCAAGGCCAATGCACGACCGAGGCCACTGCTGGTGCCCGTAATGTGAACCGTAGTGTTCAAGCCTAGTTGTTGATTTCGATGAAGCGCTCAATGTCGCGCACGGTACCAAATACTACGATAATATCGCCTTCTTCAACTATGGTATCTGCATCAGGTACACCATAAATGTGGTGTTCTTTGTTCTCTTTGCGTAGTAAAGTAACCAGGTTGAGCTTGTACTTTTCGCGGAGGCCAATGTCTCCGAGCGTTCTGCTGTAGAGCGCACGCGGAGCCTTAATCTCTACAATCTCATAACCGTCTGGCAATTCGAAACACATCACCACACCTGGGTTGATCAACTGCTCTGCAATGTTGTTCGCAACCTCGTCTTCCGGACTAAGAATTTCTTCAATCCCCATCTTTTCGATGATGCGACGCTGAGTAGGTCCTTGGGCTCTCGCGATAATGCGACCAATTTCTAGCTCTTGCAATTGGAAACAACAGAGGAGAAGATCTTGGAAATTCTGTCCAATGGAAACAATTACAGCATCCATCTTCGACAAATTTTGCGACTCAAGAGCCTTACTGTCGGTTGCATCTAGGGTTACGGCGTAAGCCACATCTTCGCGAATGGCCTCTACCTTTTCTTCGTCGGTGTCAATTGCGATTACTTCAGCACCTTTCATGCTGAGCTTTCGGGCGATGGCTGAGCCAAATTGGCCCAAACCGATTACGGCAAATTTTTCTGCCATGAGTTCAATATTGTGTGATTGAGCTTATAACTCAATCAGATGTGTTTTAGTGCGTTATCTAGATCGGCGATTAAGTCGTCCGCATTTTCAATACCCACGCTTAATCGAATTAATCCGTCAACTACCCCAGTTTTCATACGTTCTTCCACAGGAATAGCGGCGTGGGTCATACTGGCTGGGTGTCCGGCTAGTGATTCAACTCCCCCAAGCGATTCAGCTAAGGTGAACACCTGCATAGCAGAAACCACTTTACTGGCATCTTCAAAGGTTCCTCCCTTCACTACAAAGGAAATCATTCCACCAAAATCGCTCATTTGCTTTTTGGCAATGGCATGACCCGGATGATCTTCAAACCCTGGCCAATATACCTTTTCAACTTTGGAATGATCTTTTAAGAAATGGGCGATTTTCGCTCCATTCTTGCAATGGCGTTCCATGCGAACATCCAGTGTTTTAATACCTCGCAAAGTTAGGAAAGAGTCCATGGGTCCGCATACGGCGCCAGCGGAATTCTGAATGAAGTAAAGCTTCTCGGCAATGGCCTCATCGGCGGTAGTCAGTAAGCCTAATACCACATCGGAATGACCACCTAAATATTTGGTGGCACTGTGTAGTACGATATCAGCTCCGAGCTCCAACGGGCGTTGCAATATGGGCGTAGCAAAGGTGTTGTCAACCACCAACATGGCTCCGGCTTTTTTGGCAACCTGAGCCATCGCTTCAATATCGATGATATTCATCATTGGATTCGTAGGAGTTTCTACCCAAATGAGCTTCGTTTTTTCGGTTACCAACGACTCAACTACTGCCGTTTCGTCCATTGGTGTGAAGTTGAACACCAATCCAAAGTCCTCGTAAATCTTCGTGAACTGACGGTAAGATCCTCCATAAAGGTCGTTCGTGGAGATCACCTCGTCCCCGGGAGAAAGCATTTTCAATACGGTATCGACTGCAGCGAGACCACTGCCAAAGGCTAGTCCGAACTTTCCGCCTTCAATGGAAGCAATGCTCTTTTCTAAAGCGGTTCGTGTAGGGTTGCCGGTTCTGGAATATTCGTATCCCTTGTGCACCCCTGGGGCCGACTGTGCATAGGTTGAAGTCTGATATATGGGAGGCATAACAGCCCCTGTGCTTGGATCAGGTTCTTGTCCTCCGTGTATGGTCAGCGTTCCAATTTTGAGGTCGCTTTGATCTTTCATGCCTGCATGTTTCAATTGAAGAATCAAAGGTAATGAAGATTAACTCGTTCAACTATTAATCAGCTTATTACGATTTTAATCATCACTAACGCTCTAGCATTGTGAGTGTCTAAATTGTAGGCTCGGGCAATTATGGTTGGAAATCGCTCAGAGTCTTTCTTCTTCAGAGGGACAGTCGTGACTTACACGTATCATGGAGCTGGTATCAAAGCCCGCCGCTTCAGCTTTTTGCTTTAGATCCGAGACTATAGATTCGTCAAGGGTCTCCGTTCGCGAGAGAATCCACAGGTAATTCCTAGTTGGAGATCCGACCAGTGCATACTCATAATCATCCCCTAATTCCATCACGAAGTAATCACCATAGAATGGCCAAAAGAATGAAACCTTAATTTCCCCTGGTTTACTTGCGTCTCGGCGGATTGCCTTCCCTTTAATTCTTTCCCAGCCATCTTCCCCATACCCGCTGTTTTCTACGAGGATGCTACTACCATCCGCATTTAATATGTAGGTGGCTTGCACGCAGAAGAGACCTTCTTCAAACGAATTGGGCAGTCGTTCAATTTCATACCAATTGCCAGCATATTTAGCAAGGTCAACCTGGTCAACAGTAGAAAGTGGCTTGTTGGATGAACACGCCGCGAGGAATAGTAATGGAAGGAAGAATTGAAGGCGCATGATGGATGATGTTTATTGATCTACGACGACTATATCAACATATAACTTACGAATATTTCGGCACTCTTTAGGTAGAAGTTCCCCTTATCTTTGTTGAAAATTCAAGCCATGCGAAAGGTCATTTTTCACTTACCTAGCTGCTCTACATGTCAGCGCTTATTAAAAGATTGGAATACGGATGGCGTCGAGTTGCGCGACATCCGAAATTCGCCCATTACGGAGGATGAAATTGATGAAATGGCTCGCTTAGCTGGAAGCTACGAAGACTTGTTTTCTCGTCGTGCTATGAAGTACCGTTCAATGGGGCTCCATGAAATGGACCTTTCAGAAGCTGATTATCGCAAGTATATTCTTCAGGAAGACACCTTCTTAAAAAGACCGGTTGTGCTGGTCGGCGATTCGATATTCATTGGTTCGGCTAAAAAGGATGCAGTTGCGGCTGCCGGAGCACTGGCAAAGTAGGATGAGCAAGGCTATTCGCAATGCACATTTAGCCTTATTGGCCGTGGCGCTTATTTATGGTGCGAATTATCTCATTGCCAAGAATGTGATGCATGGCTACCTCGAACCCCGAGGTTTTATCTTAGCTCGAGCCGTAGGGGCGACAACTTTGTTCTGGATATTCCATCGGTCTAAGTCAGGGGTACGCATAGCTAAAGCGGATATTCCTAGAGTAGCCTTGGCCGGCCTCTTTGGCGTGGCCTTGAATCAGATCATGTTCTTTGAGGGCTTGGTTCGAACCACCTCCATCAATGCGTCCATCATCATGACCATCAACCCAATTTTGGTGTTAGTCCTTTCGGCCATCTTGCTTAAAGAGAGTTTAGGCTGGATGAGGATTGTAGGCATTGCACTGGGTGCTAGCGGTGCAATCTGGTTGATTGCTGGAGGTGGGAAGGTTGATTTGCTCTCTGATGAAACCTCATTGGGCAATCTGCTTATACTCGTAAATGCCACCTCCTACGGCTTGTATTTAATCACGGTGAAGCCACTAATGGCCAAATATCCTCCCATACTGATCATCAAGTGGGTGTTTGTTGTTGGGACGCTATATGTCTTACCCTTTGGGTTTGATCAACTGATGAACGCCCCCTACGAAATATGGACTTCTCGTATTTATTTGGAGGTAGCCTTTGTGATTGTCTTTACTACATTCTTTGCCTATCTCCTCAATATTTTCGCCTTGAAAACGGTGAGTAGCACGACCGTTTCTGCCTACATTTATTTGCAGCCGGTAGTAGCTACGGCTTTGAGTTTGTGGGTGGGAGTTGGCGTACTAGGATGGAAGCAAGCGGGTGCGGCAGCCTTGATCTTTGGCGGCGTATACCTTGCCAATTTCTACAAGCGCAAAGGAGCTCAAGTGGCGCATAAATCTGTATCTTAGGGAGAATCATCGCTCATATGTATCCAAAAAGGGTTCCCTCATTATTGCAGTTGCCATTGGGTTCCATGGTTTGGCGAATGCCCAAAGCAAGGAGAGAGGTGTACCTGACCTTTGACGATGGCCCTACACCCGAAGTCACCAATGAAGTACTTGGCATACTGGACCAATTTGGAGCCAAAGCAACCTTTTTTGGGATAGGGAAGAACGTAGAAGCGCATCCTGACATCTGGCAAAACGTGATTAGTGGGGGGCATTCCATTGGACACCACACCTATAGTCACATGAATGGTTGGAAGGTCAATCTGAAGGACTACGTGGCCGATTCGGAAAAGGCAGCCGAACTGGTGGATAGTCCTTTGTTCCGTCCGCCCTACGGCCGCATTTCTCCCCGCAAAGCCAAGGCTTTAGGCAAAAAGTACAATATTATCATGTGGAGTGTGCTCTCAGGAGATTTTGATCGGTCCATTGATTCCGAGCAAGTGTCGAAGAACGTACTCAAGAATTTGAAACCGGGCGATATTGTTGTATTTCACGATAGTGTGAAAGCTTGGCCGCGCTTGGAAAAGGCCTTGCCAAAGGTGCTTGAACATATCCGATCAAAGGGCTGGGAAGCGAGAGGCTTGTGAGATAAACGTTTAGCCGTTCCTGAGTTTCTCCGTTCAGAAGATCTGGATTTTTGAAAGCGCGAGCATCCACTTCTTAAGCTTTCAGTGTTTCCTGGGTTTAATGAGTTTCAGGGGTCCATTCGTCGCGAGCCTCAAAGCCTCATGGCCTCATTGGCTCATAGTCTCAAAGCCTACTTGTAAAACCCCGAGCTCTCCAAATACTCCCAAACCTTACCCGGAACCATATAGCTCAAGTCCTTTCCTTCTTTAAAGGCATTACGAATTTGAGTAGCCGAGATTTCCATGTTCGGGGCGTCAATAATTTTTACGTTGGGGTGTGTTCCGAATTGACCACCGTCGTGACCCGGGCGTGGGTACACGTAAAGCGCATGACGTTCTATGATTTGATCGAAGTTCTTCCACTTGTGAAAGCTTTCCAGATTGTCAATGCCCATAATCAGGCTGAACGTTTTATCGGGGTATTTTTCTATCAAGTGGGTGAGTGTAGTGATGGTATAGCTCGGCTGAGGCAGGTTGAATTCCTCATCAGAAGCCTTCATGCGAACATGGTCGGTGATGGCCAAGTCCACCATATGGAGCCGTTGCCGATCATCGAGCAAGGTGCTCTTTTTTTTATGCGGATTGTGAGGTGTAACCATGAACCAAAGCTGATCCATGCTGCTGTATTCCAACATGTATTGGGCAATCACCATATGCCCCACGTGCACGGGGTTGAAAGTTCCGAAGAAAAGTCCAACGTGTGCTTTCATCCTCTACGAATTCAAGAATTTACGCACGGCTTCTTCGGCATCTGCGCAGGCTTGTTCAAGGGTGTCGTTTACGATGGTAAGGTCAAATTCACTTTCGCGTTTCCCTTCTTCTTCAGCCTTGGCTAAACGCTGTTGTATTTTTTCTTCTGAATCTGTTCCTCGGCCGCGCAAGCGCTGCTCCAATATTTCCAAATTGGGCACGCGTACATAAACGGCTAATGCTCTTCTCCCAAAATGCGATTTGAGATTAAGTCCACCTACCACGTCAATATCAAAAGCTACATGTCCTCCTTTTTGCCAAATGCGATTTACTTCTGAACGCAAGGTGCCGTAGTAGTTGTTGGCATACACCTCTTCCCATTCCAAGAATTCATCTTTTTCAATTCGGGAGCGAAATTCATCGGCAGATAGAAAGTAGTAATCTACACCGTGTTTTTCTTGACCTCGAGGTGCTCTGCTTGTAGCTGATATTGAAAACTCGAGTTCTGGAAACTTCTCCAGCAAATGATGGATGATGGTGGTTTTCCCTGACCCAGAAGGGGCAGAAAATATGATGAGTCGGCCGTTAGAGAACATTGAGCACTTGTTCTTTTATTTTTTCGAGCTCCTCCTTCATCGCCACCACGATCTTTTGCATTTCAACGTGATTGGCCTTTGAGCCGAGTGTATTCACTTCTCTTCCGATTTCCTGGGAAATGAAGCCTAGTTTTCGTCCGTGAACGCCCTCGGCGGCCATACTCTCCTCGAAGTGGTCCAAATGGCCAGATAAACGCACCTTCTCTTCGTTTACGTCGTACTTCTCGAGGTAGAAAATCAGCTCTTGTTCAAAGCGATTCTCGTCTACTTTGCTTTGTAATCCTTCTAAGGCCTTCTGAATGCGCTCGCGAGTTGTATTGATGCGCTCTTCTTCATACTGGGGTACGTCTGCCAAGAGCGAGCGAATCTTCTGAATATTTCCAGAAAGATCTTGCTCCAAGTGTTCTCCTTCACGCAATCGGAATTCGTTGAACTGCTGAAGGGCTTGGCTCACGGTGTCAACCACCGCTTTCTTTTCTTCCTCAGCAAGCTCTTTCGATTCATTCTTCATTGCATCAGGCATACGCATGGCAAGGGCTAATACGTCGCTTTCCAAACCGAGCTCACGCGTCAATGTGTTCAGTTGACGAACATAGCCTTTTACGATTTCGGCATTGATGGCCGGAGCTTCATCTGCACCCGTCAGTTCAACATAAAAACCGATTTCCGCTTTTCCTCTGATTACACCGTTGGCAAGGGCCTCACGAATAGCCACTTCCATTTCACGATGTGAACCCGGCAAACGCAAGTTGATGTCGAGCCCCTTGCTGTTCAAGCTCTTGATTTCAACGGTAATTTTTTTACCTGAAAGTTGAGCCACCGCCTTGCCGAAACCGGTCATTGATCTAATCATGCCACGTGATTTTGGGCAAAGGTAGGTATTAGACGTTTGTCTCTAGTCTCTGGTCCCTATGTTTGGAAACTGAAGTTCGGAAAGGGCAATTGGCTCCTCTGACTCTATCAGTCCAGATTTCCAGGCAATTTCACCTAAGATTTCTTCTCTCGACCTCCCTTCATCCTGGAGTTCACGTAGGCCCTTCGCTCCATTTCGTTTGGAGAGCCTTTGACCGTCTTCTCCCATCCAAAGTGGACTGTGAGCATAGTGAGTAGGGGTGGCTCCCAGGACATCCATTAAGGCAAGCTGACGCGGAGTGCTGTCCACCAAGTCTGCGCCTCGAAGTACATGCGTAATGCCCATGTCGATATCATCTACGGTACATGCCAGTTGGTATGCCCACATACCATCGGCTCGTTTTACTACGAAATCTCCGCCAAAAGTAGGCGCGAAGTTTTGTTCTCCGAGGAGTAGGTCGTTGAATGAATACGATTTGTGAGGAAGGCGGAACCGATAGGAAGGATCCTTTTCCGATTTGCGAGCCTCTTGCTCAGCTGGGGAAAGGTCGCGGCAAAACCCGGGATAGTCTGGACCTTCAGAAGACACACCATGCGGTGCAGAAGCCAATGCCAGCAAGTCTTTTCGGGAGCAAAAGCAGGGATAAACCAGCTCTTTTTGGAAGAGCTTCTCGAGCGCTTCTTCGTAAAGATTTGTTCGGGTGCTCTGGTAAACCGGACCTTCATCCCAGTCGAGCCCTAGCCATTCCAAATCTCGCATGATTTGATCGGCATACTCCGGCTTAGACCTTTGGGTGTCATTATCTTCCATTCGAAGAATAAAATGACCCTTCATTGAGCGCGCTTGAAGCCAAGCGAGTACGGCCGTTGCCAGATTGCCCAAATGTAATTCGCCGGTTGGCGAAGGAGCATAGCGGAAGCGTGGTTTAGCTTCCATGGTGCTTACACGAAGTAACGGTCAATCCACTCACGGACCACACCTTCGCCTCCTTTGAGAGGAAGAATGAGGTCTACTGCTTGACGAACTTCAGTAACAGCATCAGCAGGACAAGCGCTGAAACCAACTACTTCCATAATCGCCAAATCACTGATATCATCACCAATGTAGGCTACATTCTCGGGTAGGATATTGAGCTCATTCAACCACTTGTTTAGGATTTCGATTTTGGGTTCGGTACCCACATACACGTGCTGAATTCCCAGTATTTTGGCTCGTCTTTCGATGGGCCGAGGTTCGCGTCCGGCTGAGATTATGCCGGTTTTAATGCCAGCTTGCTCTAATTTCTTTATGCCCATACCATCCCTGGCGTGGAACTCCTTGATTTCGTCACCTTCAGCAGAGTAAATCATCTTTCCGTCGGTGAGCACTCCGTCGCAATCCATGATGACCATCTGGATGTCCTTGGCCTTGTCTTTATGCTTTAGATCGCAATGTAGGAGATCCTCAGCGGGGATATTGAGTTGAGCGGCCAAATCGAGCACTGCTGTAATGCTGATCTTAGAAAGGTCGATTTCTTGGCCGCTGTAGAATTCTAGGTTGGCCTTGAGGTTTTCTGCGGTGGTCATAAGTTGAGTGCGTTACGGATGGCCATGGTTTTTTCGAGAATGCCTCTGAGTTTATCGAGCTGAAGCATGGTGTGCGGATCACTTTTAGCCGTTTTTGGGTCGGGGTGAGTTTCGATAAAGAAACCATCAGCACCGGTAGCCGCAGCAGACAAAGCGATGGTTTCAATCATGCTTGGATCTCCGCCAGTAACACCTTCCGTTTTATTCGGTTTCTGAACGGAGTGGGTGCAATCCATGATCACGGGAACACCATGCATTTTGAGCCGACGAATCGATGTGGCGTCAACAATCAAATCGGAATAGCCAAAGCTAACTCCGCGCTCACATACCCATACGTTTTTGTTTCCAGTAGATTGAACCTTTTCAACGGGGAACGACATGGCCTCGGGTGAAAGGAATTGTCCTTTTTTGATGTTTACTCCTTTGCCCGTGTTGCCAGCCGCAATAAGCAATTCCGTTTGGCGGCATAGGAATGCAGGAATCTGAAGGTGATCCACATACTGGGCCGCAAGCTCCGCTTCATGCGATTCGTGAATATCGGTAATGGTTTCCACACCCAGTTCTTCGCCAATCGATTTGAGGATGCCTAGCGCTTTTTCGTCGCCAATTCCCGTAAATGAATCGAGGCGTGAACGATTGGCCTTTCGGTAACTTCCCTTGAAAATGTATTCTATTCCCAGATCATCGCAAATTGACTTCACCTCGCGAGCGATTAATCTTGGGGTTTCTTCATTCTCAATGGCGCAAGGTCCTGCAATGAGTTTAAATGCCATGGTATTACTTTTTGCGCGCTTGCACACCGAGGTATCCGCTGTGGTGGCGCTTTGCATATTCTTCTTTTGTGAATCCAATCTTTTCCATCATCATCACTACGAGTACATCGCCAACAACCGTCATTACCGTTGTTGATGTAGTGGGTGCTAATCCTAAAGGACAAACTTCTTTTGGATCACCGGTATAAAGAACCACATCACTGAATTTAGCCAGGTTACCGGTACTTGAGCCCGTGAGTCCGATGATTTTGATTTCGGGGTACATTGCCTTTACAAGGTGCTCCATCTCTACGATTTCACGCGTTTTCCCGGAATTTGAGATGAGAAACATCACATCGTTAGGTTGCACCATTCCCAAATCACCGTGTTGTGACTCTGCCGGATGTAAGAAGATGGATGGGGTTCCCGTGGAGCTGAGGGTGGTGGCGATGTTCACACCAATTTGGCCAGCCTTTCCCATTCCGCTTACGACGAGTTTGCCGCCCTTTTTGTGCACTTGTTCATGGATTATATCCACTGCCTCTTGAATCACTCCGTCGATGGGAATGTTTCGGATGGCTTGAACTTCTTGCTCGATAATCGCCTGAATACGCGATGTGACCATGTGAAAAAGATTTGCACAAAGGTAAGGAATCCGTCGCTCGTGACATGGTTGGAAATAATAGGTGAAAGATGGACCGTTCTGCCCATGAGTATGACCTCTTTTGTACCTTTCACCAATGAAGAACTTCAATGCAGTTGCGCTGCTTCGGTTTACGGCTAGAACATGGGGGTTGGTAATCTGTGTCCTGGCGGGCATGACTCTCATTTCGGATGGATTTGGCATCCATTCGGGTGCAGATGAAAGTGTACACTCCATGCTCAGCTTCTTGGCATTTCCGCTCATCGTTTGCATTGGGTTGATGTGGGGCTGGAAGAATGAGTTTTATGGAGGAGCATTGGCTTCTGTAGGTTTTGTGCTTTATCTGCTCCTTGAGTCGAGTTTTGATTATTTCCTAGCCGCTTTTGTGCTCACTCCTTCGCTTACTTTGCTCGTTCTTGGCTGGCCAGTATTTAGAGATAGAAACAAGCAATCAGCATAAGATCATTCAGCTAACTGTGCAAAAAACACCAACCTTTCCAACACACTCAAACCGATGAATTATCCAGGCCGCTTAGCCTCTAAACTGCCTCAAGTAGGCACCACCATCTTCACGGAAATGTCCGCCCTAGCTGCGCAACATAATGCCGTGAATTTAAGTCAAGGGTTTCCTGATTTCGACCCCGACCCGAAACTCCAAGAACTGGTTTACAAGGCCATGAAAGAGGGGCATAATCAATATGCACCCATGGGTGGATGGCTTCCTTTGCGGGAGCGCATTGCCGAGAAAATTCAGAAGAGATATGGGGCGAAGTATGATCCGGGAAGTGAGATAACCATAACCGCCGGTGCAACTCAAGCACTATGCACAGCGCTTGCTGCTACCATTACGGAGGGGGATGAAGTCATTGTTTTCACCCCGGCATATGACGCGTATGCACCATTAATTGAGTTGTTCGGTGGCACGCCTGTATTTATAAAACTTCAGTTTCCGGATTACCATATTGATTGGGATCAAGTTCAGCGAATGATTAGTCATCGCACCAAGATGATTATGATCAACAATCCGCACAATCCAACTGGAGCCGTTCTAAAAGAGGAAGATCTGGATCGATTGGAACGCATTGTGAACAACAGCAACATCTTGCTTTTGGCGGATGAGGTTTACGAGCACATTGTTTTTGATGGTATTCCGCATCAGTCTTTTGTGTCGCGGCCCGCTTTGGCCGAGCGCACCTTGGCAGTGCACAGTTTTGGGAAAACCTTTCACATGACAGGCTGGAAGCTGGGTTATGCGGTGGGACCTGAGAATCTGATGAATGAATTTCGAAAAGTTCACCAGTTCAACGTTTTCAGTGTGCACCGACCAAGTCAGGTTGGGTTAGCCGAATATTTAGCCGATGATTCATCTTGGAATGTAGGTGATATGTACAAAGCCAAACGCGACGAATTTTTGCGCCTCACCGAAGGTTCTCGACTGAAGCCAATACCTACGCACGGAAGCTATTTTGTGTTAATGGATTATTCGGATATCACCGATGAATACGACTTGGACTTCGCCAAACGACTAACCACGGAACACGGGGTTGCATCCATTCCCGTATCGGTATTCTACAATGTGCCAACCGACCATAAGGTGCTTCGATTCTGTTTTGCTAAAAGCGCTGAAGTTTTGGAAGCAGGAGCAAAGATTCTGAAGGCGCTGTAAGGGCCTTCCTTCGATTGGGCCATAGTCTTTGGTCTCGAGTCCCTGATCTCTGGTTCGTCCGTTGATTTGTTATTTCATGTCGATATTCTGACTGCTGATACGACTCTTTTCTTCGCTGATAGGCGGAGAACCTGATGCTCGCCTTAAGGCGATGCAACCTTATCCAAACCGCAATTATTCCATCACTTGTATTTGGGTGGTGACTTTCGAATTCCGGGCAAGGTAGCTCGGTGTTGCCATGCATGATAGATGCTGGCCAGTGCAATGATGATGACGCTTATGATGGCGGTTTGAGAAACCTCAGGGGCTGAATCTTCATACTTTATGAAGATGGCGAGTAGTGCCCAAATTCCCGCAGCAGCTGATTCGCGCAGACAGCGATTGAAGATCAGATAAATGTAAAGGAGAGTAGCAACCGCTATCATAATCATGGACCAACTGCTTTCAGCCAATCCCCAACCCGACCAACCATATGCAACTAAAGAGGCTGCAATATTCACAATAGTAGCGGCTATAATCCATCCGAAGTAAAAGGTGATGGGCCACCAAACGGTTACCATCACACGCACTGGGGCGTCCCAGATTTCAAGTCGGAGTTTTACTACCAATTGGAAGAGACAAAACAGCAACACAAGCATGTGAATCACGCTCACGAGGTAGAGCTCATTGACCCAAGCCACCACCCAGAAGCCATTGGCGAGGTTGCTGGCGGCGAACCACAATCCGCCGGGCACGAGTGATTCTTCGGCGCGTGACGTATTTCTATACAACCACTGTGCAATCACGAATACAATCAGACCAATGAAAATGAGGCTCCAAATGGAAAATGCATAACCGGCAGGCGTAATGAGTGTTTCATTCATGCGACTTACCTGGCCAACGGACTTCCCGAAGAAGTCGCCTGCACCGGCGAGACCGTTCATGGTGAGCATGAAGATCAATGAAAGCGTGTTCAGCCAAAGGAGTACGGTCTTATTCATGGGTGTTGAATTGGATTACTGCAACAAGATACGAGACTTGGGCTCATTGGTCCGCTGGATGAAAGTGGTGCTTCGTTAATCGGTTTTTATGTTTCTCAGTTTGGGTTAACCTCATCTCCAGTCGACACACGAGGACATGCCTATTTACTTACCTTTGCTCGCGTTTGCCAAATTGATTATCACATCGCCCCTTATGAAGCAGATTTTCAACAACTTCACTTTCAACCCACAGAAGGACATTTTATCTGGATTAACCGTGGCACTCGCCCTCGTTCCTGAGGCGGTTGCCTTCGCCTTCGTTGCTGGAATTCCTCCCATGGTGGGTCTGTACGGTGCCTTTATGATGGGCCTTATTACGTCTCTGTTTGGAGGCAGACCCGGAATGATTTCAGGCGCAACGGGTGCCATGGCAGTTGTAATGGTTTACATGATTCAGCAAGGCAACATGGTGGGTGATGCCATGGATCAACCCATCGAGAATCTTGGTCTCCAGTGGTTGTTCATCACCTTGCTTATCACCGGAGGTATTCAAATGATTGCTGGGGTATTTAAACTCGGAAAGTTTGTCCGACTCATTCCTCACCCTGTGATGATGGGTTTTGTAAACGGTTTGGCCATTGTGATCTTCCTCTCTCAGTTGGGAATGTTCAAGGAAAATGTAAATGGCCAAATGGAATGGATTTCAGGATCAGAATTATACATCATGTTGGGCTTGGTGGGTCTCACTATGCTCATAATGTATTTGCTTCCCAAGGTGACTAAAGTAGTGCCCGCCGCGCTTACGGGCATTGTAGTGGTTGCGGCGATTACTATCCTAAGCGGTTTAGACGTGAGCACCGTAGGTTCATTTATTCGCGAAGGCGGAGGAGATGGACTAGCTGGCGGCCTACCCACATTTCAGCTTCAAATCTTCGGGTTGTTCGATACGCTCGCTGGTCATTGGGGGCTCATATTTTCCACAGCATTTTTGCTCGCTGCGGTAGGTTTGATTGAATCGCTTATGACGTTGAATTTGGTGGACGACCTGACCGAAACGCGAGGAAGTGGCAACCGTGAATGTTTGGCTCAAGGTAGCGCCAACATCGTGAATGGACTTTTTGGTGGAATGGGTGGTTGTGCCATGATTGGTCAGTCTATTATCAATGTGAATTCAGGAGGTAGAGGTCGACTTTCAGGCGTGGTAGCTGCTGTGGCATTGTTGATGTTCATTCTGTTCGGAGCCCCGCTCATTGAGCAAATTCCAATTGCGGCCTTGGTGGGTGTAATGTTCATGGTGGTAATCGGCACATTTGCCTGGAGTAGTTTCCGCATCCTCAACAAAATCCCTCTTTCAGATGCCATAATCCTCATCGCTGTTTCAGCCATTACGGTTTGGCAAGATCTCGCCATTGCTGTGATTACAGGTGTGATTATGAGTGCCTTAGTTTTCGCCTGGGAGAATGCAACAAAGATTCGAGCACGCAAGCGCCTCAAGGATGACGGAACCAAGGTTTACGAAATTTGGGGGCCGTTGTTCTTCGGATCCGTGCAGGCCTTCAATAGCAAGTTTGACCCTAAAACAGATCCACAAAAAGTAGAGCTTGACTTCATAGAATCACGCGTGAGTGATCATTCCGGAGTGGAGGCCATTCGCAATATGACCAACAAATATCTAGCCTTAGGTAAGGATGTAAAACTCACACATCTCAGTCCGGAGTGTACAGATTTATTGATGCGAAGAAACCCCGAATTTGCCGACCATATTGAATCTTCGATTGAGGATCCGAGGTATCACGTAGTGACGGACTTGTTGGACAAGGAGGTGTAGGTCGGTTATTTTCTCTTCCCGTTTTTCTCCTTTTTTCGCACGTAGTTGTAGTGCTCAAACACGGTATGCACAAAGGTGAGGATAATGCCTATTCCAATCAGAATGTAGAACATGGTGAAAATTTTCCCGCCGGTAGTTTGGGGAGAGAAATCACCATAGCCAATGGTGGTTAGTGTGATTACAGAGAAGTAAAAACTATCTAGCCAAGTCCATCCTTCTAGGTAGTGATACATCACACTTCCTATCCCGAGAATGATCAATGTTGAGAAGAGCAGTTGCCTGTAATGCTTATCCTTTAGAAAGGATATGATGGTACTGATTAGAATCATTCGATTGATGCGTTAGTCTAATTTTTGAATACGGCGCTGTTTCAATTTGCCCTGCCCGTTGAACCAAAAGGCAGCGATGTATCGCGCACTATCGGAACCTCCTTTGAAGGTAATGATGGTTTCGCTATTCGGAAGGTTATACGCGGTAGGGTTCGCTGTTTTTCCTTCCCCTTCAAAGTTTAAATTGAACAGATCCTCGTAGTCTTCAGGACGGATGATTTGCAGGTCGCCTTCCTTGGGTGTGTAGGTGAAACGGGAAAATTGAGTCCTCGGAATTTCTCCATTTGTGCCATAGAATGTGAGCCCGTTGATCAATACCACGGAGGAAGAATCATCATTGTAGGTAAGCTTGCTAAAGGCTGAATCGAATGGCATTTCACCCAAGCGATAATTGTAGTTGGGGTGTTGAATGATGTAGCTGTTCTCCTCAGGGTTCACTTCCATTTTGCTGTAGCGGAAGTGGCGTAATTGATCTAGCGGTACTTCCTCAAAGCGAAGTAAGGTATCAATATGGCCCTCCTCTGCGTTCAAGCGGGTCCGAAGCATATTAACGGGGTCTGAGCCCATGCCCAGCATATCAGGACCGGGGGGCGGTGGTGCTTTGCGCTCCATTTGTGCTTCTGAATTGGAAGGAGAGGTAGTAATGGAAGCGGGTTCGTCTGATGGAATGCTGGGTTGAGACTCCTCAGAACCACCACAACGAATGGCGAGGCTGCAAATGAGGATAAGACTAATTCGGTACATGGAGATAAGGGGGCTGGTTGGAATTTTAAAGTTCGTAAAAATCAACGTATTAAAATCGCTCCCATTCTCTTATGGTCCATTTGGGTGGGTTGGAAGTGGAATCTTGAGCGATAAGGGTTCCCTCAAATGCATCAATGGTGACGTGTGGCGTGCTTCGGATCGAAATGATGTAAATGGAACTAATTCCCTTGTTTAATACCAGCCCATAGGAGTTTTCGTATTCTATTTTTTGAGGTTCAAAAGTGCCCGCGTTGGGGTGAACAGAAGCTCCCAAAATGTGATTCATATAGGCGAAAACTCGCGGCTTCGCAGCAATGAACAGCGCATTTGATGCAGTGCTGTCGAGTTCCTGAATTTTGTGGTGCAAAGGCGCATAAACTTCTCGGTAAGGCCCTTCAGGGATGTCCGGCAAATCTGCAATTTTCCCCCAACCATTGATGTATTGAGTTCCCAGAAATACCAAACCCAACCACGGCGACCACAGCTTGAATGCGGGCATTCGATTGATTAGAACAGACAGTCCGCTGATGCTGTAGGAAAAGAAGAACGGAAAGGCAGGTAATAGGTATCGAAATCCGTTGGTGATAGGGAAAAAGATAAGCGTAGCCATCAGTCCTAAGAATACCCAATCACCGAGATGAAGGCCTTTGCGCCATCTTACAAAGGTTCCTACAAATGCAGCCATTAACAACGCCCAAGAAGTGAGGATAGCAACGACCGAAAACGCACCTACATCTTTAATAAAGAATGCGCGGTACACATCGAGATATTCAATGAAATTGGGCCATGCTGAACTGAAATAGCCCCCTTCCTCCGAGGCTATTTTGCTGAAGTGATCAAAGTTTTCAGCGCCGCGACTCCAGAGGCGATTCATTTGGACTGAAAGTGTACCTATGGCCGCGGTTAATCCGAGCGCTTTGCTGGCGTCTGCGGTTTTCTTCCGACGAAATTTATCCAGCGCCACGAGGAAAAATGCAGCAATGAGCACCATGCCGTGGGTTTTGGTGAGAATCGCGAGTACGCCAGTGGTGAGCGTGAGTAAGAGAAGAACTGGACGTTTTGAAGCTAATTTATAGGAGACTACCACCGCAAGAACAAGGGTTGCAAAGGGGAGGTCGGCGATTACTTCGGCTTTAAACCGGAGCATCCAAGGATTGTAGATGACGAGGAGCAGGCCAGCAAGAGAAACGCTCTGGTTGAAGTTGAACCTCAAGAATCGATAAAATAGAAGTCCGAATAATATCAGCCAGGCCGACATGACCAAGATGAGTGTTTCGATATCGCTTCCCAGAAGGGCAATGACTGGAGCTAGCGTGAGTGAAAATCCGGGTGGGTAGAAGGGCGGCGCGAGGCGGAAATACTCCGGATTGTAAACATATCCGGTACGCCCGGTGCTTGTGCCCTGAATAATGTTTTCAGCTTGTGCGATATAAGCGGCAAAGTCACCACCCCAATCGTGAGTGCTTGGGGTATAAACCCACATTAAAGGCAGGAGCAGAATGAAAACAATGAGGTATTCCAGCCACTTCTTCATGGCTTGAAGATAGGTATACCTTCAGAAATTGGGGCTTTTAGTATACGCCAACTTCATCTACTTGAACCCAACCTACTTTGCCATCGGCTAGGCGGATTTCGAGCCACGCCCCAGCTCGTTGGATCACGGCCATTTGAGTGCCTTCGTGTAAGATAAAGGCATCGGCACCACTAAGCAAAGGCGCATTTTTCACGTATATGTTGGGAACCAAAACCACGGCCATGTGGCGCTTGTCCAATTCGGATTGATGCTTCCATCCATTGGCTGATGAAAAAAGCCCGGAAATCAAGAATACCAGGGAAAGTGGAATGAAAAAGCGACTCATGCTGCTTTTCCAGTATTTGATCAGAATCAGCGAAACCATCAGCATAATGAAACTCATCACTGCTAACCCTCCCCAGTGTGTGGGGGAAAGAAACGACCATACCCTTTCGTAGAATGCATCCAGTGGTGTCGGTTCTAGCGGCGTGATTCTATCTACTAATAAGTCGTGAGTGAATGTGAGGTTGTGCTTGGCGTCGACCATGTTCGGATTGAGCTTCAAGGCCTTTTCCCAATGCCAAATGGCCTCTCCAAGCTCATCCATCTTCCATGCGGCATTTCCCAGATTGTAATATACATCGGGACTCACCAATGTGTTGCCTTGGCTATGAGCCGTCCAATATTCATAGGCCTTCTCGTACTCGCCTTCCATGTAGGCGACCTCAGCGAGAAGCAAGGTGTTGGAGGTGTCGGCAAGAGTGCTATCGGTATTAGCTAAAGCAGAAGCGGACCCTAATCCAAGGACGGAAAGAATAATGAGGAACGCTTTCATTTCATCATCGATTTAATCCAAGTTTCTATACGACTTCGTAGGGCCGAATGACTTTCTTGTCCGGCTCCAAATTGAGCCTCCTCACATTGCACAAGTAGATTGTAGGCCATTTTGGCGTCCTCTTCCTTCACACCGTTCTGAACTAGGTGTTTTTCTAGAACCCCTGAAACCTGATGAGATCGATCTACTTCGAAACCATTCGCAATGAAGAGTGAAAGCGCATTCTCCAATTGAGCCGCATTTTCCGAATTCTTGAGTTGACCGAGAGCCGTGCGACCCGCTTTTGAAAGCGCTGTGAACCTACCTTCATTCCAATTCTTGATTCTCCCCGCGGTTAGAACAAGTGCCGAAACGAATAATGAGACTCCCGTTCCTCCCCAGAACCACAATCTGGAGTAGAAAGGAAGTGCGGTTTCAAAGCCTTCGGCCTCGGGGTGAATCCAACGTATTTCCTTGTTCAGGTATTCAACCTCTTCGCCTTCTGGGTATTCGGGTTGAGGAGATTCAGGATAATACTCGCCGACGGCAGTAATTGGGGCATCGCCCGTTACGGTAATTTGCTTTTCCTCAGTTTGAACCGTCACATAGGCTTCTTGATTCGGATCAAAGTAGGAGAAAGATATAGATGGAATTTTATAGGTGCCTCGATAACGCGGAACGATGATATACTCACGTGTAATGGAACCACTCAGTCCAGTGATGCTCGGAATCACAGTGCGTTCGTCTTCCGGCTCGAATAATTCGAGTTGATCTGGCAGTGCCACATCTGGCATTTGAAGCGTGTTTAGATTACCTCGACCGCTAAGGGTGAGCTTGAGGGTTACGCTTTGGTTGACTTCTACCTCTTCTCGAGAGAGTTCAACGCTGAATTTCAAGCTGCCTACGCCGCCACTAAAATCGTCGGGCTTTCCTTCCTGAGGTAATGGCAATACTTCGATATCTGGATGATAGGCGCGATCGATATTGTCGACGTACACATTGGTAGCTACCATTTGCCCAAAGATGTTCCTTCTTCGCGTAGGTACTGGTGTGGGGATTCGCGTGATTAATTCATCGAATTCGAAGTAGCCCGGACGTTGAGGCGTTAGTGAAACCCCGGCCCAATTCCATGAATATAATTCCCTTCCGTCGTCCGATGTTTCCGTCTTTTTAGTGCGATCCGATTCGAGTATTTCCGTGAAGAAACCTTCGTACTCTGGGATTTCCATAATTTCAGGTTGCCCAGGAACCACGTAACCATACAACCGATATTCTACTCCAAAAGGCTCTCCTTCGTACACCCGTAGTTTGCTTGGTAATACCCTAAAAAAGGTTTGCTCAGCAGCATAGGCTCGTGGGTCATTCGACCGATTGGATCTTTCGGACTGTTCGGTTACCCTAATCTCAATTTCATTGGATTCTATGGTCTGACCTTCCCATTCTACTAAAGCTGGAAGTAGAGTAATGTTTCCAACTTCACGAGGCTGCACGCGGAACGACCAAACGATTTCGGCCGATCGTTGCCCGTTGATAATGCTGACGCTGCTACTCTTGAATGGCCCGCTCATGACGTAGAAGTCTTCTTCCAAATTTAATGGAGGCACAAACCTTGCTTCGGATGCATTTAAGGTGAAGCTCAGGTTAATGACGTCACCTAAACCCACCACTCCTCGATCTGCTGAAGCTTTCAGTTGTGGATTTTGTGCATAGGCTCCTATGGCCAGATGTGCACAAGTCAACATGTATAGCCATTTCTTCATTACCAATCTTTTTCTGAATTAGAGGTGCTTTTTGGAGCTTGGCGAATGAGCATTCTTCGCAAAGTGGCTTCATCACCTTGGGAAGCCTCTTCTAAAAGACTCTGAAGTTCCAACTCACTCAAGGGAATAGCTAAAGAGCCCGCATTGGCTCCAGTACTGCTATCTTCTTCACCTTCTGCGTCTGGCTCAATAGGACCTCCCATATTGCTGAGGTCGCCGTCATTTTCACCAGATGTTTCGTCGCGCTGGTTGGGCTGCTGTTGCTCTTCCGGCTCACCTTGTCGTTCACGATTCTCTTTTTTCTTGGCATTTGAACCTTGGTCAGTGGATTGCATCGGGTCGTCATCGGGAACGCTATCTGGATCTTGGCCCGAATTATCATCATCATTTTCTTTGTTCGACTCGCTTTCATCCTCTTCGGGATTACCCTCCTGATTGCCCCCTTTTTCTTCGCTATCTGTACCTCCGGAATCTTTCTCAGATGAATCCGGTTGTTGATTTTGTTCTTGATCTTGCTGCTCCTGCTGTTGCTGCTCTTCTTGATTTTGATCCGAGTTTTGTTGTTCCTCGTTTTGTTGTTCCTCGTTTTGTTGTTCGTTGCCCAACTCTCTAAGCAGCTTCGCAAAATTATATCGGGCTAATTCATTCTTTGGATTGGTAATGAGCGCTTGCTTATAAGCTTCTAAAGCTCTTCGGCGCTCGTCGAGCTTGAGAAAAGCATTACCCATATTATACCATGCTTTCGACTGTGCCTTCCTATCGGTAGTTCTAAGTGCCGATTCCCGGAAGGCATCCACGGCTTCTTGGTAACGTTCTTGACGAAATAGCGCATCGCCAAGATTGAATCGCGATTCAAAACGATCGCCTTCCGCGTACATGGCGTTGCGGTAAGAGCGCGCGGCTTCCTCCCAATTCTCCTGGGCATAGAACTCATTCCCACGCTCCATTTCAAGATCGTATTCCTGTGCGTGAACCTCACCGCCTAAGATTGCTAGAATGAGAAGAGTGATTATCTTTTTCATGCCATCCATCTTTTAAACCATTCTGAACTTCTTTCGGAAAGTAGGCTTCGGAAAGTCAGTAGCAACAATCCAAGCCCAATTGGAAATTGAAATTGATCTTCCAAATCCTCGAAGGAGGTCATGCCAAATTCGGCTAACTGGAGCTTTCGAATCTCAGCTATGAGCTCACTGGCTTCGTCCGTAATGTTTCCATTGAAATATATTCCATTTCCTCTATCTGCAATTTCCTTCAAGGAGGCTTCCTGTCTTCTAGTAATCACCACTTCACCTTGAGCATCTTTGTGGAATCGATCGCTGTTTTGCACCGGTATCGGACCTCCAGAACTCGTGCCTATGCCCACGGTAAAAATCGTCAAGCCAGAATCCACTGCATTCTGAACTTCATCTTCCCACAAAGCCGGGTGATCTTCCCCATCACTGAGAATAATCAACGCTTTATCTTGAAGGGTAGATTTGTCGAAAATATCTGAAGCGAGCTTAAGCGCCGAGGCTACGTCAGATCCAGAAGAAGGTACATTTCGAGGGCTCAAGTTATTGATGATCATTCGGGCCGATGCATGATCTGGAGTGATTGGCAATTGGGGATAGGCCCTATCTGAAAAGGCAATTACGCCAATTCGATCACTTCCTGTTTCATCGATAATTCGGCGGGCAAACTGCTTGGCTTGTTCGAGTCGAGATGGAGCCACGTCTTCTGCCATCATGCTCCTACTCATATCCACGGCCAAAACGATATCGAGTCCACGCTGTTCGACTTCAATTTCTTCACCCTCTTTCTGAGGATTAGCTAGCGCGATAATTCCGCAACACAAAGCCAATAATAGGAGGCCGTTTCTCAGTTGGATACGCCATCCTGAGCGGCGTTTAATCCAATCTCGGGCAAGTTCATCTGAACCGAGTTTTCTTCTCGCACGCGCACTCCATGATTCATGAAGAATCCAAACGAATCCGAGCACTGGGATTGCCCACAGCGCATTCAGCCATTCTGGATGTTCCCAAATCACTTTCATACAGCAGATCGAAATAATGTGTTGCGCAAAAGGAATTCGGAGGCCAAAAGAAGGAGTCCGGCTATGGCCCAATTGTAGAAGTGTTCAGTGTATTGCGTGTATTTGAACTCTTCAATTTTCGATTTTTCCAGCTGATCGATTTCGGCGTAAATCTGCGAGAGCTGATTGTTATTCATGGCCCGGAAGTACTTGCCACCTGTAGATTCTGCAATTTCTTTGAGAAGGTCTTCGTCTACGTTAACTCTTACATTTTGATAGATGGTTCTGCCGTTGATTACTTGATATGGCATTTTTGCATAGCCTCGTGTACCCACGCCAATGGTGTAAACCTTCAAACCCAATCCTTGCGCCAACCGAGCCGCAGAACGCGGATCAATCGATCCTGTGTTGTTCTCACCATCGGTAAGAAGGATGATAATCTTGCTCTTAGCATCGGAGTCTTTAATGCGATTTGCGGCTGTTGCCAAACCAACTCCTACGGCAGTGCCTTGCGCCAAGGATCCGCTATTGAGACTTTCAAGTGATTCGAGGAGGATATCGTGATCCGTGGTCAGTGGGGTTTGGGTATAAGCCTCACCGGCATAGACTACCAAACCAATTCGATCGTTAGCGCGGTTGTCAATAAAATCCCCGGCTACTTTCTTCAGCGCTTCGAGGCGATTTGGTTTCAGATCAACGGCTCGCATGGATCCGCTAACATCCACAGCAAGTATGATGTCTATTCCCTCCCCACCTTGCACCTGTTCGGAGGTTTTACTCGATTGTGGACGAGCAAAAGCAATAATCCAACAAGCAAAAGCAAACATACTGAGAACGGCCAAAGCAGGGCGCAAACCAGCCCACGACCATCGCTTCGCAGGTGAGGCAATGGAGTACCGAATTTCCCCTTGTTGCTTTCTTAGGATCTTCCAGAGCCCAACAATGGGAATGAGGATGAGTGTCCATAACCACTCAGGATTCGCAAAGGTTACGTGATCAAAGCTCATCATACTTTTTCTTGTAGAGTTGAGGTTTGAACACTAGAGGAAATCCAATGGCTCGCTTCATTGAGCCAGTTGTTTACATCTTGCTCGTGAAGATCAGCCCCTCCAAAGCGTAGCGAATTTACTTGGCTAATGAGCTGTTTGAGTTGTTCTGAATCACCCGGAAAGTTGGGGTTTTGTTTGAGCTTACTAGCCCAAACAAGGGAATCACCTGTTGCCGTATTTACACCCAGACCTTCTCGTAGATATAGGTCCAAATGAGAGGAGCCCTTGCTTAGGCGGTCATCTGAATCCATATCGTTTGAGCTTTTTAACTTTTGGAGCTTTTCGGCATATTGAACGTGAAGCGGACGCGGATCACGAAGATTGGCGTAATTGGGCTTGTTCTTTCGACCATTTTGAATAAAGAGGAAAATAAACAAGAGTAGCCCAAGAAACATAAGAATAGCAAGGGCGATTCTCCAGGCAGGAATAGGTAACCCAACGGGATCAATGATATCTTGATACGATGCTTCGCTTTCAGGCATATCTACCTGAATCAGCAAGGGATCGGAATTATGTGCGTAGCCGTTCACTTTAAACTCGAGTGGTGGAATCACCACAAAACCGCTATCGAAGGAAGTAAGAGTCCATTTCTCGACCAGCGTCCACATTCCTTTGCCGCGGGTAGTGTCTACACCCGAATGCGATAGAAACAATGCGCTTTGAAATTGCTCAGGAATTTTAGGCCAAGCCACGTTGTCGCCTTCGCTTACGTCCAGCTTAAGAGTAATGGAAATCTGATCGCCAATTAGCATCCTCTCCGATTCGCTGAAAACCGAGACCTCCGGTTGAGCCCATGAGAGTGCCGGTATTGCAAGCAGGAGTATATAGATGAACCAACTTCTCATCGCTGGTGGTGTGTTTTGAAATAGGTGAGAAGTGCGGGGACAAAGTCGTTGCCCGTTTTCAATTCAACCGCCCCTGCACCTGATGCCTTGAACGTTCTCGAGAAGTAGTCGTGGTACTTCTGCATTTGTTCTTTTTGCAGCCGTTTTCTCTTTTTTGAAGAGGTGTTTACCCAGCTGAGCTTGCCCGACTCAGAATCTCGAATAGAAACAACGCCAAGTGATGGCATATCCCATTCGGCCGGATCAGAAATGTGAATTCCGATGAGGTCGTGTTTACGGGCGGTGATTTTCAACGTGTTCTTGTATTCTAGGTCGGCGAAATCAGAAATCAACATGGCAATTGACCTCCGTTTATGGATGCCATTGAGGTATTCCAGTGCCTTTTGAATATCCGTTCCCCGGCCTTCGGGCTTGATTTGTATCAGCTCGCTGATGATGGTGAGGATGTGCTGGCGACCCTTTCGTGGAGGGATGTATTTCTCCACTTGATCGCTGAAGAAGATGACCCCAACCTTGTCGTTATTCTGAATGGCAGAAAAAGCCAATGTAGCAGCTACTTCTATGGCCAGATCTGATTTTCTCTGATGGGTCGATCCGAAATATCCGGAAGGAGATACGTCCATGAGCAGGATTACCGTCCGCTCTCGCTCTTCCTCAAAAACCTTAATAAAAGGTTGCTGTTTTCGAGCGGTTACGTTCCAATCGATACTTCGGATATCATCGCCAATTTGATAGGGCCGAACCTCACTAAAAGCCATACCTCGTCCTTGGAAAGACGATTGGTACTCTCCAGACAACACATTGCTTGATAGTTGTCGGCTTTTAATTTCAATGCGTCGTACGCGTTGTATGAGTTCGGTTGTGTTCATTAAGGAATGTCGATACCATTGATGAGGTCAACAACCACCTGATCTTGAGAATAGCCTTCCGCCTCGGCTTCGTAGGTCAATCCAACACGGTGACGCAATACAGGCAAAGCCATGGCTCGCACATCTTCAGGAGTAACATAGGCGCGCTTGCGCAAGAAGGCATGGGCTTTCGCTGCTTGCGCCAGACTGATCGATCCACGAGGACTGGCACCAAATCGAATGAGAGGCTGGAGCTTATTCAGTTTGAACTGTCCAGGCTCTCTTGTAGCAAAAATGAGATTGAGGATATACTTCTCCATTTTCTCGTTCAAGTGAATCTCTTGAACGAGTGTTCGAGCTTCGTGGATGGTGTTTAAGTCTACAACCGGCTCGACCTTCGATGAAGAAGGATTTAGATTTTGACGCATGATGTATTGCTCGTCCTCATACTCGGGATAGTCGATGATGACCTTCAGCATGAATCGGTCTACTTGAGCCTCGGGAAGCGGATAGGTTCCTTCTTGTTCCACTGGGTTTTGGGTTGCCATTACCAAAAACGGTTTGGGCAAGGGATAGGACGTATCGGCGATTGTCACTTGCTTTTCCTGCATAGCCTCCAGCAGTGCCGATTGCACTTTAGCTGGTGCTCGGTTGATTTCGTCAGCCAAGACGAAATTGGCGAATACAGGTCCTTTTTTGGTGGTGAATTCGTTGTTCTTCACATTGTACACCTGGGTGCCAATTAAGTCAGAGGGCAGCAAGTCTGGTGTAAATTGCAATCTAGAATACGAGCCATCCAAGGCTTGCGAAAGACTTTTAATTGCCAATGTTTTTGCTAGTCCGGGCACGCCTTCGAGAAGAATGTGTCCGTTGGCAAGAAGTCCGGTGAGCAGTGCATCTACCATGTGTTTTTGACCCACAATGGCCTTGCTTAGCTCTTTGTATAATACATCGGTAAAAGCGCTTCCTTCAACGATTCTTTCACCAAGGTCGCGGAGATTATCCGTATTTGATTCCATAATGTTTCAATTGAACGAACACAAAGTAATTGAGAATGAGAGTTTGCGAGGGTTAAAGGGGCGTTAAAAGGAGGGGTAATTGGACATGATAATGATGGAGGAGAAGGGAGAGAAGGTTGGTTGGGGTTTCAAATGGGAATTGCCGGGGCCGGCCTCCAGCCACCCACCATCGCAAAATTACAACGAAAGAAAGACCGAAGCCGTTGCATATCCGCATACAAACTGGAGAAATTTTGAATCTATTTTTTCTGATATCAGAATGGCCATTGGGGTAAGTACGACGAAATACCAGGTCGAGCATTTCTTATTTGAAATCTTTCTACAAAACAGCCTTAATTGTGAATAGTAACCTTCGCTTAAACCTTGAAATAGTGTCTTTAAAGTGAATGCGGTTTACTGATATTAATTCTGTTTTAAGAAGAGTGATACATATTCCCTCTTCCGTTAACCCTGTCGAAAACTTGATAACATGAACGAACAGATTTGTTGACATCAGACTAAGAAGAGCATAATCCGAGAACGGGATTTTTGGGTCTCAATCAAATCCAAAAAACGAAATCGGATCATGAAAAAAACTTTACTCGCAGCTGGTGTTTTGATTGCCACTGCCTCTTCCGCTCAGATTTCATTCGACCCTACTATTCCGGTGAATGATTTTGCTCCAGCGACAGTTATGATGCCAAAGAGTCCT
>CBFHVA010000011.1:0-86064 GCA_965659415.1 Phaeocystidibacter sp.
TATGTATATGAACTCCCCCCTAAGAGGGCTGCAAATGTAAGAGAGAAATTGAACATATACCAAGCTTTTCCAAGCCTAATTTTCATCTTTTTTCTCTCCCCCATCTTCATTGTATCGTAATCGCCTGATTCACTACTCGTTGCTCATGCATAAGTTTTGAAATGCAGGCGAAAAAAAGCCGCTCACCTAACGATGAGCGGCTCTTATTTCTCGCGAAGTATGCTTACGCTTGGCCCGTAGGTCCACCAAAGTTCAATGGAACTCCTGGCTGTTCCCCCTCCTGGATTTCTCCATGCATTTGCTCGTAGCGCGACACATTGTCGGCCAAAGCCTTAGCCAATCGCTTGGCGTGTTGCGGAGTGAGTATGATCCTTGACTTTACCCGTGCCTTTGGCATACCCGGCATAACCTGAACGAAATCCACCACGAACTCAGACTGACTGTGATTAATGATAGCCAGGTTGCTATAAGTACCGTCAGCCGACTCTGGAGTCAACTCGATGTTGAGCTGATTCCCCTGCTGTGGGTCTTTTGGATTTCCTTCCATATTATTCGGCGCTTTCTACTTCTACGTCTTTCTTAGCCATCATTTGCTCATAGTCTTCCTTCGAGCCAACCACAGCCTTGTAATAATGCTTGATACCAGTACCCGCAGGGATTCTGTGACCAACAATGACATTCTCCTTCAATCCGTCCAAGGTATCGCGCTTACCTGCAACCGCTGCCTCATTCAATACCTTCGTTGTTTCCTGGAATGAAGCAGCCGACATGAATGATTTCGTTTGCAATGAAGCTCTGGTAATACCCTGTAGGATAGGAACCGCAGTCGCTGGTTTCGCATCACGAGCTACTACCAACACCTGGTCAGCGCGCTTCAAGCGAGAGTTCTCATCACGCAACTGACGCGCGTTGATGATTTGTCCTGCTTTCAATGTGTCGCTGTCACCTGGCTCTTCTACGACCTTCTTATCAAAGATGCTATCATTCTCTTCAATGAAGTCAGAAACGTGAATCAAGTTACCTTCCAAGAAGCTTGTATCTCCCGGATCCTTGATATCTACTTTGCGCATCATCTGACGTACAATCACCTCGAAGTGCTTGTCGTTGATTTTTACACCCTGTAGACGGTATACTTCCTGCACCTCATTTACAAGATACTCTTGAACACGAGTTGGACCTTGAATCGCAAGAATGTCGCTCGGAGTAATGGCACCATCACTCAAAGGCATACCCGCCTTCACATAGTCGTTCTCTTGAACGAGAATCTGCTTAGATAAGTTTATCAAGTACTTGCGCTGCTCGCCGTTACGCGATTCGATAATGATCTCGCGGTTACCGCGCTTGATCTTACCATAGCTAACCGTACCATCAATTTCACTTACCACAGCTGGATTCGACGGATTACGCGCTTCGAACAATTCGGTTACACGTGGAAGACCACCCGTAATATCACCCGCTTTGGCCGACTTACGTGGGATCTTAACGAGAATCTTACCCGTCTTGATTTCTTCACCTTCATTTACCATGAGGTGTGCACCTACAGGCAATGTGTAGTGCTTGATCTCCTCGCCCTTCTTGTCTAGAACTTGAATGGTTGGAATCAACTTCTTGTTTCTGGAATCGGCAATTACCTTATCCTGGAAACCAGTCTGCTCATCAATCTCAACCTTATAGGTTACGCCTTGTACGATATCTTGGTAACCAATCTTACCAGATTTCTCAGCGATAATAACTGCGTTGTAAGGGTCCCAAGTACAAATCTGATCGCCCTTCTTCACCTTTTGTCCGTCTTTAACCGACAAATGTGAACCGTAAGGAACGTTGCTGGTCATGATAACGATACCCGTCTTCTTGTCCACAACCTTTACCTCACCAGTACGACCAATTACGATCTCTACCTTTTCGCCTTCGCTATCTTCTCCTGTAACGGTACGAACATCGTCCAATTCAACCACACCATCGAACTTGGCTCTTAGTGTGCTTTCCTCGGCAATGTTACCTGCAGTACCACCTACGTGGAATGTACGTAGTGTAAGCTGTGTACCCGGTTCACCGATAGACTGTGCAGCGATAACACCTACCGCTTCACCCATTTGTACTTCCTTAGAAGTAGCTAGGTTTCTACCATAACACTTGGCACAGATACCACGCTTGCTTTCACAAGTGAGTGGTGAACGAACTTCTACCATTTCAATCGGGCTCTCCTCAATCTTGCGAGCAGCTTCCTCTTGAATGATCGCACCACCTTCAATAAATATCTCCCCTGAAATAGGATCAACAACATCGTTCAAAGCTACGCGACCAACAATGCGTTCGTAGAGTGGCTCAACCACTTCTTCGTTCTTCTTCAAAGGACTCACTTCCAATCCACGGAGAGTACCACAGTCATCTTCAAGAATAATCACATCTTGAGCAACGTCTACCAAACGACGTGTAAGATAACCGGCATCAGCTGTTTTCAAGGCTGTATCGGCAAGACCTTTACGCGCACCGTGCGTAGAGATAAAGTACTCGAGGATGGAAAGTCCCTCTTTAAAGTTAGAGATAATCGGGTTTTCAATAATCTCTCCACCGCTAGATCCAGATTTCTGAGGCTTGGCCATCAAACCTCGCATACCTGAAAGCTGACGAATCTGCTCCTTGGAACCACGAGCGCCTGAATCCAACATCATATAGATTGGATTGAATCCTTGACGATCTGAAGTCAAGTTGTGCATAGCCGCCTGGGTCAATCGTGCGTTGGTATTCGTCCAAACGTCAATTACCTGGTTGTAACGCTCATTATTTGTAATAAGACCCATGCTGTAGTTGTTGAAGATACCTTCAACTTCCTGCTCAGCCTCATTAATCAATGTCTCTTTCTGATCAGGGATCATGATGTCACCCAAGGAGAAGCTCAAACCACCGTGGAAGGCGTTGGAGTATCCTAGATTCTTCATAGCATCCAAGAAGTCAGCCGTGGTAGGAACATCAGAACGGCGAAGGATGGTAGCGATAATATCGCGAAGAGCCTTCTTAGTCAATACTTCGTTCACATAACCTACTCCTGTTGGAACCACCTTGTTGAACAATACGCGTCCAACTGTAGTCTCAATCATCATGGTAGCTACTTCACCTGCCTCATTCAAGTCTTCAGTACGTACCTTGATGGTAGCGTGAAGATCCACCTGACCTTCGTTGTAAGCAATCTCAACCTCCTCTGGAGAGTAGAATGTCATTCCCTCTCCGCGAACGGTAAGGGTTTTATCACTCTTTCTCATCTTGGTCATGTAGTATAGACCCAAGACCATATCCTGAGATGGTACCGTAATCGGGCTACCATTTGCAGGGTTCAAGATATTGTGAGAAGCCAACATCAAAAGCTGAGCTTCCAATACTGCTGCAGGACCCAACGGCAAGTGAACCGCCATTTGGTCACCATCGAAGTCGGCATTAAATGCCGTACAGGTCAATGGGTGCAATTGGATTGCTTTACCTTCAATGAGTTTAGGCTGGAAAGCCTGAATACCCAAACGGTGCAATGTTGGAGCACGGTTGAGAAGAACTGGGTGTCCTTTCATCACGTTTTCCAAAATATCCCAAACTACTGGATCGCGCTTGTCGATAATCTTCTTGGCACTCTTTACTGTCTTAACAATACCTCTTTCAATCAGCTTGCGCACGATGAACGGCTTGTAAAGCTCAGCAGCCATATCTTTAGGAAGACCACATTCGTGTAGTCTCAATTCAGGACCAATAACGATAACGGAACGAGCAGAGTAATCCACACGCTTACCGAGCAAGTTCTGACGGAAACGTCCTTGCTTACCCTTCAAGCTATCGGAAAGTGATTTCAGCGCACGGTTGGCATCGGTCTTAACCGCGCTAGCCTTACGAGTATTGTCGAACAAGCTATCCACAGCCTCTTGAAGCATGCGCTTCTCGTTTCTCAAGATCACCTCAGGAGCCTTGATTTCGAGTAGACGCTTCAAACGATTGTTACGGATGATTACACGACGGTACAAATCGTTCAAATCCGAAGTAGCAAATCGGCCACCGTCCAATGGAACCAATGGGCGCAATTCAGGTGGGATGATTGGAATAACCTTCATCACCATCCATTCCGGATTATTCTCGATGCGTGAATTTGCATCGCGGAAAGCTTCAACAACCTGCAGGCGCTTAAGAGCCTCTTGCTTACGTTGCTGTGATGTTTCCGTGTTCGCCTTGTGACGCAATGAGTATGAAAGCTCGTCTAGGTCGATGCGTTGAAGAAGCGAAATCAACGCTTCAGCACCCATCTTGGCGATAAATTTGTTTGGATCGTTTTCGTCCAAGTATTGGTTTTCGGCAGGAAGACGCTCAAGAGCATCCAAGTACTCTTCTTCAGTCAAATACTGCATGAACTCCAATGGATTACCTTCATTATCTACGGCGTCAGCGGCTTGAATAACCACATAACGTTCGTAGTAAATGATCATATCCAATTTCTTACTTGGCAAACCAAGCAAGTAACCGATCTTATTAGGTAAAGAACGGAAATACCAAATGTGAGCAACAGGAACCACCAAGCTGATGTGTCCGATGCGCTCACGACGTACTTTCTTTTCGGTCACCTCTACACCACAACGGTCGCAGACGATGCCTTTATAACGAATACGCTTGTACTTACCACAAGCACACTCGTAGTCCTTCACAGGCCCGAAGATGCGCTCACAAAAGAGCCCGTCTCTTTCCGGCTTGTGCGTACGGTAGTTAATGGTCTCGGGCTTCAATACTTCGCCGCTTGAACGCTCGAGTAGATACTCTGGCGATGCCAAGCTAATTGTGATTGTATTGAATCCGCTGTTGGTGTTTTGATCTCCTTTTCGTAGAGCCATTGTACGCGAGGATTAAAAATTATTAGGAAACCCCACCTCTGCTCACACAGAGGCGGGATCTATTCCTTTAGTCCAAAGTAATCTTAAGTCCGAGTCCCTGAAGTTCGTGCAACAATACGTTGAACGATTCTGGAATACCCGGTTCAGGCATTCTCTCACCTTTCACGATGGTTTCGTAGGTCTTGGCACGACCTACTACATCATCCGATTTAACAGTGAGGATTTCACGCAAGATGTTGGAAGCACCGAAGGCTTCAAGTGCCCAAACCTCCATCTCACCAAAGCGCTGACCACCGAATTGAGCTTTACCACCCAATGGTTGCTGCGTAATAAGTGAGTACGGTCCGATTGAACGGGCGTGCATCTTGTCGTCCACCATGTGGCCCAGTTTGAGCATGTAAATCACACCAACTGTTGCCTTCTGGTCGAAACGCTGACCTGTACCACCATCGAACAAGAATGTATGTCCGTATTCAGGAACACCTGCTGCTGCTGTTTCCTTCTTGATATCGTCCAAAGTGGCACCATCAAAAATTGGAGTAGCATAGTGCTTACCGAGCTTCTTACCAGCCCAGCCCAATACGGTTTCATAAATCTGACCGATGTTCATACGAGAAGGTACACCCAATGGGTTCAAGACGATATCCACTGGTGTTCCATCTTCGAGGAACGGCATATCTTCTTCACGTACAATCTTGGCAACAATACCCTTGTTACCGTGGCGACCCGCCATCTTATCACCCACTTTCAGTTTGCGCTTCTTAGCAATGTAAACCTTGGCAAGTTTGATAATACCCGATGGCAATTCATCACCTACAGAAATCTGGAACTTCTTGCGGCGATATACACCGGTCAAGTCGTTCACCTTGATCTTGTAGTTGTGAAGTAGATCGAGAATAAGTCTATTCTTATCGGCATCTGTCGTCCAAGTGCCACCTGTGATACGAGTGAAGTCCTCAATGCTGTTAAGCACCTTTTGAGTGAACTTCGTACCCTTAGGAATCACATCTTCATTCAAGTCGTTGGTGATACCTTGGCAAGTTTTGCCCGCCACCAATTGCGACAATTTTTCGATGAAGATTCCGCGAACACCTTCGAGTTGGCTATTGAACTCCATTTCGATTACCTCTAGTTCTTCTTTATCCTGTGCTCTTTGACGCTTGTCCTTAACAGCACGAGAGAACAACTTCTTATTGATAACCACACCTGATAATGATGGAGAAGCTTTCAATGAGGCATCCTTTACGTCACCGGCCTTATCACCGAAGATGGCGCGAAGGAGCTTCTCTTCTGGAGAAGGATCGCTTTCGCCTTTAGGAGTGATTTTACCGATTAGGATGTCACCAGGCTTCACTTCAGCACCAATGCGAATGATTCCGTTTTCATCGAGGTCTTTGGTAGCCTCTTCAGAAACGTTAGGAATATCAGAAGTTAATTCTTCCATGCCCAACTTCGTATCACGCACTTCTAAGGTGTATTCGTCAACGTGAATCGATGTGAAAATATCTTCACGTACGACTTTCTCGTTAATTACGATGGCATCCTCGAAGTTGTATCCTTTCCAAGGCATGAAGGCAACAAGTAGGTTACGACCTAGTGCAAGGTCTCCTTTCTCAGTTCCATATCCTTCGCATAGAATCTGACCCTTAGTTACACGCTCACCTTTGCTCACAATTGGGCGAAGAGTGATGGTAGTGCTCTGGTTCGTCTTCAAGAACTTAGTCAAGTGATACTTCTTCAAATCGTCATTGAAGCTTACGAGGCGCTCCTCATCGGTCAAGTCGTAACGAATGTGGATCTCTTTAGCATCAACAAATTCAACCACACCGTCGCCTTCAGCTTGTGCAAGAACACGTGAGTCACGAGCAACGTGACCTTCCAAACCGGTTCCTACAACAGGTCGATCTGGACGAAGAAGTGGAACGGCCTGGCGCATCATGTTTGATCCCATCAATGCACGGTTGGCATCATCGTGCTCCAAAAAAGGAATCAAGGATGCCGAGATGGAGGCGATCTGGTTAGGAGCAACATCCATATAATTGATCTGCTCTGGCTCAAGCACAGGAAAATCACCTTCATCACGCACTTTAACGCGATTGTTACCGAACGTTCCATCCTTTTCAAGTGGAGCATTGGCTTGGGCAATTACCTTTTCTTCCTCCTCTTCAGCACTGAGGTAAACAGGATCACTATCGAGTCGGACTTTACCTTCCTCTACCTTGCGGTACGGAGTTTCAATGAAGCCCATATTATTCACCTTGGCATAAACACAAAGTGAAGAAATCAAACCGATGTTCGGTCCTTCCGGGGTTTCAATTGGACAAAGACGCCCATAGTGTGTATAGTGTACGTCACGAACCTCGAAACCAGCACGCTCACGACTCAAACCTCCAGGTCCGAGCGCGGAGAGACGACGCTTATGCGTAATCTCTGAAAGCGGGTTCGTTTGGTCCATGAACTGGCTGAGCTGGTTGGTTCCAAAGAACGAGTTGATTACCGAGCTCAACGTTTTCGCATTGATCAAGTCGATTGGCGTAAACACCTCATTGTCGCGCACATTCATACGCTCACGAATGGTTCTTGCCATACGAGCCAAACCTACGCCGAATTGGTTTGCCATTTGCTCACCAACTGTACGAACGCGACGATTCGACAAGTGATCGATATCATCTACTTCTGCTTTTGAATTGATCAGCTGAATCAAATAGCGAATGATGTTAATGATATCGTCTTTCGTCAATACTTGAACGTCGCTTTCGATGTTAAGACCGAGCTTTTTGTTCAAGCGGTAGCGACCTACTTCTCCGAGGTTGTAACGTTGCTCACTAAAGAAGAGCTTGTCGATAATACCACGAGCAGTTTCTTCATCAGGCGGCTCTGCGTTACGAAGTTGACGGTAAATGTGTTCTACGGCCTCCTTCTCAGAGTTCGTTGGGTCTTTCTGAAGCGTGTTGTAAATAATAGCGTACTCGCTACTTTCCACGTCTTCTTTGTGAAGTAGAATGTGAGATACTTCCGCGTCGAGGATTACCTCCATGTGATCCTTTTCGAGGAGTGTGTCACGATCAAGCACAACTTCATTACGCTCGATAGAAACAACTTCACCCGTATCTTCATCTACAAAATCTTCAATCCAAGTCTTGAGAACACGCGCCGCCAAACGACGTCCAACTACACGTTTCAATCCCGTTTTCGAAACCTTCACTTCCTCTGCCAAGCCGAAGATCTCGAGAATATCTTTATCGCGCTCATAACCGATAGAACGAAGCAAGGTCGTAACCGGAAGCTTCTTCTTACGATCGATATACGCATACATTACGCTATTGATATCGGTTGCAAATTCAATCCAAGAACCCTTGAAAGGAATGATACGCGCTGAATAAAGCTTGGTACCATTCGCGTGGAAACTTTGACCAAAGAATACACCCGGTGAACGGTGAAGCTGAGAAACGACAATACGCTCAGCACCGTTAATGATAAATGTCCCGCGTGGAGTCATGTAAGGAATCGAGCCCAAGAACACATCTTGTACGATGGTTTCAAAGTCCTCGTGCTCTGGATCTGTACAATACAGTTTGAGTCGAGCCTTAAGCGGAACGCTGAAGGTCAAACCTCTTTCGATACACTCGATTTCTGAATAACGAGGTGGATCGATGAAGTAATCGATGAACTCCAATACGAATTGATTTCTCGCATCTGTGATTGGGAAGTTCTCGGCAAAAGTCTTGTGCAGACCTTCGCTATTTCTTTCTTCCGGTTTGGTTTCTATTTGAAAGAAGTCCTGGAAGGATTTCAGCTGAATGTCCAAGAAGTCCGGGTAACCGGCTTGAGCAAGTGTGGATGCAAAGCTGATTCTATCCGATTTATGCGCCAGAGGATTCGCCATTATAGAAATAATGTTAATTTATACACAAAAGGGTCTAGGCCCATCCTGACGTTTCCGTCAGGAAAGACCTAAACCTTACTGTTCCAGGGGGAGAGCTTACTTAAGCTCTACCTCAGCACCAGCTTCTTCAAGCTGAGCCTTGAGGGCTTCTGCCTCGTCCTTGGCAACGCCTTCCTTAATTGCTGCAGGTGCGTTATCTACCTTCTCTTTAGCTTCTTTCAGTCCGAGACCGGTCATTTCTTTAACCAATTTCACAACTGCAAGCTTAGAGCCACCAGCGGCTTTAAGGATGACATCAAATTCTGATTTCTCTTCACCACCTCCGGCTTCACCGCCGCCAGCAGGACCAGCAACAGCAACAGCTGCAGCAGCAGGCTCGATGCCATGCTCTTCTTTGAGGTAAGTAGCGAGTTCGTTAACCTCTTTTACTGTAAGGTTTACGAGGGCTTCGCCCAATTCTTTAATATCAGCCATTTTGACTTCTTTTTAGTGTTTAAAACTTACGCGTATATGGAAGCTGAGTGCGTACAAAAATTACTGTGCTCTTTCTTCAAGAGCCTTAACTAAACCTGCCACTTTGTTACCAGCTCCACCCTGAAGTGCAGAGATAACGTTCTTAGCAGGCGATTGCAAGAGCGTGATAACGTCTCCGATGAGTTCGTTTTTGCTCTTGATGTTGCTGAGTGCATCGAGGTTATCGTCACCGATGTAAACCGCCTCTTCGATGTAAGCACCTTTGAGGATTGGCTTCTCACTCTTCTTGCGGAACTCTTTGATGAGTTTAGCAGGAGCGTTACCGGTTTCGCAAACCATGATGCTGGTGCTGCCCTTAAGCGTATCGAAAAGTTCCCCGAAAGGCTTTTCAGTGCGCTCCATGGCTTTCTTCAACAAAGTGTTCTTCACAACACTGATCTTGATATCGCTCTTAAACGCTTGACGGCGCAAGTTCGAAGTTGATTCAGCGTCGAGACCAGCGATATCCGCGATGTAAAGTGTACTTACATCTTCGAGGATACCTACTAATGCGTCAATTTCTTTATTCTTTTCTTCTCGTGTCATTGCACTGTTGTGTTAGAAGATGAATTAAAGGGACTTCGATTCAACCGGGATACCCGGGCTCATCGTGCTGGACATGAATACACTCTTCACGTAGGTTCCTTTAGCCGCAACCGGCTTCATACGAATCAATGTTTTGAGTAATTCCTCAGCGTTCTCCTTGATTTTGTCAGCAGTGAAAGACACCTTTCCAACAGAAGCGTGAACGATGCCATAGCGATCAACTTTAAAGTCGATCTTACCAGCTTTCACGTCAGAAATTGCCTTAGCAACATCCATAGTTACTGTACCTGTTTTTGGGTTTGGCATCAAACCACGTGGTCCGAGAACTCGGCCCAATGGTCCAATTTTACCCATTACAGCAGGCATGGTAACAATTACATCCACATCGGTCCAACCACCTTTGATCTTCTCGATGTACTCATCCAATCCAACGAAATCAGCTCCAGCGTCTTTTGCTTCTTGCTCTTTATCAGGAGTAACGAGCGCCAAAACGCGAACGTCTTTACCTGTTCCGTGCGGAAGCGTTACCACGCCACGAACCATTTGATTGGCTTTACGTGGGTCTACACCCAAACGAACAGCCAAATCAACACTTGCGTCGAATTTGGTAGTGTTTACTTCTTTAATAAGGGCAGAAGCCTCCTCCACTGAGTAGAACTTTCCCTTTTCAATCTTCTCAGCAGCAGCCTTCTGCTTTTTGGTCAATTTTCCCATCTCCAATGCTATTATTGCGTTAGAACGGCTTCGGGCCAGTTACCGTGATACCCATTGAACGTGCTGTACCCGCTACCATGCTCATTGCACTTTCTACGGTAAAACAGTTCAAATCTGGCATCTTGTCTTCAGCGATCGTACGAACTTGTTCCCAAGTTACTTTGGCCACCTTGACACGGTTAGACTCAGAAGATCCTTTTTTAATCTTGGCTGCTTCCATCAATTGCACGGCTGCAGGTGGAGTCTTAACGATAAAATCGAAAGACTTATCTGCGTAAACCGTAATAACAACTGGCAGAAGTTTGCCTTGCTTGTCCTGGGTTCTTGCATTAAATTGCTTACAGAATTCCATGATGTTGACACCTTTCGCACCGAGGGCGGGACCCACCGGAGGCGAAGGATTCGCAGCACCACCGCGAACTTGCAGCTTAATAAGTGCACTTACCTCTTTTGCCATTGTTGCAGTTCTTTATAAATGAGTTAGCGTGCTTTTGACCGTTGGGTGGAAGCTTCCTCGGGTCGGACGAGCTCACATCTCGTATTAACTTTCTTTCTCAACTTGCATGAAGCTCAATTCGAGTGGTGTCTTTCTACCGAAAATCTTCACCATTACCTCAAGCTTGCGCTTCTCTTCATTAATCTTCTCAATGGTTCCAGAGAAATCTCTGAAAGGTCCATCGATTACCTTAACACTCTCACCCACTACGAATGGAATGTTGATTTGTTCTGCTGATTCAGCAAGCTCATCGAACTTACCTAGCATGCGATTCACCTCGCTCAATCTCAATGGCACGGGATCCCCACCTTTTGTTTCACCTAGGAAACCAATCACACCTTGAACATTCTTGATGGTGTGAATCATCTCTCCTGTGAGCACAACTTCTACCATGATATATCCAGGGTAGTAATTGCGTTCTTTATATACTTTCTTACCGTTGCGGATTTGGTATACCTTTTCGGTAGGAACCAAAACCTGCCCCATTAAATCAGTCAAACCGGCGTACTCCATCTCGTTCTCGATGTAGGATTTCACCTTGTTCTCCTGACCGCTAATAGCGCGGACTACATACCATTTCTTACCGTCACTCATGGATTCCAGTCCCTGGGATTAGTTAAAAAAGCCTCGGATAAGCCCCAAAACTTGCATAATTGATTGGTCCATTGCAAAAATCAACAATGCAAAAATGACCATGGCAATAAGCACCAACACAGTGCTCTTTTGCAAATCAGTTAGCGTAGGCCATGTGGCCTTTTGCGCAAACTCCTCGTATGAGGTTTGGAGGTATCCTTTGATCTTATTCATCTTCTTTCTCTAGTAGCACGGGTGGTAAGATTCGAACTCACGACCTTTGGTTTTGGAGACCACTGCTCTACCAACTGAGCTACACCCGTATTTACGGCACAAAGGCGCCCGCCGTGAAGCGGACACCTTTTGCCATATAAATATGTGTATCGATTACTCGATAATTTCAGTAACCTGACCAGCACCAACTGTACGGCCACCTTCGCGAATCGCGAAACGAAGACCTTTGTTGATAGCAACAGGGGCGATAAGCTCAACAGTGATAGAAATGTTATCACCAGGCATTACCATTTCAACTCCGTCAGGGAGGTGAATTTCACCTGTTACGTCAGTGGTACGCAAGTAGAACTGAGGACGGTACTTGTTGTGGAAAGGAGTGTGGCGACCACCTTCTTCTTTCTTCAAAATATAAACCTCAGCCTTCATCTTCACGTGTGGAGTAATTGAACCTGGCTTACAGATTACCATACCACGACGGATGTCTTTCTTCTCGATACCACGTAGAAGGATACCTACGTTATCTCCAGCTTCACCTGTGTCAAGAATCTTACGGAACATCTCAACACCAGTGATTGTAGAAGTAAGCTTCTCGTCACCGAAACCGATGATTTCAACTGGATCACCAGTGTTCGCAACACCAGTCTCAATACGACCAGTTGCTACAGTACCACGACCCGTGATTGAGAATACGTCCTCAATTGGCATCAAGAACGGCTTGTCCTTGTCGCGCTCCGGCTCCTCGATGTAACTGTCAACAGCGTCCATCAACTCCATAACTGTGTCAACCCACTTGTCTTCTCCGTTCAAAGCACCAAGTGCAGAACCAGAAATTACTGGAGCGTTGTCACCGTCATACTCGTAGAATGAAAGAAGGTCACGAACCTCCATTTCAACAAGCTCAAGAAGCTCCTCGTCGTCTACCATGTCAACTTTGTTCAAGAAAACAACGATGCGAGGAATACCTACCTGGCGTCCAAGAAGGATGTGCTCACGAGTTTGTGGCATTGGTCCGTCAGTAGCAGCAACCACGAGGATTGCGCCGTCCATCTGAGCGGCACCCGTTACCATGTTCTTAACGTAGTCGGCGTGACCTGGACAGTCAACGTGTGCGTAGTGACGATTAGCCGTCTCATACTCTACGTGTGACGTGTTGATCGTGATACCACGTTCTTTTTCTTCTGGCGCATTGTCGATTGAATCGAAATCGCGCTTTTGGCCAAATCCCTTCTCTGCCAATACCGTTGTGATAGCAGCAGTCAAAGTGGTTTTACCGTGGTCAACGTGACCAATTGTTCCAATGTTCAAGTGCGGCTTGGAACGTACAAAATTCTCCTTTGCCATGATGAGTCGTCTTTTTATTAAATGAACCCGAAAGACCTATAAACAATCTTAGAGCCAATGACGGGAATTGAACCCGTGACCTTTTCCTTACCAAGGAAACGCTCTACCCCTGAGCTACATCGGCTAGCCGGTGACCCCCAGGGGAAACCTTGAGCGGAAGACGGGATTCGAACCCGCGGCCCTCAGCTTGGAAGGCTGATGCTCTACCAACTGAGCTACTTCCGCTTAACCAACACAAACAGGCTCAACTATACCCACCCTTCTCGGGCGTTCAATCAAACCTACTTGCCTAGTGGGGAGAGCAGGATTCGAACCTGCGAAGGTAAAAACCAACAGATTTACAGTCTGTCCTCGTTGGCCGCTTGAGTATCTCCCCAATATCTTATTCTACACTAAGTAAAGAACCTTCAGATATTCATCTGAAACACTTGAGCCAGCAGACGGACTCGAACCGCCGACCAGCTGATTACAAATCAGCTGCTCTACCAACTGAGCTATGCTGGCTTAAAAAAACGGCTAATGCCGCGCTATTCCTAAGAACTAGCCGATTCAATCTTCGGCTTTTTCAAAAGGGACTGCAAATGTATGAAACATTTCATTCTGCACAAACGGTCCCGATTGTTTTTGTGCTTCTTTTTTCTGCAGAAGCGGGGGCAAAAATACATTTTATATCTATCTGTCAAAATAGTGGTACAAAAAAACCCCGCTAGAGCGGGGTTGATATCTCAAATTGGCGCTTATACACCTCGAAGCTTAGCCTTATGCTTATCAATTTGACGCCTTAAGGCATCCGTTGCTAAATCCGTTGCTTCTTCAAATGACGTGCACTCCTTCTTTACTACTAAATCGTTTCCCGGTACATTTACACGCACCTCAACAATCTTATTCTCTCTAGAGTGATTGTTATCTACTTTGAGATAAACTTCACCGTCAATAATTCGGTCGTAAAATTGATCAAGCTTATCCATTCGCTGTTGAATGAAGTCGACGAGTTTACGATCCGCCTTAAAGTTCACAGATTGCACTTGCACTTTCATGTATCTACTTTTTATGACTCCTTGGATGGGAATCGTTATACACTGATTTTAATTGATCTATGGAACTATGGGTGTAAATCTGCGTAGCAGCCAAACTGCTATGACCGAGTAGTTCTTTAATGGTTTGAAGATCTGCACCCATATTGAGAAGATGTGTAGCAAAAGTGTGACGGAGAATGTGAGGGCTCTTTTTGTCCACTGAGCTTACCTTACTAATATAGTGAACCACCCTATCATAAACAAGCTTTGGGTCGAGCATTTCGCCGCTATCATTCGTGAATAAATACATTTGTTCTCCGGTGGTTTGACGCTGATGCTCTTTCCATTTCTCAGCCTCTTCTACCCACCCTATTGGAACTGGAATGATGCGTTCTTTGCTTCGCTTACCAAGCACCTTTAACTTCTTATTATGCTTGTCAACATCACTCCACTTAAGAGTGATGAGTTCAGAACGTCGCATACCCGTGGCATAAAAGGTGAGTAGCAGCATGCGATCGCGCATACCGTCAGGATTATTTTGATACAACTCCCGAGCCAACACCTTTTCCATATCTTCTTCACTCACCGTTCGAACCACACGCTTAGGCACTTTAAGTGATTTAAGCGCTTCAGTTGGAGATGTTGTAATCAACCCCGCCTTTTGGGCGAACTTATAAAATGAACGGAGAGTAGAAAGCTTTCGATTGATGCTCTTCGATTCCAATCCCGACTCACTGAGCATCATTACCCAATCGCGAATCATTACGGAGGACGCATTGAGAATGTCATCTACTTCATAATCGCTCAATGCAAAGTCTTGGAATTGATTCAAATCACGTTCATACGCCAGCTGGGTGTGTTCCGACGAGCGCTTTTCAACGCGCAGGTATTCTATGAAGGATTCGAGAGTGGTAGGCATAAAAAAAAGGTCGTCCTAATTTAACGTATCAGGACGACCTTTCAATATGATTCAAGCAAACTTTTATTCTTCTTCGTTGGTACGGAGACCTTGAACGTAAGCCGCTTTAATTTTTTCGTTTCTGCGAGCAACTGACGGTTTCGTGAATTGCTGACGACGACGGAGTTGGCGCATGGTACCTGTGCGGTCGAATTTACGCTTGTAACGCTTCAATGCGCGGTCGATGCTTTCTCCTTCTTTAACTTGTACTACTAACATAATGCGGACACCTCCTTTCTTTAGGGCGACAAAAGTAAACCGTTTACTTTTCCTGTGCAATCATCTTTTCAAATAATCTTTCAGGCGTTCAATGGACTGCTGATCCCAGTGCCCTAACTCTACCAGCTCTTCTAAATTCTCAATTGGTCTCAAATGGGTACGATAATAATCGAGCTCTTTAGCCATCTCCCAAGTTATGTAAGGATGGAGCGCTAGCTCACTTAATGTAGATTCATTCATGGATAATTGAACCCAAGTCCTGCTGCAGTAACTCCAAGCGAACAATTCCTCCAGCGTCAAACTATCTAGTCCTGCCTCATACAGCTGTAACGTATGTGTAAACCCGCCAAGTCGGTTTCGATAATCTTCCAACTTTTCAATCTGCCAGTCATGCCAACTCAAATGGGTCAGTACCTCATAAAGCTCTTTCGAATTGAGATCAATGGAATCAACAATCAAAGGATCCACTATCAAGCTGTCCTGCCATTTCATAACCCAAGCGGAGTCCATACCGTACAATTTCAACAACTCATACGGCGCCTCAAATCGACCGCCACTCTCCGTATATTTATTCCATCTTCGCACCACGTGAGCTGGCCATCCCGCATCAATCAATATGGAAGTGTCCGGTTTATTGATGTCAATTTCTCGCGGATCAAGCAGGTAGGTCGGTGCATGCTTGGGCCTTTGGTGCCAGCTATTGTTTGAAAAAGATGCATTGGTTCTCTTCTTCAGTAACAAAGGTCCCACAGCTTGCCTCCAACCCTCAGAACCTATATTTAATCTCTCCAAATCATCCCCTTCATCCACTCGGCCACCTGCCGCGATATAGTTGGAAATGCGCCGAGCGTCACTTTCACTTAGTCCTAATTTCTTCCAACACGAGATGTCGCAGGTATCCGTATAAAAGAAAGCTCGAGATTTAAGCTTCATTAGGGCCGTCTGCTCAAGTTGATGATGATGGACTTCAACACTGTCGAGCAAAGCTTCCCATTTACTTAAGTCATTATTATTAGGTTCACGAGGAGAGAGAATATAAATGAGCGTATAAAGCAATATCGGAGTGAGAAACAAAAAGAGTAACCTCCTCCTTTCCGATCGCCTAATACTCAACCATAAATAGAAACGCCACATACACAAAGGTGCAGTGGCGCTTTATTCTAATCGGAAGATAAACGGATACAATCGATTAAACCCAGGGAATCTCGTTTAATCCGTTTCAACAGCTGGCTTCTTGCCTTCATTTCTAAAGAGTTTGCCTGCTTTTAGGTCTTTAATGTATTGATTGAGATCTCGCTTCACGTCACCAGACATGATCAACAACCCTGCGATGTTCGGGAAGGCCATCGCCAGAATCATCATATCTGAAAAATCGATTACCGCACCTAGACTGACTGATGATCCAACGATAATGAACAACAAGAAGATCACTTTATAAGATATCTCAGTAAGCTTGCTTTCTCCAAAGATGAAGGTCCAGGCTTTCAAACCGTAATACGACCATGAAATCATGGTTGAGAATGCAAATAAGAATATAGCAAGCACAAGTACCATCGGGAACCAATCGATCACAGACCCAAAGGCATCCGAAGTCATTTGTGCCCCACTCACGGCCGCTCCTGTTTCAGGCAAGTGCTTTCCGGTAAAGATGAGTACCAAAGCGGTAAGCGTACATACTACTACCGTATCAATGAAAGGTTCAAGGAGAGCTACAAATCCTTCCGCTACAGGATGCTTCGTTTTAGCCGCTGAGTGTGCAATAGCCGCTGAACCGACACCGGCCTCATTAGAGAAAGCGGCACGACGAAATCCTTGAATCAAAACACCGATAAATCCACCTCTAAGCGCTTCAGCATTAAAAGCTCCATCGTAAATAGCGGTTAAGGCCGAACCAACCTGATCGATGTTCATCCCGATAATAATCAAAGCGGCGAGTATGTAAATAACTGCCATAACAGGAACAACGCGTTCTGTAACCTTGGCTATGCTTTTGATTCCGCCGATAATAACGATTCCAACGAGAACCGCTAGGATTACTCCAAACACAGGACCCTGACCATCCAAAGAGCTAAACTGACCGGATAACTGCTCAAATGCTTGGTTCGCTTGGAACATATTCCCTCCTCCAAATGAAGCGCCAATAGCAAGAATGGCAAATACAAAGGCAAGTACTTTCCCCAAGCTACTCATTTTCTTTTCAGCTAAGCCCTTTCTCAAGTAGTGCATAGGTCCACCAGACACACTTCCATCAGGATTGATATTGCGGTATTTCACGCCAAGCGTACATTCCACGAATTTCGAGGACATACCCAACAAGCCGGCCACAATCATCCAGAAAGTAGCTCCTGCACCACCGACGGAAATAGCCACAGCAACACCAGCGATATTCCCCAATCCTACCGTCGCAGACACGGCGGTAGCTAAGGCTTGGAAGTGAGTCACTTCACCAGGGGCATTGGGCTCGTCGTATTTTCCTCGTGCTAATTGAATAGCATGCTTAAATCCTCTGAAATTGATGAAGCCCATCTTCAATGTAAAGAAAAGAGCACCCAAAATGAGCCAAACTACAATGAAAGGAATATTCGTGGTGCGTACATCTCCGTTCGGATGCTTCGCTACCACTCCATTCTCATCGTAAATCGTATTGTCGTAAAGTCCAAGTGCTGCGAAGGGATCACCTAAAAGAACCCCACCAACTGCTCCTACAATAGGCGTAAACGCCCCGTTGAAGTTCTCTGCAATCGACTTTGTCTCAATTGAAAAACTTCGGGACACTGAATCTCCCTTCGCGTCAACAACGGTTAGGGAGTGTGAAATGCCTTCTGTTAAACCTCTTGATTCTCTGGCAGTGGTATCCGTTCCTTGGTTGCTCCAATAGAATAAGTAAGGTCCTTCACCGCCTGAAACTACAGCTGTAGCACGTCCATTATTAATTCCTTGAGGATTGGCAATTTCAAAACTTTCAAGTCGAAGTCCGGACTGACCAAACGAAATAAGTGCTAACGCTACGCCCAATAGGGTAAGTAGTTTCTTCATAGTTTCAACTGAACTTTGGTTGTATTCATTAAAAATCGGTAGTCCATAAGTTGTACGAAGCTCACCGAATTTTCTTCGAGAAGCCCAAATCTACTGATATAGCAGAGCACAGCCAAATTACAGGTCAAAGATAGACTCCCGCTTTTGCGATACTTCATCTTTCAATCGAAGCAAGAATGCCAGCATGAGGTACACAATCAAAGGCGACCCGAGGGCTATGAAAGAAGAGTAAATGAAAAACTTTCGGATTTGTGAAGGGCGAATACCCAACCTTTCTCCGAAGCGATGACACACTTCGAAGCCACGTTTTTCAAATTCCCTCCGAATCCGATCAATCATAGTTGTTGGTTTTCATAAGGTATTTACCAATGACACAATGTAAGCATTTTTTGTTCTGGCAGAAAGAAGTGTAGAGTTCTAAAGCACCTTGTGACTGCAAGGCATTCTCATTGTTTACGCCCTTTTCTCGAAACAATTTCGTGATAGAATTATATTCAGCTGCTAGATTCTGCCACTGACCTTTCGAATTTTCTGAGATGGGATTTCGAACGTCGAACCACCAATCACTATTAATCTTCCATTGGAGCAAAGTCGACTTACCGGGGAGGTATTCTAATTCGGAGTCTTTCCAAAATTCTTCATCGAATGGGTTCTGCACCAATCCTTTAATGACGCAACGATAATACCACCAAGTCCATTGTGCTACTCTTGCCTTTGGAAAGGAAGGAGGTCGAAGCCTACCATATTTCCACATCCCTTCTTGAAGGGGTTCCACTTCAAATTTCTTGAGGTAGTAAGATGATTGGTGATTCTCCGACAAACCAGTTAGGGCTATAACCCATCCTGCAAAATCGTTCCATAACCAAGAATGCCGAATTACTCGGTAATCTGGTAATCGCTTGGCAAGTGTCATCAAGGGAAGCGAATTAATGGGCTCACCCATCAATCGAGCCATGAGTACGGTCCGCATCTTCAGTTCATTCCCCTTTAACTCTTTACGCAGTTTGGACAGTTGTAATCTCTTTCGATTCCAACGTCTGATTCCTAGCTCTTCGACCCAGTCATTCTTAAGTTTACCGGGTACCGACCCTATGAGAGATTCACACGTGAACGAGCGGTTATTATTGAGCCAACGTTCATATCTCCAATAGCTAGGGAGCCATTTATCCTCCCTTAGAACCAAAGTTGGAATACGAACTCCTTTGCTCGATACCGCAGGTTTATCATCGTTGAATACCACATGTAGAATCACCTTGTCATAGGCGGGGTCGTTATGATGCTTATGCGCGAACCAATCACTGCTCTTCAAGTGGATTTCCACATCCCCACCCCAATCCAGCCCGTTGATACTGAGCTTAGCATTGGAGAAATCAGGTCCGCTTAGGATGTTCCATTCCCCTCGTTGTCGGACTTGAACTTCGAAACCATCAACGGTGATTAGCTCAGACGCTTCCAACGGCATAGCGTTCCAGATAAACTGTAAGAACTCTTCTTGCATGTCCAAACTTATCCCGACTTGCATGGATAATGGGTAGCTAAACGGATACATTCGAATAAAAAAGAGCGGCCTATAACTAGACCGCTCTCCCCCTAAAAGTAATCCGATCAGGTCTCAAGTCATCGGATAACTGTGATCACGCCATTATACGATTTAATGTGATTATGCACAGTCATGACCTTAATCTGATAAGAGTAGGCACCGGTGGCAACTGGTCTTCCTTGGAATGTACCATCCCAAGACCCTGGACGTTCCTTGTCCCAAAATGCCATTTCATTGCCCCATCGATCATATATATGTACCTCATAATCATCGAAACCAAGTCCTTCAAAATTCCAAACATCATTCAACCCATCACCGTTAGGTAAAAAAGCTGAAGGGATGTGTATTTTAAGCTCATCTTCCACGCACATGTGATGCTGCAAGGTATCAGAACACATTCCCGTAGTACCGATGGCTTGAATGGTATTCCATCCTGGCTCCGCGAAGAGAATATCTACTGAATTCCCATTGCCCATCCACAATCCGTTCAAATACCAATCGAGTTGACCAATTTGGCTCCCATCATGAGAGAAATTGACGTAGGAATTGAAGCTGATTGTATCTGATGTCGCATCCGTACTTACCATGATCTGAGGTGTAGGCAGGACGCGCACTTCGTGGAAAGTCGTGTCATTCTTGCAAGTTTGATTGAATGCTACGCGGTATACCACTGTATCTCGCGTCGCAAAGAATGAAATGACATTTGCAGAATCACCATTCCACCACTCAAACTTTCCATCATTCTTATTGTCGTATGCTCTGAGCTCGACGTACTGACCTTCACAAACGATGCTTGGTCCGGAGATATAAGAGTTGCTGGGTAGCGTTAAGTACACTTGGTTATAAATGGTATCACAGTAACAGCCATCAGGACTTTGTTCAACTGTAAAATTCGGGTAGTGCCCGCAGTTGATCCCCAGTCGATTTGAATTTGATCGTTGTTTGAACTCACCGAGTTGTCAATGGTACCCATTGCTGAATAGCCAGTGGCAAAGCCCCAAGTGAAGTTAGAAGTTGGATCAGCACCTGTAATACCATATACTACGTCCTGTGATTCCACACAAATTGTATGGGTAACGGTGCTTTGAGCAGACGCTGCAACAGGAATAAGCCAGAAAAGTCCAACGAAAAGCGCGGTACTTTTCCAGTTTGCGTTCAGTGTAGTCATTGTTCTCATGATGGGTGTTCTTTTGAGTTTTGGGTTAAAAGAACATTTCCAATTCCAGGTCTCGGTTCGAGCCTTACGACTCTTTGGATTTGGGTTAGGTTTTATTTTCCCTTATCCACACCCCTAAATTGTAAGTTTATTGCCCCCCTCATCAACAAGGTCTTTCCTACAAATGATTCATCTATTGTAGGAATATCCCGAACAGGTGATGACTATTCCTACAAATATTAAACTGCGTAAGGAACGGACTACATCAGCAAAAAAAAGAGGTTGTAAGCATGTGCCTACAACCTCTAAGTATTTGCTCCTCTCTTAGCGAACTAAAATGCGCTACTCATTTGCTCTTTCATTTCCCTCGCTTTGAGGCCTGCTTTCTCAGCAAAATCTTCATCGGATGAAGCATAAATAATTCCTCGTGAAGAATTGACCAGCAGTCCGTAGTCGTCCGGTATTAAGCCGTGCTTAATTACCTCCTCTGCGCTACCACCTTGCGCTCCTACACCAGGGACCAAAAAGAAATGTTCAGGAAACGCCCTGCGCAAATCTCCGAGCTCCTCTGGACGCGTAGCACCCACAACGAACATTAGCTCTTGTGGAGTAAGCCATGAAGCCAAGCGGTTCATAACCTCCCGGTGTACGAATCGTCCATCCTCAAGTTTCAATTTCTGAACATCGTCAGCTCCAGGATTTGAAGTCAATCCCAAGGCAATCACCCACTTTCCCTCTCGAAGTCGAAAAGGAACTACGGAGTCCTCACCCATATACGGGGCTACCGTAATGGAATCACAATCCAAGGTCTCTAAGAACGCCTTGGCGTATCTCGCAGCGGTATTTCCTATGTCTCCTCGCTTGGCATCGGCAATGATAAATTGCTCAGGATAGTTCGACTTCAAGTACTGAACCGTGCGTTCAAAACTCTTCCAACCTGCGATTCCATAAGCTTCATAAAACGCTGTATTCGGCTTATAAGCCACAGCATACGGGGCCGTAGCATCAATTACTGCCTTGTTGAACTCGAAAATGGGATCTTCTCTATCCAATAAGAACTTCGGTATGCGATCGAGGTCAGTATCCAACCCAACACATAGCATAGATTGCTTCTTTTCTATTTGAGCGATGAGCTCTTTTCTGGTCATGCTCCAAAGTTTTCCGAACCCTCTTTCAAGCGTTCTGTATTCTCTGCCATTTTCAATTCATCCAAGAACTGCTGGATTTCACCGTTCAACACATCGTTTAAATTATGTGTGGTTAAACCAATGCGGTGATCAGTAACTCTTCCTTGAGGGAAATTGTAGGTTCTGATCTTTGCCGATCTATCTCCTGTAGATACCAAGGTTTTACGTCGTTGGGCTACTTCATCGTGATGCTTCTGAACCTCTCTATCGTACAAGCGCGCCCGAAGAACCTTCATGGCCTGCTCTAAATTCTTGTGTTGTGATCTACCGTCTTGGCACTCCACTACAATACCCGTTGGAAGGTGGGTTAATCGAATCGCACTTTCCGTTTTGTTCACGTGCTGACCTCCCGCACCGCTCGACCTGAAGGTGTCGCGACGGATGTCCTTTTCATCGAGTTCAACATCTACTTCCTCCGCTTCAGGCAGGATTGCTATGGATGCGGCGGATGTATGAACTCTGCCTTGGCTTTCCGTAGAAGGTACGCGTTGTACACGGTGAACACCACTTTCGTATTTGAGCACCCCATATACGTCTTCACCTTCAACACTCACAGCAATTTCCTTGTAGCCGCCTACAGTCCCTTCATTGGCGTTGATGAGTTCCATCTTCCACCCTCTTCCTTCAATATACCTCTGGTACATTCTAAAGAGATCACCGGCAAAAAGGCTAGCTTCATCTCCACCTGCTCCTGCCCTAATTTCAAGAACGGCGTTCTTACTGTCCTCGGGATCTTTTGGAATCAGCATCCATTTAATCTCCTCTTCCAGAACTTCGAGCTCAGACTTAGCCGAATCAAGCTCCTCCTGAGCCATTTCTACAAATTCAGGATCCGCGCCTTCTTGGATTACCTCCTTGGCCTCATCGATTTGCTCATGCAGTTCAATATACTTGTCCCGAGCCTCCGCGATAGGTTTTAGCTCCTTGTATTCTTTATGAAGTCGAACATAACGTTCATGATCAGCGGCAATATCCGGCTGAGCGATGAGGTCATTTACTTCATCGTAACGCTGGCGAATGGCATTTAAACGGTCGAGTGTACTCATTTGGAATACGTATACGTTCCGTGGTTACTCTTAATAGTGAGTTCCGCAACCTCAGACTCTTCCACTCTACCTACAACCTTGGCATCCACTCCCAAATCTTTGGAAATGGCAATGATATCATCAGCAACAGATGGATCCACATAGAGCTCCATGCGATGGCCCATGTTAAAGACTTGATACATTTCTTCCCAAGAAGTTCCGCTTTCGCGCTGAATCATTTCAAACAACGGAGGCGTATCAAATAGGTTATCCTTAATGACATGTCCTTTACGAAGAAAATGAAGGATCTTGGTTTGAGCTCCCCCTGAACAGTGGATCATCCCACCGATAGCTGCACGGTACTTATCCAAGATTCGCTTGATGACAGGTGCATAGGTCCGAGTTGGCGACAGAACAAGCTGACCCGCAGTTCTTCCGGTTCCTTCAACTTCTTCTGTCAACGATACACTACCTGAATACACCAAATCTCTTGGAACTGCTGGATCAAAACTCTCTGGATACTTCTCGGCAATGAGTTTATTGAAAACGTCGTGTCGTGCAGAAGTGAGCCCATTGCTGCCCATTCCACCGTTGTATTCGTTTTCATAATCAGCTTGACCAAAACTGGCTAAGCCAACGATTACGTGACCAGGAGCAATGTTACCATTGTCCACGACTTCATCTCTGCGCATCCGCGCAATCACCGTACTATCTACAATGATGGTTCGAACTAAGTCGCCTACATCCGCTGTTTCGCCTCCGGTAGAAACGATTTGAACGCCGTAAGAAGCGAATTCCTTAATAAGTTCTTCGTTACCCTGGATAATTGCTGCGATTACATCACCAGGAATGAGATTCTTATTTCTGCCAATGGTTGAGGATAAGAGAATATTCTCCGTAGCTCCCACGCATAAAAGGTCGTCGATGTTCATCACGAGTGCATCCTGCGAAATGCCTTTCCACACTGAAACATCACCGGTTTCTTTCCAGTACACGTAAGCTAACGATGACTTCGTTCCAGCGCCGTCTGCATGCATTACCAAGCAATGATCTTCACTTCCCGTTAGATGATCGGGAATGACCTTGCAAAAGGCTTGTGGAAACAATCCTTTATCCACATGGGCAATAGCCTTGTGCACCTCTTCCTTCCCTGATGAAACGCCTCTTTCAGCGTAACGTGAGCTTTTTTCCATTTGGCAAAAATACAAAAGCGCCCCGCAAAAATGCAGGGCGCTTCATGAGTATCTAATAATCTATTCTATTCTCAAGTAAAGTCCTGGAGGCAGACGATCGAAGTCCACATCTGGATTCAATTCTTCGATAACATCTTCTTCAATACCCAGTTGCTCAGCAATGCTCTCTAAGTCATCACCTCTACTCACTTGGTAGTGGGTTCTGTCGAATTCGGTGTAATCACCATCAGGAGTTACTTTAAGTACCATACCATCTACGAGACGCACACCTCTTAGTCCGCCGTTAAGACGTTTTAACTGTGCTACGCTGATACCGTACTCACGGGCAATTCGCCCAACGCTTTCTCTACCTTGGATGTAATGAAGTTCTCCTTCTACTGGCCCCGTTGGTTCTTCCGTTGTTCCTGTTTCACCTTCACCACCTCCGGCGACGGCCTGAGCAGGAACGTAATCATCGCGCAGAACCTTCATATCTGTTCTACGATTCAACTGATTGGCCTTGTCTTGAGTATCTCTAGATTGGCTTTTAATCCAAGATTCAGCAAGCTCTCTATTTGCCTCGAAGTTTGTGTTATACAAACCTGAGTATCCTTCTGGAATCACAAATGGCTCAGACTCACCCATACCAACTGGAGCAAGACGTGCTGAATCAATTCCTTTTGAAACTAGATAACTTACACATGTGTCCGCTCTTTTCTGAGAGAGCTCTTGATTAAAAGCATCTGAATTACGGTAATCCGTGTGTGAGCGCAATTCGATCACGATATTCGGATTTCGCGTGAGTATGTCATACACTGTATCGAGAGCTGCTCGAGAAGAGGAATCCAAATCCCACTTGGCTGTTTCAAAGAGTACGTTCGGGAGAACGATTGGAATCTCGATAGGATCGATCCCCACATTTACTCTCAAATTGTGAATGTAGTAGTCGCCATTCTCATCGATTACCAATTCGTGGGCCGACAACGGTACGCCTACGGTAGTGGCATTTGCTTCACCGCTGAGGAATTGTTTCTTTTCAAAGCGCAACTTGTAAACCACTCCTGGCTCAAGTTTGTCACGCTCTATGTTGTAGTAACCATCCGCATCGGTATTCACTACGATTGGAGCGTTCCCTCCTTCAAGCGTAACCGTAACTTGCGGCACTGGCGAACGATCTTTGGTGCTTGTCACCAAACCACTGATCGTATATTGAAGTGGCACGAGGTAAACAGAATAAAGGTCATCTGCACCACGGTGGCCATCTCTTTCCTCATAATCTGAGGATACAAATCCCTTGGCCGTATCTCCTGGTTCAAATATCAAAGCAAAATCATTTCCTGGAGAGTTAATGGGCCACATAAGGTTTTGAACTTCACCCGTTGGCATTCCATTCTCGTCCAAGGCTACTTTGTAAACATCCAGACCTCCCATACCGTCATGGCCATTTGATGAGAAGTACAAATAACCATCGTCATGAATATAAGGATAGAGTTCATCACCATCCGTATTTACGATGCCTCCAAGATTAGTTGGCTCTTTCCAAGAACGCGTGCGGCGATCGAACGAGGTCATCCACAAGTCTTTACTTCCGTTGGTGGCACCTGGTAGGTTACCCGAGAAATAAAGGAATTCATCGTCTGTACTCAAGGTTGGGTGGCCGACACTGTAAGAGCTATCGGTAGTGATTACTACAGGTTCAGGAGCCATCCAACTTGCACCTGCCTTTCGAGCTGTCCAAATTGCACAACCCATGTGCGCGCGGCGCACTACTTGGCAACGCGTAAAGTACATTACACTTCCTCGGCTATCGAAAGCAACAACCCCTTCGTGATCTGGAGTATTTACAATTTCTTCGTCACCATCGATTTGCACTGGAGAAGACCAATCTGAATCTCCATTGTCATTCGGGCGGCGGCGCTCCATCTCAATACTAAAAATGTCACCAAAATTATATGTATCAAATCCACTTTCATCTTTACCAGTGGCCTCTTCGCGCTGAGAAGTGAAGTATAGAACGTCTGTCTCTCGCCCTCTTCGGCCAGCGAATCGAGGTGCCATATCTGGCTCACGACTATTGATATCTTTTCCGAGATTCTCTACTTGATAGCGGGTTGGTGGATTATCCATCCACTCTTGAGATCTTCTTGCACTTCTGACACCCGCCTCTCCTCTCGAGTCACCCGGAGCTTCCTCTTGAAACTGCTGATAGAGCTCAATCGCCTCCTCGTAATCGCCTTGCATCTTCTTCATTTCAGCCTGCATCAACAAGCAAACAGGTCCGTATTCCAAACGATGAGCGCGACGGTATTGCGACTCAGCCTTTCTGTAATCCGAAATCCAACGGTAACACTCGGCGAGCTTGAAAGCAATCTCCCCTTTTTCCTCTCGTGAGTTGGCCTCTGAATAGGCTTCTTTAAAGATCTCAGCAGCAAGTGCATACTGACGGGCAGCGTAGAGCTCATTGGCATCCGCATGCTCATCTGAAAGTTCTTCTTCCGGTTCTCCCTCTGATGTCTGAGCCATCATTGGAGTGGTAAACCACATGCATAGTGCAAGTAAGGAAGCGATTTGCGCGTATTTCATTCCGGTTTATTCAGCGTTCAATTCTGTGCGAAAGTGGCTAAAATAGCCAATTGTGGGATTAAAAAAAATTCCCTCGCTAGAAGCTAACGAGGGAATTAATAACATTCTTGTAATAAATGTGCTTATCTGGTGAAAAGCATCTCGCGGTACTTAGGTAAAGTCCACATTTCATCGTCTACCAACAACTCAAGCTTATCTGCGTGATAACGAATGGTATCCATGTGTGGTTTAACCTTATCGCAATAGGCAATTGCCATGTCGCGAGTGCTACCCAATTGGTTGGCTTCCTTTCTCGCCTTGATCATCGATTCTTTTTCAGAAATAATCATGCTGATGTGCTCTGAAATAGACTTGATCATATCCATTTGCTCCTTTGCCATGGAATTAAACGCTTTGGCGTCGAAGACATCTTTCAGGCGCTGAACATTCTCGATGAGTGTGCTTTGATAACGAATTGCTGTTGGAATAACGTGGTTTCCTGCAATATCGCCTAGCACACGAGATTCAATCTGGATGCGCTTTTGGTACTCTTCAAGAAGGATTTCGTGACGTGCTTCGATTTCAACTTTGTTCAACACATCGTTCTCCTCGAAGATCTTAATGGCCTTATCGGTCACCATGAAGTCAAGGGAACGTGGGGTGTCTCTCACGTTATTCAAACCACGCTTCTCTGCTTCCTTAACCCACTCATCTCCATAACCATCTCCTTCAAAACGAATGCGTTTCGAAGCTTTGATGTAGTCTTTAAGTACGTTGAAGATGGCATCATCCTTCTTCAGACCTTTCTTGATCAAGGCGTCAACTTCAGACTTAAAATCTTTTAATTGCTGCGCCATGATGGTATTCAATACCGTCATTGGTTGTGAGCAGTTTTGCTGAGAACCTACGGCACGAAGCTCAAACTTATTACCTGTAAAGGCAAAAGGAGATGTGCGGTTACGATCGGTGTTGTCCAAGAGAACGTCAGGAATCTTGCCTACAACGTTCAACTTCAAATCAGTTTTAGCCTGTGGAGATAGTTTACCTGACTCCAACTGCTCAAGTTCGTTGAGTACTCCAGAAAGCTGCTCACCAATAAATACAGAAATGATAGCCGGTGGTGCTTCATTGGCTCCCAATCGGTGGTCATTACCCGCAGATGCGATAGACGAACGCAATAGATCATCGTGATCATGAACCGCCTTGATCGCATTGATGAAGAAGGTCAAGAATTGCAAGTTGCTCTTTGGTGTCTTGCCCGGCTGAAGAAGATTAACACCTGTATCTGTGGCCAACGACCAGTTGTTGTGTTTACCTGAACCGTTAATGTCGGCAAATGGCTTCTCGTGAAGAAGAACACGGAAGTTATGACGACGAGCCACCTTCTCCATGATGTCCATAAACAAGGAGTTGTGATCCACAGCTACATTCGCCTCCTCAAAAATCGGAGCGAATTCGTATTGGCTCGGCGCTACCTCGTTGTGACGTGTTTTAATTGGAATACCTAAGCGGAGTGCTTCGAATTCAATCTCCTGCATGCATTGAATAACGCGCTCAGGAATCGATCCGAAATAGTGATCATCGAGCTGTTGCCCTTTAGCTGGACCGTGCCCGAGAAGAGTTCTACCCGCAAGAGTAAGGTCGGGACGTCCGTTGTACAACGCGCTATCTACCAAGAAGTATTCCTGCTCCCATCCCAAGGTTGCGTTTACCTTCTTGACGTTCTTATCGAAGTACTGGGCCACATCAGTCGCTGCATGATCTACAGCTTGAAGAGCCCTCAGTAATGGAGTCTTATAATCAAGCGCTTCGCCTGTATATGAAACAAAAATGGTAGGAATACAAAGTGTAGTTCCAATTACAAATGCAGGGGAAGTTGGATCCCAAGCGGTATATCCTCGTGCTTCAAAAGTGTTGCGAATTCCGCCGTTTGGAAAGCTAGATGCATCAGGCTCTTGCTGAACGAGCATCGTACCGCTAAACTTCTCAATAGCATCACCATCTTCCGTTGGCTCAAAGAATGAATCGTGCTTTTCAGCCGTTCCTCCGGTAAGTGGCTGAAACCAGTGCGTGTAGTGAGTGGCTCCTTTACTAACGGCCCAGGCCTTCATTCCCGCAGCAACCTGATCGGCTACCTCACGGTCGATTTTAGTACCGAAATCGATTGCATTTCGAACACTCTTATACGCCTCTTTGGTCATATAAGCGCGCATCGATTTATCATTAAATACATGCGAGGCAAAGTAGTCACTCACTCTATCGTGCTCTGGAGAAAAATGAACTGGTTTGCGGTTTAGAGTCTCTTCGAGACAAAAAAATCGGATGGAAGCCATAGCAAATCCTATTAAGTTGGTTTTACGACGGCAAATATAATTCAGAAATAGGGGGTGTGTAACTAAATAACATCATTTTTTTGTCAACACACTGTGAACAGCAGGGGGGTAATTCTGAAAAAATAACCTTTTTATTAGCAATTATACCCATTTACATAGGGTACATTACCAGAATAATAATATAGGCAATGTAAATGCCCAGCATTAGAAATCCCTCAACTCTTCCCAGGTGATTCTTCCTAAATAACATCATCAGTGGATACAGGAGTAATGAAAGCCCCAGCATCCAATACATATCAAAAGAAAGAGTTGCCTTGCTTTGAACAGGTATTTCGGTGATAATGGCGCTGAATCCCAATACGGAGAGAATATTGAAGATGTTGGATCCTATTACATTTCCAATTGCAATCTCTCGCTCCCCTCGAAATGCGGCCACCATAGAAGCAGCCAGTTCAGGTAAACTCGTACCAAACGCGACGATGGTCAACGATACGATTCGCTCTTCCACCCCAGCATCTAATGCCATGCGAACCGCTCCAACAACTAAAAACTGGGCGCCGTAGCGTAGAACCAATACCGATCCGACCAAGAGCAGGACCAATATCCAGGTCTTCTTTTTTACCACTCCTTCCGGAATCTCCGAAGTAAAATCTTGTTGGCTTCTATTCTCTCGAACTTTATAAATCAGATATCCAATTAGGGTAAAAACTAAAAGGGCACCTTCTACAGATGATAAATTTCTATCGAGAATAAAAAACCACAACAATACGGATGCAGCAATCATAGCTAGCCAATCCTTTCGATACGCTTTCCATGTAACGGGTATGGCAAAGGCCAAGGCAACCGAACCGAGAATAAGTCCAACGTTAGCAATATTCGAACCCACCACATTACCGATGGCAATATCAGCATGGCCATTCATGCTGGCTTGAATACTCACAATGAGTTCTGGGGCGCTGGTTGCAAAACTCACGATAGTGAGTCCAACTATTAGCGGAGTGATCTTCATCTTAAGCGCAAGACCTGAAGCTCCCCTTACAAGTAGCTCACCTCCAACAAGGAGCATTCCTAAACCCAGTAAAATCCAGAGAATTGGCATTTAAAACCGTGTTGAGCGCTTTACTGAATCCTTTAAATCATCAATGACCTTTTTACCTTCGGTTAAACCTTCTTTCGCTTCGCGGATATCGTCATTCGATTCAGCGCTATCATTGATTTCCTGTTTCAACTCGTTGGTAGCATTGCGCACGTACTTAATCCCCTGACCTAGACCTCTGGCCAATTCAGGTATCCTTTTCGCACCGAAGAAAACTACGGCTATGAGCAGGATGATGAATATCTCTTGTGCGCTAATGAACAGGAAGAACCCCATGTGCTAATTCAATTGAATCACAAAAGTACTAATCTTTAGTGGAGGTGAACTCACCTAAAAACAAGAAAGGCCACTCATTGAGCGGCCCTTCCCTATATATCTGAAGAAGTGATTTACTTCTTATCTTCTCCTTTATCCTTAGTGGCGTCAAACAAGGTTGGAGTAGCCACGAATAGTGAGGAGTACGTTCCCACTACCACACCTACCGTGATGGCGAAGATGAATCCACGAATAGATTCTCCACCGAAGAATAGGATGATTAATAATACAATCAATGTAGTCATGGAAGTATTCAACGTACGGCTCAATGTTCCATTCATTGCGCCATCCAAGATGGATCCAAATGAACGCTTCTTATGGTAGTGCTGGAAGTATTCACGAACACGGTCGAATACAACCACCGTGTCGTTCAATGAATAACCAATTACCGTAAGGATGGCAGCCACAAAAGCTTGATCAACTTCCAATTGGAAAGGTAGGATTCCATCGAAAATGGAGAAGATACCGAATACAATTACCACGTCGTGTACAATTGCTGCAATCGCTCCAAGAGAGTATTGCCACTTGCTGAATCGAATCAAAATGTACAAGAAGATGGCCAATAGTGAAACGATGATTGCCAAAACAGCGTTGGTTCCAATATCGTCTGCAATGGTAGGTCCCACCTGACGGCTAGCTACCAAACCGATGGCTGCTTCATCGCCCTGTGACAAGAAAGCGTCTTGGTCAATTTCTCCAGCGAAGAATCCTTTTACCCCTTCGAAAAGTTGCTTTTGAATCGCCTCGTCAATTTCCGCACCTGTTTCATTCACACGATACTTCGTAGTGATAACAACCTGAGAAGCATCACCCACCGTTTTCACGATTGGAGCAAATGATTCACCTGCTTCATTCACAAACTGAGCACCTACAGCTGTACTGATTTCAGAAACATCCACAGGTTGATCAAAGCGCACAGTGTATGAACGACCACCTACGAAGTCAACCCCTTGGTTCAAACCTTTGGTAGATAGAGAAATAATTGAAACCAAAATCAACACACCGCTGATGATATAGGCTGTTTTGCGCTTGGCGATGAAGCCTACGTTTGCATTCTTCAAAATTCCCTGAGAGAACTTAGTAGAGAACGAAATGGTCTCCTTTCGAGCCAATCTCCATTCGTATACCAAGCGTGTAATAAAGATGGCACTGAACACAGAGAATACGATACCAATCATCAATGTATTCGCGAATCCACGGATTGGTCCGGTTCCGAATACATACAACGCAATGGCAGTAAGGAGTGTAGTCAAGTTCGCATCAATAATGGCACTGTATGAATACTTGTAACCATCACGGATTGCCAAACGCAAGTCTTTTCCATTGCCAATTTCCTCTCGAATACGTTCATAGATAATCACGTTGGCATCCACTGCCATACCAATGGTAAGAACGATACCCGCCATACCTGGAAGTGTAAGAACAATTCCTTGTGCTGCGATAAATCCGAAGATGAACAACATGTTTACCAACAAGCTAATATCAGCAACAATCCCTGCAAAGTTGTAATAGAGAATCATGTAAACCATTACTACAACGAGGGCAATCAAGAATGAGTAAAGTGAAGCGGAAATAGCTTCAGCACCCAAAGTTGGACCTACGATATCGCTCTGAACGATCTTAGTTGGAACAGGAAGCTTACCAGCGCGAAGCTTGGTGGCCAAATCTTCAGCCTCTTCAAAAGTGAACTGACCTTCAATAGACGTACGTCCACCTGTAATGGATTGCTCTACACTTGGTGCAGAATAAACCACGTTATCGAGTGCAATGGCGATGTAACCACGTTGTTGGTCGCCACCTCGCGGACCGTTCGCACGGTAAGGAGATCCTTCCACATCAAATGGATCAGGTGTATTGGCTAGACGCTCCGTCAAGCGAGCCCAAGCGTTGGCACCTACACCGTCCATGGTAACAGACACATAAGCTTGACCCACTTCGTTGTAGTCGCCTCTTGCATCCACAATAACCTCACCCGTCAATTCGGCGGTGTTATCGCGGTTACCAGCAAGGGCATATAAGGTCGTGAAGTTGCTGAGCTCGTCAACCTTTCCAAAGGTCCACTTCACATAGCGAAGGTTACCTGGGAGCATGGATCGAATTTGCGGCATGCGCAAGTACTCCATGAGCTTAGCGGTATCCCTAATATTTACAAAACCAACACGAGGACCGTTTCTCGGTCCGTTTTGGTCGTAGTTCAATTGGATGAGGTCGAAAATCGGGTTGAAACGAGTGATTGCGCTGTCTGCAGCAGCAGTTGCGGAGGAATCAGCTTCTTCACTCACTTCTGAAGTATCGCCTTCTTCGTCATCGATACCTACGAATTGATCGGCATCAAATGCATTCTCACTTGAAGTCTCTTCACCTTGTTCCGCATCAATCGCCTCTTGAATTTCTTCAGGCACCTCTACAATGTCGCGCAAACGCGTATTTGCTTGGTCCAAATAACCAATAACATCGATCATTTGGTAGGCTTGCCAGAACTCAAGTTCAGCTGTTGAGGAAAGAATGCTCTTTGCTCGATCAGGATCTTTCACACCTGGCAATTCAACCAAGATTCTACCTGTTCCTTCGAGCTGCTGCACGTTAGGTTGTAAAATTCCAAATTGGTCGATACGAGCCTTAAGTACTGTGTATACATTGTCAACAGCCTCCGTAACATCTTGGCGGATCAACTCTTTAACCTGCGCTGTTTCGGCATTGAATCCAGCTCTTTCGGTGATCGATTGGGTACCAAAGAGTGCAGGATCTGTGTATGAACGATTTTCTCCTTGCTCACCGATTAGGCGATCGAGCTCCTCAAAGAACAAATCAATGTAGGCATCCTGGCTGTTGTTTACAGCACTGTCGGCATGAGCCAAAGCTCTGCGGAACATGATATCCTCACTGTTATCAGTTAAAGAAAGAAGGATGTCTCGAACAGAAACTTCCAAAATTACGTTCATACCTCCACGGAGGTCAAGACCTAGATTGATCTCACGAGATTTTACTTCTGAATATGTATATGTCAATGATTCGAGCCCGAGGCTGAATACATCTTCATTCAACATAGAATCCAGATAGGCTTGTCTGCGGTCTTGATCGCCATTTGAAATTTGAGTCGCGTCGGATTCTACTCCATTCGACACAAAAGTGAATGATAACGACCAAATGCACACAAGCGCAAATACAATCGCGAATAAGCGGATTACGCCTTTATTCTGCATGGTTGCGTCTTTTTTGCAAAGGGTTTTTCAATAACGCGCAAATATATACAACTTCAGTTCATAAATCACAATTTCCGTTAACTCATTGAACCCTTGAAAAAATGGGCAATTTCGTACCTTCCAACTCTTGAAAACTTTACACATGAAATACATTCTGTCTGCCTGTCTCTTTCCTATCGCTTTTACTGCGATGGGCCAACGGCAATTTCAGTTTCAAGACTTTATTCATCCCGAAGTAAAGGATGGCTCAATTACCATGAACAATGGTTTTGCGGCTGGATTGAACAATCCTCAGTTCAGCGAAATGGATTTGAATAACGACGGTCAAATGGACCTGTTGGTGTTTGATCGTGATGGTTCGGCCCTCCACCCCTACCTAGCTACAGGCTCTAGCTCCTCACTCAAATACTCATTTGCTCCGGAGTACATTGACTCGTTTCCCGAATTAAATTTCATTGTGAAAACAGCAGATTTCAACTGCGACGGTAAAATGGATTTGTTCGCCAAAGTGCCGAACGGTATCGGTGTTTGGGAAAATACCAGCTCAGGCAGCGGGCTCTCTTTCGCGTGGGCATTAGGAAGTGATCAGCTTCTCAAAACGACCTTCAACAATGGACAAACCTCACAAGTTTACGTACTGGAGCTAGACATGCCCGTGATTTCCGATGTTGATGGCGATGGAGATATCGATATACTCGCTTTCGAGACCAATGGAGTGCAAGTATACTTTTACGAGAATATAAGTGCCAATAATTGCGGGTTACAATACCATCTAAGTCAGGAGTGCTGGGGAGGTTTTAGAGAAGACTCTAACAACAACGGGGTGATACTCGACGACTGCATTACGGGAGCTGCACCTCCAAACAACGGACCCGAAGGTGTTCAGCATGCCGGATCTACCGTATTGTCATTAGACATGAATAATGACGGCCTCCAAGAGTTGGTGATGGGAGATATCTCCTTTCCCGAGTCTACTCTCCTCAACAATACAGGAATTAGCGATAGTGCTTACATGAGCTCCCAAGTGAACAACTGGGCTCCGGATGGCTCAGTAATCGTTAATCTTTATGTTTTTCCTGCCTTCTATTATCTCGACGTGAATTTTGACGGAGTAAAGGATCTAATCGCAGCTCCGAACATCATGCCTTCTAAAAACCTAAATCAGGTTTGGTATTACCAAAATTCAGGCACCAACACCAATCCTAGCTTCAACTTCAGCGACAGTTCCTTCATTCAATCCACCATGATTGACTTAGGGGAAGGCGCCTTCCCAACTTTTGTGGATTTGAATGGTGATGGTCAGGAAGATATTGTGGTCGGCAATCGCGGAAAATGGTTAAGCGGTGGAAACTATGAACCTGCCATGTGGCTTCTTGAAAACACGAGCTCAGGCTCCAATATAAAATTTGAGGTGAGTGATAAATCGCTTATTTCTTTCGCTGGCATTAGCAATCCACTATCTTCAATCCCCACCTTCGCAGATTTGGATGGCGATGGCGATTATGATATGATCGTTGGATTTGAAGATGGCACTCTAGCCTACTATCAAAACAGCGGTACCTTAATCAATCCAAATCTCGTGCTTCAATCGCCAAACTTCCAGGGCATCGATGTAGGTCAGAACGCCTCACCAGAGCTCTATGACATGGACTTAGATGGCGACTATGACCTACTCATCGGAGAAAAGGACGGAAATGTCAACTTCTATGAGAATACGGGTTCCAATAACTTCTCCCTTGTAACCGACCAATTCGGAGGAATCAATGTGGATTTCCAGTCTCAGTTCCAAGGTTACAGCATGCCGAGAATGTACGATTACAACAATAAGGAAATGTTGATGGTCGGCAGCGAAAGTATCGGGGTCCAACAATTCGACTCCGCCAGAGCTATCGTATCTCAACCTTCTGTGAATAATGGTCAATTTGGAACTGGGACTTTGTCTACATCCACATCAGAAGAAACGCCATTCGGAGCAGTGAAGAGAACAGGAAGAAATCAATTCCTTTACAGAGCATCTGAATTAATGGCCATGGGCTTTACATATGGGCAAATTGAAAGTATTGGCTTCAACGTACTCACCACCAATACGTCGAATAGCCTAACTAACGGCATGACCATCAGAATGGGCAATACTGATTCTACTGAATTGAACTCTTTCCAAACCGATTTAGTGGATGTTTATGACTTCGTTGCACCCATCACACCCGGCTGGAATGACTTCAATTTGCAGGAACCATTCATTTGGAATGGCGAGTCGAACTTAGTGGTGGAGATTTGCTTTAGCAGGAACCTCCCCTTAGTCGACAATCACGTAGAATCTACTGACGTTGGATTTAAAGCGAACGCGTATGGAGACTTTACCGGATGGAACTCGAACTTAAAGAACGGTTGCAACATGCCATATATAACGACTAGTACACTTCGTCCGAATACACGGATGTCGCTACGCCCGGTTACGGCTCCTGCTGGAAATGTTCTTGATAATTATCGCAGAATGAACGCCGACTTTAGTGACCTCGACTTCGATTCTTTTCCAGAAGCTATCATCGGAACGTACGGCGGAGGTTTGTTATTGATGAAAGGTGAGTACCTACCCAATGACATAAGCACCTTTGAAATAGCGGAGCCACTTAACGTGAATATTTATCCGAATCCTACCGATGGAAGAATTCGTATCGTTCTCGATGAACAGGGTGAAGCACAGTACGAGGTGTACGATTTAAATGGTCGCCTGCATTTATTAGGTACTATTCAATCCGATTCGGAACTTGACCTTTCCAGTTTCGCTCCAGGGCTATATGTAATTCGAGTTGTTCAGGAGGATAGAGCAAGACATGCAAAGATCATCAAGCGTTAGCGCACCTTACCTTTTACTTTATGACGGACACTGTGCGCTGTGCAATGGCTCGGTGAACTGGATCCTCAAGCACGACAAGAAGAAGCAATTTCAGTTTACTTCATTGCAGGGCGCTACCGCAGCAACGGTGCTAGAGGAACATATTGAACTTCAAGAGGTGGATAGCCTGATTTTAATAAAAGGTTCTGAAAAGTACGTCCGTTCAAATGCAGCACTGAAAATTGCCATGGTTTTAGGAGGGTTTTGGAAGATACTAGGTGTACTCTATTTAGTTCCAAGACCTATTCGCGATTGGGTGTATGATGGGGTGGCCCGCGTTCGTTATCGGTGGTTCGGAAAGCACGATGTATGTCCTATGCCACCAGAGCAATGGAGAAGTTCATTTCTGCCCTAGCCCTTCGAAATTTCCGGGGCCTCCAATCCTCCACCCACCGTTCAAGTTCGCAAACGTTCACCCACTAATCGTATAGAAAACGTGTGTACGCGATTAGTTATTCAGGCATTCTGGTTACAAGTCGTGACGTGAGAATGCGCGTAGATATAGGATATATTCTGAACTTGAGACTGGGGCGGGATTGCTAGCCCCGACCGAATCATAACACCCCCCTCTTACAGTAATCCAGTTAAAAACAAAAAAACCACCCGAATTGGGTGGCTTTTCTCTAATGAGCACATATGCTGCATTACTCTATTACAACTCCAATGCGTCATTCATGTTACGAACCGCATCGGCACTTTTATCAAACAGGGCCTGCTCTTCTTCGTTGAGTTTGTAATCAACAATTTCTTCCCATCCATTGCGACCAATTACGACTGGTACACCTTGGCATAGATCAGTTTGACCATACTCTCCTTCTAGATATACCGAACAAGGCATTACCTTCTTTTGATCACGAACAATGGCTTCAACCAAAGCAGCTCCCGCAGCACCTGGGGCGTACCAAGCAGAAGTTCCGAGAAGACCAGTAAGCGTTTTACCTCCAACCATAGTTTCTTCAGCAACTTTCTTCATCTCATCTGCAGAAAGGTAGTTAGAAACTGGTGAAGCGTTCTTTTGAGCTAAGCGCGTCAATGGAAGCATGGTAGCATCACCGTGACCCGCAATCACAACGCCTTGTACGTCGTTCGGGTTGCAGTTCATGGCTTCCGACAAACGGTACTTGAAACGAGCACTGTCCAAGATTCCACCCATACCAATCACACGGTGCTTAGGAAGACCAGATGTCTTAACCGCTAGATAGGTCATGGTATCCATTGGGTTAGAAATAACCACGAGGATAGCGTCTGGCGAATGCTTGAGCACGTTTTCTGTTACCGACTTCACGATACCTGCGTTGGTGCCGATTAACTCTTCGCGAGTCATGCCTGGTTTACGAGGAATACCAGAGGTAATCACGACAACAGATGAACCTGCCGTTTTGCTGTAATCGTTTGTTGAACCAATTACACAAGCGTTAAAACCGTTGAGAGTGGCACACTGGTTAAGGTCCATCGCCTTACCTTCTGCAAAACCTTCCTTGATATCAAGTAGTACGATTTCATCTGCCAACTCTTTCATGGCAACATATTCCGCAACACTTGCACCTACGTTACCGGCACCGATTACAGAGATTTTCATGGGATATAGTCTTTTAATTGAAACTGCTTAAGAAGTTGCAAAGGTAAGGAGCAGAAGGTATTAAGCATGGGAGAATTCATCTTTTCTCGCGGAATTCGCTCCCCTTCAAACAGAAAACCTAAGCCGATAAAAAAATCCCGCCGAAGCGGGACTTTAGTACTCAGTGTCAACATGCCTTACACGTCAATCTTTGCATATTTCGCATTCTTCTCGATGAACTCTCTACGCGGTGGAACATCGTCGCCCATCAACATCGAGAAAATTCTATCGGCTTCCGTTGCGTTTTCAATCGTCACTTGCTTAAGTGTGCGGAACTCAGGGTTCATAGTGGTATCCCACAGCTGCTCCGCGTTCATTTCACCAAGACCTTTGTAACGTTGAACGCTTACACCCTTCTCTTCAGAACCTCCAAGCTCCAGAGCCAAGCGGTCGCGTTGATCATCACCCCAAGCATAGTGCTGTTTAGCTCCTTTCTTGAGCAAGTACAACGGAGGAGAAGCTATATAGATGTATCCACTTTCAACTAATTCCTTCATGTATCGGAAGAAGAAAGTTAGAATCAGTGTAGCAATGTGAGAACCATCCACGTCGGCATCACACATGATGACAATCTTGTGATAGCGCAATTTCTCGGTATTCAGTGCCTTGGAATCTTCTTCAGTGCCCACACTTACTCCCAATGCAGTGAAAATATTTCGAATTTCTTCGTTCTCGAAAATCTTGTGCTGCATGGCCTTCTCCACGTTAAGGATCTTACCTCTCAATGGTAAAATGGCTTGGAATCTACGGTCTCGTCCTTGCTTGGCCGTTCCACCCGCGGAATCACCCTCCACCAAGAAGATTTCGCACTTCTGTGGATCAGTTTCGGAACAATCCGAAAGCTTACCTGGCAGGCCAGTAGAAGACATGACTGTCTTACGCTGAACCATCTCACGAGCTTTGCGAGCGGCAACACGTGCACGTGCAGCTAGAATTACCTTCTGAACAATCATCTTGGCTTCGTTCGGGTTCTCCTCCAAGAAGTTGGTGAGCATTTCACCTACCAATTGGTCTACCGCGCCAGAAACCTCACTGTTGCCCAATTTTGTTTTGGTTTGCCCCTCAAACTGAGGCTCCATAACCTTTACCGAGATTACAGCGGTCAATCCTTCGCGGAAATCATCACCCGAAACTTCCACCTTCTCCTTAGCAAGCATACCCGACTCATCGGCATACTTCTTCAAGGTACGCGTAAGTGCGCGTCTGAATCCACTCAGGTGAGTTCCTCCTTCGTGTGTATTGATGTTGTTTACGTACGAGTGAAGGTTCTCGGTGTACGTAGTGTTGTAGTGCATCGCCACCTCAACCGGAATGTCGTTGCGCTCACCTTCCATAAAGATGACGCTAGGAATCATTTTCTCACGACTTTGATCGATGAATTCAACAAATTCAGCCAAACCACCTTCAGAGAAGAAGGTCTCCTCGAGGAGTTTTCCGTCTTCGTCCTTCTCTCTCTCATCGGTCAGTGTTATACTGATACCGCGGTTCAAAAAGGCCAACTCACGCATACGAGAAGCCAGAATATCGTACTGATAAACCGTTTCCGTGAAAATTGAAGCGTCCGGCTGGAATGTCACCAAAGTACCTCGATAATCAGTAGGTCCAATTTCCTTTACAGGGTACTGAGGAACACCAATTTCATACTCCTGTTCGTACTTCACACCGTTGCGGTGAACCTCGGCCTTAAGATGTGTACTCAATGCGTTCACACAAGAAACACCAACACCGTGCAAACCACCAGAAACCTTGTACGAGTCTTTATCAAACTTACCACCAGCATGGAGCACGGTCATCACCACTTCAAGAGCTGAACGACCTTCCTTCTCGTGCATGTCGACCGGAATCCCTCTACCATCATCCTTTACGGTGATTGAGTTATTCTCATGAATGGTAACATATATCTTCTTGGCATGTCCTGCTAGAGCCTCGTCAATCGAGTTATCAACTACCTCGTATACTAAGTGGTGCAAACCTTTAATGCCCACATCACCGATATACATCGCAGGACGTTTACGAACGGCCTCTAAACCTTCTAATACTTGGATACTCGAGGCGCCGTATTCTTTCTTTTCTTCCATTTCGTCTGTAGCTTTTTCCTAAGGGCGTAAAAAACAAAAATAACGATTTGAAAGCAGAAGAGGGGTTGAACCCCTCCTCAAAAACGCCGTTTTTCAACACTTTTATCAACACTAAGCCATTTTAAGGGCTTTTAGTAGGTGCCGATATACTTTTATTAGAAACGAACCGCTAAACCAAGCATAAATCGAATGCCTTGAGCTGGATAGCCATACCATAAATCATAATCTTGATTCAGTATGTTGTTGACACTCAAGTAGAAGTTTATATAATCGTTGTACTTATACTCTCCATACAAACGCCAATCGTAAAAAGTTGGCAAAGTTGCAATGTCAGATTCAGAATTAGTAGCCAAGCCTGTTCGCGGGCCAGTAACTATAAAATCAGTCTTCAAAGTAATCTTTTCCTTCCAGATATAACTCACGTGTAATCCCCCTTTGAAGTCAGGCAAGTGATAGGCTACACCATCATCAGGTAAGGTGTATAAGAAATAAGTAGCATCGGTTGACACCTCCACGCCACTTGGGTGATGATACGTCAATTCCACCCGAGGCGCCAGCACGTCCAAATCGCTATAAGCCAAATTCAAGTAAGGGTCAAAACCGCTTGCATATTGACTGCTATCGCGCACAAAAAGTGCTCTATCTGAGTATCTGAAATAATCAACTTGGAGGTTATATCCAAATCGACGAGAAATTCTTCCACTCAACCCTACGTAGGCTTTATTGACGCCCGTTTCCCGAACCTCTATGCCCGGACGAACATATGGGTTCATGTCGGAAATTCCAGAAAGACCGTTCAAATTTACGTTACCAATCCAACCACCAAAAATGTTCAACACATCCTTTACCAGCGGCAGTTCAGCTTTTATCTCAGGGTATAAATACAGCTTGGTGATGCTCGTATCACCCATTTCCAAGGAAGATCGATTTTGCCCAACCAAGTTGGCATTTAAGCCCACCGTAAAGTTGATGCCATTTACTTCATGTTTAATGCTTGGCTTTAAGCGCACGGCATACGAAGAGGTAGATGCGCTATCCGACGAATAATCCAAATAATCCACTCCCGTACCCAAGTGCAAATCGACGTCTTGAATTTCAATTGTCCAATCCGCCATTGTGGTTAAGTAATGCTCTTGTGCTGAAAAGCGATCGTGTAAAAACTGATAGCCCACATCTACACCGTCAAATGCTCCACGAGTGCGGATGCGTTCTGCTCTGGTGTGGATACCATACGTGTAATAACGTTGACGTGAAGGGTCGGAATCAGCCAGTACTTCATTCACATTCTCTAGCTGTGGTATTCCGTAAAAACTATAATCCTGCAAATCCACATTCAATTGTGTCTTGGTTCGCCAGGTTCTTCCCACATGATTTAAACCAGCTCTCACTTGATTTCGCATAGTGAAGTTGTCGTTAAACACCACCCTATCTCTCAGAGCCCCGGTAAAAGTGGAGAAATGATCTACCGCTAGGGCCCAGGATAGGTTTCTCGATCTTGAATTGGCCAATATTAAGCTGAATTCAGGAGTGGTGTAGTTACCAATTCCAAGCTTCACCATGTTTCTTGGCAAGCCTCCAACTTCCTGTCTAGCAATCTTTGCGGCGGATATCGGATCTAATTCGACTAGTGTTTCCACAATGCGCGGGGAAAAGTCATATTCCACATCCAACTTGTGCGTAGTGGTATCTTCAAAATTGGGCTGCTGACTCAGTTTCCGCGCCTCGCGAACTTTCGCCTTGTAGCTGTCGAATACATTGATTTCAACGTTCCCGACATTTTCTTCCCCCTGAGCTCGAACAGCGGTACTCAATGCTACAAATGCAAATAGCGCTAGTAGTGTTTGTACTCTTCTCATTGCTCTATGTTTTCCGGTTGATTACCCGCTTCTTCTGATTCCTCTGATTCCGATTCGTCTTCTCCCTCTTCCTCAGAATCATTATTCATATCATCGCCCCCATCTTCAATCTCATCTAGATTGATCTCAAGAGTATCCGTTGCAGATGCCGCCTCCTGAGCTGCAACGTCTACATTAATGCGTTCCTTCAATGCTCCGGCTTGGTCCACAATCTCTTCTGAAGGATTCTGTTCAATGATGAAGTCTAACGTGTACTGAGCTTGGAAGATATCGTCTAGTCTCCAATAGTTCTCAGCCATCACGAGAAGTGATTTATACCTCCAAGTGGGGTAATTCGGCAGGTTGTCGATCATCCAAAAGATTTCCTCATTGGATTCTTGATTCATGCCTTCATCGGCGTACCATCTAGCGATGTGATAGCTCGCCTCAGCTCTCGCCTGTCCTACAGAGGAATCTCGCACCGTTCTATAGATACGCTGCGAAGGCTCGCGTTGCCCTGTTTTCCATAAACCTCTCGCTTGAATGAGCAATCCGGCATTTCTATCGGCATCACTGAGCGACGGATCTTTAAGTGCGATTTCGGCAAAACTGGCAGCTTGATCCCACTTCTCGAGTGCAGCTGCAGCTTTCATTCTACCCACACTAGCAGTGCGGTAACGTTCGGCGCTTTGGGCTGATTGAACGACCTGACTATAGGCATCCAAAGCACGCTGATATTCTTCATCTGCAATGGCGATATGGCCCAATTGCAGCCAAGCTCTCTCGCTGTAATCGTTCACCGGACCAGCCACTACTCTTTCGTAAGCTTGCCTAGAAGTTTCTGTATCCCCCTCGCTCAATGCACATTCCGCCAAGATGAAGTTCGCCTTGATTTGGAAGATTCCATCAGGAAAGCGCTGCAAGTAAGTTTGAAAGGCTCGAATAGCCTGAGCACAATCACCTAAGCCGTACTTCTCGTATGCGGATAGATAAACGGTGCTATCTAATGAAGCTCTTTGAATATCGGCAAAGTCAATGCCTTCTACCCAATCCACGTACTCTTCAATCCTGCCCGCTTTATCGTATACCAACCGTGCAAAGGAAATCGCTTCTCGAGCTTCATCCGTACTTGGATACTCTTCAACCAGCGTATTAAATGAAGAAATGGAAGCGTTATAGTCCCCCTTGTTTCTTTGGAGAATTCCGATCTGTAATAGCGCTCTCCTCGATTGTACGCTGTTTGGATAGCGTGATCTGAAATCAGTGAAGACTGTCAGCGCCTCATCATATTGGTTATTTCGCAACAAGGTCGCTCCCAACTCATATTGCCCGTCCACCAATAAGTTGGAATTCGGATATCGGGTGGTCAATGCACGCAGCTCAGATATTTTTCTAGAATTGTCACCGATCAATCCAAAGGACAGCGCTCGTTGGAAGGATGCATAATCCGCCTCGCGTCCCATTTCACTTATATAATCTCCGTAATATGGAACGGCTGCTCGGTACTGCCCCTCCATGAAGTAAGAATCGGCCAAACGCAAAGTAGCGTCGAGTTTTCTGTCCTCATCAGCCCTGCTGCTTTCCACGAATAAGCGGAAGGCTGCTGTGGCATCGTCATACTGCTCCATCATGAAGTAACAGTAAGCCACATTGTATTGTGAAATGGGAAACTCCGTCATGGTATATGAACCCGACTGATCCTGAAATCTTTGGTATGCCGAAATAGCGGATGGATAATCGTTTCTACGGAAGTGAATTTCACCTAACCAAAAGTGCGATTGAGCGGTGATGGTCGGATTAATGGGATAATCTAAACTCTGCGCAAAGGCTCGTGCCGCATCTCCCCACTTTAGCGCATTATACTGCTCAACACCCAAGAAATACGACACCTTTTGATAGGCTTCACGCATCACGATTGTACCCAGCCCTGTAGCTTCAATCGCCTCGAGGGCTCGGGCATAATCTTTCGTGGTGATATACAGATTCGCAAGAAGTTCATTTACTTCATTTCGATGTTCCGAATCAGGATAAAGTCGATTAAAATCGGAAAGTGCTTCAATCGCATTGTCGAATGGATTGGCAAGTTCATAGGACAGTTTGGCGTAATTGAAGTGTGATTCTTCAACGATGTTCGCTTCTCCTTCCGCTTCCATCGTGGCCTTAAACGCCGATAGCGCGGAGTTCTTATCTCCAGCCTTTAGATAGCAATCAGCCAACAAGTAAAAGGCAGGTTGTGCCAGTTCCTCATTTTGTACGGTGATTTTATTCAAATGGACTAGCGCATTCTCAAACTGCCCATCGGCATGGTAAGAAACACCCAGCTGATAGTGCTCCTTTTGAGTCATGCGCCCACCTCTTTCACGGTACAGCTCCAAATAGGGCAAAGCCTCGGCGTATTGTTTTCTGCGGAAAAAGGCTTGCCCCACTAGCTTGGCAATTTCTGCTGAACGGGTAGGTGTAGCGTTGTGCAAGAGTCGATTCCCCACTTCGAACAGCTTCTCATCATTGCCGGTCTGGTAATAAATCTGAGCCAGATAGTAAGGAACAATCGGTCCGAATGAAGCGTCTTCTTGGAGTGCTTCAAATTCGCGTAATGCCGTTACGTAGTTGCTGTCCTCATAGTTTAAATGCGCGTAGTAATATTTTGCCGAGGGCGACAAACTCGACGAGCCATCCTTAATCTCTCTGAACGCTGCTTTAGCCTCTGAGGATTGATCTTCCATAAAATGGCAATAGCCCTTCTTGAAGAAATAAGTTGCTCTATCTTCTGATCGCATTTCACGAACGTCCATTCGATTCAGCCATTCAAGCGCATCATCGTAATTCCGTTGTATGAACAGATAATCGGCGGTCTCCCATAAGGCATCGTAACGATACGAACTTGTGGGGTGATCTGCGAGAAAGTCACTCACGCGATCTTGCGCATCGCGGTTCATCAATCGAACGGCGCATATGGCTCGATAGTAAGCTGATTTTTCAACGAGATCGATTTTGTCATGTGGAGCATTGTCCACCACATTGTCAAAACGCTCAGCTGCGGCGGCATACATCTGTTGATCAAAGAGAATCTTCCCATCATCAAACACCTTCCGCAACGACAACTCCCAGTCCGTGAGTTGCGACCAGCCTGCAGATGCCACAAACACAGATAACACAAGAGTCCAACACAATCTTTTCATAAAGACAGATTTCGGATTATACTTCAAAATTAGGGGTATGAATCATCGGTTTTCAGAAGCTCAATAGCAGTTATTCAATATGGATTGTTAGCAGCTTCTTATACTTCCCAACGAAGACGCGACGGTTTGGTATATATTCCACACGCTTAAATTCGTTCCTTTGTGGTAACGGTTAACTTTTTCCGATGAGCAACTCGAGTATACTCTCCTTAAACGATGCCCAAATTTATCAGGGTCAACATCTCGTATTGAACGACGTGACCATCGAAATCAATACAGGTCAATTTGTATATCTCATCGGACAAACAGGCTCTGGAAAATCGAGCTTGCTCAAAACACTCTATGGCGATTTGCCTCTCAAGAATGGCGACGGTAGTATCGTGGGTTATACCCTATCAGGATTAAAAGAAAAGGACATTCCTTATTTGAGGAGAAAAATTGGGGTTGTCTTTCAAGATTTCCAATTGCTCACTGACCGTAACGTGAACGATAATCTTCGATTCGTATTGAAGGCAACCGGCTGGAAGGACAAGAAAAAGATTGATAAGCGAATTAAGGAGGTGCTCACCAAGGTAGGCATGGCCACCAAAGGTCATAAAATGCCATTTCAGATTTCTGGAGGTGAGCAACAAAGAGTGGCCATTGCACGCGCATTGCTCAATGACCCCGAACTCATACTAGCTGATGAGCCCACCGGAAACCTCGACCCGAGAACTTCCGAAGAAATCATGATTCTCTTAAGTGAGATTTGCCAAAGTGGGCGTGCCATTTTGATGGCCACACATGACTATTCCTTGATTCTTAAGTTTCCATTCGACACATGGAAATGTGAAGATGGCAAGGTGTTACGAACGGTTCAAAATACCTTGTAATCGTGCTTTCCATTCTCATCCCCAACTACGATGAGAACGTGGTCGAATTGGTAAACGACCTACATTCCCAAGCTTCAAAACTCGAAACAGAGTTTGAGATACTCATCTCCGATCAAGCAGAACAATCCTCTCATTTCGAGGCGAATAATCAACTCAATGAGCTTTCCAATACTCGATATTTTCAATGGCGCGAACGTATAGGTCGGAGTGCTAATCGAAATCATCTAGCGGACGAAGCAAAAGGCATTTGGCTCTTTTTTATCGATGATGATGCGAAACTCATTCAAGAGGACACTCTCGACCGCTTTTGGAAGGCCAAACACAGTGAATGTGTCATTGGAGCGAGTGTTACCTATTCGTCAGAGAAGCCGGCTCCTCCATTTCGATTGCGTTGGAAGTACGGAAGAAGTAGAGAGATGCGAACCCCCATGGCGCGTAGCCGAACCCCCTACCAATCCTTCCTGTCCTTTGCTTTTCTTATCGGTAAAGAGAACTTCAATAAGGTTCGATTTGATGAATCCATTACCGAATATGGCCATGAAGACACGCTATTCGGAAAGCAAATAAAATACGCCTTCATCCGCCCAATGTACATCGATGCACCCATCGAACACCTGGGCATCGAACCCTCTGATGTGTTTCTCAAAAAAACCACTAAGGCAGTGGAAAACTTGGCGGCGCTTTGCGAAAAAGGCTTGGTTGATGAAGATTTCAAATTATATCAAACTCAGCAGTCCATCGCCAAGTATCGTCTCGATTATTTACTCGCCATATACTTTAAGGTCTTTGGAAGATTTATGCAGAAAAACTTGACCGGATCTAATCCAAGTCTGTTCTTATTCGACCTTTGGAAGCTAAGCTACTTCTGCACATTGAGGAGAGGGGTGAAAATCACCTCCAAAACCTTGCGCTCCTGATCCCAATTGAGCTCTTTTTGCGCTCTCTGAATGCCCTTGAAAAATTGCTCCCTATCCGCATTCATCATCTTTTGAATAGTTACGGCTAGTTGAGGAACATTCGAACTGTCAACCGTGTACCCTACTTCAAATTCTTCTACAATCCTCTTCACCTCAACTACTTGAGATGAAATCACAGGAATTCCCGAATGTAGATAGTCGAAGAGCTTATTGGGAAGGCTAAATTTATAGTTGATGGATTTCGGCTTGTCTAAGCTCAGGCCACAGTCAGCCAAACGCGTATAAGACAAGAGCTCAGCATAGGGAACCTTATTCACGAAAATCACCTTTCCATCTAGGTTTCGTTCAGCGACTTGCTGTTTTAAATAGGGAATCACATCTCCTCCACCTACAATCAGCAGGACAGCTTTATCTATATCCTTGATGGCCAGCAATGCTTCCTCCATCCCACGGTCCATGTTGATACCCGAACCCTGATTAATCAAAATAAAAGCATCCTCTGGGAGACCCAAATCCTGTCGGCTTTTTTGCGCCACATGATCCGGACGCATGCCGATATTCCGAACCACCTTGGGCGGATCACCTCCATAGGTAGATTGCAGCAGTTCAGCTATAGATTGATTCACGGTTATCCGTTCAATGGCCTTACCGTAGAACTTCTTCTCTATCCAGCGCCAAGTGCGAATTACATTGGGACGATCTTGAATTTCCGGACTCCCTGTAAAAAACTCGTGACTATCATATACAAAAGGAATACGCTTAAGTTGCGCAGCTAAGCCCATGGCTAATAGGGTATCCAAGTCATTAACTAAGTAATAATCGAACTTCTTTGCGATTAGATAGCCAAAGAGTCGAAGATTATAAGCTGCATAGAATAAAGCTCCTCTAGTAAAAGGAAGTTTAAATCTCCGAGTTTTATAGGTAGGGTTGAAAGGGAGACTTCCAGGCAGCTGACGACCGATAAAAGTGACCTCAAACCCCAAATCCAAAAGCACAGAAATGGTCCGTTGTACTCTTTGATCTGTGGCCAAGTCATTCGTAACCGCAAGAGCTATCCGCTTACCCATGGAACAAAGAACGGAAATGAACGGTAGAAATTCTTCGTCGGACTATTCCTACTAATGCATCTTGTCAAACTTTAGAAATTGCAACACCGGAAAACGTCTCAACTTATGACCATAGCATACGGAGATCCAATGCTCATAGCGGCTAGCTTGGCCCTACTCACAATAACTTCACTTGTAGTTGTTTATCCTCAGTTCAAAAAGAACAACAAAAGCAGCAAGTGAAAACTATCTTTGCCACAAATAAGGTGGCATGCATCCCAAGAAGCTCAAAATAGAAGATTACACTTATGATCTTCCCCCTCATAGAATCGCACAGCATCCTTTAAAGGAACGGGATGCTTCCAAGCTGTTGGTGTTCAATGCAAAAGGCAGTATTGAAGATGCTGTATTTCGCGATTTACACCAACATGTGCCCAGCCAAAGTTTGTTGATCTTTAATGAAACTCGAGTCATTCGCGCACGACTCATATTCCCGAGAGGTGAAGGACTCAAGCCTATCGAGTTATTCTGTATTGACCCCTTTGATACGGATATTGAATCCGCCATGTCGGCCACACAAATGGTTCGCTTTAACTGTATGGTGGGCAACGCCAAACGCTGGAAAGATGAACAACTACTCGAGTGGAAAAACGATGGTGGCGAAACAATTCTGGAAGCCAGGAAGTTAGGTCGTGATGGCTCAACCTTTCAAGTGGAGTTCAGTTGGACCTCATCTCAACACTTCGCCGGGATATTGGAAGAACTCGGGCAAATGCCTCTACCTCCATATATGCGAAGAAGCGAAGAACCTGATGACGCTGATCGATACCAAACCGTTTATGCCACCCGTGATGGATCCGTGGCTGCACCAACCGCAGGACTTCACTTTACCGACCGCGTATTCGATTCACTCAAGCAAAACCAAGTTCAACTTGAAAGCGTAGTGCTGCATGTCGGCGCAGGTACGTTCAAACCTGTGAGCTCCGACACCATGGACGGGCACGATATGCATTCTGAAGCCATAGAAGTTTCAGCGGCGTTGATTGAGAAAATAGCATCCAACCCAAGCATCACCGCAGTAGGGACCACTTCGTGCCGTACACTGGAATCTTTATACTGGTTAGGTGTTCAAGTTCTCAATGAAAGGAAAATCGACTTCGGGCAAGTTTACGTTGGACAATGGGAACCGTACGAGCAAGAAGATCTGCCCAGCACGCAAGAAGCTCTTTCAGCGCTTCTGAATGAGATGAGTTCCCGAGGTGTCCGCATATTGAGAGGGAAAACTCAAATCATTATCGCACCAGGATATACCTATCGAGTTATTCATCGTTTAATTACCAACTTCCATCAACCGGCCAGCACATTAATTCTGTTGGTGGCCGCGGGACTAAAGGACAATTGGAAGAAGGTGTATGCACATGCCCTGGAGAACGAATATCGATTCTTAAGTTATGGCGACAGCTCGTTACTACATATTCGTTAGCCTTTGGTTAACTAGCCTGATGCTTTCTGGGCAAGCAGATGTTACCATGACGCTTACCGATTCCTTGAGAGAGGTCAGCGGAATTACGTCGGACGGAGAATACCTCTGGATGATTAACGACAGTGGAAACGAACCTTTGCTTTTCGAATTCCATGGAGAAAAATGGGTGGGAACCTATCCGGTAGCTGCAGACAACACCGATTGGGAATCAATCACTCGCGATATTGCGGGAAATCTGCATATCGGAGACATTGGTGATAATCGGAACCGCAGGTCGGCACGAAGAATCTATGTAATCCCGCGTGCTCAACTCAATCATCAATACGACACCCTCTACCCACAGTTGCTGGAATTCTCCACACCTTATTCATTGGACAGTTTAACAGAACCGAGCGACTTCGATTGGGAATCATTGATTTGGTATGGTGGTAAGTATTACACCTTCAGCAAGAATCGCAGACCCCATTTTGACGGTGCCTCAATCCAGTTTTCCGCTCCTATAGGAGTTTCAGATACGATCCCTGTCTTCTTCTCCCCACAAGACACAACTCAACTGGGCGGGCTTATTCGAGAAATGAGTTGGGTAACAGATGCTTGTCTGAGTGCAGACAGACGACATATCTTTTTGTTGAGCTCAAATAAGGTATATGGATTCCTAGATTTTCCCGGAGACCGATTCTTTGAAGGCTACCCCATCACTTTATCCTTAGGGAGCTTCACTCAAAAGGAAGCCATCACAGCCTGGAACGATACCACATTGCTCATTGCGGATGAGGTTTCGCCGCTTGGCGGCGGAAAGGTTTACTATTTAGACCTGACAGAAGCTTTGGATGAATACGTCCAACTCCGGCGGTCGGAAGTCCAACTTGCCTCGAAATTATTTGACACTACCCTGCACATCACGGTGAATGCGGTGGTGAATAGTAGTGTGATTCTGGAAGTATATGACGACGGTGGCCGCGCACTCATTGGCACCACGATCGGTGAGGTCACAAGAGGTCAGGAGACCACGTTCAATGTAGATGTTTCCGACTGGGAACCTGGAATGTATATAGTCAACATTCGACTTGGAAGGTTCCCTCACGGCTTTTTTGTAGCGAAAAAAGGCGATTGGCGGGAAGCACTGGAGCGTTAAAATCAGTCCAGCGAGTAGGTCAAATAGACGGACGAGCCCGTTGGAATAACAGTGAGCTTGCTATCGTTCTTGACGATGGTCCGACCTATGTACCAGCCTAGTGCAGCTCCAAAAAATACATCTGAAGCCCAGTGTTTGTTGTCGTTGATTCGCGACCAGCCGGCTATACCTGCTAAGCTATAGGCCGTAATACCCACCCAAGGTTTGTCCGAATAGGCATGTGCATATACGCTTGCAACGGCCCAAGCTGTGGACGTGTGTCCGCTTGGAAAGGCATCGTTCTCTCCCGTGAGTGCATATGGACCATACCATACTGTAGGATCATTGAGTTCATATGGTCTGGGGCGATGCGTAAGCTGTTTTAGAACTACGGTTGCACCACCAGTCAAAACAAAGGCTTTAAAAGCTTGCATCGAGGTGCGTTGAAGCTTTACATCATCGGTTAGATAGCCCACGCCAAGCAACAGGGCAGACCCTCCCAAACTATAGAGTCCGCTTCCCATCGGCTCTCCCACATATCTACTGATTTGATCAGTGGTTGAGGACCTAACCGATTGCGACCAACTCTGTATCTGGTCATCTTGCGTGTAAACAACCAATCCGGTGGTTAGGATTCCTGCTCCTGCCCACCATGCGGTTTCATCCCATTTACTAATATCTACTACATCTATCGGCGTTTCGTACCAACCCCTCCAGTAGGTACTATCAACCACCTGAGCAGATAATTGACAACAAATTGATGCGGTGAAAGCAACCGTGAATACAAGTTTTAGGATCAACTTCATTGCATGCTAAAATATATCATTATCACTTGCCTGAGCACATCTGCCTTACTCGCACAAGAAAATAACGAGTATCCAAATCAGCTGCGTTTGGTTTGGTACAACTTGGAAAACGCATTTGACACCATTGACGATCCTCAGAAAAACGATGAAGACTTTCTACCCAGTTCTCCCAGAAATTGGAACAGCTGGAAATACTGGAGCAAACTCAATCGATTAGCCAAGGTGATTCGAAATTCAACAGGCTACTACGCACCTGACATTATAGGAGTTTGTGAAATTGAGAATGCCGAAGTACTGTATGATTTATCACGAAGACCCGGGCTTCGAAATACTGAGTATCGATTGATACATTATGACAGTCCGGATAAACGAGGAATAGATGTGGCCTTGCTCTACAATCCTGAGAAAATACACTTCTTTGAAAGCGATACCCTTCACATAAACTTGCCAGATGGATATCCTACTCGTCTCATACTAACCGCTACTGGAATCCTTCAAAACGACGATACCCTGCATGTAGTAATGAATCATTGGCCTTCGCGGAGAGGAGGAGCTGAAACCAGCGAACCCAAGCGTGTACTTTGCGCGAATCGCACTCGAGTGCATCTTGAAGAACTTACCCAACATTATCCTACCGCACAAATTGTAATGGCTGGCGATTTTAATGACGGCCCCTCAGACAAGAGCCTGTGTGTTCTCTGTGACTCATTGGAAAACTCAAACCTCCTCCTCCGTTGCCATATGCGAGATCTACCACCCTTCCGCGGGACACATGCCCACGCAGGGAATTGGGCATACTTGGATCAGTGGGTTACAGGAGGGAGTCAAAGCAAGCGTCTCCTTCAAATCGATTCTATCTACGTATACAAGCGACCCTTTCTCATGAAACAGAATACTCGATTGATTGGTGAAACTCCATATCGCAGTTGGATGGGAAATTTCTTCACGAACGGATACTCAGACCACTTGCCCATCGTTCTAATACTCGATGTTCCTGAGATGTAACCGACACGCACTTACCGTAGGGTAGATAGCTCTATGTGATCCACATAAATTGCCTATCTTGCATTCTTCAACGACAAACACACGGATCGAATGAAACAATTTCATTGGAAACACGCACTCATAGCACCTATTATTGCTCTCGGCATGGTAGCGTGTGAAACACCGGACGATAAAGACGAACCAGGAGGTTCTTACCCTTCCAATTCTGTTACGGTGCGCGGAACACAACAAGTAAATCTTGCTGAAATTACAGCGGTAGATTGCGGCACTTGCCTTCCTACACAAGTTACGATGGAAGTGCTTAAAGCTCGTTATCCTGGACGCATTGTTCCGTTTTCTCTTCACGCTGGCGACACCCTGTACACGCCATTCATGAATGATTTGTATCTCACTTTAGGAGACGACAACTCAAATCCCAATAAACTCTTCATCAACGGAATCCAAGTAACTGGAGATCCGTTTGAAATTGTTGGGGCCATCATCGACTCAGAAGTTCCACCGGTAATGGGTGTGGGTCATGCTGTTCGCTCCAACGACACCGCATGGTTGGTTTATCCGAAGGTGAAGTTCTTCGCGAATGATCAAAGTGACTACTATGTGCAGAGTTATGTGATGCTCGACAATGCCGTTGCCAAGCAATACGGAGGAGTAGATATCACTCAAGCTAGCGCCTTTGCAGAAGTTCAAGCTGGCTCGAATGGTACACCATCAATCTGGACTCAAAATGCGGGACCTGTTGATTCTGTGACTTTCTTGTATCAGCAAGGGGATGCTTATATGCACCATGACGTGGCTCTTTATGCTGGTGTGAATGACACTAATGTTTACGGTCTCCCGCTCAGTGTGATTAACCCAATTGGTCAGAACTTCTTCCAAGGTGATGTATTCGGGAATGAATTCACTCCTATTGAGATCGCGGTTCCTAAACCAGATTTTGACATGATCCGTCACGTAGAAGGTGAAATCAAAGTCGCCACGATTGTATGGCAACGTATTTCAGGAACACCTGACCTCTATGTTTTTGTAAACGGATATTACTCAGAGATGTAATACATCTGGTTAAGCATTTAGAACTATAGTATAAGCCCCGCCCAACAGCGGGGCTTTTCTTTTGCCAGAAAAGAACACCACAGCACTCCGTCCTTCTCATGAATAGAAGAACATACTTCTCAACAGTTTCATGCCATTTGTCAAGAAATCTAATTATGCTCATCCCATTGCTGAATGAGCAAGCTAATTCTGTGAAAACAGTTTAATGCTTTTCACAAGTTTCAGCAATGATGTGATCTTGCCTTGTTGACACCTCCAAACAAAAGCCCCGAAACTCATGTCACGGGGCTTTGTATTTCTAGGTGATACTGCGCGCTTCTACTTATTCATGCGGCGCATTCTGCGATTACCTGATTCGTTCAATTCTTGTTGTTGCTCCATGGCCGCACTCAAGCGCTTAGACAATTTACTTTGCTTCTTAGGCTTGGCTTTATTCGCTTGAAGCTTCGCATGCAAGGCATCTTCGTCAATAAAGCGGCGAATGGCATACTGCTGACCAAAGGTGATCAAGTTGGATACCATATAGTAGTATGAAAGAGCCGCCGGATACTGGTTGAAGAAGAACAACAACATGAACGGCATGAAGTAAATGATGTACTTCAATTGTGGCATCTGCGAATTCGCACTACCTGTCATTTGCTGGTTCATGTACGAATAGATGAACGTAGAAATGGCCATCAAAATGGTGAACAAACTCACGTGAGATCCATAGAATGGGATTTCAAATGGAAGGGTGGCGATCACATCATATGTGGACAAATCTGTTGCCCACCAAAAACTCTCCTGACGCAATTCGATAGACGCCGGGAAGAAGCGGAACATCGCGAAGAGGATTGGCAACTGCAAGAGCTGTGGAATACATCCTCCTAATGGATTCACCCCGGCTTTCCGATAAAGTTCCATCGTAGCCTGTTGCTTCTTCATTGGGTCGTCGTCCTTGTGCTTCTCATTCAGTTCATCAATCTCAGGCTTGAGCACACGCATCTTAGCCATTGATTTATAACTCTGGAAGGTAAAAGGAGCCAATACAGTTTTGATCAACAAAGCCATCAACAGGATAATCAATCCATAATTCAAATGATAGCTGTCGAGCCAATTGAAAATCTTCACAACTACTCCGCGAGAAATCCATCCGAAAATCCCCCATCCGAAGTCGATAATCTTACCGTACCCTAGGTCGTACTGCTTGAGGATATCATACTTATTCGGACCGTAGTACATGTTCATGTTCACCGCAAAATCGCCGTTCACATCTTGAATGGAAATCTCCGACTCGAATTCTTTAATGTAATCGCCATCTTCAAAAGCACGTGAGCGCATGGTGGCACCATCAAATCTACCTTCTGCCGTTAAGATGCTGGAGAAGAACTGTTCTTGATGGGCGAGCCATCTAATGTTGCTTACGGTTTCGTCATCACTGCCAGTAGATGACAGGTTCTCCATCTCTCCATCTTCAATTTCCCAATAGGCGATGCGGGTTTTCTCGTTCTCCAGTCTTCTGGATTTCTCGTGCTTAATGGTCTTTTGATCCCAGTTAAGCGTCAACTCCTGAGGTGAATTGACCTTTCCCGAAATCTTAAAATCAGTTTGATACTCCCTCGCCCCTTTCAGTGCCCATCTAAAGGTAATTGGGCCATCAGGACCTTGAGTGGTAAGAGCTAAGCTCGTGGCTGTTCGCTCCCCTACTTCATAATTCGCCGCAGATGAATTCCAATTACCCAATTGGTAGTTCATCGTTTGATTCTGATTGGCCAAATAAAGTGGCAAACTGTCCCAAGTTTGATACTCCTTCAACTCCACCTCTACCACCTGGGCTCCAATATTGGAAACTACCATGCGCAGCACTTCATTCTCAATTTCGAAGAACTCTTCTACAAAGCCCTCCTCCCGCAAAGTGTCGTTCGTTGTGGTTGGGGTATCCACCACTGCTATCGCGGCTGGACTTTCAGATTGCTCGCTCTGAACTTCCTCAGTAGGCGCTGCTATGTCATCGCCTTGAGCAGGATCAGTGGTGCTATTAAAACTAAAATACGCAAACACGACACCTATCAATAATAAGCCAATGAGTTGCGTTCTATCGAACGTGGATTTTTGCTCCATCTTTAATTCTTATTCTTTCAGAGAAGATTTCACGGCGGCCTCAACAAATCCCACAAAAAGTGGATGCGGATTGGCTACAGTGCTCTTGTATTCAGGGTGGAATTGTACGCCGACAAACCAAGGGTGTGATTCAATTTCAACTATTTCCACCAAGCCTGTATCTGGGTTGATTCCGCTTGGCTTTAACCCGGCGTTTCTCAAATCATCCAAATAGGCATTATTAAATTCATAGCGATGGCGGTGACGTTCAGAAATTGAACCTCTCCTGTAAATACCATGCGCTTTACTTCCTTCTTCGAGATTACAGTTCTGAGCACCTAACCTCATGGTGCCTCCCATCTCGCTAATCTTCTTTTGCTCCTCCATCAAGTCGATTACCGGATCAGGGGTATCGGCATTTACTTCTGTAGAGTTCGCTTCGGGCTTATTGAGAACGTTTCGTGCAAATTCAATCACACTAGCTTGCATTCCAAAGCAGATACCGAAATACGGCACCCCGTTTTCACGAGCGTACTTCACCGCTTCGATCTTACCTTCAAATCCACGCTCACCAAAACCAGGCGCTACCAAAACTCCATCGAGGTCGCGCATGATGCGATCAACGTTATCCGGCTCCAAATCTTCGCTGTGAATCCACTTGATATTCACATTCGTTTCATTGTAGGCCCCGGCGTGAATTAGCGCTTCATAGATGGATTTATACGAGTCCTTCAATTCCACATACTTCCCAATCAAGCCAATCTCCACCTCATTTTTCGGGTATTTCAATCGGTAAAGGAAGTCTTTCCAACGCGACAAATCAGGTTCACCTGTGAGCGGTAAATCTAACTTGCGAAGAACCACATCATCCAACTTCTCCTTGCGCATTAACACCGGAACCTCGTAAATGGTCTCTGCGTCTCTAGATTCTATAACCGAATCCTTCGTAACGTTGCAGAACAAAGCCAATTTGCGTTTGATATCATCTCCCAAGTGGTGCTCACTTCTACAAACCAACACGTCGGGTTGTACTCCACTTTCTTGGAGCATCTTTACCGAGTGTTGTGTAGGCTTGGTCTTTAATTCGCCTGTGGCACCAAGGAATGGAATCAAAGTGAGGTGCACCACTACGCAGTCGTTTCCAAGTTCCCAACGAAGTTGACGAACCGTTTCAATATAAGGCAGAGCTTCGATGTCACCTACCGTACCACCTATCTCTGTAATCACTATCTCGAACTCGCCTGTGTTGCCAAGCTTCTTGATTCGATTCTTGATTTCGTCTGTGATATGCGGGATAACTTGAACCGTTTTACCCAAATAGTCGCCGCGGCGCTCCTTCTCAATTACCGATTGATAAATACGACCGGTAGTAACGTTATTCGCTTGAGAAGTAGGTCGGTTTAGGAAACGTTCATAGTGACCCAGATCCAAATCCGTTTCTGCACCATCGTCCGTCACGTAACACTCACCGTGCTCGTACGGATTCAAAGTTCCCGGATCGATATTGATGTAGGGGTCGAGTTTCTGAATGGTTACGGAGTAACCTCTGCTTTGAAGCAAGGTCGCCAAAGAAGAAGCGATAATTCCCTTACCTAAAGATGATGTAACGCCTCCCGTTACAAAGATGTACTTGGTGCTCGACTTTCCCATGTTCACTGGATTGTAAAAATCTCGGCAAAAATAGGGAAATGAGAGCGGACGAGAAACCTCGTGGTCGCCTTTCTGAAATTAAAAGCTATAGCTCGCTATAACGGTCGGCATGATAGGTAGTTGGTCTACCCTTCTTCGCTCATCGGTATCGAAATAGAAGATGTTATTTCGATTGTAGACGTTCGTGGCTGCAAAGGCCACCTCAGCTCTCGAATACTTGCCCGTTTGCCAGGTCTTTTTAATCGTTACATCCATACGGTGGTAGGTAGGCAATCGACTACTATTCAAGTCGCCGTACAAGGTTCCGAGTTCACCATTCTCTGATTGATAAGGATAATCGAGAATTGGCTCGTTATCGTCGTTCGTCCAAGGTAATTGCTGATAGTAACCGGCAATTGGCGTAAATGGAAATCCAGTTCCAAGGTTCCAACGCACATTCACTTCCCATGAATCCTCCTTACCAAACTTGTAGGTACCTACGAGGTTGGTATTATGTCGGCGGTCAAAGTGTGGTGCATACACTTGCTGGCCATCGTCACGCGTAACCTTCGCGTAGCTGTACGTTCCCCAAAAGCTGAAACTTTGGTAATTAAACTTAATCAAGGCGTCGAATCCATAAGCTATACCACGCTCAGCCAAATAGCTTTTTCTGAGGTATTCGGGTTCGTTCAAATAAGAGCGTGTATCTGGATAAATCTTGTTTCGGTTTACGGTTGTGATATTTCTGAAGTCTTTAACATAAGCTTCTAGATCGACGGTCCAGTACTTGCCCAAATCTATCTCAACTCCACCAACGGCGTGATTAGCTGTTTGCAGTCGACTATCCAAGGGCTCGCCTGTATAAGTTGCTGGCTGCTCATTTGGAGCAGATAGAAAACCGTAGAAAAGGTTCACCACATCTCTATCGCTTGTTGCTGCCAGTAAGTTTTGAGAGTACATACCTCCGGCTGCCTTGAAGCGCAACCATTCGGTGGCGTTGTACTTCATTCCTAAGCGTGGCTCAAATCGAGCTTCAGCCAAAGCACTGTAATAATGTACACGCATACCAGGCTCAATCAACCAACGTCCAAATTCCATTTTGTATTGAGCATACCCACCTACTTCCGAGGTGCTTTGTTGCTGACTCAACACTCGATTGGCTGAATTCACAAAGGTGAAGTCCGTCGCGTAGCCAATGGCCTCCAAACCCCACTTTAACTCGTCATGGTCACGCAAGAAATAGGTGAAGGTCAATCCACCATTAAATCCATTGATTGAACTATTTCGGGGCTGATCAATGAGCTCAGTCGATTCAATGCTGTAATCGCTAAAGGCAAAACTACCGCTAATCAACACCTTACTCGCTGGCGGAATCGCTGTGAAGTTGGCCCCATAGCCGTAGCTATCCCAAGCAATACTGCGGTTTCCTGCAAAACGAACTTGGTCGGTGAAATTGAAGCCAAATAAGTTGATTTCTGAACCACCCTGAGACTGATACGTAATCTTACCATAGGTATCTTCAAATTCAAATGGGAGTCCGTCGTATTCGGTTTCCACATAGGGGTAGAAAATTGGCGAACTCTCTGCTAAAAACGATCGCTTATATGAAACGAGGGCACTAACAGGGGCAAACCCATTGTCATCCTTCTTTCCGATTGGCACTTCAAGCAAAGCCTTCCCCATGTAGGTACTTCCACTCACTTTACCCGTAACTCTTTGACGGTTTCCACCTCGAGTTCTCACGTCGAGCACCGAGCTGTTCCTGCTCGCATATTGCGCGTTGAAACCTGCTGAATAAACTTCCGCCGATTGCAAAATATCCGTATCGAAAACGGAGAAGAAACCTATACTGTGGAACGGATTGTAGATGATCATTCCGTCGAGCAATGTGAGGTTTTGAATAGGTGCACCACCACGAATGTATAGCTGCCCACCTTGATCACCAGTGGTTACAACTCCGGGAAGAACTTGCAAGGCTCGAACCAAATCAGGCTCACCTCCAATTGAGAACTGTTGAATATTTCGAACGGAAAGATTTGTAACGGCTGTTAAGACCTTGGTTTGTCTCACCTGCCGATCAGCACGCACCTCTACGTCATCCAAAATCTCTGCGGTCTGTTCGAGATAGAACTTTTCAAACACAATACCCCCTTCACGTAATGTGATGGTTTTGCTCACCTCACCATAACCAATGTAAAAGGCCGTAAGCGTGTAGTCTCCGCCAGGTAGTTCGTTCATTTGAAAGAATCCATCTACGTTGGCTACCACCGCAGCCACCTCTTCTTCTCCTTTGGATAAACGAACGCCCGAAAACGGAATGGGTGTCTCGTTACTCCTCTCATAGACGTATCCACGAACCACGCCAGTAGCGGCCTGGCCGAAGATTTGAGCTTGAGTGGCAAGGGATAGGGCGAGTATTAAAACTCCTCTCAAATAGGTATGCATTCCTTCAAGTGTTCTAGCAAATGGCGTCAAAAATAGAAAACCATATGAGCCTAACGCCCTTTTTATGCGATAGGTTTGGTTAATGGAGTATTTTAAAGAGCAATTCGCGCAATATATCTCCGTGTGAAATGTCTCCTCCACCCAATCCTTTTGAGCGTCCATCAGCCTCGCGAATGTAGCCAATAATACGAATGCACTTTTTTAGGGGATATCGCCTTGAGGCCGACATGTAATCTTTTAAAAAATAAGGGTTCACTCTAAGTGCTGAGGCTAATTCACTTTGAGTCTTTCCCGCGTTGGTGTGAATCAGCATCACTTTTGAGAAGTAGGAAAAGATCAAACTGATGGTGACTACCAAGGGGTTGTCTTTGGGATTTTGAGCGAAGTAGTGGACAATCTTATTGGCCTTAGTTACGTCACCTTCACCCAGCGCCTTTTGAAGTTCAAAGTTGTTGAAATCCTTACTGATTCCGATGTTGCGCTCGATTACCTCGGCAGAAATTTCAGCCCCTTTTGGCACGACGAGCATCAGCTTTTCAACTTCTTGGTTCATCCGACCCAAATCAGCACCCACAAACTCGGTTAAAAGGGCCACTGCCTTTGGAGATACCTTATAATCGGCTTCTCGAATCATCTTGCCCACCCACTCGGCTACTTGATTATCGTAGAGCTTCTTACTCTCATAAAGGACATGATTCTTGACCAGTGATTTAGCCAGAGCCTTCCGCTTATCGAGTTTCTTGTATTTGTATGCGAGCACCAAAACGGTGGATGGTTGTGGCTGCTCAGCATAGGAAACGAGTTCCTCAATATTGCGCAAGTGCTGGGCTTCCTTAACGATGACCACCTGACGCTCCGACATCATTGGAAAGCGTTTGGCTTCAGAAATGATGTCCTGAACACTCACTTCCTTCCCATAGTGAATACTTTGATTAAACCCCTTTTCGGCCTCTTCGAGTACTTCATTCTCAATACGCGAAGTAATCTTATCAATGAAGTAAGGCTCCTCACCCATTAAAAAATAGATGGGGCGATACTTCTTTTCGTTGAGCTCTTTTAAAATTGCCTCATAGGTCATGCGCCCAAAGATAACGGAACAGGTCAATTTTGAGCAGCGCTGAAAGGAGAATCTATTTCCCTAATTCCTCCTGCTCAATCGTGGTGGTAGGGCTCATTTTTCAAAATGCTGAATGCGCGGTAAATCTGCTCAACAAAAAACACTCGAATCATCTGATGACTAAAGGTCATTTTAGAGAGACTCACCTTACCATTGGCTCTTGCATAAACAGCCGGGGGAAATCCAAAAGGTCCTCCTACCATAAATACGATACGACTCGGACCCCCATTCATCCATTTCTGCATTTGGTTTGAGAACTGTCGGCTACTGTATGAATCACCTTTCTCATCAAGGAGAATGACTAGGTCGGATGGAACGATGACCTTGAGCAAAGCCTCGCCTTCTAATTCGTTCTGCTCCTGAGGGTTGCGATTCTTCATCCCTTTCAAGTCGGGAACTTCCTCTATGGAAAACTTGACGTACCGCTTTAACCGCTTCAGATAAATATCCATGCCTTCCTTGAGATAGGAATCCGAAGTTTTACCCATTACTCGCAATACAATCTCCATGAAGTTTCCCCTTTAAATTGAAAGTTCAGTACTTTGCAATGATAGCGAAAAACACCTCGAATAAATGAAGCTAAGCGACATCCCAAACTTGAGCCGCCTTATTGAACAAGCCCTCCAAGAAGATGTGGGAAACGGCGATCACAGCGCTCTGAGTTGCATACCAAGTGATCACGAAGGAAAAGCTCAATTGCTCATTAAGGAAGATGGCGTGCTTGCGGGAGTGGAACTTGCTGAGTTGACTCTTCATCACGTCAATCCTTCCATTCAAGTGGAAAAGCGGATTGCTGACGGCGCTTCCGTTCAGAAGGGTGATATCGCATTTTATGCTTCGGGCAAAACCATCGATTTGCTCAAAGCCGAACGATTGCTTTTGAATTTCATGCAACGCTTGAGCGCCATTGCTACGAAAACCCGTCATTTTGTGGATCTGATTGAAGGTACCGGAGCTAAAGTATTGGATACGCGTAAAACCACCCCAGGACTTCGCTACCTGGAAAAGTGGGCCGTATCTGTGGGAGGAGGTCACAACCACCGAATTGGCTTGTTCGACATGATTATGCTGAAGGACAACCATATCGATTTTGCCGGAGGAATTCCGCAAGCCGTGGATCGCGCAACTGCTTATTTGAAGGAGAACAACATCGATATTCCCATTGAAGTTGAAACCCGCGACATGGATGAAGTACAGCAGGCACTTTTAGCCCCCGGGGTGGATCGCATCATGCTCGACAACTTCACTCCCGATGAAACCAGAACGGCTGTAGCCCTAATTGACAAAAGAGTTGAAGTGGAGAGTTCAGGTGGAATTAACGAACACACCATTCGCTCGTATGCTGAATGCGGAGTAGATTTCATTTCGGTAGGTGCGCTTACCCACAGCGTGTATGGATTAGATATGAGCTTTAAGGCATTATGAGCTGGACCGATACTCTAAAAGAACGACTTACTCCAGCAGCCACATGGCTTGCTGATCAAGCTCGGAAGGTACGCGTGCCAGGCTTTAGCGTATTGAACTTGTACGATGTTGCTTCCTTCTATTTCCGCGGTCTCTTCGAAGGGGCCATCACCACCCGCGCAGGATCCATTTCATGGAGTTTCTTCTTAGCAACGTTCCCCGCCATCATCTTCTTCTTTAACCTGATTCCCTACTTGCCCATTGAAGGTTTCCAAGAAGAAATCTTCATCATTCTGGAAGAAGTACTACCACCTACAACCTATGATTTAATTGCGGGTACGATTCACGATATTTTGAATAATCGTCGGGGTGACCTACTCTCATTCACTTTCATAGCCACCATTTTCTTTGCTACGAATGGAACCTTGTCCCTCATTTCTAACGTGAGCATTACCTTCCATCAAATAGAATCACGAGCCTTTTGGCAACAGTATATAGCTGCTTTATTCATCACCATTTTCCTAGGTTTACTTTTGATCATCGCCGTAGCTGCCATCTTATTGAGCTCTGATATCACCGAGTGGTTAATTGGCAAGGAATACCTGCCTGAATCGAGTTCTATTTTAATTCAAGTGGCGCGTTATTTGATCCTGCTCATCGTTGTGCTCACGGCAATTTCCGTGATATTCTCTTACGGCGCCACCAAGAAAAAGGAATGGTCTTTTTTGTCGCCAGGATCTATTCTAGCGACGTTGCTGATTGTGGTTTCCTCCTACCTCTTCGGATTCTATGTCGATAATTTTGCGAACTACAATACCCTTTATGGCTCCATTGGCGCCTTGCCGGTGATTATGCTTTGGATTTACATCAACTCCCTGAGCATTGTGGTAGGCTTTGAGTTGAACGCGAGCATCGTAAATGCGAAGATGAAAAAGAGTGGGTTGAATTTGGAGTGAGATGGCTGTCTTCCAAGCACAGATAATTGGCACTATATTGGTAATCTGAAATATAGAACGAGTCAGATTTTAATTGAATCTGTTATCTATTTACGCGAACCAATAATTATCTTCACGGTTATACCCTTAAAATTACAAATCATGAGAAAACTGTTATTACTCCTTGTTGGAATGGCTTTCACGCTTGGTGCTTATGCTCAAAACCCAGATGCAATTCTAGGTATATGGCTTAACGAGAGAGGAGACGCCAAGATTGAAGTGTACAAGCAAGACGGCAAGTACTACGGTAAAATTGTTTGGCTCAAAGATGATGTGGAAGACGATGGAACCAGACCCAATCGAGACGATAAAAACCCTGTTGCGAGCCTCAGAAACCGCACGGTAATCGGAATAAACATTCTCAACGATTTGAGATGGGATGGCGATGATGAAGAGTACGACGATGGGGAAATTTATGATCCTCGCTCTGGTAAAACTTATTCATTGTACGGATATATCCAAGACGATGGCCGACTGTTCATGAAAGGATACATCGGATTTTCATTAATCGGCAGAAGCACCATTTGGACACGATCCTCGCTGTAACACACAAAATAGAACTCTGACAATAAAGCGCCTTCGTAAATTTTCGAAGGCGTTTTTTTATGTGCCGCTTCCCTATTTAAATCAACGAAGTATTTGCACCGATCCTGAACGCTCTATCGCTTCTCCACTAAACGACTGTCCAACCAGTCGATAAGCATAAATGCCCTCCTGAACCGGATTGCCATTTACATTACCGTCCCATGAAATATCGGGATCCGTATTGAGGAACACACGATTACCCCAGCGATCAAAGACCTCAAAACGGAATGTTTCCAGTCCATTAAGAGACATAGTGAAGGCATCGTTGACGCCGTCTCCATTGGGCGAAAAAGCGGTAGGAATGAATATCCAAATCTCACAGCGAACTTCATCCACCAAAAACTGCACGGAATACGGACCACATGGGGAGATTCCGTCGGCCACATATGTTCCTCCAGCCGCAATTATCAAACTATCTCCAACTGAACCATCACTCCAAACGATATTTTCAATGTAACTATCGGGAACAACACCTTCCAGTCGCAACTCCATGCTCTCGCCTGTGCAGAGCGTCCGCAATTGCGGAACGGTGCTATTAACCCCATCCAGCACTTCTACCTCAAGGGTGTCGGAATCATAACAGTTTCCTCGGAAGGCCTCCACCCAATATTTACCTACGGTGGTAGTGCTTATGCTGATGGTTGTTTCACCTGTGCTCCAGTATACACTATCCGGAATCACGTTGGCGCTAAAGCTTAAATTGGCCGTTTCGCCGGTACAAATCGACACGACCTCTGGCGCCGAGATATTAAAATTCAATACCCCAACCTGGATGGTATCTCCCAAATTACATCCATTTACTTCGAATGAAACGAAATAAGTCCCGAGTTGATCAACAAACAGAGTACTCCCCGAACTGCCGTCATTCCAAACAATGTTCGTTGCTCCTGCAGGTACGGTAAGGGGGAGTTGCTCTCCTCCGCAAATGACTGTGTCGGCCCCCAAGCTGAACGACTGAGAAGTTTCGGCTACATAGATAGAATCAACCGTCCAGCATGAGCCCGTGAGTGCCACATATGCTTTGAGCCAGCCTGTTTGATAGGCAGGACGAGATCGACCAGTTAGGCCATCACTCCACATCACACTATCGATGGCGGGAACCGCTGTGATGTTGTAGGCTATCACATTAACGGAGTCATTCGGGCAATAGAAAGCCGAATCGGCCAATGCCAGGGGTGCAAAAATGGTATCGCGATAAACTTCAAAAGTATCGGTTACCGATGCACAATTCGTAGAGATGGTAACCCAATGTTCGCCAGGAGCTGGCGTGGTAATCGTCCGTGTAGAAGCACCGGTGGACCAACTGTAAGAGGCTCCTAAAATATTGGGAGCTGTAATCGTTGAGGAATCACAGGCAGGAATTCGATCCATATCTATCACCGGAAACTGCGCCGGGTCGAATAAGAACTCCTGACGGATATTTGAAAAGAATAAGTTTTGTGTAACCGGAGTGGTGTTCCAAGTTCCTTCATTTGAGCTAGGCCGAACATAGATCAACGACATGGCCGGGGTAATCGTAATCAGGCCAGGAATATTCGGTTGAGTGGGGTTCGTGGCAATGAATCGACCGAAATGACCTATGGTGTCGCACAATGAACCAACTCCCAGATCTTGATCTGGATGTTGACCGATATAATAAAGATGCACCCCATCTGACCCACCCGTGCCATTAATACCTGTAACCGTAACTCCTTGAGGTGAAGAAATGCTAACGTTACCTAAGTTGTATGTGTAATTACTGAAGTCGCCCAAAGGTACACCAGAGATAGTCCTGCTCACTCCTGAAGTGCCAGCCAAACTCAAATTGACCCCGTTATTACTCAAGTCGTTTATTGTATTCCCCGTCCCATCAAACCTCCAATAGGCCTGCAAGCCAGGTTCATTACCGCTCAGCTTTTCGCACATGTAATCTCTAATTTGGGTGAGCGGCAAAACGCGATTCCAAACCGACATTTCATCTATATTTCCCTCGTAGTGCTCGGCACTCTGATCATATCCGTAGCCCAATCTAGTGGTTCCCGAAGCAGGAAAAAGTGGTGTAAGCGAGGCAGGACCAATATTGGTTGAAGTGCGAGCAGAACCGTTGATGAATAGGGTACCTTGACCCGAACTCGAAAAGGTAATGGCTACGTGAAACCACTGATTGGTGACGGTCCCTACTGTTCCAATGAGTGCCTTAACGGATCCCAGATTGAAGGTGGTATTATTACCCATTGTCACCTGAATGGTGCCGTTTGTGGTTAAGTACTTTATGTTGATTCCTTGATACCCCGTGGTGGATGTAGCTGTTGATATAATGGGCTGAACGGTAGGTCCATTATCCACCTTTAACCAAAACATGAAGGTACACGGAAAACTGAGTGACGATAATGAATTCCCAGTGGTCGCTACATTCGCTGTATTGGCCGAAGCAAAATCAAGAGTAGTACCACTTCCACTTTGGGCCAAAGACCCGAAAGTGAACATGATAAGCATCAGGGCTGTATACGAATACTTCAAAAAGTTAAAAGACATCAACAGCTTTTAAGGTTCAAGTATATAAGCGTTGCATATATAATACGCTTTCCTCCCTAGTTTGGTTTGTAGCTCCATGCAAATTGTCAAGGTCGAAGCAATCAGCTTTGGGGCATCTCCAATGATAAAATCCGTGTGTAATTCTCTTTGATTCGATCCTCTGAGAATTGAATCGAAGAGCGTTGAAGATTGGTCTCTTTCTCTTGGTCGGTCAAAGGGTCATGCCAACCTTGCGATCCAATATCATTCCACGTGTAAAAGGCGTATCCTTTTTCCTTTAAAAATGGGATTAATACACTTTCAGGATGCAAGAATACTTTCGCTCCAGCCATAAATGAAATGAACAGACTGTTCCCTGCTTCTTGCCGGCGGTGTCCAAAAATGACCAAATCTCGCTCCGTTATCATGCGGAAATATTCATCTCGCTTCAGAAAATCCATAAGCGGATTAAACTGAGCACCAAAAAGATTTACTCCCGTTTCTAGCACTTTTGAAATGTGGTTTGCGTCTCCGTAACTCAACGGCGCCAAAATCTCCAATTCCTTGGTATTACTCAATTTAGAGTGAATCAAATGCAATAAGTGATTGTGATTTCCGCTCGAGGAGCCGCTGTGATTGAGCAAAATACTGGTTGAACTACCCTTTGGGTGCTTACCTCTCAATTCGAGCACTGTATCAATATCCGATCGATTAAAAGCCCCGTATTGAAAGCGCAGCATTTCAGCACGTGTGCCGATATACTTCTCGAGAAGCTGAAAATCACCTGGATTCCAAAAACAGAAGTAATCAATTCGTTGCTGGACGAAAGGCGTAAAGTGGCGATTGTAAGCCTTCAGCTGGGCCCAGCGCTTGAGTCTGCCCAAAAGCGTAGGTTTGTTGATAGTGCTTAACCATCCTCTTGGTTTATCCTCTCTCTCGTACAATTGAAATCCATGTATAACCTGGAGCAACTCGTAAAGGTCATTTCCATAAAATAGCCAGTACAAGGGTTTGTTTTGCCCAAATGACTTCACCCATTGGATTTTCTGAAAGGTCAGAAGATGGACGTAAATTCGTTCAATGCTTAAGGAGTGCTCAAGGCAATATGACTCCCACTCCGAAGAGTGAATTACGCGTTCACTTGGTTCTAAAAACTTAAAAGGCGATGGATCTCCAAACACCACGTAGATATGGTCCGGATGAATATCATCCGCCCTTTTCATGAACGGAGTGATAAACTTTTCATCGTTTATAAGGTGAACGAACATAGACTTAGTGGTATCCAAAATAGTTTAAGCTCTTGCCTGCTTCGCCTTCTATAATCTCCAACTGCTGAGCCGTTAATATCTCTTTATAACGTCCGATCCGACTCGGGTCAACCGGTTCCAATGTTCGTGTTTTCCAACCTAAAGTAGCCTTGGGTTCATCGTTGAGCTTATAGTATTCACTCATTTGTGGATGATATGTCAATCCCATGAACTCCATAAGCGGCTCCATGGCCTCTTTAGTATTCCGAACCACGTCTTCATATCGCAAGTGAACGAAACTCATCTCTCCCAAGAAGGACAATACAGATTCATTCTTTTCGTGCCAATCACGAGCAATTTCTCGGATATCGGTAGATAACTGTGGAGCGTAGGGGCTATCGTAATCCTTTGATTTGAGCTCGAGATATGAACAAATCACATCGCGCACATCTCTGACCAAGTGGATATACTTGGCCGCTGGCATTGCATCCTTGATTTCCTGAAGGTAGTCGATGTAGTAATTGTTCTTGTCTACCAAAGCCGAGGGGGTTCTCACACCTTTCTGTCGACCGTATTCTTTGTAAACCTCCTCACTCAAGGATTGAAAATCAGGCGTATCAACCGATTCGAATGCTTGCATCAACGATGACTCATCAAGATCCCAAGTTTCCATTTTCTTACTCGCCAGTACGGCTAAGGCAAATTGCCTTCGGTTGTCCGATGAACTAAAATCCGTTTTTCTGAACTGAGGATGTAACCACTGCAAAAAGCCACATTCTGGCGGAGCCACAACGCTCGGATGGGCGTTTAGGATAAGCCGAAACATCGACGTTCCAGAACGAGGGTTTCCTAGTATGTAGTAAAAGTCCATGATTGCAATGAAGGCAAATTGAAGTATCCGAGCTGTGGTACCGTGAATTTCATGCAAGATAGTTACATCCTTGGACATCCAAGAGCCTCTTCAGACTTCATTCAAGACGTTTTGAAGTAAGTCATAAATCTGTTCCTTTCGCGTTCGTATTCGAGGCGAATAGCTAACTTGAGCCGCGGCCTAGTGAAGTGGCAAACCTATATAGGTGTCAACATGATGCAGCCTTTAACCGTTGATTTAGAATGAGTGAAAAGACAATCCTAGTAACAAAACCCTTTGTACCCAATAGAAAGGTATTGGACGGTTTTTTGGATGAGGTGTGGAACCGTGAATGGTTTACGAACAATGGACCACTATTGCAGCGGTATGAGCAAGAGCTCAGCGAATACTTGGACATTGAACATTTGAGGGTAGTTGGAAATGGTACTATTGCCCTGCAAATTGGTATCAAGGCCCTCGAACTGGAAGGTGAAATAATCACCACCCCTTTTTCTTATGTAGCCACCACTAGTTCCATTGTATGGGAAGGTTGCAAGCCTGTTTTTGTAGATATCGATGATTCGTTGAATATCGACCCTAACAAGATTGAGCAGGCCATTAACGAAAATACCACTGCTATTCTAGCCACCCACTGCTTCGGCAACGCGTGCGATATTGACGCCATTCAAGATATTGCGGACGCACACGGATTAAAAGTGATCTACGACGCGGCACACTGTTTTGGAACCAAATACAACGGAAAGAGTATTTTGAGTTATGGCGATATCAGCACACTTAGTCTTCATGCAACCAAATTGGTACATTCTATTGAAGGCGGAGCTGTTGTTTCCAAATCGGCAGCACTAAACGACCGAGTACGCTTAATGCGAAATTTTGGTCACAATGGTCCAGAGGCGTTCTCAGGGGTAGGAATCAATGGAAAGAATTCCGAAATGCATGCGGCTGTTGGACTTACCGTTCTATCTGATGTACAGGCAATTTTAAGCTCAAGATTAATTCAATGCCAGCGTTACGACGAGCTCTTAGCTGAGCTTCCATTAAAGAAGCCTGTGGTGCATGCAAAGTGCGAACCCAACCGATCTTACTATCCGGTTATCTTCAGTAGTGAAGAGGAAGCCTTAAAGATCAAGGCCACCCTGGAAAATCACAACATTTTTACGCGCAGGTATTTCTATCCGTCATTAAATCAGCTTGAATACGTGCATTCAGAGGATCTCCCCGTATCACAGCGTGTGTCGTCTTCCATACTTTGCCTACCGCTTTACTTCGACCTCACGGAAGAAGACCAAGTGTACATCAGTGAATTGTTAAAAGAAGCCATGAGCTAGGAGCTATTCCATTATCTATGGCAACCATTAAGAAACAAAGCATCCTTGGAGCGTCCAGTTCATACGTGGGCGTTGGGATTGGTTTTCTTAATAAGCTCGTGCTATTTCCCATTGCATTTCTGAATCAACAGGAGTATTGGGGACTGCTTGAATTTTTCGTTACCTGGGCCACCACCCTAGGCGCAATTCTCACACTAGGCGTTCCCATTGCCTATCAACGGTTTATCCCTGGATCTTCCAGAACCGAAAAATCGGGATATTCAGCCCTGGGAAATACCATCCTTCTAGGTGGACTTTTCCTTTTTCTGCTGCTTCTTTTTACTCAGTCTGATTTATTGATTTCTCGCGCAAGTGAACCCCTGCTGGTTCAACAAGAGTACTTCACCTTTGCTGTTATTGCCTTGGCCATGTTCTTGTGGGAATGGGGTAATGGACTCCTCGTTTCGGAAGCAAAGGCTCATGTTGGAATCGTTTGGAACACCGTGGTTCAACGTCTCATGGTTACTGTGCTGCTCTTGCTCAAACTGTTCACCGATATGAGCATTGAACAGTTCATACATTGGGTGGCTGCCTCTTATGCGCTCACTTCTATCAGCACACTCGTTCTCGGACTTCGCAGCTATCCGGTAAGCATTAAGATCAAGAGGCTTCCCCAACAAAAAGAGTTTTTTGAATTCTCTGGAGTGTCGGTTTTAAATAGAACTACTACCGTGGTCAACAACTCGGTAGACGTACTCATTGCGGGCATGCTTTTGCCTTTAGCCTTGGTACCCGTGCTGGCCATTGCCAAGTATTTCAATACGGTAATACTCATTCCGGGAAGGGCTATTGCACGAGGGTCGATATCCGAAGTAGCCAAAGCTTGGAAGCAAAACGATATTGAAAAACTGGCCCTTCTATACAAGAAAGCCGCAACTACTGGTCTCATTTTGGGATTAAGCGTTTTCTCGATAATCTGGATTGGAATTGATCACGTTGTAGCCTTTCTTCCTGAAGGTTTTGAAACTCTGCCTACCGTAGTGTGGATCACTGCAGCGGGGGTGCTCTTGAACTTGAGCACGGGTGTAAACGGACACCTCATCAATCTATCGAAGTTCTACAAGATGAACTTGTGGTCAAATGTATTGGTACTCGTGTTTAGCGTGGTGGTTAACTACTTACTTATAGGTGAATATGGCTTAGTTGGGGCGGCAATTGGACTTGCACTAACTAATTTCTTCAACAATCTCATCAAAGTGTTGATTGTATGGAAAAAGGCATCCATTCATCCATTCACCCATGCCATGTTCGTTGGGCTTTTGGCTTTCTCCGGAATCTTTATTGCAAGATGGCTTCTACCTCATGCTTGGATGTACACGGGCATACTCTTCCTATTCTGGATGACTTGCCTGTGGTTTGTATGGGTGAAATGGAAATTGATTCCAGAAGTATATACCGAAATTGAGCGTATCTTACCAAAGTGGCTTACCGACAAAGGCGAATAGCCTGTCGTTGTGCGGCTTGTATAATTCGGCTAAACGTTGAGCAGTCTCCGGATTAATTGGCGCATCATATGCTCGAGCGTTCTTTACGGCGGGCTCCAGGAAATTCCAATCCGAATCAGACATTCCAATGTGTTTTAAAACCTTGTTCAAGGTATCTACGGGCTGAGTTTTGAGTTCGTTTTGCCCTAAAATGAGTAAGTCCTCCTTCTTGAAGAACTTGAGCATCTCCTCTATTTGGTCCATGTAAAACCCACGACGCACAAAACTCGGTTCTTGATGCTTCGAATCCATGTCTATGTAATCCAATTCAAGTGCAACGGCCTCCTCAAAACTTGGAAATGAATCGACTTCATAGAGCACCTTCCTGAGGTTGTTTTCTCTATCAGAAAGGTATCCGGATTGCACCAACAAAGGAAGATGCTTCCGGGTAATCTGAAAATCTCGATACATGTTCCAAGATGAGTAGGCTCTGGAAACGGGTTCGCGAAGAATCAAAACGATTTTGGCCGAAGGATACAGTTTTGCCATGCGTTGGGCGGCACGATCGCGATACATGTAATCGGGCGTAGCATCAATGTAGTGTTGTGCTTTGCGGAACGGCGGACTAATAAAGCGGGATTCATACCACGAAACTCCTCGGGCATAGTGATCATCTCTATCGAAGAAATGCACCTCTTTATCTATGCCTCCAGATAATTGCGGATGTTGAATCAAATAGGCGTGAAGCGAACTTGTTCCCCCTTTTTGAGCCCCAACTATAAAAACGCTCGGTGCATGAGAAGGTGCAACTCTAGCCCATTGCAATTTGGCAACGCGCTTGGCTTTGTCCCAATAACTCGGACCTTTTTGAACTTTTTGAATGGCCTTGGTCACCCCTTCGCTTTTTGAGATTTGGAAGGTGCATTCCAATATTTGTCGATTGGCAAATGCGGGAGCAAGGCCTTGACCTTGTTGATTTCCTCATCGAAGGAGGAATACATATTCTGAAGAACTTCACGGTCCGCATCACTCTTACCTGGAATGCTACCTGCATTTACTTTCATATACATTGGTAAGAGCATCCGTTGCAAAGCATGCGGAATGAGGGGTTGAACTTTAAGTCCGAAGCGATGAAGCCATTTGCTTTTTGTCGCCACAGATTCATTTCGATGTTCAAAGTTGTGCGTAGTGTAGAACGTCGGATCAATTTCCAGAAACTCGGCGATTTCCTTCATGCGCGCCACCTTGTTTGTCATCAAATCTTCAAAGAGGATGAACTTGACCTTATCCCGTGGATAATTCTGAAGCCACATGGGAATACTACGGCTATACCGCCACATGTGTTCAACATTTTCTCTATTGACGTAAGCGGCTAGTTCTTCATCCACATTGTGAATTCTGTAGCGCTCCATTTTGTAATGGCTATACATCTGCTGCGCAGGGTGGCGTAAGGAGAAAATCACCTTGGGCACTTCGGGAAGCTCTTGAAATCCCTTCACGGCATTCTCCGAATAGAGATACGCTGCAGTAGCTTCAAAGGCTAACTGATCCGCTGGGCAATGAGAAAAGTACTCCGCATAACGATCGAGGGAATGCTCCAAGTAATTCGCATGGCTGTTGAATCGATTCACCTTGCCTCCAAAGAAGAAAGTTTCCTTCACCTTAGAGCCAGTAACCTCTGGATGAGCGGCTAACCAAAAATACAATGAGCTCGTTCCACTCTTTGGCGCTCCTCCAATAATAAAGTCGGGAAACCGATTCAAATTGTTCATCGGCCAAAATTAACTAATGTTCACAGATGATGTAGCATAATTACGAGGTATGACCCCGATAGATTTAGTACTATTGTGTTAAACTTAGAATACTTCAAACATGCGCTCATCGTATTTGAAATGGCTTCTGCCCGTACTCGCACTCATTCTTGCGAATCTGGTTTATTTCTACCCTGCTCTACAAGGAAAAACACTGATTCAAGATGATATCTTACTAGGGAAATCCAAATCGAAAGAAATTGTGGATTACCGCGAGTCAATGGGTGAAGAGCCGCTCTGGACGAATAGCATGTTCAGCGGAATGCCGGCCTTTCAGCTTTCCATCAAATACCCGAATAACTTTCTCACCTACGTTCAAACGACCATTCGCACCTTATTGGTGAAGAACAGTTCCATTTACATCATTGCTTCAATGATGATTGGCATGTTCTTCCTCCTGCGTACACATAAAGTTGATCCCTGGATAGCTGTTGCTGGAGCCATTGCGCTCGGCTTTTCAGCCTTCTTTATTATTTCGATGGAAGCCGGCCACAACGCTAAGGTGAGAACAGCGGTCTATATCGCACCCATACTGATGGGCGTGCTTCTCACACTGCGAGGTAAACATCTTTTGGGATTTGCTTTAACAGCCTTAATGGTTGGTTTGAGTATTAACTCCAATCACTTTCAAATTACATACTACACGGGCTTTATTATTCTACCTATCCTGATCGTTTACGGTATTGCCGCTTTCAAGGAGAAAGCCATTACTCTTTTTGTAAAACGAGGACTCATTCTGCTAGCCGCAGCAGTGGTAGGTGTTGGACCTAATATTGGGAATATTTGGAGTACCATGTCGTACACCAAGGAAACCATGCGAGGTGGACATTCAGCGTTGGTTGAGAATTCACCCGAAGCTCAAAATCAGACGAGCACAGCAGAAGGATTGTCGTTCGACTATGCCATGGGATGGAGCATGACTAAGGCGGAGACCTTCAATCTATTCATCCCGATGTTTGCAGGAGGTGGACTCAAAGAGGACTACACTGGAACGGATGTGTATAACGACCTGACGGGTGGAAGAAAACTTCCTGCTGCACAAGAAAGCCAGTACAATCAACTGTTGGGTGTTATCTTCTATTGGGGAGAAAGCATGACTAACGGAGCCTATTATCTAGGTGCAGTCATTGTGTTCCTCTTTTTCTTGGGTATGGTAGTAGTGTCAGGAAAAACGCGTCAATGGGTACTAGCTAGTCTCATCATCGCCTTGTTCCTGGCTTGGGGTAAACACTTTGAGTCTTTGAATCGATTCTTGTTCGAAACGCTTCCTTTTTACAACAAGTTCCGCGTGCCGAGCATGGCTGTGGTGATTGTTTGTGTCCTCATTCCTTTCATGAGTTTTATTGGACTCCAACGCTGGATTGAATTGGCCAAGGAGAATAAGGCTGATGCAAAGAAGAAATTGCTTTTGGCTTTTTATATCACAGGAGGAATTGCCGCCGTGATTTTCCTCATTGGTCCTTCTCTGTTCGACGTAGTCCCAGATCCACAAGGTCTTGAAGCTCAAATTGCGCGATACCGCCTTCCATTGAGCCTTGCAGATGTCGAAGATGCTCGTGAATCGCTTATGCGCCAATCTGCACTCACTTCCTTGTTGTTTGTTGCTGCAACATTTGGAGTCTTGTTCCTTTATAATAACGGTCGCTTGAAGGCACCTGTATTATCGGCTGCAATTATAGCCCTGGTACTCGTTGACCTATGGTCGTTTGACAAAGATCTCTTGAATGCTGATTCATTCGTTGAGCAGCGAGAATATCAAAATGAGTTCAGACCAAGTGCTGCCGATCAGTTTATTTTAAAAGATACCGACCCTCATTTTAGAGTTTGGAACACCACAGCGCCTCTCACGAGTGACTCAAAAACGAGCTACTTCCATAAGTCCATTGGCGGTTACCACGGTGCCAAGTTAGCCAGATATCAGGATTTGATTGATCAACAACTATCTCAGAACAACATCAATGCATTCAATATGCTCAACACCAAGTGGATAATTTATCAATCCAACAATGGAGAGCTTTTGGCTGACGCGAACCCACAGGCGGCCGGCAATGCATGGTTCCCGAAAGAGGTTCTGTGGGCTGATAGTCCGGTAGAAGAAATGGCCTTACTCACCGATTTTAATGCCACTCAACAGGTGGTGGTGAACGAATCCATGCGTGGTGAAATTGAAAATGCCGTAAGTACGGATTCCACGCTTAACCATTCCATTGCGCTCACATCTTATAATCCGAAAGAGTTGAAATACGCCGCTAATGTGCAAGGCGGACCAGCACTGGCCGTTTTCTCTGAAATATGGTATGATGCACCAGGACAACCATGGAAGCTCTACGTGGATGGAAACGAGGTTGAACTGCACCGAGTAAACTACCTACTCCGTTCGGCTGTACTTCCAGCAGGCGAGCACGAGGTTGTTATGCGCTTTGAACCGGAAACCTACTATGCTGGAGAGCAAATTAACCTGGTCTTCTCCATAGTGATGATTTTGGGTCTAGGTGGTGCATTGTTCTTTGAGTGGAAGAATAAGGGGAAGTCGGAAGATAAAACGGTCTCAAAGGATTAGAGTATCACTCCTTTGAACTCCTCAATTGAGATAAGAAGTTCTACCTCAAAATCTGAATCGTCCCGGACTTTGATTTAAGTTCACCATTCAAGTCTTGATACACAATCTGATAGGCGTACACCCCTTCTTGGAGAGGCTCCCCTTCGTAGGTTCCATCCCATCCTTCACTTGGATTAGAGGTTTCAAAAACGACTTGACCCCAGCGAGAATGGACCGTTAAAGTGAAGTCTACTCCTCCTAGATTAGCAAGGTAAAGGACGTCATTGAGGCCGTCGTTGTTTGGGGTAAAGGCATTTGGAATCCATAGGTCAATAGGATCACATGGAGCTACAATTACATCAAATTCGTAGTATATAGAATCGCATCCACTGTAACCGCGAAAGCGATAGGTGCCTTCTTGCGTAATGGTTCGTGGAACATCGGTACTTCCATCTATCCACACCACATCTGTAACCGTTGAAGGTATCTCAGCCACAAAAGCATCTCCTGCACAAATGGTTGTTTGAAGTGGAATTTGAATATTTGGTCGACCACCGCTTAAAGCAGATATAGAAAGAGTATAGACCACTTCACAAGGCCCATCTTGCCACACAATAGCGGTAGTTTGTCCCGGATAGAGCCATCTCTCACCTTGACCACCATCAGCCCAAAGTATGTTCACATTATTGGGTGCGTTCAAGAATACGCTATCCGTGCTGCATATCGCTGTATCCGTAAAAGGTGGAGTGATGGTTTGAATTTCTCTAACGATGTAATTGATCGAGGACGTACATCCGCCAAAAGTCATATCTACTGCATAATTCCCAAACGTAAGGTTGCGTATGCGATTTGTTGAACCATCGCTCCATTGATATGACGGCCCAACAGGTAATTCCACATAAAGCGTTTGACCGTTGCACAGTGAAGTATCCACTGGATCCGCCGTAGGCAAATTCATTTCCTGTGCAATGATGGTATCAGCAATTGGGCATGAACTGGTCGTGTCCGCTACCCACAGCGTGTCTCCTCCACTTAGTACGTTCGTATTCCCAGTTGTGCCATCCGACCAAAAATACTGTCCGCCAGCGGGTAAAGTGAGCGTGATGGTTTGCCCTGCGCAGAGCACGGTATCAGGGGGCAGTACACTCGAATTCACGTTGGCTTGCATCAGAAATTCACCTCTTCTACTGATTTGATTCAACGTCGAGGTAGATACGGTATTCCAAGTCCAGCCGAGCATTCGCCGTTCTTGACCAACTGTCTTGTTCTGAAAATTGATATTGAACGCATCGCTTACGGTGAAGTCATCCTCTGCTAAAAACACCCCATAAAGCGTGTCTCCTAAACAACTCGACACAGTACTGCTGGGGAAATTATACGTAGCGTAAAGGTGCACTCCTTTCGCTGGAGCTTGCAAATCCGAAATCTGAACCCCAACGCCTGCAGCCCCCATGCTCGTCGACTGATTGTTGAAACCGCTGGGAGATGAAGCATATAAATCAACCGAAACATCACCGACAGGAGCATCCGAAGATATAGTGGTTGCACCCACCCGTGTTCCATTTGTCGCTATCGATCCACGGTTCGTAAAAGTAGTTGCTGAGGAGGTCTCGTTAAAATCATAGGCCATCAACAAATCGGCCGCGGAGGTATCAACCTTCCGACACATTAAATTACGAATCTCAGTTTGTGAAAGCTCTTTATCCCACAAGGAGAATTCATCCATGGACCCCTTGAAATAACTGTAGTTATCGGCCTTTCCCTGTCCTAACCAAGCAAAGCCATTGTAGTTGTTCGTATAAGCCGCCGAACTTCCAGAGTAAGTCCCGGATTGTAGAATGCCATTCACGTAAATCTTCATATCGTTTACACCCCGAAAAACAACGGCTAGATGAATCCATTCCCCGAAAAAATCTTTGGAAAAATTAACCCGGTAGGAGTTTCTAGAGTTGGCACTGAACCCGCCAGTACCGTTTCCCATATTCGCCACAATGCGATCATTGGCTACATTGATCCAAACACCATGGTATGTAGTGGCCGAACCCGACTTATTCGATGTAAATACATTTCGAGTTGCTGTATTATCCGGCTTTATCCAAATGCAGAAGGTTATCGGAAAGGTCATATTTCGCAAGGAAGGACCAAGATCTACATATTGCCCTGAACCGTTCATAGTCAGGCCGTTTCCTGGACCCACATTGTTCTGAGCGTATAAAAAAACGCTTACCGAAGAGAGTAAGAGAATGAATACAAAATGTTTCATCAGAGGGCTCTTTTGAGAAGACACTCAAAAGTACAATTAAAGCAGAAGTCCGTAGCGATTAGGATCAAGGACCTAGGTCTTACTTTAATAACGAGTAAATGAAGGGATGAGGTTGGGAGGGTCTCGAAGTTTCGCTTAAAATGAACTTAGTTCACGTTCATGTTCGAAAGCATTTCGCTCAATTGTTGTGCTTGATTGCTGCGTTCAAAAACCCGTCTTTTCTGTCGATCGGCAACAAAGCGTTCCGCTTGTATATCTTGGATGTATTGAGCAACAGCCTCTACCTCCTCGTAATCAAACATCTTTCCGGATTCAGTTTCCATCAACACGCGTTTCGCATCACCACCGCCGTAGCCTAGTATTGGATTTCCGCTGCCTAAGTAATCGAAAATCTTCCCGGGGAGATGCCCAGTGCTGGATTCAATAACCGGGAGGATGAACAACAATAAATCGGCATTAACCAGCTCAGCATTCAATTCTGATTTTGGCATGTAGGGAATCCATTCCACTTCGATATGATTTGGGAGTGCACTTAAGCTGGTTTTCGTGCCTTCGTCCCATCGACCTATCATTCTTAATCTTACTGGAAATGGAAGCTTAGCTATCGCCTTCTTAAATGCATCCAATGGATATTGCTGGGTTATGGTTCCCGCATAGGTAATGGTGAATACCTTTTGAGTACTCTTTTCCAATCCTTCAAAATCGGCTTGATCGTAACCGTTGGGAAGTATGTGGATCCGATCTTCGTTAATCGACAGGTCTTTTGAAGCATATAGCTTGCCCCATTGCCAGGAAACCGACAATATATCATCTGCGTGAGTGAGCACTTTTCGCTCCAATCTACTCTCATACCAACGGGTAAGTCGTGTAGGGTAAAACAGTCGATAGTAATAAATGTCTGTCCATGGATCCCTGAAATCAGTAATCCAGTGAATTCCGAGGTTCTTCTTCAATTTGTATCCCAACAGCTGTGTGCTGTGCGGAGGCGAAGAAGTAATCACGGTTTGTATGTTGTGCTCAGCTATCAGCTTCTCTGCCGCACGATAAGCGTGTTTGTTCCATCCCTTGCGGGCATCGGGAACAAAAAAGTTACCACGAACAAAGCGAGCAATTCGTTGAACCAAGCTGACTTTTTCAGACTCATTGGCGAAACCCGAAAATGGAACTTCCTTTTTTCGAGTCACCTTTTTGTAAAGGTTAAATCCTTCGGACGTATCGGTTCGAACTACGGTTACTTTCGGGTGAACATCGTTGAGGAGGCTCTCGTCTCGCAGCGGATACGTCGCCTTTGCGGGATCTACGGTAAGAACGTAGATATCCAAATCAAGTTCGGCCAAGTACTTCGTGAGTTTCAACCATCGCTGCACTCCTGGCCCTCCTGCAGGTGGCCAATAGTACATAATAATCAATACGCTGGAAGCTTTGGAATCTGACACGCCTCGAAGTTAAGATTTCGAATCGTCTTCAATTTCTTCAAATTCCACCACCTCTCCAGCATCGTCACGTGTGTGGCTACGTGTCATGCGGGGATCATAATCGATAATGATCTCTTGCTGAGAAGGTTTACCTCTTGACGGTCTGGTAGAATTGGAAGAGTGCTTAGGTGAGCTCTTTCTTCGAGCCCACCAAGCATCTAAAAATTTAAATACGAACCAGGCAACAACTAGAAATAAGATGGTCCGCAGTAATCCCATTACTTGCTCAAGTATAGATTACGCTCGTTGTAAATCTTCTTGAACACAGGATCTTTCAAATCTTTGATGAAGTGAATCTTTTCACCTGTTGATCGCATTTGTGGACCCAAATTCTTATTCACATTCGGGAACTTGTCAAATGAGAACACTGGCATCTTGATGGCGAATCCTTCCAACTCAGGCTTAAAGGTGAAGTCCTTTAGCTTGTTCGCGCCCAACATTACTTTGGTAGCGTAGTTCACGTATGGCTCTCCATATGCCTTACAGATGAACGGTACCGTTCGTGACGCTCTTGGATTGGCCTCGATAATATAAACCGTATCATCCTTAACTGCGAATTGAATATTGATTAAGCCTACCGTATTCAAGGCCTTGGCAATTTTCAAGGTGTGATCCTTGATTTGTTGCATCACCAGCTCTCCCAAGTTGAATGGAGGTAGGGTAGCATTGGAATCTCCAGAGTGCACACCGCAAGGCTCAACGTGTTCCATGATACCGATGATGTAGACATCCTCACCGTCGCAGATTGCGTCAGCTTCGGCCTCAATGGCGCCGTCAAGGTAGTGATCGATCAATACGCGATTTCCTGGAAAATCCTTGAACAGTTCCACCACATGGTGCTCCAATTCCTGGTGGTTAATCACGATTTTCATTCCAGCTCCACCAAGCACATATGAAGGGCGTACAAGAATTGGATAACCCAATTCGTCTGCCTTTTCACGCGCCTCGTCGGCATTGGTGATTACATCAAATTTCGGATATGGAATATTGAGGTCTTTCAAAGTGTTGGAGAAGCGACCGCGATCTTCAGCCAAGTCGAGTGCGTCGAACGAAGTACCCAAAATTGGAATACCGAAGCGCTCTAGTTTCTCGGCGAGTTTTAATGCCGTTTGTCCACCTAGTTGCACAATCACCCCTTTCGGCTTTTCGTGCAAGATGATATCATAAATATGCTCCCAGAAAACTGGCTCGAAGTAGAGCTTGTCGGCCGTATCAAAGTCGGTTGACACCGTTTCTGGGTTACAGTTGATCATGATTGTTTCGTAACCACACTCCTTGGCTGCCAATACGCCGTGGACACAGCAGTAATCGAATTCAATTCCTTGGCCAATTCGATTTGGTCCAGACCCCAGTACGATCACCTTTTCGCGATCTGAAGCTTCTGATTCGTTTTCAGCATATGGCTCGACACCCGGTGCATCCATACTCAACTCAAACGTCGAGTAGTAATAAGGTGTTTGTGCTGGGAATTCAGCTGCACACGTATCTACGAGTTTCCATACTCTGTTGATTCCCATATCAGTGCGCTTGGTATGCACTTCGCTCTCGAGAGAACGCAACATGTGTCCAATCTGGCGGTCAGCAAACCCTTTCATCTTAGCATCCAAGAGAAGGTCACGTGGAATGTTGTCAAGTGAATACTTCTCGATTTCACGTTGAGTAAGCATGAGGTCTTCCACCTGACGAAGGAACCACATGTCAATCTTCGTGATCTCGTGAATCTTGCGAAGTGGTATGCCCATTTGCATGGCGTCGTAGAGCACAAAAACCCTATCCCATGAAGCGTATTCCAATTTGTGAAGGACGGTATCTTGGTCAGTGTGACCTTTACCATCGGCACCCAAACCGTTGCGCTTTACTTCAAGCGACTGTGCCGCTTTGTGCAATGCTTCCTGGAAGGAACGACCGATTCCCATCACCTCGCCTACCGACTTCATCTGAATACCCAAACGGCGATTCGCACCCTCAAACTTGTCGAAGTTCCAGCGCGGGATTTTCACAATTACGTAATCGAGAGTCGGCTCGAAGTATGCTGTGGTGGTTTTAGTGATTTGATTATCCAGTTCATCAAGCGTGTAACCGATGGCCAGCTTAGCGGCTACTTTAGCGATAGGGTAGCCTGTGGCTTTCGATGCGAGCGCTGATGAACGAGAAACGCGTGGGTTAATTTCGATGGCGACAATATCTTCCTTCTCGTCTGGACTAACAGCGAACTGTACGTTACATCCTCCAGCGAAGGTTCCAATGGAACGCATCATGTAGATGGCCATGTCGCGCATGCGTTGATAAGCTGAATCAGACAAGGTCATTGCTGGAGCAACCGTGATGGAATCGCCCGTGTGAATCCCCATTGGGTCCATGTTCTCGATGGAACAGATAATGATTACGTTATCGTTCTTATCGCGAAGCAACTCAAGCTCAAATTCCTTCCATCCGAGAAGTGCCTTATCAATCATCACTTCGTGGATAGGTGAAATTTCCAATCCGCGTTGAAGTGCGTCTTCGAACTCTTCCTTCGTGTGCACAAAAGTAGCTCCTGACCCACCGAGCGTGTAGCTGGCACGTACGCAAAGCGGATAGCCAAATTCCTGTGCAATCTCTTTACCCTTAAGGAACGAAGTGGCGGTTTCAGCTGGTGCCATTCCAACGCCAATTTTCTCCATCAAAAGGCGGAACTCTTCACGGTCTTCTGTAATGTTGATAGCATCGATATCAACCCCGATGATGCGAATATTATTCTCTTCCCAAAGACCTTGTTTATCCGCTTCGATACACAAGTTTAAGGCAGTTTGTCCTCCCATCGTCGGAAGAACAGCATCGAAATCGCGCTCGCTTACAATCTTCTCCAAAGAAGCAACTTCGAGAGGTAGAAGGTATACGTGATCAGCAACAACCTCATCCGTCATGATGGTAGCCGGATTGGAATTTATCAAGGTAACCTCAATGCCTTCTTCGCGTAAAGAGCGAGAAGCTTGGGAACCTGAATAGTCAAACTCGCAGGCTTGACCAATAACAATAGGACCTGAACCAATAATTAGAACTGAGCGGATGGAATTGTCTTTGGGCATAGTGATAATATTTCGGTGGTGCTAAGGTAAGGAGTAGGCACAAAAAAAGGTGTTACCAATGGCAACACCTTTAAATCATATGATACTCACATATCAGCCTTTGTAGTTTCCTGCGTCTGACACAGTAAGTCTCTTTCTTCCTTTTGCACGACGTGCAGCAAGGACACGGCGACCATTGGCCGATGCCATACGCTCACGGAATCCGTGCTTATTTCTTCTCTTACGGTTCGAAGGTTGATACGTGCGTTTCATTTCTATATATGCTTTGCGTGACCTCTGTCTTCAATTGGGGTGCAAATATAAAGCACTCTTTTGAAATACAAAGCCCTTCAGATAAATAATTCTTCTATGTCTGGTACTTCCTTGCGAAAATAGAAAAACTGAAAAAACTTCACCCCTCAAGCAACCATTTGAGTTTAAACATCGAATTGGCAATTGTTGAGCATTTTGATAAAAACATTAAACAAGATTGTCGACTTGTTCAACTAGAGATTTCAATGTTTAACCCAAACAAATTACAATGAAACATTTATTTGCTGTACTCGGCCTAGCACTAGGGCTTTCACTTAGTGCGCAAACAGCAAGACTTCAAGTCATCCACAACAGTGCCGATATGGCTGCTGATTCCGTGGATGTATACTTAGGATCAACCCTACTTCTACCCGATTTTAAATTTAGAACGGCCACTCCGTTCATCGACGCACCTGCGGATACCAACATCGTTGTAGGTATCGCTCCGGGAAACAGCTCAAGCGTTTCTGACACCATCTTCAGCGTTACCTTAAATCTTCCTGCAGGAGGAACCTTCGTGGCAGTAGCCAATGGTATCGTGAGTGGTTCAGGATATTCGCCAGCAACGCCTTTCGCTATCTACCCTGCCGGTGGTAGAGAGATGGCTGCGCAAGCAGGAAACACGGATATCCTCGTATTCCATGGAGCCACGGACGCACCGAATGTTAGCGTTGATGTTGCCGGATTAGGAAATGTAATCGATACATTGGCCTACGGTGAATTCGATGGCTATTTGGAAGTTCCGACCATTGATGCCGTTTTGGAAGTGCGCAGTGAAGATGGAGGAACACTCTTCGCTTCCTATGATGCACCTTTGAGCACTCTCGGACTTCAAGATTCAGCCATTGTAGTGTTAGCATCAGGATTCTTAAATCCTGCTAACAACAGCGGAGGTGCGGGATTTGGCCTCTGGGCAGCGCTAGCAACTGGAGGTGATCTCGTGGAGCTACCTGTGAATTCTGGGCTGAGCACTGTAGAGTTTGAAACACAAACCTTGGAGCTCTTCCCGAATCCATCCAATGGTGTCTTCAGAGTGAATAATACAGATGTAGTGAGCGCTGAGCTTATCGACATCGCGGGTAACACCGTGAAGAGCTGGAACAATCAAGATGAATTCGATGCTTCCGACGTAGCTAAAGGTGTGTATTTCTTCCGCGCCTTTAACAGTGAAAATGAAGTATACCTTCAAAGAGTGGTATTGCAATAATACTCATCCCTTAACCTATGAGTTGTCAAAGGTGGAGCATTGCTCCGTCTTTTCTTTTTTGTAGCTGCTCTTGCGTACCTTTGCTAGATGCAATTCACCAATCATGTTGTTTGGATTACGGGTGCTTCATCGGGAATAGGCGAAGCCTTAGCCAAAGCTCTCAATAAAGAGGGAGCAAGGGTCATTCTTTCTGCTCGTCGAGAAGAAGAACTCAAACGCGTTCAAAACGAGTGTGCCGTTCGAGAAGCTACTCATGTATTGCCATTGGATCTAGCCAACCACCTTGAAGCGGAAACTTGGGCGCAAAAAGCATTGGCCGCCTTTGGCAAAGTGGATGTACTCATTGCCAACGGAGGTGTGGGTCAATTCGGCTCTGTGCTCGAAAACAATTGGGAGGTCGAAAAACAGCTGGTCGATGTGAATCTCTTGGGAACCATGGCCATTGCCCGTGCAATTCTACCTTCTATGGTAAAGCAGAATTCCGGTCGCATTATTGGAATAGCTTCAATTGCAGGCAAATTTGGGCAACGCAATCTTGCAGCCTACTCGGCCTCCAAGGCAGGAGTAATTCTTTGGCTCGAAAGTCTGCGCGAAGAGGTTTTCGACAAAGGAGTTGTGGTTCAAGCTGTAAGTCCGGGGTTCATCAATACGGAGGTCACTTTAAATGGACTTCGCCCCGACGGAACCCGAATCGACAAGAACAGCAAGGCTCAAGAAAACGGCATGCCAACTTCGGTATTCGCTGCTAAGATGATGAAAGTCATGCGAAGCTCGCGTTTTCACCATTACATTGGCCGCAAAGAATTAATAGCCATTCCGCTACATACTTTTGCGCGGGGATTGCTCTATAAACTATTACGAAGATCTTATCGTTGAGATATGGCAGCTATAGCAGACACAATGCAACACATCAATCCAAAGTACACTTCAGCGGAAGCAAGGAAAACGCTCAGGGAGCAGTTCGATAACGCTCAACCTTGCCGCCATCTAGTACTTGATGATTTCTTCAGTCAGGAGGCGGCCGACCTAATGTTTAGCCACTTCCCTCCTCTTGCTTCGCTCAATGTAAAACGCAAGAGCCTGAATGAGAATAAGTCCGAAGACTACCACTTTGAAAGATGGCACCCCGTATTTGGCGAAGTGCGGGATACGGTTCAAAGCGACGATTTCGCGCAATATATGTCAGAAATCACGGGTGTGGAAGGCCTTCGCACCACACCAGATTCATTGGGGTCAGGTGTTCATCAAGGCGGACCCGGTTCATATGTCGATGTCCATATCGATGTAAACTACAATCCGGAAACCAAACTGTGGCGCAGAATTAATCTACTGGTGTACCTCAACCAGGAGTGGAAAGAAGAATACGGTGGGCACCTCGAGATTTGGGATAAGGAGATGAAAAACTGCGAACAACGTGTGGCTCCTTGGCACAATCGTGCAGTTATCTTCTACACCGACGAAAACTCTCCTCACGGTTATTCGAAAATCAATATTCCCGAACACGAATCCAGAAAATCATTCTACACGTATTTCTATACGGAAGTAGGTGAAGGTTTTAGATATTCGGATAGCCGATTCATATCTCGTCCAGATGATAATGCTTTCAGAAAGGCTGCCACTGGTTTGAAGGAATCGGTTAAGATTACCGCAAAACGGGTTCTGAAGAAGCTAGGAGTAAAGAGCTTGGACTTCCAGGATAAAAACAAATACTAGGATCAGTCATCGTCAAACAAAAAGAGCCCGTATACATAATACGAGCTCTTTTTTTATTCTCTTATGATTCGCTGAACATGTGTCCAGCATATAGGCTGTTTTAGGTCTACAAAAATAACTCACATTTGGGTCGATAGGTTTATTCCTATGTGAATTTAACTA
>CBFHVA010000012.1:0-73953 GCA_965659415.1 Phaeocystidibacter sp.
TGGCCTCGCTTCGTGCTGAGAACAAATTCTTTGGTTTCTTCCAATTGCTCTAGAAAACCCTCAGCTGCTTTTTTAACACTTTTCTTCTTTGGCATGGTTGGTTTTTAGATTGTACATAACGGTTGGGCTATGCGCAGTGTCCCGAAGGGCATTGCGTATAGGTTTTGTTGGCATTAGTTTTTTTATTCTTTAAAAAATTCAGACACGACTTCTGTAAAATCAGTTTTTGAACTCCCTCTGTTTGAAGCTGAATAAACGCCTTCCCAAGAGTTAAATGGTCCACATACAGGACATACAATTTCAAATCGAATAGTATTAATGTTACTGCTTTTCATTTTACTCAATTCCGAAGCAGTTAGGTAATATGCTGAGATGGCAACGTCATCAACATTATCATTTATTCCGCGGTCAGTACACGATATTACAGTACCGTCATCAAGATAGATAATAAGTTTCTGGGCAATCTTTACGACATCTGTTAACTTAGAACTTACTATGATTAGAGAAGTCGTTCCGTCTTTAGCAAATACTAGATTTAGGTTTCCAATATCTTCTTTGTCAGAATTTGATTGTAATATGAATCTTTCAGTGCTAGGGTAACTATTTTCACCAATGAACGCGAAATTTTGTCCATTCATATTTACCGCATAAGATAAAGCTAGGATGATTATTAAAATTGGGTGTCTCATTGTTTCAAATTAATGCCAACTTGTTGATATGTGATGAAAACATGCGCTTCACCCATGTAATCACCTTGATATGTCCGTGTTTTTAGGAAAGTCATCGTCGAGAGGAGAGGCAATTGCGAGTGCATCTTTAACCGCTACATGTGTGTATATCATAGTGGTTTCTGGCGAGGAGTGTCCTAAGAGAGTTTGAATGTAACGAATATCAACACCTTTTTCAAGTAAATGGGTGGCGTAGCTGTGCCGCAACATATGAGGTGTTACCTTCTTTTTGATTCCCGCTTTTTGTGCGGAAGCCTTTAGGAATTGAGCAATACTAGTTCCGCTATACTGAGGTTTGAACTGCCCTGTGAAGAGGAAATCTACGGGGCGATACAAATTTAGATAAGGCGGATATAGTTCAATAAATGAGTGCGCTAAAGGCGCTACTCGATCACGTTTACCCTTGCCATTTCTTATGTGCACACATTTGCGCTCAATCTGAATGTCCCCAACCTTCAAATCAAGAACTTCATTTCGCCGCAATCCTGATCCGTATAGCAAGGTCAGTATCAGCTTGTGCTTTAAATTTCGAGTGTTCTGAAGAATTAGTCTGATTTCATGATGACTCAGAACTTTTGGAGCTTGTTTGGGCTTCCGAGGTAGCTCTACTCGCGATAAATCAATTTCGAGAATCGCACATTTATTGAGATGCTTAACAACACCGACAAACTGCAACAAGTTACTTGCTGAGCTGTTCGAGTATCGTTTGGAGATATACCCCTTAATTTCAGAATCATCCCACCTTTTTTTACGCCTTTCCATAGCTTCTATGAGCAAGGGGATAGCATGTGTCTGATACTGATTTTTAGTAGAAAGACTGAATTGACATGTGTCTAAATGATTCATGAATTTCTTCAAGGCTCGTGAAATTCGCTCACTCTCAAGTGGTGTGAGATGATCCGGCAAATTCAAGGTCTTTTCTCGCTTTTTTGATGAGCGTAAACGTGAATGATCTAAATAGTATCTGCTTTTGAGTTTGACGAACAATAGGTCTAATTGTGTTGGATTGTTCCGCACAAGCCATGACTGATGTTGGTCGGAATAGAATGCACCCATTGATTTTAGTTGAGGTAAACAGTGGTGATCTGTTCCATGTATGGCAATGTACATTCTTCCTCTCTCAACTACTGGTAACAAGGTTAAATGAGGCTTCATTTCGGTGGTTTTTGTTTGATCAACACAATACAAAATCCTTTGAAGGGTTATGGGTTTTTCAAACTGAAAAGTAACTTAGCCCAAGCGCCTTCGATAATCCGTTGGGTTAGCCCGAATTGGTGTTTTTCCACCCAGTTCGTCTCCCTGAGCCCCTTAAATCCGTTAATAGGTTTCTGGGTTTATACGTTAATGCGTTGCGCTAGCCCGGAATGTGGGGGACCATTCGCGAGCCTGAAGCCTGTTGCCTCTTGCCCGTTTTCTGAGTTTGTCGAACATAACCTGAGCACCTCACCAACCCGCTCCGTCTCCCTGAGCCCTTTAAGATCCTGAGCCCCTAAAGCCTCACCTGCACCCCGCCGTATAAACTTCTGCCCGGACTTGGTATAATCCCCGGACCCGGATAACCCGTGGCGCGACGCGTGAAGTAGGCCTCGTTCAGCAGGTTGTTGATGCCGGTTTCGAACTGCCAACGGCCATATGTGTAGGTTAATCCAAAGTCCATGACCATGAACGACGGGATTTCACCGGTAACCGCCGCTGGACCTCCATTGATGTCGTTAGCGGCATCGGTAAATTGCTCACTCAAGTAGGTTAGTTGTATTCGGCCACGCCAATGACCCACTTTGGCTTCCAAGCCTGTTTTAAGGTTAACCAGTGGTGCAAATTCCACTTTGTTACCTTCTACATTAGGCAACTCGCTCTCGAGGTACACGGAGTTTGTCAATGAGGTATTCACGAATACCGTGGCCATTGTTTGTTGATCTGAGCTCGCGTAGAATTTCCAACTGACATAGCTCTCCAAACCGTAAATCAACGCTCGACCAATATTTGTACGGTAACTGATGATGCGGAAGGAAGCCGTATCCACCTGAGATACTTCACCAATGCGGTTGTTGTAGTTGAGCACGAATGCGGAAACGTCAAATTTCCATCGTTCGGTGCGCTGCTGACGAATGCCCAGATCGATGCTGTAACCCTTCTCATCTTGGATGTTTTCGTCAATGCGGAAGCTCGGGTTTACAATGTGGATGTCAGAGTACGTAATGGCCCTGAAGTTCTGTGTAAAGTTGAGGTAGATCTGGGTTTGAGGTCGCAATTGATACTCCATTCCCAAGCCAAAAATGGCAAAAGATCGTTCCCTACTCAAACCACCCGGATAGGTTTCATTCAAGATGATATTGCCCGCCAAGTCGCGAACCACCTCTCGGTAATACCCATCGGATCGGCTGTTGATGTATTCCACCCGAACACCTGGGGTAAGGGTGAATTTTTCGCCTATGTGCAACAGCTGCTCGTAGAAAAAGCTGAGGTTGTCATTCGGATAGCGGTAGTCCGATTGCAGGTTTTCTTCGGACTCTATAAAGGTGAAATCGGCATCGCTTCCAGCAGTACCCAAGCCCTGCTGACTGCTATTACGGGCGGCGTAAGCACGCACACCAAAAAGGGAAGCCGCAGGGCCCCAACCCGTGGTGAAGCGTTGTAAGTATCGAACTTCCAATCCCGCATTTGCAAAGTTGCCAGTAATGAGTTCACGCGGTGTATTGCCTGGGTCCTCGGCAGCCGGACGATAATTCCGAAATCCTAAAGCGTTGCGGTCGGCGTACAAACCATACAGCCGTGCATTGAGCTCGCCCTTCCCCATTTTATGCGTATAGCGTAGTGCCAGGATGTTCCAGTTGAGCCCGAACCAGTTTCGTGCTCGGTTCGATTGCCGCGGGTCTTCAAAGAACATTCTATCATCCAAACCGCCAGACTGCTGGGCTAAGTAGGAGAGGTGGGTGTATTCGCCAATCAGCTTGACATCTTCCGATAAATCGTATTGAACCTGAGCAAAGAGGTTGAAATTTTCGAACTGGGAATTGGGTCGCCAGCCGTTTCCCCTTCTGTAGTTGCCATACACATAGGTTCCCACTCGGTTACCCCGCCATCCATAAGAAGTGAATTGATTGAACAAGCCAAATGAGCCAAAGGTGGTGCGGTTGAGTAAAGATGAACCTTTGCGTTGGGGCGCTCCTTTCATTCGAAAGTTGATGAGTCCCCCGAATTGAGTGCCGTATTGCAAACTGGCAGCTCCTTTCACAATTTCAATGCGATTTACCGCCTCCGCAGGCGGGGTGTAATAGCTTTCCGGATAACCCAAGGCATCGGGCGAAATGTCGTAGCCATTCTGACGAACATTGAAGTTGGAAGCTCGGTTGGGGTTGAGCCCACGGCCACCAATATTGAGCTGCACACCGCTTTCATCGCCCTCCCAAACGTTCATGCCCGGAACTTTTGAAAACACCTCGCGGGCGTTGTTTATGGCGAGGTTGATAGGCACATCCCCCGGTCGAATCAACTCACTTTTCTTTCCGGCATAAATGGCCGTTCCTTCTATGGATTGGAGTCGAGATCGATCCGTGGAATCGCGGTTAGCGCGAACTACTACCTCATTGAGTTCGCTGTTTCCTCGAGCAAATTGCAGACGAATCAGTGTGTTTATGCTAGAAGCATCTAGTATGGTGTCGATATAAGGATAGAAATCAGAAGCTACATAAATGCGAATAGGAGAACTGGTGAGATTTGTGAACTGTGTGCGACCTCGTTCATTGGTGTAGGCAACTTGCCCGCTGCCCACCAATTCCACCCGGGCATCATACACCGGGTCGCCCAAGGGATCGGTGATTTCTAGAGAAAGCACCTGTCCAAAGGTCACTCCTGAAATCAGAAGCAATCCAATTAAGATGATATTACCAACCCTTGATCTCATCGTTCCATTCGGTAATCCAAGACTTGTGCTTCCAGCTGTCTTGGATGGTCATTAAATCCACATCTTGGTTGATGATGGGTTGCGAAGGCCGTGCGTTGAGTGAAACTTGTGAGCGAACATATACTTGTGGGTCGTTCACGCCCATTTCGGCATGCGTTTCACCTAGGAAGTGCGCGAATTGCAAGATCAAGTCAGGCTGAAAAGACATCTGTTTCTCTTGAGTTCGGTTGAGGTATTCCGAAGGTTCCACCCACATGTATTTGCCCGTTTTTCCATCTACCACCTTAAATTCTGTGGCACCTGATTTTTCCATCAGCATAACACGCCATGAAAAACGGAAACCTTGTTCGGTCCAGAATAATTCTCCCGGATAGAGATGCGACCGCATCGGGAAGAAGAACTGCCAAAGCACGAATACCGGGATGATAAGCACGGACCCATAGGGCTGCCACTTTCGCCATACATGCCATTTCCGAGGAGCGGCAGGCAACCATTCTCCCAATTTACGCTGCCAAGGGGCATCAAAGAAAACCAGTGTGATTACGATCATCACGAAGGGGAAAACCCCGATGGCCGGGAAGAAAATCGCGGTGAGTGAATGGAAGATGATGACGGTGAAGTAGGCGAACAAACGGGTGCGTTTCCACCAGAGGAATATCCAAATGGTGGTATCGTATAACATGCCGGCCCAAGCGAAGGCAAAGGGAAGCCAAGGTTCATCTACCCACTGACCAAAAATCGGCAAGTCGTAGCGAGAGGGAAGCCACATCTTTAAGGGCTGAGCTTCAAACAGCCAATCGCTATTCATCTTGGCCAAGCCTGCGTAGAGGTATAGGATGCTCACCAGTACGCGTGGGAGGTCAACGGTCCAACGCGGAGCTTCATCACTCGATTTACTACGACCTAGCCAGGCGTCAACACTTCCGTAGTGTGCGGCAGGCAGCCAACAGAGGGCAAAGGCCAGCACACTCACAAAATAGTAGTGGTTGAGATAATAGGCCACATCTATTAATTCGATATAGGTGAATGTGAGCGTAAAGGTGATGATAGCAAAGCGATAGAGGTATCCAATAGCTACAAGAACCGCACTGAACACGGCCACACCCCACAATACATACGTCCATTGCCCGAGTGGCTTCACCCATTCGAATCCAAAATAGGTGAAGTGGAAGTTGGGCTGTATGTACAGCTCGTAAACCCAGTTGTTTAATAAGCTGCGCAGGAGGGCAAGAAACATCAACGCACCAAAGGCCACGCGTAGAAAGGCTAATGGCGCGAGATGTGAATACCTGGAAAAATATCCCATGAGCGGCTTTAGTCGCCGTCCGAGTCTACATAACTAATGGTGACGTTCAAGGCAGAAGAAACTTCTGTTTTAACCGTGAAAACCAACATTTGATACTTGGCCCAGACGTTGTTCAGTTGTTGAGGGTTGTTTTGAGCAATGCTGTAAAAATCGTCATCTAATCCCTCAATGGCAAGTTGAACGTCATTCAACTGAGTTTGGACTTTATCGGCCAAAGATGTTCCGTTGCGATCATCCATGTATTGGACATATTCTAGAAGCGAAGCATCGGCATGATGACTCACATGTGATTGCCCGTGCCATGCTCGTTTGTAGGCCATGAATGCGGAGAGTGCGAGATCTTTGCTGTATTGTCGAGCATAAAGTCCTTCCACCTTTTCGGGTGCGGCCGTACCCGTTCTTTGTCCACCTGGAATTCCAAACTTCGCTTCACGATTATGTACTTCTAGGTACGGCAAAAGCGTGTAGTTGAACAACAACCCCAAGGCTGAACCTCTGTCGGTGCCTTCGGCGTTTGTGAAGGATTGCTCATACCCATTGTTCCAAGCATTTTGTGTGGCCGAAAGCTTGGTGGCCATTCGATTGAGAATTGCGCTTATGTAGCTCTGCACCTTTGCATCCTGTAAAGAATGGTGGGAAGTATAGAGGAAGTACTCGATGGCTGGAAAACCTTGAGCTGCAAAATTGCTGATTGAACCAAGGTCAAATGAGCCCTGCAAGTTGCTTTCCACCTGGACGGTGTCAAGCGGATAAATATTCATGGCTGCCAGGAGTCCTTCTGTTTCCGCCGGACCAAAATTCCAAAGAGCCGCTTCCTGCCAAACTTGGTAAGCCTCTGTGAATTGGGTTTTCACGGAATAGATATCACCACTGCCGGAAGTGTACTGCGTCCAAGCTAAATTCAGTTCATTGAGTTCAGCATTGAAATCAGCAATAGACGGCAAGATTAAATTTTGGGTCATGTTCTCCACAACCGCCTTTCGGTTAAAGGCATCACCTCCCCCGCCAGGCTCGTCGGTTTCACAACTCACTAAGAGCAGGGCCAAGGCAGAACATACAAGTGAAGTGTAACGCATGAATGATTCTTTGTGGTTACAAAAGTAGATGGTGATTGTGGGCTGATTAATGACTTCCGTCAGCTACAGCTGGTGATAAACCATAAGCCTGAGCGATGCCATTTTTCACGGTTTGGATTCGCGTTTGGATATCTCCAGCCCAGAATCCATCGCCTGAAATCAGGGTTTGAATCCAAGCATCACTCTGTGTGGCGCTTATGGTTTCGCTTTTAGCGTAGCGCAGGCTAAAAATGAAGCCGATACCTTCCGACAGTTCATGGAATGCGGCGGCAGCGTTTCCGTTGTTAAGGCTATTTGCACCTTTGTTCAAGTAACCTACGGCCTTTAGGTAGCACGACTCTTCCATGGCTTCAGCAATGGTCAGAATTTGAGCATCACGCTCGTCGTAGTCGTGAGCAACGATGGCCGCGCGACCCTTGCGGAAAGCGTAGTAGGCATCGGAAGCTACACCAAATTGCGCATCGAGACCTACCATATACTTGGCCCAGAAACCACGGTCTTGCGCAACACTTGGATCTAGTTCCAAATCTTGTTGAACGGTGAAATAACCATAACCTTCGTCCCAGTAGTGCTCCATGGCGGTGTAGCCTTCAGCGCTAGAGGCGTCGTTATCTGCATCCAGCTTGATGGCGGTGAGGTAGTTGTTCACCATTTGATCTAAGAATACCGCTCCATAAAGTCCTTTCTCGAAAGCTTGAATGTATTCTACTCCTCGTTCATCAACGAGATAGCGCTTACTTCCGTCGTTGTTCGAAATAACACCGGCCACTCCGTTTGAAGCCGTCTGATTTGCATCGCTGGCCGTGGCAGCCCCTTGGAGCCAAAATTTAAACCAGTTGATGGTGTTTCCTTGGTCAAATACAAACTTGGGTGAAGCGGAAGTTTTAGAAGAAAGGGACTTTCCTGAGGTGTTAAGCGATGGGTCAGAGAAAGGGTTGTTGGTGTTTTCATACATGTCAACCAGCACTTGATAATCGAGGCTTTGATCGACTCCCGATTTTACCAAGGTGCTGAGTTCGGTAAGCATGTCTTGACGTGCAATTTGCCCGCTGTAATCTACCGTTGATGAGCCGTTTCTTTCAAATGAATATGTGCCTGGGATATTCAGGGAAGGGCTGTTGGGTTCTTCAGGTGTACAGGCAACAAGAGATACGAGTGTTAGTGCAATAGCCGTTTGACGAATCATTATTTATCGATGTTTTTATTTAGACCAATTATAAACAGTGGCAAAACTATAGTGTGAAATGATTCCTTGCAAGCCAAGCGATATGATTTTTATCAGGCTGGCTAAATTTTAAAATTGGGGTAAACTGATGGATTGTTGAATGATGTGGATGAGCTAAAGCGGAAAGGCTGTATATTCGTGTTTCTATGCAAGTAGGTACGTATCATAACCTGGAGAAACTCAACGAAATCACCGGCGGTGATAAGGAGTTTGAGACTGTAATGATTCAAACGTTTTGCGAGGAAGCAGAATCGCTTGTAAGTGAGATGAGAACGGCGTATGAAGCGGGGAATTTAGAAGCCATGGGTAGATCTGCTCACGGTTTGAAGCCCAACGCTCAGATATTTGGCATTGCCTCTATTCACGAATCTTTAGTGTTTGTAGAGAACAAGGGTAAGGCCGGAAACAATGCCCAAGAACTCGAGGAGAAAATCGATGAAATTAACCGCGTTATTGAGCAAGTGGTTAAGGAGCTCTCATGATAGCCTACATCTTTTACCGATTTTTTAGTGGACTGATTGCGGTGCTTCCTTGGAGCGCGGTATATGGCATGTCTGATTTCGCCTTTTTTATTCTATTTCGAGTGATTCGTTATCGGGTAGATTTGGTTCGGAATAACTTCAAAACTTGTTTTCCCGATAAGGACGAGAAGTGGGTTGAGGAGAGGACGCGTGACTACTACCACTACCTATCTGACTTGTTCTTGGAATCGATTAAGTCGCTAAATGAGCCCATCGATAAATTACTGGAGCGGTTTAAGTCGGATAGTCATGATTTATTTGATGATCCCGACCTAGCTGGTAGAAATATCATTATAGTAGGAACACATTATGGCAACTGGGAATATATGACCCGCTGTGTGCCGCATCTGGTCCCTCACGAGGTAGCTGGAATTTACAGACCCCTGTCTAACACGCGAATTGAAAAACACATGTCGAAGTTGCGCAGTAGCGAAGGCATGTGGCTGGTTCCGGTGAAAGAAGCCAAAGAGTCTTGGACCGCCAAGCGCGACCGTCCAGTGGCTTATGGTTTGTTGGCCGACCAGAATCCGTCCAATCCCAAGAAAGCCTTCTGGATCAACTTCCTCAACCGCGAAACAGGGTTCATCCCAGGAGCTGAGGTCTACGCCAAGAAATACGATTACCCCATTGTAAGCATGTTCTTTGAAAGAGTGAAACGAGGTCACTACACCGTCCACTTTGAACGCTTTGAAATGAATCCAAAAGCAACGCCTGAGGGAGAAATCATGCGCAGGTATGCCGGCAAGCTTGAAGAGTGGATTGAGAATGATCCACCGTATTGGTTGTGGTCGCACCGCCGTTGGAAACACAAACGGCCAGAGGATTATGACCTCATGAGTACCATCCGCTAGACCTCTTTTTCCTTTTTGGCATCCTTCTTGACATGTTCATGGTGAACCACTAAAACGATGAACATGAAAAGATGGATGATGATTGTAGCCATGTCAGTTGCCGGGATGGGACTGAAGGCGCAGGGACTCGATTGGGGAGTTAAAGGCGGACTCACTTATAACATGACTGAGTTAGGCTTGGGATCTGCGGTAGCAACCAGCGGAGAAGTATTCTCTGGTGAGCGAGCAAGCAACGGATGGCACCTAGGTCTCGCCGTTCGCGACGAGATTACCGACAACTTCTACGTGCAGTTTGACGCCCTTTACAATCAAACTTCCATCATGCTCGACGGAGTGGATGTAAATGGAGTGCCGGTGAGTGAAGATTTCACCATGAACAAAGTTCAGTTGAACTTGGCTCCAGGGCTCAAAGTACTTAAGCTTTTGCGCGTACAAACTGGATTGAACGGAAACTTAATGCTCGATGATAAGGTAGTTGACACCTTTGGTCGATTCCAGCTGGGTTTCCTTCTAGGAGCCGGTGTCGACTTAGGACCACTAACATTCGATATCATGTATAACGCTTCCTTCAGCGACCATGAAGGGGAATGGAATGGGATACCGCTCGCCAGTAACCGAGGCGAACTCATGATGAGTGTAGGTGTCATGTTTTAATTAACCATAAGGTAACTAAGTTCTGTAAGAAAATACTGAATTTTGCTCCTTGGCAATTCGCCGAATCGTTCTTAACGGTTCATCAGATGTAGGTAATTTGTGTTAACGTATATAATTTCTACACCGAACCGGTTAGAGTCCCGCACTAGCGGGACTCTTTTATTTTCCCTCAATTCGAACGCGCTCCCGTTCGTCTAGAATTTCAGTGGCGCGACTCATGGCGGTGTTTAGCTTATAATCGCTCCACTTATTCTTATAAAATTTATTCATGTATTCATCGAGCTTACGAACTACGAATACATTGTACACCCCTTTGAGTTTATCAATGCTAGAATCGGCCAAAGCACGCAGGCTAAGAGAGAAACTGGCATCCAGGTATTGTACATGGTGCCAAATTCCACTGGGCATAAAAAGAGTTTCCCCAGGTTTTAAATCGGTTTGATAGCCCTTCGCGTATGCAACGGTTGGGTATTTGTCTAAGTCGATGGCGCTCATATCCACCGCACTGTGGGTCGTGAATGGTAATTTGTAGAGGAATTTGGTTTCCGATTGTTCGAATAGGGTAATCCGTTTTGTGCCGGCAAATTGACTAATAAATACATGACTGAGGTCGATGTCGTAGTGCAATCTGACATCCGATTCTGCTGCCCCGAAGAACATATAGGGATAGTCGCGTAAGTAATGGTCGCTGAAATCTGGGAAGGTGAAATCATTGAGGAGATCCGGACGAATCTTGAAAAGGTTGAAGAGAAAGATACGCAAATCACTTTTCTCGTTTTTCTCTAGAAGGCTCAAATACTCGCTAAAAGGAACTTCCTTCGCTGGAGGCATCTCAATGCGTGTAGGTTCGTGGTCTACCCATCTGCCATAGAGTTTCACCTTTTCTTCGCCGGCAATTCTTTTGAAATAGTCATAGGTCCATTTCTCATTCGCCTTCCATCCGGCGGTGAAATTCTGGAGTACAACGGGTTTATGTGGATAGAGGTATTTAGCCTTAAATTCTTCGGCTGTGATGTTTTCTTCGCGTGGAATGCTGGAAATATTCACGAGGGGCAGTTTTCAATTCAGTCACGTTTCCACTCTTAAAAATACGCATCGTTTTGAACGATTACAATTTCACGCACACATTCCTGGTTTCAGTAAAGAAGTGAAGGGCTTCAAAGCCTCCTTCTCTGCCTACGCCTGAGTTTTTCATTCCACCAAATGGTGTGCGCAGGTCTCTAACCAACCAGCAATTCACCCAAATGATACCGCTTTCAACTTGCGCTCCTACTCGATGGGCACGCTTCAAATTACTGGTCCATATTGTGGCTGCTAAGCCGTAGGTCGTGCTATTGGCCATGGTGAGTACCTCTTCTTCGGTGTCAAATGGGGTAAGAGTGACCACGGGGCCGAATATTTCTTCTTGATTTGTTCGACACGTGTACTCCAGGCCTTCAATAACCGTAGGGCGCATGTAAAAACCGTTGCTGTGTTCGCCATCGAGTTGAACGCGCTCACCACCCGTTAAAATGGTCCCACCTTCTTCTACGGCTAAGTTTACATAGCTCATGACCTTATCGATATGAGGCCTGGAAACAAGGGCTCCCACTTGAGTCGACTCATCTTCCGGGGCACCCACACGCATCTTTGATACCCGATCTACGAAGGCCTTTTTAAATTTCTCATAAATAGGGCGCTCAATAAAAATCCGGGAGCCGCAAAGGCAAATCTGACCTTGATTGGCAAAGCTGCTGTGCACTGTTGTGTTGAGCATCTCATCAAAATCGCAATCGGCAAAAATGATATTTGGGTTTTTACCCCCTAACTCAAGCGACAGCTTTTTAAACATTGGAGCGGCTGTCCTGGCGATGGTCTGACCTGTAGTGGTTCCACCCGTGAATGAGATGGTCGGAATTTCCGGGTGCGTCGTGAGCTCGGCACCTACTTTTCCACCGAGTCCATGCACGATGTTTAGTACCCCAGGAGGCATTCCAGCTTCGGTGCAAATTTCGCCCAGCAGAGCTGCAGTAACGGGTGTTACTTCACTCGGTTTGGCAACTACCGTATTTCCTGCAGCCAAAGCTGGGGCAATTTTCCATGTGAAGAGGTAAAGTGGAAGGTTCCACGGACTTATACAGGCCGCAACGCCTATCGGACGGCGCAAGGTGTAATTGAATCCAGATTCACCCATATCGTGGGTCTCCGAAGCATCGTGTAAGATCGCTGTGGCGAAAAAGGCAAAGTTGTCTCGTGCCCTAGGGATATCAACTCGAGTCGCTAGTTTTAGTGGCTTTCCGTTGTCGTCGCTCTCAGCTTTGGCTAGCTCAGGTAACCGGTCTTCAATGCCTTTTGACACCTTCAACATGATATCTGAACGCTGCTTGGCAGTCATAGCGGACCAAATGGGGAAAGCCCTCTTGGCGGCCTCTACGGCAAGGTTGACGTCATCCACATCGCTGTCAGGTATGCGCCCATAAACTTTACCGGTGGAAGGTTTAACATTGTCAAGCCAATGGCCGTTCACCGGGTCGATATATTTCCCGTCAATGTAATTTTGAATATTCATGGGTGCTACTTCTGGGTTGTGCTTTCTTCTCTAAAAGTAGTTAATGAAACTCAGTCGAAGAACCGGCCCACTTGCATTCCCAAAATGAACTGGCCGTACTGGTTTTGGAAGAAGTGGTATCCTGTGGTGATGCGAACCGAATAATTATCAATGGTGATATGACCAATGTTGAGATGGGCACCATAGGACAACCCACTTTGTATCGCATTCACATCGGCTTTCTCACGTCGCAAGCCATACAATTGGTTGTATCCACCTAGTACCTGTACTTCAAGGAAGTAGTCCATACTCTTGATGTAAAACATTCTGCGGTAACCCAAGCCCACATAGGACGAGTACATTCCACTTGTAATTCCTGTAGAAAGGAGTCCGTGCCACTCGTTGTAGTGCGACATGTCCAAGGTTCTCCGATAGGTAAAACCCCCACCAAGCGAATGGCCCAAAATCTCCACGCTGCCCTCGTTGAGTGAATTCAGTTGGGCTTTGCTAGGGATAGCCAAAATGAGAAAAAGGCTAAAAAGAACAATGCGAGCGAGCGCCATAGAGGGTAAGTTAGGTTACATAAGTTACCCTAATTTACAAGGCTCCCGTTCTTCCACCATCAACGGGTACGTTAATGCCGTTTATGTATGAGGCAGCGGGGCTTGCTAGAAAGGCAACGGCGTTAGCTACCTCCTCCGGGTGTGCAAATCGCTTCATCGGGATTTCGGCAGTCATCATTTCGGCCACTTCATCTTCTGAACGATTGCCCTTGCTGGCTTTGTTGCTGATGATGCCTGTCAGTCGTTCCGTTTCTGTAGCTCCAGGAAGTACATTGTTTACCGTAATCCCGAAGGCGCCAACCTCATTACTCAACGTCTTGCTCCAACTTGCTACAGCTCCTCGAATGGTGTTCGAAACACCCAATCCTTTTAATGGGATTTTTACCGAAGTACTGATGATATTGATGATTCGACCATAGCCAGACGCCTTCATTCCAGGCAAAACGGCTTGTGCGAGGTTGTGGTTATTTACCAAGTGTGCCGTGAAGGCATCTTGAAAGGCCTCGATGTGCGCTTCATTGACGGGGCCTGCCGGTGGGCCACCGGTATTGTTGATAAGAATATTTACCGTATTCCCATCGGCGAGCCAGTCACTCACCGTCGTCTTCACTTCTTCCGGAGTAGAGTAATCAGCTACTAAGAAGGAATGTTGCTGATCCTTTGGAGTTGGTAGGCTACGAACCGCACTTTGCAGCTTGGCTTCGTTGCGAGCTAACAAGGTTACGGTAGCACCCATTTCAGCGAGTAATTGAGCGCTGGCCAATCCAATGCCTTGTGTGCTGCCGCCTACTAGGGCGTGTCTTCCGGTTAAGTCGATATTCATGAATGTCGGTTTTCAATGTCGTTCAAAAAGTACTGTATGGCCTCGAGGCAAAGTTCGCGATCTTCGATGAACCCCATATGTCCGTTTTTGGTGATGAGCCGATCTGCAACTTGAGGGGAGCTGATTTGCGGTTCGATTTTATCGAATGACAACACGGGATCGCGCCTACCCGCAATAATCAAGAAAGGTACCGGCGATAAGTGCAGTAGCACTTCCCGATCAGCCCGTTCTTTCATTCCTTCCAGAGCGGCAACAATCCCTTGTACGGGCATACGCATAGCCTCACTCACCAATGCCTTAATTTCCTTCTGGAACAACTTCCGAGACTTTGGGCGGAATAGCAGAGGAATGCTCAATTTCACGAAGGAATCGGGGGCTCTCTTCACCAATTCAATGGCTCGTACTCGGTCTTTTTTCTTCGCCGGGCTATCGGCTAAGGTGGTGGAATGGAAGAGGGTTATGCTCTTGGGGATATCTGGATGTGCTTCGGCAAAGGCCAAGGCTACGTATCCCCCCATGGAGTGGCCAATCAAATGGTACCGTTTCAAGCGGAAATGATCGGCAATGGCCTTCACGACCGCGGCCATTTCCTCCATGCTGTGGACATACCCTAAACAGTCTGATTTACCATGGCCAGGCAAGTCGATCGCAATCACGCGATACTGCGTGCTGAGCTCCTTGGCATAGTCGTCCCACATTTGAGACGACTCGAGAAATCCATGAAGTAAAATTACCGTTGAACCCTCTCCGGCGTGCTTAAAGTGAATGGGCACACCGCGGTGGTTCATGAATTCTGATTTCATCAGCTGTTCATGGTTTCTTCAATTTCTTCAACGGTTTTCGGAATCCCTTTGGTAAGGTTCAACTGTCCGTCTTCTTGGATCACGACATCGTCTTCAATACGCACACCAAAATTCTCTTCAGGCAGATAGATCCCTGGCTCGCAAGTAAATACATTTCCCACTTGCATGTCTTCAGTCCACAGGCCTACGTCGTGAACATCCAGACCAATGTAGTGGGAAGTGCCGTGCATAAAGTACTTTTTGTAGGCTGGCCAATTCGGGTCTTCGTTCTTTACGTCGGTTTGGTCAATCAAACCAAGGCCGAGCAATTCGCTCGTCATGATTTTGCCCACTTCTTTATGATAGTCGACCAGGTTATTCCCAGGTACGAGCAATTTTAAACTCTCTTCCTGAACCCGAAGTACGGCATTGTAAACTTGTTTTTGACGTTCAGTAAAGCGACCATTCACTGGAAATACTCGCGTTACATCACAGGCGTAATTCCCGTATTCAGCACCCACATCAAAGAGAATGGTATCGCCATCGTTACAAACATCTTTGTTTTCGATGTAGTGCAGTACACAGGCATTGTAACCTGACGCAATGATGGGCGTGTAAGCAAATCCACGCGAGCGCTGGCGCAGAAACTCATGCATGAATTCTGCTTCCAGTTCGTACTCCGTAATTCCTGGCTTGATGGTCTTCATCACACGGAGATATCCATCTGTGGTGATATCGGCTGCCTTTTGCATCACCTCAATTTCGAGATCACTCTTTACAGCTCTAATGCGATGCATGATAGGAGCTGAACGGTCGTAATTATGGGCTGGATACTTGTTCTTGCACCACGATATGAATCGATCTTCTCTCGTTTGTACCTCTGAGGAATTCCGTAGGTGTTCATTGGTATTGAGGAAAACGATTTCGGCATTCGCCATCATCTCATTGAAAACTCGTTCAAAGTCTTGTAACCAGAATACAGTGGAAATTCCAGATACTTCCAGTGCTCTTTCTTTGGTGAGCTTTTCGCCTTCCCAAACAGCAATGTGCTCATTGGTTTCCTTTAGAAAGAGGACTTCTCTATATTCTTCCTTGTAGGCATCTGGGAAAATCACCAAAATGGATTCTTCCTGATCAACACCAGACAAGTGAAAAATATCCTTGTGTTGCATAAAGGGCAAGGTGCCATCGGCGCTGGTCGGATAGATGTCGTTGCTGTTGAACACGGCAAGGCCTCCTGAGGGCAAAAGAGCCTTGAAGCGGTTGCGGTTATCAATAAAAATCTGACGGTTGAGCGGCGTGTATCTCATGGTAGTATCATTCGCTTTATGAGTTGACCTCAAAGGTAATGGAGCGTTCTCGCATTGCAAATTCTAAGCGTCGCAATCCCGTTCTAACTATAAAAATAGTAGATTTAAATTATGCTCGCCCCCCAGCTCTTCATCATCGACGACGACAAAATCTATCATTTTTTGGTTAATCGATTGTTGGATGATATCCAAGTGAAATCGAAGCTGGTTGGGGTGAATAAGTTTTTCAGTGCGGCAGAAGCCCTAGCTTTTCTAGATAGTCAAGAGACTCCTGAGAGAACCGTTATTCTTCTCGATCTCAATATGCCCGAGATGACGGGGTTTGATTTCCTTGATGCCTTGAGTGAGCGCACCGCGGTAAGTGAACTATGTAGAGTGTATATCGTGACTTCTAGTGTGAATCAAAGCGATCGTGAGAAAGCGGACCAATATGCAGAGGTTGTCGATTTTATCGTGAAACCCATTCAAAAATCTACCCTCACCAATGTGATTTACGGTGAGATGAATGGAGCATAACACATTACCATTTAGACACATTCCAAATAGCGACAGTACTTGGCAGGCCGTGAACTGTGGTCTATTTTTGTGGTTCTAGTAAGTAGTTTTCTAAACTCCCATCATATGGCAACCGGAAAAGGTTTATTTGGATCGTCACTCGCCCGAAAGTATTGGATGGCATTGACGGGTCTCTTTTTGTGTACGTTCTTGATTGTGCACCTTGCAGGGAACCTCACCCTACTAGGTGGAGAAGCAGCGCAACACACTTTTAACGAGTACTCGAAATTCATGACCACCTTCCCTGTGATTAAAGTGGTTTCGTACTTGTTGTACGCGAGCATTGTTTTGCACGCAGTGGACGGAATCGTTTTGGCTCGTCAGAATGCAGCCGCGCGTCCATCGAAGTATGTGAAGAACAATGCGGGTGCAAATTCCGGTTGGGCTTCGCGCAACATGGCGCTGCTTGGAATTATCACTTTGCTTTTCATCATTATTCACATGAAGAGTTTTTGGTATGAAATGCACTGGGGCGAAATGCCCATGGATGGCGAACTGAAAGATTTATACACGATTACAGTCACTGCCTTCCAGCAGTTGTGGTACACCGCGTTCTACGTGATTGCCATGATCGCTTTGGGCTTTCACCTTTGGCACGGCTTCCAAAGCGCGTTCCAAACAATGGGATGGAGACATCGTCAGTACGATCCGATTATCAAGGGAATGGGCAAGTTCTTTTCGGTAGTTGTTCCAGGCGCCTTCGCTTTTATCCCAGTTTTTATCTACATCACTCAATAATCAGATACGTCTATGGATTTGAATAATCGAATTCCGGAAGGCCCACTAGCGGAAAAGTGGACAAAGCACAAGAATAACATCCGCCTAGTAAACCCAGCCAATAAGCGTAACATCGATGTTATTGTTGTGGGTACAGGCTTGGCCGGTAGCTCGGCCGCGGCTTCGCTTGCAGAAATGGGCTACAACGTAAAAGCCTTTTGTTTTCAAGATTCACCTCGACGTGCACACTCTATTGCTGCACAGGGGGGTATCAACGCAGCAAAGAATTATCAAAACGACGGTGATTCAACCTACCGTCTTTTCTATGATACAGTAAAAGGGGGTGATTATCGCTCGCGTGAAGCTAACGTATATCGCTTAGCCGAAGTGTCTGCAAATATCATCGACCAATGCGTCGCACAAGGGGTTCCTTTCGCCCGTGATTACGGCGGACTTTTGGACAACCGCTCTTTTGGTGGCGTTCAAGTGAGCCGCACCTTCTACGCTAAAGGCCAAACTGGGCAGCAGTTGCTACTCGGTGCTTACTCGGCACTTTCGCGTCAGATTGCAAAGGGACGTGTGAAGATGTACAACCGTCACGAAATGCTCGACGTAGTTAAAGTGGATGGTAAGGCGCGCGGAATCATTGCTCGCAACCTTGTTACGGGTGAAATTGAGCGTCACGGAGCGCATGCCGTGCTTTTATGTACGGGAGGCTATGGAAATGTGTTCTTCTTGTCTACCAACGCGATGGGCTCAAATGTAACGGCGGCTTGGAAAGCACATCGTCGTGGAGCCACAATGGCGAACCCATGTTTCACGCAGATTCACCCAACTTGTATCCCGGTTTCAGGAGATTATCAGTCGAAGTTGACTTTGATGTCAGAATCACTTCGAAACGATGGTCGAATCTGGGTTCCTGCGAAGAAAGAAGATGCTGAAGCCATCCGTGCGGGCAAGTTGAAGCCAACTGAACTAAAGGAAGAAGATCGCGATTATTACCTCGAGCGTCGCTATCCTGCTTTTGGTAACCTCGTTCCGCGTGATGTGGCCTCGAGAGCAGCCAAAGAGCGTTGTGATGCAGGATTTGGTGTAAATAAAACAGGTGAAGCTGTTTATCTAGATTTCTCTTCTGCGATTATGCGATATGGACGCGAGGAAGCCAATATCCAAGGCGACCACAATCCATCTGATGCAAAAGTGTTGAAGTTGGGTAAAGAAGTAGTTGAGAAGAAGTACGGAAACCTATTCCAGATGTACGAGAAAATCACTGCTGATAATCCGTACGAAACTCCAATGAAAATTTACCCAGCGGTGCACTACACCATGGGTGGACTTTGGGTCGATTATAACTTGATGACCAATGTTCCAGGTTTGTTTGCATTGGGTGAAGCGAACTTCTCAGACCACGGTGCCAACCGACTCGGAGCCTCTGCCTTAATGCAAGGTTTGGCCGATGGGTACTTCGTGATTCCTTACACAGTAGGCGACTACCTAGCCGATGATATCCGCACTGGAGCCATCGACGTGAACACTCCGGAGTTTGACGCTGTTGAAAAAGACGTGAACGATCAGTTAAACAAGCTGGTTGATAATAATGGTAGTCGTTCGGTTGATTACTTCCACAAGCGCTTAGGTCGCATCATGTGGGAGAAATGCGGAATGGCTCGTAGTGAGAGCGGACTCAAAGAAGCGATTGCGGAAATCCGTGCGCTTCGCGAAGAGTTCTGGAAAGAAGTAAACGTTCCAGGTAAAGCCGATGCGTTGAACCCAGAATTGGAAAAAGCTGGTCGCGTGGCCGATTTCCTCGAGTTGGGAGAATTGATGTGTATCGATGCACTGGATAGAAATGAATCGTGCGGTGGACACTTCCGTGAAGAGTACCAAACTGAAGAAGGTGAAGCCGTTCGTAATGATGATGATTACCGCTATGTGGCGGCTTGGGAATTCTCTGGAGATGCCAGCGAACCGAAGCTCAATAAAGAGCCACTCGTTTATGAGAATGTTGAACTGAAGACGCGCAGCTACAAATAAGCTGAACTTCATAAATCAAAGAGATATGAATCTTACGCTCCAAGTTTGGCGACAAAATGGTCCTAATGATAAAGGACGCATGGAGTCATTTGACGTAAAAGATGTGTCGGAAGACATGTCGTTCCTCGAAATGATGGATGTACTCAATGAGGACATTATCAATAGCGGAGGAGACCCTGTTGCCTTTGATCACGATTGCCGTGAAGGAATTTGCGGAATGTGCTCGATGTATATCAATGGTGAAGCACACGGACCGGGTAGAGGAATTACTACCTGCCAGTTGCACATGCGTGAATTTAACGATGGAGATACCATCTTCATTGAACCATGGAGAGCCAAGGCTTTCCCAGTAATTAAAGACCTGATGGTAGATCGCTCTTCTTTCGATCGAGTGATTCAAGCCGGTGGTTATGTTTCTGTGAATACCTCAGGCAACACGCAAGATGCCAATGCCATTCCTATCGAGAAGGAAAATGCAGACGCGGCCTTCGATGCAGCTACCTGTATCGGTTGTGGTGCCTGTGTGGCTACGTGCAAAAATTCCTCGGCTATGCTATTTGTATCAGCCAAGGTTTCACAGTTCTCCTTATTGCCTCAAGGCGAGCCAGAAGCGGCTGACCGCGTGTTGAAAATGGTAAACCAAATGGACCTTGAAGGTTTTGGAAACTGCACGAACACCGGTGCATGTGAAGTGGAGTGTCCTAAGGGAATTTCACTTGAGAACATCGCCAGAATGAACAGAGATTATTTGAAGGCTAGCTTGACCAAGTAGGAGAAACCTAGCTTTTATACCCTTCAACCCCAACGAAGCTAATATGCATTTGTTGGGGTTTTTTCATGAGGAGCGATACAGGTAGGAACAATATGCTCCAAATGTGCCATTCTCGTGACCCATTGGTCCAAGCGAAGGCGATATTCAGGGTACTCTATTCATTGAATGATGCCGACTGCCACCATCTAGAAGGTTCGAGATAGTTAGATCGTCCAGTAGTAGGGGATCTAATTGAGTTAGAGCCAAATGCTAAGCACTTTGAAATAAGCTAATTAGCTATAAACAGCTTTTTTACAATGCTTCTTTTGCTGCTATTTGTGTCATCTACATTGATTCATAGTCTAAATTTGATGGAGTTTAACTGAGTTGGATACAACAACAAAGGTCAAGTTGCCATGAAGAATAAGTACAGCGACCTCATTGAGCAGACCTTTTACTGGCCTCAAGAAAAGTTTGAAGTAGAAGACAATGAGCTGCATTGGAATGAGGTTCCTTTGATGGAGCTCATTAAACAATATGGGACTCCCCTTAAGGTGAGTTATCTGCCTCGCATTTCGGAGAACATCCAAAGAGCAAAACGGATGTTCAACGTGGCCATGGCTAAAGTCGATTATAAAGGGAACTACCATTATTGTTATTGCACGAAAAGTTCACATTTCTCCTTTGTGCTCGATGAAGCTTTGAAGAACGACATTCACATTGAAACCTCGTCCGCATTCGACATCAACATCGTTGAAGAGCTGGCAAAACAGGGGAAGCTGAATAAGCAGAACTACGTGGTTTGCAATGGCTTTAAACGCGATCAGTACATCGAGAATATTGCGCGCCTCATAAACAACGGCTGGACCAATGTGATTCCAGTGATGGACAATAAGGAAGAAGTGACTCAATTATCGGAAAGCATTGATAAGCCCACGAAGATTGGACTTCGAATTGCCTCGGAAGAAGAGCCGAAATTCGAGTTTTATACGTCCAGATTGGGGATTGGATATAAGGACATCGTACCCTTTTACGAAAAGCATATCGCCAACAACAATAAGGTGGAGCTCAAGATGCTACACTTCTTTATCAATACCGGTATTGACGATACAGCCTACTATTGGAACGAGCTTTTGAAATGTGTGAACGTGTATATAGCTCTCAAAAAGATCTGTCCAACACTAGATTCACTCAATATTGGAGGTGGGTTTCCAATTAAGAATAACTTGAATTTCGATTTTGATTACGCCTATATGGCCGAGGAAATCATAGCCCAAATCAAGCGCACATGTGATGCGGCAGGGATTGCTGAACCCCATATTTTCACCGAGTTTGGCTCGTTTACCGTAGGTGAAAGCGGCGCCATCTTCTTCAGCGTTTTGGGTGCAAAGCAACAGAACGATAGAGAGAAGTGGTATATGATAGACTCGAGTTTCATGACCACACTCCCAGATACTTGGTCCATTAATAGAAAGTTTGTGATGTTGGCTATCAATAAGTGGAACGAGCCTTATGAGCGAGTTCTTCTAGGTGGCCTCACGTGCGATTCGGATGACTACTATAATAGTGAGCAACATAGCAACGCTATCTTTTTGCCTAAGTTGGATAGAGAGTCGCCATTGTATGTTGGCTTCTTCCATACTGGAGCCTATCAAGAGTCGGTAGGTGGTTATGGAGGTATTCAGCATTGCTTGCTTCCAGCGCCTAAGCATATTGTGATTGATCGAGACGACGATGGAAACTGGCGCACTAAATTGTTTGCGAAAGAACAGAGCCACAAATCCATGATGAAAATATTGGGCTACTAAGCCATAAAATGATTTGCTATGTCGAGACAACGCGGACCTATTTCTGATTTCATTGACCATCATTACAAGCACTTCAATGCAGCTGCGCTTATGGATGCTGCGAAAGGGTACGAAGCTCATCTGGACAAAGGGGGTAAAATGATGGTTACCCTGGCTGGCGCAATGAGTACTGCCGAGCTAGGACGTTCTCTTGCGGAGATGATTCGCCAGGATAAGGTTGCCATTATTTCGTGCACTGGTGCCAACTTGGAAGAAGATCTCATGAATTTGGTGGCGCATTCACACTACGAGCGAGTACCGCACTATCGCGACTTAACGGCTGCGGATGAACGAGCACTACTGGATAGAGGCTTGAATCGCGTAACCGACACGTGTATTCCTGAAGAGGAAGCCTTTCGTCGACTTCAAGGTCATATTGAGGAGAAGTGGAAGAAAGCCGAAGCCTCAGATGAGCGCTTTTTTCCTCATCAGTACATGTATCAGATGATTCTGGATGGGGATCTGGAACCCTACTATGAAATCGATCCAAAGAATTCCTGGATGATTGCCGCAGCAGAGAAGAATTTACCTATCGTAGTTCCAGGTTGGGAAGATTCAACCTTGGGTAACATTTTCGCGAGCTATTGTTTCAAAGGAGAATTGAAAGCGTCTACCGTAAAAAGCGGTATTGAGTATATGACTTGGTTGTCGCAATGGTATATCGACAATTCGGGCGGAGCAGGTGTTGGATTTTTTCAAATCGGTGGCGGCATTGCTGGCGATTTCCCTATCTGCGTGGTTCCAATGTTGTACCAAGATCTAGAAATGGAGGACATTCCGTTTTGGAGTTACTTCTGCCAGATTAGCGATTCAACCACGAGCTACGGTTCGTATTCAGGTGCGGTTCCTAACGAAAAGATAACGTGGGGGAAACTCGATATCGACACACCTAAGTACATTGTAGAGTCGGATGCAACCATTGTTGCACCGTTGATATTTGCTTGGTTGCTACACTGGTAATTGCTTGAAAATCATCAGCTATGGACAAGAAACGTGTCATTGTTGATTATAAAAACATCAACCCTGGATTGATGGAAATCCTCACTAATATCTATCCAAATGGATATGAAGATTACGAGGATGATATCATTACTTATCAAAACGCCGCCGGAGAAACCGTGAAGGCTATCCCTTTGGAGACCGAAGATTCGAAGTATCTCTTTAAAATATCGAAAGAACTAAAGATCAAGGTGGAGAATTTCATTGAGGATAACGACGATGAAAATGTGAGCTCCTCAGACTCCGAAGTTCCAGAAGTTGGAGAAGACGATTAATCTAGTTCATACCTTCGCAATATGAAGAAGGTACTATTGCTCCTGTTATGGTCCGCCTGCTCTTTTATGGGGAAGGCGCAATTGACCTACGGAGCTCCAGCGGAGTTTGCCTATGATTTGAGCTACGACTTCCTCATTCCAACACAATCTGTGGAGAGATTTACGCAGCAATGGTTTAGTAATGGTCATGCATTTACGTTCATGGGTGAAGTTCCGATGGGGAAATCCGGTGGGTTTGGTTATGGCCTAGGTTTCAGCTTCCATAATTTCCACAATAATTTAGCCTTTGTTGAAGTAGAATCGATACCTGGCCCTGGAGGAGGGATTACGCCTCCTACCCTTGATTCGGACAGTAGCTTCAACTTTAACGAACAAAATCTCTACTATGTAGAGGTTCCGCTGGAGTACAGGTATCGAGGTAAATCGACTCGAACAGGAGGGTTCTTTCGGTTTAGCGTTGGGGTTAAGGTCGGTTATCGGTTACTCTCTGCCGCGTACCACCGCACTGGTGATTATGCTATACGTCAATACCGCGTCCATACCACTTCTCCTGTTCGCCTACAGTCGTACTTGAGAGTGGGCTATGGCAAGTTGGCTTTTTTTGCGGGTTATGATTTACTTCCCAACATGGAAGCGCTCCAGTACAATGAGGTAGTCCAAGGGCCTACACCTCGGTATCATATGGCTAGTATTGGTGTGAGCTTGCTCCTCTAAACTACCTCATATCGCTTTCCTGGTAGCGCTTTAATTAATCCTCGAAGTTCAAGAGCGGTAAGGAGGGCGTAGAGTTGTGATAGGGTCATGCCAGATTGCAAACTAATTCGATCAATTTCCATTTGCTCGTTTCCAAGGGTGCTCATTACTTGAGCTTCTTCTGTGGATAGGTCAATGGGAATCTCGATTTGCACAGATTGCCTATTTAGATTGTTCTCCCAGCCTAACATTTCAATTATGTCCTGAGGGTCGGTAAGGACATGTGCTTGATGATTCTTAATGAGGTTGAGGCAGCCCTTGCTCATTGGATCCGAAACCCGACCTGGAAGTGCAAATACATCTCTTTGATAACCTGAGGCGAGTTCACCCGTAATAAGAGCACCACCTTTTTCTGCCGCTTCCACCACGATCGTCGCGTCGCACATCCCTGCCACTATTCGGTTGCGCTTTGGGAAGTTGATTGCGTCTGGTTTCGTCCCAGATGGAAATTCCGTCAATAATGAGCCTTGGGTCATAATCTTTTCGGCCAGCTTTTTATTTTGATACGGATAGAGCCGGTCGAGTCCATGGCCTAGGACCGCCACGGTTTCACAGTGGAATCGCAATGCAGCTTCATGAGCAGTGGTGTCAACCCCTAATGCCAAACCCGATACAATCAAAGGTGTGTGTATCGAACAATCCTTAACCAATTGTTCAGTGGCCCTTTTTCCATAATTACTTTGATTCCTTGTACCCACTACAGCTAAAGCATGTGCGGGATTTAGATCGGCTACACCTTTTTGAAAGAGGAGAACTGGAGCATCAGCGCAATGAAGGAGTCTTCGTGGATAGGCTTCATCTTGAAAGAAGAGCATACCAATACCCTCCTTCAGGATGAAGTCCATTTCGCGTTCGGCTCGCAGGAGAGTCGACTTTGATTTTAGTCCTTGTAAACGGATTCCGCCCACTCGTGGTATTCGACGGAGTAGATGCTGCTTCTCTTTGAATACAGAACGTGCCGAACCGCAGTGTTCCACTAGTGTCCTCGAAACAACAGGTCCAATTTGATCCGCGAAACAGAGCGCAAGTTGATAGAATTGCTCTTCTGACATGATTTAGGGTTTGGTGCCCATAAATTAATTCAGAAGAATGGTAAACGTCCCGATTTCAGATTGCCTTCTATGAATCTTTGGAGAACACGGTAGCTGAAGCTTGCGCCGAAGGTAGAATGAGAATGTCAGCCACGTTAACATGCCGAGGCCTGCTTACCTGATAAAGAACGGCATCCGCAATATCCTCAGGATGCAATGGCTCATACCCCTCGTACACCCTCTTTGCCATATCTACATCACCATCAAATCGCACAATGGAAAATTCGGTTTCTACTGCTCCTGGAGCCACTTGTGAAACGCGAATTCCATGTTCGATCAAGTCGATTCGCATCCCTCTGCTCAGTGCATCTACACCGTGTTTACTCGCGTTGTACACGTTTCCCCCAGGGTATACCTCCTTGCCAGCAATCGAACCAATGTTAACGATATGTCCTTTCTTACGCTCTATCATCAAGGGGGCTACGGCCTTGGAAACATAGAGTAAACCCTTCAGATTTGTATCAATCATGCGTTCCCAATGGTCAAGCTTCCCTTCTTGAATGGGACCCTTTCCAGCCGCCAATCCTGCATTGTTCACGAGCACGTCAATCGATCGCCATTCGGAATCAAGCCCTGTAATGAATGAGGCTACATCTTCTTGGATTCTCACATCCAATGGGTGAATTAGACAAGTTTGATTGAGCTCCTCAACTTCTGTTTTTAACTCGTTCAATTTATCGGTTCTGCGACCTACCGCTATTATGTTGTATCCTTCCTTTGCCAGAACTAACGCTGTGGCTTTTCCAATTCCTGAGGTTGCACCTGTAACAAGAGCAGTACGTGACATGATAATTTGTACTTTGAATGAGATATAAAGCTATGAGAAAAGTTCTATTATTCGTGTGGCTATTCATGGTGTTTTCTACTTCAATCTGGGCACAGGTTGAAGGGAATTCCTGGCGACTTGAGGTAAGCGACGAAGCACTTACTAAGGTTGTAGCTGCCGAGGTATTTATCAATGATTCGTTGTATGGTCTTACGGATCAAGAAGGCGCAATCAGTATAGAAATGGCCGTCGGCGGGAGTTTTTATCTGAGGATTGAAGCGGAAGGGTATGCTCCTTCAGAATCGCGATTTGAGCGTGCACCCTATGGCTTAGCTCTGTCCATCGTATTACAAAAGCAAGGGGTTTTGGGTGATGTGGTCATCATAGGTTCACGTCGAAGTCAGTCTACTGAATTAGCCCCAATCAGTATAGACGTGCTCAAGCCCTTTCTCATCTCTGAAAGGGCTCAATCCAAAATTCAAGGAACCATTGAACAAGCGTCTGGAGTTCATATTGCCGATGGTCAAGTGAATATCCGATCGGGCAGTGGATGGAGCTACGGAGCGGGGTCGCGCGTATTGGTGCTCATGGATGAAATGCCCATTATCAGCCCCGATGCGGGACAAGCGCAATGGAGCATGATTCCCACCGAGGCGACGCGCTCAGTTGAGATTTTGAAAGGTGCGGCGTCCTCTCTCTATGGAACGAGTGCGCTCAATGGAGTTATCAACGTTAGAACCTTGAACCCCACCTATACACCTCGAACGGATATTCGGATGTACCAAGGCATCTACGACTCACCTCGACGTTCGGAATTAAAGTGGTGGGACGGAGTGCGAGGATGGACGGGAACACAATTTTCGCATACCCGCCGCTCGGGTGCCGAGAAACAATTTGGGTGGGTAATTGCTGGTCAAGCCGAACACAATGCCGGTTATCAATATGACGTACCCGATCATCGAGGAAGGTTGTTTGGTAAGTTCACCTACATCAATCCGAAGGCTACTGAGTGGTCCTATACGATAGCTGCCACAGCAAATTGGTCCGAAACAGGTGATGCGTTGTTGTGGAATGGGCTTGATGAGGCCTATATACCGCTCGATAGTCTGGCTACACGAACGGTGGGTTTCGACTTTTTTGTCGATCCTCAGATACGTTATTCAGGAAGTTCGGGTCAGCACACGTTGAGAGGTCGATTTCTAGCCATAGATAACGACGCAAGATCCGAAGAAACCAACTATGCCAATGCGAGTCAGCTTGGCTTTGCTGAGTACTACTGGGAACCTAGAATGCCTTGGTTTAAAGCAGTAGCAGGAGCTTCAGGTCAGTATGGGGTGAGTAACTCGGAAATATTTGGAGGGGAGCACAGGGTGAATAACCAGGCGGCATACCTTCAATTAGAGAAGGAGATCCCCTATGCCACCTTTTCCGCAGGCGTTCGATATGAAAGCATGCAGTTGGACGAAACGAGATGGTCGCGACCCGTCTTTCGAGTAGGTGTGAATGCAGGGGTGGAGGCCTTGAGGTTCAGAGCGAGTTACGGCGAAGGCTTTCGCTTTCCGAGCATGGCGGAGATGTTTACACGCACTAACGTGGGAGCTCTCCAAGTGTTCCCCAATTTTGGATTACAACCCGAAAGTGGATGGAGCGCGGAGTTTGGAGCGAGAGGCTTATTCAAAACCAATCGCATCAAGGGATATGTGGATGCCGCTGCATTCGTAATGCGATTTGACAATATGATGGAATTCTCCTTCGGGAAATGGGGCACCGGAGGGTCAACCCTGTTCGAAGACTTCGGATTTAGAAGCATCAACGTGGGCAGTACGCAAGTAAGCGGTGTGGAATTCAGCGCAGGAGTGGAATACGCGTTATCCGAAGAAGCCGTACTCAAATTAATGGGCGGCATTACCTATATGAATCCAAAGCCCTTGGATCCGGATTTCGTTTATGCGACCCATCCAAGCTTGCTCCCAACTTCTCCAGACGTAGACCTCAGCTACAACTCCACCTCTTCCAATCCGGAATCTGGCGTACTGAAATATCGATATCAGTACTTGGGCAAGCTAGATGCGCAGCTCGATTATCGAAAATGGATGATTGGAGCAAGTTTGAGGTATAACGACTTCATGCAGAATATAGACGGCATATTCCTCGATCCTTTGTTCAGTCAATTTATTCCAGATGTTGAGGAATCTAGAGAAGCTAACCTCGACGGTGATTGGTTAGTGGATACTCGACTCAGCTACCGAGCTACGGAATCCGTATCGGTTAGCTTTATCGTGAACAATCTTTTGAATAGAGAATACTATCCACGTCCGGCTTTAATTGGACCTATGCGCTCCTTTGTTTTGCAGATCCGATATCAAATTTGACAGAGACGACTTACAGAAGCCGTGTTAGTTGTGGAATCGCTGACCTTGCATCTTGAAAGAAAACTCTGATAGGACTATCGCGTTTGAAGGAATCCGTTTACAAATAGTGCATTATTTAACACTTTCTGCCTCATTTACTTGCATTTAGGGGTATTTTATTCCTACTTTCCATCCGCAGAAAGTGAAAACTTTCATTTTCGAGAGACCTATTTTACGCAACTAACAATCCACTGAATGAACCTAATACTATTCAATGTATCAGGTACACTCGTTCGCACCAGTGATTTTGAACACAAAGTCCTGCTGCAAACGCTTTCATCCGTTCTGGGTTTACCGCTAAAGAAGTTGAGAGACTTCACAAAAGCGGAAACCGAAACGGCATTTGTGGAGAAAGTTTGGAGGCTAATAAAAGGAGTTGAACCCAGCGCAGAAGAATGGGAAACCGTTTACAGTACCTATCGCAACACCCTAATGAAGGCTTATTTGGAATCGAATTCCAGATTTCAGGCTATTGATGGCGCTCCCGACTTGTTGTCGCATCTTCAAAATTCTAAGTCGTGGGCCTTTGCCATTGCCACAACCGCGTGGCATGATATGGCCCACTTTAGCTTGCGCGGTAGCGGTTTTTACACCCGAAGATTTCACGTGGTTACGGGAGAAGGAGTTTCTAAGAAAACGGAGCTCATGCAAAAGGCAATCAACTCTTCCAAACGCTGGTATGGCGCTGAGAATTTCACCAAAGTGACATACGTAGGTGATGAGAATTTGGACGCTAATGTTTGCCGTGAATTGAACATTCCTATGCTTCAAGTTTGTGACTTACAAGGTGAAGTGGAGGCGACGCCAGGGGTTCCAGTTTATCCGGATAAAGGTCGGTTTATTCGCCTTGTGCGCAGAGCGGTTGTTCCACCTCGGGTTCGGCAACATTCCTTAGGTAGTTTAATCGGAATTCGCATTTAATAACCACCCACATTTCATACCTTCCAGTCCCATGGAAACTACTGTTGCCAAAAGCTGGAAGCACCTTCAGGAATTGCTTTTCCAAGATTCCTATGATCGTCAAATTGGAAGATATCGCTCCTCGTTTATATATCGTGGAATGAATGATTCTGAGCATACGCTCAAGACCTCTTTGGCAAGATTGGGCGGACCTTATGATCGCCTTGAGCGGCATCTCTTGCGCAACTTTCAGAAATACGCTCTCCCTTCAGCTCTCAAGGAAAAATCAGTTTGGAATGTAATGGCCATGGGTCAGCACCACGGCTTGCCTACTCGCTTGTTGGATTGGACTTACTCGCCCTATGTGGCGCTTCACTTCGCCACCAATGATATTCAACGCTATGATCGAGATGGAATAATTTGGGCAACCAACTATGTAGCGCTGAATCAATTCTTACCTGAGCCATTGAAAAAGGTTATTCAGCGCGAGCAGTCCAATACCTTCACGGCTGATATGCTCAACTCGGTTTGTCGCGATCTTGAAAGTTTAGAGCGACTTGATGAGGAGGAGTTTCTGCTTTTCTTGGAACCCCCTTCACTCGATGAACGTATAGTGAATCAATTTGCCTTGTTCTCTTTCTTGAGTTCGAATACGGCTTCCATGGATGAATGGTTGGAAGATCATGATTCGCACGTATTCCGCATCGTCGTTCCAAAGAAACTGAAGTGGGAAATTCGCGATAAATTGGATCAAGCGAACATCACAGAAAGGGTATTGTTTCCCGGTCTTGATGGCCTCTCAATGTGGTTGAAGCGTCACTATAGTTCTAAAAATCCCGAACCCGATGACGACGAGATGGCGCATCACGATTTACGGTAAGGTACAGGGTGTCTACTACCGGAAATCCACCCAATCTCAAGCTGTGAAGTTAGGGCTTTCGGGTTGGGTTAAGAACCTGCCAGACGGTTCTGTTCAAGCCGAAATTCAGGGTTCAGAAGAGGTGTTGGAAGTGATGAAAAAGTGGTGCAAACAAGGCCCCCCAATGTGCTCAGTAACATCTATAGAGAAGCTCGAAGTTCCCAGCATCTCAGATGAGATGGACTTCGAAATCCACTACTAAATTACTCCTCAGCTACAGGTTCAATGCTCGCCTGTTCTTTGTTTTTGCCCGATTTCGGTTCATATGAAATCAAAGACCAGGTCATTACCAAACTCGAAGCGATGATAATGTAAAGCAAGATTCCATTTTCAAATTTGGCAATATTGTGCTCCGCGGGGATATTGAAGAAGAGCAGGATAGTGATGAGTCCGCGCGGAGCAATGTAGAGCTCAGGTTTGTTGTTCTTCCCTACAAAAACGTTCATCCAGAAATCTCTGAGCGCGTACATGCCCAGCAAGGCGATGGTCGAAAAAATAAAGACGAAAGGCGACATCAATGAAGGCAAATCGATGGTCATCCCAAATACCACAAAGAAGAAGGTGCGGATGATGAATGACGACTCAAGTGTGATTAATCGGAAGTCTTTCAACAGACTTTCCATCACCGAATACTTCAACCATTTCGCCAACTTACCTCGGAAGAATAACTTTGAGTTGTTCAGAATCAAGCCGAATATCAAGATGATGAGTAACGGTGAAAGGTGGTATGATTTTCCGATGGCGTATATGAGAATCAATACCGCAATCAACAAGAATAATTTGACCTGCGTTTTGATGTTCTGCAGAATAAAAACTAGCAGATAGCTCAGAATGATGGAGATCACTAAGCTGAAAAGAAAGCTCCACGAGAACGTTCCCACTAACTCAGCTGCACCATCTGCCTTAAAAGCTTCAATGGCAAAATAGAACACCATGATGCCCAGAATATCTGAGAAGGTAGACTGGTAGATCATGAATTCCTTCTTGTGGTGACTTAAGCTTCCCACGCTCGGAATCACGATGGCGGAGCTTAAGATGGATAGGGGAATGGCATAGATCACGGAAGAACTCCATTCGGCATCTAAGCTGTAATGAATTAGCGCTGAAATCAAGGCAATAGTGCTAGCCAGTTCGAAGATGGAAAGCACCAAACTCGACCATATCAAGTGCCTTTTGTCCCTTGTGAGCTCAAGGTCCAATGCGGCTTCAAGCACAATCATAATAATTCCTACCGTACCCAGAATCTCCAACAATGGCAGTAAATCGATGTCAGGAGCAATGGAATCGAGACCAAACTTTATTCCCACGCCTGTTCCGATGAGCATCAACACCGAAGGAATACGAGTAAGCTTCGACAAGATGTTAAAGAAATAGGAGAGTATGACGATTAACGCCAGGGCAATCAAATAGTCAAGGGGAGTGCTAAAATCCATTGTGGGGAAAATAATCATTTTCCATTCAGCATTGGGCGAACTCGGAAAATGATAACGGGACGGCTAATGAGTTGATTTAGGGGAAGTCCACAAAAATATCCTCAGTGGGAATGATTCCTGAAGTGTTTCCCGTATCATCCACCAATTCAAAGTCGATGCGCACTGTGTCAGTTTCCACCTCGGAGAGTGCCACTTTGTAGTAAATGATTCCCTTGAGGGCTTTGTTTTGTTGACCAGGATCGGATAGGTCTTTTAGGATGCCCGACCAATTGTACGCAAATACATATCCCGTGTCGAATTTTTCATGCACCCCCACGTGGAAGTTGAATTCCCCATCGGGGATATCCTCACCAATGTCACCATCCCCGTCGGTGAAGTAGAGTTCTACAACAGCATGGTCGACAGGTAGAGCGGTGTCTGCGTCGGCTGTAACCAATTCATATCCTCGATATTCCAGGAAAGGCTCGTCAGGAAACACCTGTGCATCTGTGCAACTAACCAGAGCGGTAGCTGTCGCGAAAAGGCATAATATTCCGAGTATCTTTGCTTTCATCTGATGTTTTAACGCAAAGGAGAACTAAAACGTTTGTGAATTCCTCTTTCAAAGATACATTTTTCAGAAGGGCCAAAGATGATTTCAATGCGCTCGCACTTGAGGTGTTTCGTTATCAGGCCGTAAGCTGCGATCCGTATAGACGTTTTTTAGAAGGTCTGAGTATGGGAGTTGAGGAAGTAGAACATTGGCGCGATATTCCCCACCTTCCCATAGAGGCATTTAAAAACCATCAAGTGGTTTCGGGAGCTTTTCATCCAGAGCAAATATTCACAAGTAGCGGGACCACAGGGCAGCAGCCTTCGCGACATTTTGTGGCCCAATCTTCTTGGTATCAAAAGGTATTTACTCAGTCGTTTGACTTTGCTTTCGGGAGCCCGAATAATTTCAAATGGCTTTGTCTTCTACCATCTTATCTCGAGCGAGAGGGCTCCTCTTTGATCGAGATGGCACAGGCATTTATTTCTGAAAGCAATCATGCCGGATCGGGATTTTTCCTGAATGATACCGGCCGACTGCTCGATGAGCTCCGCAAGAGTAATGAAGATGGAACCCCAACTATATTATTGGGGGTTAGTTTTGCTCTGCTTGATTTGGCTGAGCAATTTCCAATGGAACTTGCTCCCCACATTTGGCTGATGGAAACGGGCGGGATGAAGGGGCGAAGAAAGGAACTCATTCGCAGTGAGCTCCATCAGATTCTCATGGATGCGTTCCGTGTTTCGGAAGTTTATAGTGAGTATGGAATGACGGAAATGATGTCGCAAGCGTACAGTAAGGGACGTGGTATCTATGAGTTGCCACCGTGGGTTAAAGTGAAGTTCCGCGACCCTGCTGATCCTCTCGAGCAAGTTCCGCGCGGAAAGACGGGTGGATTGGATATTGTGGACCTCGCCAATTTAGACAGTTGTGCATTTTTGGCGACTCAAGATTTGGGAAAGGAGCGGTCGGAAACAACATTTGAAGTGCTGGGTCGTTTCGATCAAAGCGATATCCGAGGATGTAATTTGATGACGCTCTGAATCGTCGAAATGAACTACATTGGTAACTCAGATTTCAAGAAAGACTCACTTCACCAACTGATGAATTCAAAAATGCATTGCACTCACCTTGTGAGATACATTCTATCCACTCTATGTTTCTTGATGATTGGAACGCCCACCTATGGCCAGTTTATGAAGCCAAACGGGGTATTTCTCGACGCTGTTGAAGGAGAAGAGCTCTTTGAGCTTAAAGACAGCACCTTTATATGGACCGAGAAAGCTGAGCTTTTGTGGTTCCGAGCTGCCAAGCGCGTTTTGTTTGATGAAGATGCCCTTACTCCAGATAGCTTGCTACCTCCGGGTACTGTGTTATACAACGATGACTTGGAGGAAATCGGTAGGGTGATTAATCCAGTACGTTTGGAAGAATACATTGATGTGGATGGTTTTAGAAGGAGTTCATTTGCTTCAGGTATCCTGCGTGGTTATGTCTCTAACTTCGAAACCCACATCAATTCACGACCAGAGAATTCAATTCAGTCTGCCCTAAGTGGGAGACGCGGTAATGTGGCGGCTAAAATTCAGCCTGTACTCGAAGCACTGCCTTTTGAAACAGATACCGAAGGAAGCTACACCGTTCATGTATTTTACGATAAAGACCAACATAATTCAGATGGTGCTTTTCCCTTTCGAATGTTGTTGATCATGCGTGGCGGATCTGTACTTGTGTGTACGGTAAGCATGGAAGGGCATATCGAATCCGAAAAGGCTAAGGATCAATCTGAAAGCCTGGGACGATATTACACCTGGTTCCAACGAAAGAACGATCGTCTAGAAGAAGAAATAGAGAATCTTACATACAATTATTTGCCGCTCTAAACTCTTGGCATCACTTTTGACTAACTTGAGTCATCTTAATCTAAATTGCTCATTATGAAAATTACTCACCTACTAACGGCCGGATTGCTTGGAGCAATCTCTTTTTCCGCAAACGCCCAAGACACCATCTCTGGAGATCTGAGCTCAGATGATATGATGCGTGATGAAAGACAGTACTATGAGGCTCACACTGTTGAAATTGAAGAGCCTCGCATGTTGCGTGTTTCTCTCAATTCAGACGAATTTGACACTTATCTTATTATCAAAACTCCGATGGGAACGGAGGAGTATAATGACGATGCAGAGGGAAGTGATAGCTACCTTGAGTTGTTGGCCGAGCCTGGCACTTATACCATTTGGGCATCGAGCTACGACGAAGGAACCACGGGTTCATACAGTTTGAGAATTGAACTTGGAGATGAAATCGAAATTGAGCGTGTTGAAGGACGTCTTGACCCTCGTGACGAGCAGCTTCCAAAGGGAGAGTACGTCGATACGTACATGCAGGATATCGAGTCTTCAGAGCCATTCTCTGTTCGTTTGAAGTCTTATGGATTTGACGGATACTTGGTAGTTACCTCTCCAAGTGGAACTACTTGGAGAAATGACGATTGGGAAGGCGACATCAGCGTTTCCATGGTTACAGGCCTTCAGCCTGAGAAGGGGGAATGGAAAATTCAGGTTACTACTCTCGAAATTGAAGAGGTAGGTGCCTACGATCTAGAAATCATCACTACAGACTGATAGATTAGAAGAATTACGAGAAACCCGGTTCAGAAAGAATCGGGTTTTTTTATACCCTGTTCTTTGCTAGGTCGCTTTCATAAAGGGCAGCATACTTCTTTACCGTCTCTGAAATAGGTGTGTACTTCATCCCTAAAATCTCCACTGATTTCAAATGGCTGAATTCAACGATGGATTGAGCGGATTGGGCGGTTTCACGAGTAACCATGGGAGCGGTACCGAACAGCTTAGATCGAATCCATTCTAGACGCCATAAAAGTCCCATGACCCATTTTGGGGGTAAGATCGATGGAGCCGGTCTATTGTAAGCTGAGGTAATCCAATCAAATAGGGTTTTATACGGCAAGTTTTCACCAACAATCAAGAAGCGCTGGCTGAAAGCTCGTTGTTCGGTCACACGTATAAGGGCTTCTACTACATCCGCCACATCAACAAATCCTGTTTGACCTTGCGTGTAAAATTTAAAGCCGTGGTAAAATGTATGAAAGAATTTACTCGAGCCGCTTTTCCAGTTTCCGGGTCCAAGGATGATGGCGGGATTTACCATTCCGGCCTTGAGTCCTTCTTCAATACCTCTCCAAATCTCGAGTTCCGCAGCGTACTTGCTTTCGGAATAAGTAGAATTGGTCGGTGAGTCTTTCCATTCCGTTTTTTCAGTCGTAACCTCACCTTGAGGAGCTCTCCCAAGCGCTGCAACCGAAGAAACGTGAATGAATGCGTCTACTTTGGCAGCTAATGCAGCATTGACCAGTAGTTTGGTCATTTTTGGGTTACCTTCTAACATCAACTGTTTGTCGTCCGGCTGAAAGCTGACGATAGCTGCACAGTGATAGATGGTATGCACACCCTCCATGACTTGGTCTAAATCCACCACGTCGAAGAGATCGGTTTGTACCCATTCAATCTTTTGCAGATAGGAATCTGGGTCATCCCACTGATAAGAAAAAATCTTGCGAGTACTTCCAAGGGAAGCCTCAGTGCGGTATGTTGCTCGAATGGACAACTCTCCTCGCGAAAGAAGCTCCCTTAACAAATGAGCACCTACCAAACCTGTTCCGCCGGTTACCAGAATCATACAGCGAAAATACATAAACCTGAAGGTTGAAAAAGGTACGGGGCGAAGTCTTTCTCCCTTTGCATTACTTACTTATTTTTGCGCCTACGTGTAACTGGAAATTAAGGTCATGCCCACCAATTTTATCGAAGAACTGCGTTGGAGAAGAATGCTTCACGATGTAATGCCTGGAACAGAGGATTTGCTCAATTCAAAGATGGTTAAAGGCTATATCGGTTTTGATCCAACTGCGGATAGTTTGGGTGTGGGGAACCTAGTACAGGTCATGATGCTCACTCATTTTCAGCGATGCGGACATCAGCCCGTAGCCTTGGTAGGGGGTGCCACCGGAATGGTGGGTGATCCAAGTTTCAAATCAGCTGAGCGAAGCTTATTGGACAAGGAACAGCTCAATCACAACCTGAATGCTCAGAAGCGCCAGCTTGAGAAATTCCTCGATTTCGAGAAGAAAGACAACCCAGCCGTGATGGTAAACAATTACGACTGGTTCAAAGATTGGACCTTTCTCGATTTTATTCGCGATGTAGGTAAGCACATAACCGTGAACTACATGTTGGCTAAAGATTCGGTAAAGTCGAGAATGGAAACAGGTATTTCATTCACGGAGTTCAGCTATCAGCTCATTCAGGGCTACGACTTTTACCACCTCTGGAAAGAAGAAGGTACCCAATTACAGATGGGAGGATCGGATCAATGGGGGAATATTACCACGGGGACTGAGCTCGTTCGCCGAATGGGCGGAGGAGAGGCTTTTGCATTGACTACACCCCTCATCAAAAAGGCCGATGGAACAAAATTCGGCAAAAGTGAAGGAGGCAATGTTTGGCTAGATCCAGAAAGAACATCTCCATATCAGTTTTATCAGTTTTGGTTAAATGCAGCTGATGCAGATGTAGGGAACTACATTCGAATTTTTAGTGTGAAAGGACGAGAAGAGATTGAAGCTCTCGAAACTGAGCACGAAAAGGCACCGCATCTCCGTCTCTTGCAAAAAGCATTAGCTGAAGAAATCACAGAACGCGTTCACAGCAAAGAGGATTTGAACAATGCCATACGAGCAAGTCAAATCTTATTTGGGAAGGCTACAGAAGAAGAATTGAGGTCCTTGGACAGCAGAACCCTACTTCAAGTATTTGACGGCGTTCCGCAGCATACCATTTCAAGAAGTGATCTCGATGAGCAGATAGGTATTGTTGAATTCTTAGCCGAAAAAACCAATATCATGCCTTCGAAAGGGGAGGCGCGAAAAATGACCCAAGCCAACGGCATCTCTATCAATAAGAGCAAGGTCAACCTAGATAAGAACCTTGGCGTGGCCGATTTATTGAACGAGCAATTTATCCTCGTTCAGAAGGGGAAGAAAAACTACTTCTTAGTTATTGTTGAGTAGTATCAGCCAGGTCCTCCTCCCAGTTTGGTGATTGGTACTGGCGTAGCTGCTCTCCAATGTGTATCTCGCGCAGATTCAAGCTGTCGATGACCACATCGTACATGTCCGTCATGATGGTCGGGAAATGACTGTAGTACTTGAAGTTAGTGTCGTACTGAGCCTTGGTTACCTCATACTTTGCGTATAGGGCGTCGTAGTAATCTTTTGCCGGAACAGTATCTCCTAATATTCGGGTGCCAGATCTTGCACCTTCAATGATGTGGACATCAATCAACATCTGCGTCATTGTCTCCTCTGAAATCAGATCATCGGGCGCCTCCTTTTTGTAATGAGCCTCAACGGGCTCACATGAGGTGAGTAAAATGCCCAAACCGATATAGAGAAGAAGTGTTTTTTGCAAAGGGATAGATATTAATCGCGGTCGTATACCATTCGCTGACCCATCACCGATTCGTCGAACTGACCTTTGCGGTAAACGAGATTACCATTGACAAAAGTATGTGAAACACGCGCTTTAAATGTACTCCCTTCGAATGGTGACCAGCCGCACTTCGACAAGGTATTCTCTTCGTTTACCGTCCAAGGGCGCGATGGCTCTACCAAGACAAGGTCGGCGTGGTATCCTTCACGGATGAAGCCACGTTCCTGAATTCTAAAGAGCTTGGCAGGGTTGTGGCAGAGCTTTTCAACAAGCTTCTCCATGCTGATGGTCCCATTGTTTACGAACTCCATGAGTGCAACTAAGGCATGTTGAACCAAAGGACCACCGCTTGGGGCCGAAGTATATGGATTCGCTTTTTCTTCTTTGGTATGAGGAGCATGATCAGTCGCAATCACGTCAATTCTATCGTCTAGCACTGCCTCCCAAATCTTCAATCGATCTTCCTCCGTTTTAACCGCTGGATTCCACTTGATAAGTGAGCCTTTTGCATCGTAATGGGTGTCGTTAAACCAAAGGTGGTGAACACAAGCTTCACTCGTTATTCGCTTTTCTTCGAGCGAGATTGAATTATCGAACAAGTCGGTTTCAACACCCGTGGAAATGTGATACACGTGCAAACGTGAATTGTGCTTCTTGGCCAGCTCAACCGCGGAAGAACTACTTAGCAAACAAGCTTCTTCACTGCGGATGATAGGGTGGAATCTCATCGGAATATCATCTCCGTATTCGGACTTGTACTTTTCCAGATTCGTACGAATGGTTTCCTCGTCCTCACAATGCGTAATCAATTGAAGGTCGACCTCTGAAAAAATTCGTTCAAGCGCCTTCCTATCGTCAACCAACATGTTGCCCGTGCTGGATCCCATGAAGATTTTCACGCCTGGAATGGTGCGTTTATCTACCTTGAGAAGTTCCTCAATATTGTTATTGGTGGCGCCAATATTGAAGCCATAGTTCGCCAAAGAAACCTCCGAGGCCCGCTGAAACTTTTGCTCGACTAAATCAACCGTAGTCGCTTGAGGAACGGTGTTAGGTTGCTCGATGTATGAAGTGATTCCTCCGGCTACGGCGGCTTTTGCCTCGGTGTAAATCTCCGATTTGTGAGTCAACCCTGGCTCGCGGAAGTGCACCTGGTCATCGATCACTCCAGGAATGAGGTACATTCCGTGGGCGTCTATGAGTTTTACATTTCCATTCTTTGGGGAGATATGACGATCAACTCGCGCAATTCGTCCATTCTCGATCAGTACATCGCCTTCTTGGATTTCTCCTTCATTGACGATGCGTGCGTTTTTGATTAGGGTGGCGTTGGTCATGACCTGCTCTTTCGCTTTTTAGAGGGGGATGCAAAGGTCTGAAAAACACGGAAAATATCAGTACTCTCTGCCTATTAGATTGTCTATTTTTAATCGGATGACTCCGAATATGGCCTCTTTTACAATGCCCCGCGTCATTTTGGATTGACCAGCAGTACGATCAGTAAAAATTACTGGGACTTCCTCAATTGTAAATCCGTGCTTCCACGCTTTGAACTTCATTTCAATTTGGAACGCATAGCCTACAAATCGAATTTTGGAGAGGTTGATTTTTTCAAGCACCTCTCTGCGGTAGCATTTATATCCCGCGGTAGTGTCGAATACAGGGAGTCCTGTAACGAAGCGTACATATTTGCTGGCAAAAAACGACAGTAGAACTCGGCTCATAGGCCAATTCACCACATTCACTCCGCGCACGTATCTCGAGCCAATACTCAACTGTGCATCTCCTTCGCATGCTTCACGAAGACGGATGAGATCGGCTGGATCGTGCGAAAAGTCAGCGTCCATTTCAAAAATGAACTCGTAATCATGTTGAAGCGCCCAGCGAAAGCCGTGGATGTAAGCTGTTCCAAGTCCGTGTTTTCCCATTCGCTCTTCAAGAAACAATCGATCGGGAAACTCTTTTTGAATCGTGCGTACAATATCGCCTGTGCCATCCGGAGAGGAATCATCTACAATCAACACATGAAAGCCATGCGGTTGATCGAGTACAGCGCGAAGGATGTTCTCGATGTTCTCACGTTCGTTGTAGGTAGGAATGATGACAAGTGACTGCGACACGAATTTCTTTTCAAAAAATGAAGCGCAAAAATAGGTTTTCTGAAATAGACACAAAGCCAACGAAACGTGAAGGCCTGCAATTGATTTTGGTATCTTGGCTCCAAACAGATTTTGATGAACGATTCCGATAAAAAGCTATTCCTTTTAGATGCCTATGCACTTATTTTCCGGGCTTATTTTGCCTTTGCTCGAAACCCTCGCGTGACGAGTAAGGGAATGGACACTTCGGCCATTTATGGATTCACGACCGCACTTTTGGACGTGCTAAACAAGGAGAATCCCTCGCATATAGCCGTTGTTTTTGATATGAAGGGTCCTACGAAAAGGCATGAGATGTACGAAGAGTACAAGGCCAATCGCGACGAGACTCCAGAAGCTATTAAAATTGCGGTACCCTACATTCAGCGCGTTTTAGATGCCTTTCGGATTCCATATGTAGGTGTGGAAGGCTATGAGGCAGATGATGTAATTGGTACCCTGGCCAAACAGGCTGAGAAAGAAGGATTCACGACCTATATGATGACCCCAGATAAGGATTTTGGACAACTGGTGTCCGATCATATTTTCATGTATAAACCACCGCGCGGTGGTGGGAAAGCGGAAGTGATGGGTCCGAAGGAAATCTGTGAGAAATGGGATATTGAGAATGTCGACCAAGTTGTAGATATTCTAGGTATGATGGGCGATTCCGCCGATAACATCCCTGGATTACCCGGTGTAGGAGAGAAAACGGCGGTTAAACTCCTCAAAGAATATGGCTCTATGGAGAAGGTGCTCGAAAATGCACATGAAATCAAAGGGAAACTTGGAGAGAAAATACGCGACAATGCGGATTTAGGTCGCCTGAGTAAAGAACTTGCTCGCATTTGGATTGACGCTCCTATTGAACTTTCCAAAACAGATATCAATCGTGACCCCATCGATGAAGAGCAGTTGAAAGCGGTTTTTGAAGAACTCGAGTTTCGGACGTTAGCCAAACGGATTCTCGATGTCGAAATCAAGAAAAGCACTGGCGCCTCTGTTGTGAAGCAGGTAGGTGATCAAATGGATTTGTTTGGTGGTGGCGGTGAAACTAGCGCAGAATCGACTTCAGGCGATGAGGTGGGCAGCTTGGAAAATACCGAGCACCACTATCAGAAAGTGGATGACGCCATGGGAATCCAACTTTTGGTGAAGAAGTTGCTCAAGCAATCAGCCGTGTGTTTTGATACGGAAACTACATCGTTGGATACCCTCAAGGCGGAACTCGTGGGTGTTGCATTCAGTTTCGATGCTCATAAGGCCTATTATATTCCCATTTCTTCTGACCCCAAAGAAGCTCAAGAAAGAGTGGATCTATTGAAGCCGTTCTTCTCAGATGATAAGGTGGAGAAAGTTGCACAAAACCTCAAGTATGATATGAAGGTTTTGAAAAAGTACGGGGTGGAAATAGCCGGCCCGTTGTTCGATACCATGTTGGCCCATTATTTATTGCAGCCTGATATGCGCCACAACATGGATTTTCTCGCCGAAACGTACTTGAATTATCGTCCCATGTCAATTGAAAAATTGATCGGTAAGAAAGGTAAGCAACAAGGAAGTATGCGTGATGTGGAAGTAGATCGCGTGGTGGAATACGCAGGTGAAGATGCCGATATCACCTTTCAACTTTACCAAGCCTTCAAGCCCGGGTTGACCGAAGGAGGGGTGCAGGATGTATTCTCAAAAGTAGAAACACCACTGGTGCCCGTGCTCGCCCAAATGGAGTTTGAGGGAGTAAAAGTGGATGTGGATGCCTTGAAGAGCTATAGTTCGGCGTTGCAATCGGAGCTTGAGTCTCTCGAGAAATCCATCATTGAGGAAGCGGGAACACCGTTTAATATTGGATCACCGCGACAGCTTGGAGAAATCCTTTTTGGCAAGCTTCAATTGATGGAGAAGCCGAAGAAAACGAAAAGCGGACAGTATTCAACATCGGAAGATATCTTGGTTCAGATAGCAGATAAACATCCAATCGTAGGCATGGTGCTCGATTGGCGTCAAATTGGAAAGTTGAAGAGTACGTATGTGGATGCCCTACCTGAGCTGGTCAATGCAGAAACGGGTCGAATACACTCAACTTTCAATCAAACCGTTGCGGCCACTGGTCGATTGAGCAGCATGAATCCCAATTTGCAGAACATTCCCATTCGCACGGATCGTGGCAAAAAGGTTCGAGGAATGTTTATCCCAAGAGGAGAAGAATATACACTGTTGGCAGCGGATTATAGTCAGATTGAGCTACGCATTATAGCTGCATTGAGTGGTGATGAAGCGATGATTTCGGCTTTCAAGAACGGCGAAGATATCCACGCAGCCACCGCCTCCAAAGTGTTTGATGTGCCTTTGGATGAAGTGACTCGGGAGCAACGAAGCCATGCCAAAACGGTTAACTTCGGAATCATCTACGGTGTTTCTGCCTTTGGATTGAGTCAACAGACCAACTTATCTCGAATGGAAGCGAAAGAAGTGATTGAAGCTTACTTCAGAACTTATCCAGGTGTGAGGGATTATATAGATAGCCAAGTAGAACTCGCGAGAGAGCAAGGCTATGTACAAACCATTACAGGTAGGAGACGCTATTTGAAGGACATCAATAGTCGCAATGCGGTGGTGAGAGGTCATGCCGAGAGAAATGCCGTTAACGCTCCCATTCAAGGTTCCGCGGCCGATGTCATCAAATTGGCGATGATAAAAATTCACGATGAGATGAAGAAGCGGAGCATGAAGAGCAAGATGATTTTGCAAGTGCACGATGAACTGGTATTCGACGCCCACAATGATGAAATTCAAGAGCTTACGAAACTCACAGTTGAATTAATGGAGTCCGCTTATGAACTTTCTGTACCTCTTGAGGTTGACACGGGCATTGGTTCAAACTGGCTGGAGGCTCATTAACAGTAGGCAATTACGCACAACGCCTTTGTTAGTCCAACCACTTTTGTATCTTAACCGAGTTATTTCTTAAAAACATCAAAATGAAGAAACTTTACACTTTGACAGCGGCTCTTCTAGTAGCTGGAACCGCATTTGGTCAACGCGCTACTGGTGAGTTGAGAACTTTTGAAAACGCACCCAACATCACCATGACTCAAGCTGAGTCTGTAATTGATACCGTTTCTCCAACAATTTCATGTGCATCCCCTGCCCCAGCATTGCTAGCTTCCAGCAATGGAGGTTATGTATCGGGCACCAACGGATATGGTGACTTGGAGAAAGGGGTAATTTTTGCAGCTCCAGCTTCTGGTTATGATATTACGAATGCACTTATCGTATTTGGTGCAAAAGAGCAGGTTTCGAACGGCAGTATCGTAGCATATGTTTACCCAGTTGACACTGCAGCGGGTACCATTGGTGCAGCGGTAGCCACTTCAGATCCAGTTTCTATTTCTAATATCGATACGTCTTTGGCATTCACTGAATTCAGCTTCAGCTCGCCAGCTTTCCTTACCGGAGTTTACATTCTTTCTGTAGAAGTTGACAACGGAAGTGATACAGTAGGTGTTTTGCACACGCAGGATGGTTGCGGTGGTGGAACTGCTGTTGAAAAGTGGAGCGATGGTAGCTGGTATGCCATGGCTGATCCAAGTGGATGGGGCGCTGACGTGCAGTTCTATATGTTCGCTGTAACCGATGTGAATGTGAGCACGGAAGAAAACGTTCTTTCTCCAACTACAGTTAAGGCTTTCCCTAACCCTGCCAATGAGGTAGTGAATATTATTTACGACCTAAATTCAAATGCTGATGTATCAATCCGCATCATGGATATTCAAGGTCGCGTAGTAAGCGAGATTAATGAAAACCAAACGGCTGGTGGTCAGTTTATCGAAGTGAATACTTCGGAGCTTTCTGCTGGAACGTACTTCTACACAGTACAAGGCGGTGATCAAACTTTGAACGGTAAGTTCGTAGTTCGCCACTAAGAGCGAAAAACTGCCCAATATTGAAAGCCGCTTCGAGCAATCGAAGCGGCTTTTTCTTTGTCGTTCATTCGAGAACGTTACATAGCGAAGAATAATAACACCACTTCGCATTTCTACCTCATTGAGAACCACTACTTTTGCCGGCTCAATACAATTGTATGACCGACATCAGAAACATTGCGATCATCGCACACGTTGACCACGGCAAGACTACCTTGGTTGACAAGATTCTCCACTTCTGCGAGCTATTCCGCGACAACCAGAATACCGGAGAACTCATTCTCGATAATAACGATCTAGAACGTGAAAGGGGAATTACCATTCTGTCCAAGAACGTTTCTGTTACTTATAAGGACACCAAGATTAACATTATTGACACTCCAGGTCACGCCGACTTTGGTGGCGAGGTTGAGCGTGTGTTGAATATGGCGGACGGAGTTTTGCTCCTAGTGGATGCCTTCGAAGGTCCGATGCCTCAGACGCGCTTCGTGCTTGGTAAAGCTATCGAATTAGGTCTAAAGCCCATCGTGGTGGTGAACAAAGTAGATAAGCCAAACTGTGACCCGGAAGCGGCACACGAGGCCGTATTTGATTTGATGTTCAATCTCGATGCTACGGAAGATCAGTTGGATTTCCCAACCGTATATGGATCAGCCAAGCAGAATTGGATGAGCGATGATTGGAACAACCAAACAGAGGATATCTCTCCATTGCTCGACATGGTGCTTGAGCACGTTCCAACTCCAAAGATCGAAGAGGGGAATACACAATTGCTTATCACCTCTTTGGATTATAGTAAGTACACTGGCCGTATTGCTATTGGTCGTTTGAAGCGCGGACAATTGCGCGAAGGCATGCAGGTTACGCTCATCAAGCGCGACGGTACCGCAACGAAGTCAAAGATTAAGGAACTTTTCATCTTTGACGGTATGGGGCGCGCCAAGGTTAGCGAGGTAAACGCTGGCGATATATGCGCACTAACCGGATTGGAAGGCTTCGAGATTGGCGATACCGTGGCGGATTTCGAAGAGCCGGAAGCATTGCCTACCATTCGTATTGATGAGCCTACCATGAGTATGCTTTTTACTATCAACGATTCACCGTTTTTCGGAAAAGAGGGCAAGTTTGTAACATCACGCCACATCTCCGATCGACTTGAAAAAGAAACGGAGAAAAACCTTGCGTTGAAGATTGAAGAGACGGGCAAAGCTGATGCTTTCCGTGTATTTGGTAGAGGGGTATTGCACCTTTCCGTTCTTATCGAAACCATGCGTCGCGAAGGCTACGAACTTCAAATTGGTCAACCGCAAGTAATCCTCAAGGAGATTGACGGCGTTAAAAGCGAGCCCGTTGAAGAATTGGTAGTTGATTTACCTGAGGATAAAAGTGGTACGGCGGTTGAAATGGTAACGCTTCGCAAGGGCGAAATGCTCAACATGGAACCGAAAGGCGACCGTATGGTGGTAACGTTCAACATTCCTTCACGCGGTCTTATCGGTTTGAGGAACTCCCTTCTGACTGCTACTGCTGGTGAAGCTATCATGAACCACCGCTTCATTGGATTTGAGCCGTACAAAGGTGAGATTCCTGGTCGTCAGAACGGTTCCCTCATTAGCATGGACAAAGGAACTGCGATTCCTTACTCTATTAACCGTTTACAAGACCGAGGAAAGTTCTTCGTAGATCCTGGTGTAGAGATTTACGAAGGCCAAGTAGTAGGTGAGAATAGCCGTGCTGGTGATATGGTGGTGAACATCACCAAAACGAAGCACCTCACTAATATTCGTTCAGCTGGAGCCGACGATAAGATGCGAATTGCTCCGGCTATCAAGTTCAGTTTGGAAGAAGCCCTCGAATACATCCAAGGTGATGAGTATGTGGAAGTAACTCCACAGAGTATTCGATTGCGTAAAATCCTTTTGAAGGAATCGGATAGAAAGAGAGCATAAGCTCTTTATAGTTCAAATAAAAAGCCACCTCTATTGAGGTGGCTTTTTTTATAAAGGGAGTGGAAGCTTAAAGCGTTCCCCTATTCTCTTGTTCTCTTTCAATAGATTCAAATAGCGCCTTGAAGTTTCCTTTACCGAAACTCTGAGCTCCTTTGCGCTGAATAATCTCAAAGAACAATGTTGGTCTATCGTTCACCGGCTTTGTGAAAAGTTGTAGTAGATAGCCTTCGTCATCACGATCAACCAAAATTCCGTGCTCTCTTAGAATGGCCACGTCTTCATCAATGTCACCTACACGCTCCAATAAGTCGTCGTAATAATTATCAGGAACGTAGAGGAATTCTACACCTCTATCCTTCATGGCCGATACCGTTTTCACAATATCATCCGTAGCCACTGCGATGTGTTGTACACCGGCGCCATTATAGAAATCGATGTATTCCTCAATTTGGCTTTTTTTCTTTCCTTCAGCTGGTTCGTTGATTGGAAACTTAATGCGGCCATTTCCGTTGGTCATAACCTTTGACATCAACGCCGTGTACTCCGTAGAAATATCTTTATCATCAAAAGAAATCAACTGGGCAAATCCCATTACGCGTGCGTAAAAATCAACCCACTTGTTCATTTCGCCCCAGCCCACATTACCTACCATGTGGTCGATGTACTTGAGTCCTGTATCTGTAGGATTGTAGTGACTATCCCAAGCCTTATAGCCTGGAAGGAAAGTTCCGTTGTAGTTTTTGCGTTCCACGAAAACGTGCACCGTTTCACCATATGTTTTGATACCAGCAAGTACCACTTTACCGTGCTCATCTTCTATGGTGTGAGGCTCAAATGCTACTTCAGCACCACGCTTGGTGGTTTCCTCGAAGCTCTTTGTCGCATCATCAACCCAAAGCGCTACGTTTTTCACACCGTCGCCATGGTTGTCAATGTGTTGATTCACTGGACCTCCCTTGGCCATTGGCGAGGTAAGGATTAAGCGAATCTTGCCTTGTTGAAGCACGTAGCTGGTGCGGTCTTTTACACCTGTTTCGAGGCCAGCGTAGGCTAGACCTTTAAAACCGAATGCCGTTTTATAAAAATGAGCCGCTTGCTTAGCGTTGCCCACGTAGAGTTCAACGTAATCTGTACCGTTGAGTGGCAGAAAGTCTTCCGCATCCGTGAAGATCTTTTCTAGTTGTAAACTCGAATTATCCGTTGCCATAATATGTTGATTTGAGCCTTTCTTCAATTATCGTTCAAAGGTAAAAAGAGTGTGGCTTATTCTAACCAGGACTTCCAATAGTCGTCATCTCCTAGTTCAATAGCGGCTTGCGTTAGGCGAAGAGGCTTGAATGTGTCAATCATCACTGCAAGTTCTTCAGTCGCTTTTTGTCCAACACTGCGTTCGTAGGCTCCAGGGTGCGGGCCGTGAGGAATGCCTGCTGGGTGTAGCGACATGAAACCTTTTTCTACGTGGTTGCGCGACATGAAATCTCCATCTACGTAGTACAGAACCTCGTCGCTGTCAATATTGCTGTGGTTGTATGGTGCTGGAATAGCTTCAGGATGATAATCGTACAATCGCGGAGCAAAAGTGCAGATCACGAAGTTCCAGCCTTCAAATGTTTGGTGGATTGGAGGCGGCATGTGGACACGTCCTGTGATCGGTTCAAAATCTAAAGCCGAGAAGATGTACGGGAAATTGTATCCATCCCATCCAATTACATCAAATGGATGTGAGGCATAAACCACCTCATGCATGGTATTTTCTTTGCGGATGAGCATCTTGAACTCACCTAATTCGTCATGGGTTTCAAGATTTTCAGGAAGCCTGAAGTCTCGTTCACAAAACGGACTGTGTTCCAGCAACTGACCAAAGTTATTGCGATACCGCTTTGGAGTAACGATGGGAGAGAAACTCTCCGTGATGAGTAGTCGGTTATCCTCAGTTTCAAACTCAATCTGGTAAATCATACCTCTTGGCACCACGATATAATCAGCGTATCCAAAATCGAGATTCCCAAGCATTGTGCGGATGGTACCCTTTCCTTTATGCACGAAGATTACTTCATCAGCATCAGCATTTTTATAGAAGTAATCGCCAGTGCCCTTTCTCGGTGCAGCTAGGGTGATATTCAAATCATTATTGAACATGACAATAGTCCGGCTTTCGAGATAGTCATCAGCGGGCTTTACCTCCCAACCTTTAAGCATTCGAGAAGTGATATTCTTCGATATGGCTGCGGTTGGGGATATATCCTTTCCTTCGCCAATCTGCTTGATCATGGTTGGACGATGAACATGGTACAACAACGATGAAACTCCACTGAATCCTTCGGTTCCAAAGAGTTGTTCGTAGTACAGATTTCCGTCAGGCTTCTTAAATGTAGTGTGCCTTTTGTGCGGAAATTTACCTAGTTTGTGATATAGCATGGGTTTGAGAATCTTTGACGGCAAAGTTAGCCATTTAGCGCTCGTCAAAAATGACCGATGTCATGCTTTTAGCTGAGGGTGACCGTGCAGAATGTAATTCCGATTTAGTAAATCAGCCTATGAATTATGAGCCTTCGATATTTGTAGAAGTCAAATGAGAAAGGGTACGGATAAATTATGCGTCGGTTCTAATCTTCATATAGCGCTTCCCTGTCCGTCCTTCAGCCGCCCATTTTTTACGAATTACTTCTTGATCCTCTTCAGGTAAGTGGATGATTTCTTGGCATTCGTCGGAGCATGTGTGCTCAAATTTCTCCGCACACTCATCACATTGAATAAATAGGATGTTACAAGCTTCATTCAAGCAATTCGTATGATGGTCGCTTGGCTTTCCGCACTGATGGCAACGCGAAATAACTTCCTCTGAAATGCTCTCGCCTAAGCGGTCATCAAAAACGAAGTTCTTCCCTTTAAACTTATTGGGTAGATCATGCTCTTTTATCTGGCGTGCATAGTCAATTATTCCACCGTGTAGCTGGTTCACATTCTCAAAGCCATGGTGCTTTAAGTATGCACTTGTTTTCTCGCAACGTATGCCACCGGTACAATAGAGTAGAACGGGTTTCTCTTCCTGGCCCTTCAGTTTATCGAGCACTTCTGGAAGTTCTTCACGGAAGGTCTCGGCTTCAGGAAGAACGGCACCGTCGAAATGGCCAATCTCGGTTTCGTAGTAGTTCCGCATATCAACCACAATGGCATCACCAGCTTCCATGAGCTCATTCCATTCTTTGGCTGATAAATGCTTGCCTACATTGGTCACATCGTATTCAGACTCTTCCAGACCATCCGCAACGATTTGCTTTCGAATCTTAACCGTCAGCTTCAAGAAGGATTTGCCATCGTCTTCCACGGCAATTTTGAAGGGTACATTCGAGAATTCGTCAATGGCGTAGAGGGATTGAACGAATTGTTCCCAATAGTGCTCGGGTACGTTCATTTGAGCATTGATCCCTTCGCGTGCAATGTATATTCTTCCCAAGCACTGCATATCGTCCCACATCGCATAAAGTCGGTCGCGCATGGCTTCCACATCTTCGATGATCACGTAGCGATAGAATGAAACCGTACGACGAGAAAAATCTTCTGCATCAAGGCGTTTTTGAAGATCCTGACGGCTGTAACGGTTGTATAAAAAACGTTTGGCTTGCTTTTTTGACTCAGACATGCTCACTTTCATTTTCAGGATGCAAAGATACGCCAGTTTGAGCTGAAAACACTGATGGATGTCATGTCCGCCCGCGAGGAAATCATTCCGTTGAACATCTCGTAAGTTGAATATCTTTGCGGGGCTTAACCCATCGCACATGAAAGATGTTATTCTCGTTTTAGGCGCATCAGGACAAATTGGTACTGAGTTGGTACTCAACTTGCGTGAAACATATGCAGCCGCGAATGTAGTGGCCTCCGATATCAATCCTGCTCATGCTGAAGTCATGGAGTCAGGACCCTTTGAAGAAGTGAATGTAATGGACGGCAACCGTATTCGAGAGATCGTTTCTAAGCATGGCGTAACACAGATTTATCACCTCGTGGCCATGCTTTCGGCAACAGCTGAGAATGCTCCTGAAAAGGGTTGGGCCTTAAATATGGAGAGTTTGTTCCATGTTCTCAACCTGGCTAAAGATGGATTAGTAAAGAAAGTCTATTGGCCAAGTTCTATTGCGTGTTTCGGGCCGAACACTCCGAAAGTTGATACGCCTCAGCATACCATTATGGAGCCTTCTACCGTCTATGGCATTTCAAAACAAGCCGGTGAGCAATGGTGCAACTATTATCACCGAAAGTACGGGGTCGATGTACGCTCTATTCGATACCCCGGAATCATTTCTTGGAAAAGCGAGCCAGGTGGGGGTACCACAGATTATGCCGTGGAGATCTACTATGAAGCTTTAAAGAGTAGAAAGTATACGAGTTTTTTAGATAAAGGCACGACGCTTCCTATGATGTACATGCCGGATGCCATTCGCGCAACGGTCGGATTAATGGACGCTCCGGAAGAGCAAGTTCGCATTCGAACCAGCTACAATCTTGCAGGGATTTCATTCGCGCCAGAAGAAGTAGGAGCTTCTATTCAACGGATTATACCAGATTTTGAATTGACCTATTCACCTGATTTCAGGCAAGCTATTGCGGATTCTTGGCCGAGTGTAATCGATGATTCAGCGGCCCGTGAACATTGGGGGTGGGCCCATGAGTACGACCTCGATAAGATGACGGCAGATATGCTTGAGAACCTGAAGAAGAAATTGAGCTTGGTGTAGGTCTTACCTTTCGATAACCGCCTCAATAGTTGTATTCGCCGATTGTCCAGCTAATGTGATGTCTTGCTTAGATCGCAAGATCATACGGGTATCGGTCCAACCCAGAATGAAATAACGTGTGGTTTGACCGTTTTCGGAAACGATCAATGAGTCATTACCCTTGAACTCCCACGTGCCTTGCCCAGCTCTTTGGTAAGGAATGTCGAACTCTTGAACAGCGCTAATGGTGATGGTGGCTGATGCGTCGTAGTCTACTTCTTGCGGATTTCGACTAAAATTAAAGTAGCTTCCAGGATCAATATCCGAATTAGTGGAAACAAAGGGAATGCTATTCCCCATGAAGGTGATGGTGCCGTTAGCGGTTAGGTCAACTAAAGTCCAACGCCCGGATATGCGCTCTTCTTTGGTAGGGGGTCCTGAAGGTTCATCGTCACTAGAGCAAGATGCAAAACCGATGAGTAGTACAGGAACAAGTAGGCGAGCTAAAATCTTCATAATCAAAGGTGTGATGGCGCGAAGTTACGAGGATATTTCTGCATTTCCTCTTCTCAATTCAAATACAGTGATTTCTGGCCAAATGCCTGTTCTACCGGGGTAAGCCAAGTAGCCAAATCCACGATTAACGTACAGATATCTGCCCTCTTCTTTGTAAAGGCCAGCCCATTTGGGATATCGCCAACTGGCTGGGCTCCATTTGATAATTCCAGGTATTTCTATGCCAAACTGCATACCATGCGTGTGCCCAGAAAGTGTGAGATTTACCTTTTTTGGGTGTTTCTTAACGACCTCGTCAAAATGGGTGGGATCATGACTCATCAATATCTTGAACGAATCGTCTTCCAAGTTTTGCATAGCCAAATCGATATCTCCGTGTTGACTAAATCCTTCACCCCAGTTTTCAACGCCTACTAGATCGATGCTTTGACCGTCTTTTTCAATTTTAACCGATTCATTTCGAAGATTCCGGTAGCCAATTTCTTCATTTTGAATGCGCACTAATTCATCTACGTCAGCGGCAGCCAGTTGAGTGTTTTTGATGGGGTCATTATCCCAAGTGCGATAGGTGCCATAGTCGTGATTGCCTAGAACGGCGAACTGACCATATGGAGCCCGAACCGTCGCAAATAATTCACGCCACGGGAGAATTTCACTTGAACGAATATTGACCATATCTCCAGTGAAAAGGAAGAGATCAGACTGCTGTTGCTTAATAAGGTCGATGGCGTATTCAATCTTCTCACGATTGTCGAAGGAACCTGAATGTATATCACTAACCTGGGTTACGGTGAAGCCATCGAATGCTGAGGGGAGATCTTCGAAATAAAGCGTCTGCTTGATTACGCGGAAATTGTATTTGCCTTTCCATATGCCATGAACAACACCAGCCAGAGGAATGGCTGCTATTCCCAGTAATGTGTTGTGTATGAATCTTCGTCGACCAGGCACAAAACGCTGACCTAGTTCCTTTCTTTCAGGATGAAAGATCACGCGGTATAAGCCAATAAGAACCCGCGTCAAATCTTCCAATAAGAGGAATGGAAGGATGAACAACTTAGATGCGTACCAAACGACTATCCAGCTCATGAAACCATTCAGCACCTTCCGATCTTCATTGGCCGCATCAAATTGAAACAGCGTGTTGATCATGTATATATATCCTACGATCGATATGGCCCAAAATAGTCGCCATACCCACTTTTTAGAAGTGGCACTTTGGATACTTCGAAAGGTGTATACATCAATGGTAACAAAGATGCTGAAGGCGATGAGGAAGAAGGTGATAAATCCCATGAACGGTTAAGTTAACTTCTGCAACGCCAAGGTAAGGACAATTGTTTCTGTTTCCCCCCGTTGATAGGGCAACTCGAGATAAACACGTAATTTGCCCTCATGCCTCGACTGGATATTTATAGAAATAAAAACGTTTGGAAGCTCGTGCTTTTCGTGTTTGCCTTGTTGATTGGCGCTGGCACCTTGTGGTACACAGAATCATTCCTCAAGGAGCTCAGAGATGGCGAAGAACGCTCGGTACGAATTTGGGCACACGCGGTGCGTGTATTTTCTTCAGGAGCAGCAACTGGTGATGTGAGCTTGTATGGGAGAATTTTCGAAGAGAATAGAACCATCCCAATCATCATGACCGATGGGGAGGGTACGGTGATTACACATAGAAATTTAGATTCCCTCAAAGCGCTCAACCCAAGATACGTGGAGCGTTTGATACCTATTATGGCCGAAGAAAACGAGCCGATTGAGATTGAATATGCCGAGGGTCGAAAGAACTATGTGTATTATCAAGAATCCATATTGCTTAAACAACTTCGGATGTATCCATGGATACTACTTGGCGTCATAGGGTTGTTCATAGGCATCTCTTATTTCGCGTTCTCAGCGGCTCGAAGAACGGAGCAAGAGCGGGTTTGGAGTGGTATGGCAAAAGAAACAGCACACCAGATTGGAACTCCGTTGAGCTCCATGCTGGGTTGGATTGAGTTGTTGCGCACGCAAGGCGTTGACGAGCAAGCGTTAAACGAAATGAGCACCGATGTGAATCGGTTGGAGATGATTACGGCGCGCTTCTCAAAAATAGGATCCATTCCAGAGCTGAAGAATGAGAACGCAGTGGAAGCTGTGAGAGAATCACTCAACTACTTGCGTCAAAGAACTAGTAAGAAGATTGAGTTCGATTTTCAATACCCAGAATCTGAAATTATCATCCCGATTAACAAACAGCTGTTCAGCTGGGTGATGGAGAATTTGATTCGAAACGCCGTAGATGCCATTGACGGTGCAGGGTCCATTGAGGTTCTCATGGAAGAGGCCGGGAGAAATGTAAAAATAGACGTGGTAGATACGGGAAAGGGCTTGACGCGCAATCAGTATAAAGCCATTTTCCGACCAGGGTTTACCACTAAGGCGAGAGGCTGGGGACTTGGACTGAGCTTGGCAAAGAGAATAGTGGAGGACTATCACGAAGGGAAGATTTTTGTACTGCGCAGTGAACCCGGTGAAGGGACGACCATTCGCGTGCTTATTCCCATCTTTGAAGGATGAGCGGCATCTATTTACACGTGCCTTTTTGCCGTAAGGCGTGTCATTATTGTGACTTTCACTTCAGTACGTCGTTTAAGACATACCGAGCGGTTGTAGATGCCATGAACGCTGAACTCCTCTACTGGAGCGAGGCATGGCCAGCTCCAATTCAAACGATTTACTTGGGCGGAGGGACACCGAGTGTTCTTGAAGAGTCAGATCTAAGGACTTTGCTGGACACCCTCAAGACTCATTATAAGGTAGAATCGGGAGCTGAGGTCACCCTAGAAGCAAACCCTGAGGATATTTCATCAGTGAAACTCCATGAATGGAGAAGGCTCGGTGTGAACCGGCTGAGCATGGGCGTTCAATCATTTTTCGATGATGAGCTTGAATGGATGAACAGGAATCACAAGGCCGAGAAGTCGATGTCGTCCATCAAGATGGCGCAGGATGCGGGCTTTGAGAATATTACCATCGACCTAATTTATGGCGTACCGGTTTCGAATGATGAGCGTTGGGCGCGCAACGTGAACCTTGCCTTGGAGTCTGGAGTTCCCCACATTTCAGCTTATGCCCTAACCGTGGAGCCAAAAACGGCTCTAGCTTTTGACGTGCTAAAAGGCAGGGTTGAGTCGCCTTCCGAAGAAGATTCCCACCGACAGTTTATGTATCTGCGAAAGACATTAATTGATGCGGGTTTTGTACCGTACGAGATATCGAATTTTGGAAAACCTGGCTGGCATAGCAAGCACAATAGCAACTATTGGAACGGCGTCCCTTATTTAGGAATTGGTCCTGGGGCTCACAGTTTTGACGGAGAAGTGAGAAGATGGAGTGTGAGCAATAATGCCCGCTACACTAAATCAGTAGCCAATAGGGAAACTTGGTTTGAAGATGAGCACCTATCTACCAAAGACCGTTACAATGAATGGGTAATGACAGGCTTGCGACGGAACGTGGGTATCTCGTTGGAAGAGGTTAAAGTCAGGTTTGGAGATGATTTTTACTCCTCGCTGCATGAAGGTTCCAAACCCCATCTGTTAAGCGGAAAGTTGAAATGGGAAGGAGATCGGTTGGTGCTTACCGAAGAGGGTTTATTTTTAGCAGATGGAATCGCTTCAGATTTATTCGTGTTATGAAGAAGCAACTCATTGTATGTATTGGAATAATGCTCGTGAGCGCATGCACTGAAGCGCCGCAGAATGAACAAAATAAGAATATGGAAGTTCGATTTACCCACTTGGAGCAGGAGTATGCAGCCGACTTAACTCATCCGTTAGACCTGAGTGTTCCTATAGACACATCCGGTCCGCTGGCTTGGTATCTCGACCATCCCAATATCGAGGCGGTCCGCGATGAGAATTGGGTGGGTGTTGTAGCTGAAGGCGGTTCTGTGAACTTTAGAAATATTCATTTCAATCCTCACGGGCATGGAACACATACGGAAGGCCCCGGACATGTGGAGTCAACCGTACATTCCATAAATCAATCTTTCAACCGATTTCATTTTACTGCAGCGGTTATTACCGTGAGCCCCAGAAAACTTGAGAATGGTGATGAGGTTATTTACTGGGAAATGATGGCCGAACAAGTTGAAGCTCTGCGACCCCAAGCCGTGGTTATCCGCTCCAGTACCGAGGATAACAGAAATAGGAACTGGTCGAACAGTAATCCACCATATTTAGATGCCTATGCGGCAGAGCGGTTGGCGGGCCTTGACGTTGAACACCTCTTGATAGATTTACCTTCCGTGGACCGAGAGAGCGACGAGGGTAAACTTGCCGCCCATAAAGCCTTTTGGAGATTGAATGGCGAGAAGCGTATGAACGCTACCATCACTGAACTCATCCATGTGCCTGCAGAAGTTGCGGATGGACTGTATCTCCTAAACCTTCAAGTCGGAGCCTTCGAGAATGATGCTTCTCCAAGTCGGCCTGTACTCTATCAAGCAATAATTATAACTAAATAAAGTTATAATATGTAATTATAATATCATTTTATTATATTTGATCAAATAATATGATAATGTGGTGTGTAATAACAGGTGATGTCGTTAAGTCGCAGTCTTCCACTGTAGCTTGGCTTGATGTATTGAAGAAGGCACTCTCCGAAATAGCCACAGAAGGCAAGGATTGGGAGGTTTTTCGTGGAGATAGTTTCCAGTTGATAGCTCCAATTCAGGATACGATTTACACTGTAGTTATTTTAAAGGCGGCGCTCAAGTCCCACAACTTGGATGTTCGATTGGGCATTGGCTTAGGTGAGGTTTCTCAATGGGCTCCTCGAATATCTGAATCTCAAGGGAGCGCTTTTGTGCATTCGGGAGAAGCATTTGATGGTTTGGGGAGGCAGCTGATGGCGGTGCGCTCCGTTTTACCTAATCATTTTCTCATAGAGTCGGGCTTTGCGTTTATGTCGTTTGTCATAGAAACATGGTCTGAAGCAATGGCGCGCACCATGCATCAAAAAATGTTACGTCCCCATCGAACACAGAGTATTGTTGCAGAAGAGTTGGGAGTGGCTCAAAGCTATATAAGTGCGGTTCAAAAACGTGCGGGTCTCAAAGAATTGTTGCAATTTGAGGAGGCGTTTCAAAAATCGTTGCTTTCTTAATGCTTTTCTATAAACTCTTACTCGCCCACGTACTAGGGGATTTTGTACTCCAATCCAATCGCTGGGTGGAACACAAGAGAAAAGAACATTTTAAGTCCCCTTACCTTTACATACATGGTTGCATACACGGCATACTGACTCTCTTACTTATTTTACCAGCTACCTATAATCCTTGGCGGATTGTAGCGGTCATTTCCATTTCACACATTCTCATTGACGGCCTTAAGGGCCGATTGGATGGCACGTTGAATCCGCGTCAGCTGTTCTGGATCGATCAAGCTTTGCACCTTGTAGTCCTATTTTATTGCGTTGTCGACTACCGTGGTTTTCTGGGGTTCATCCCTGCAATAAATTGGGAACTCTTGTTGCTCGCTGTTGTTTTGTTAACAACCGTTTCCAGTAGGGTGATTCAAATTATAATGAGCCGTTGGAGATTGCCAGAGGACGACCCTGAAGCCTCGCTTCCCAAAACAGGCGCCTATATCGGAATATTGGAAAGGCTTTTTGTTTTTGGATTTATTTTACTCCAACAATGGTCGGTGATTGGTTTGCTTATTGCAGCAAAGTCTGTTTTCAGATTCAGTGATTTATCACGAGCAAAAGATCGCAAACTGACGGAGTATATTTTAATAGGAAGGCTATTGAGCTTTGGACTGGCTATACTAATCGGACTCGGATATATAAAAGTGAATGAGAGCATATCTTACTAAGTGGGCCCTGCTGTTTGCCTTGAGTGTAACGGCGTTAAATTCTTACTCCCAAAACAGGATTACGGGTGTTGTATTGGATGCAGAAACGGGCTTCCCCATTCCCTTCGCAGGGCTCACGCTCGATAATGACAACAGAGGAACTATCGCCAGTGCTGAAGGTGAATTCGACTTAAAATGGCAAGGAGAGGCCGAGGTTATCCGTGTGCGGGCTTTTGGATATAAAAATCAATCTATTCCCTATACGGGTCAATCTGAGATCAACATAGAGCTAGAGCCTAACAGTACAATCATTGCAGAGGTGGAGGTTGAAGCTGGGGAGAATCCCTTGCACAGAATCATCCAAAATGTAATTGACGCGCGCGATGAGAACAACCCTCTTTCCTTGGATGCCTTTAGCTACGAAACCTATTCGAAGTTCGTTTTCACCTTGGTTCAAGATAGCATTGGTCCAGATTTCGACACCATACGGGTTCCAATTGACACGACTCGTCCAGAACTCGGGGACAGTATAGTACGAATTGATTCGAGCAATTACTTTAACCGGCAGTTTGCTGAGAAGCAGCACTTCTTTCTTATGGAGTCCGTTACTGAAAGGAAGTACGCACAGGGTCGCGACAACGAAAGGGTATTGGCAACCCGAATTTCAGGACTCCAAACCCCTCTTTTTGTGCTATTGTCCAATGAAATGCAGTCGTTTAGTTTTTACGATAACTACATCGAAATATTGGGATCGGAGCGGGTTAACCCGGTTGCTCCAGGAGCCATAGGTCGATATGTTTATGTTTCGGAAGACACATCCATCTACGGCACGGATACCACGTTCGTAATTCAGTACTTCCCCGAGCCGGACCATCGCTTTAAAGGGATGGATGGAACACTTTATATTTCCTCTGATAACTGGTCGGTAACACGCGTTATAGCTCGACCTACAGGCCAAGACTTGTTGGGGATTGCCATGGGAGAAGGAGAGGTTTTTGGGGTCGAAATCCAACAGTTCTATGAGAAGGTGGAGGGACACTATTTCCCATCCCAACTCACGATGGATTTGCGCAGGTTCTCGACGGACGATGAAACAGGAGGGTCAGCGGTAATCATGTCGACCGGTGAGGCAGATCCGGTTGGATTGGGAACTACTCAGTTGAAGAATATCCAAATTAATCCTCCATTGGAGCGGCGAGATGTTGAGAGGATTTCGGTAGAGATTGATCCAATGGCTGCAGAGCGAAGTGAAGCGTTTTGGTACGGCTATAGAGGTGATTCGTTGACGCTTCGAGAGCGCAGAACGTACACCTTTATGGATAGCATCGGTGAAGAACTCAACGTGGACCGAAATCTGAAATGGCTGTTGGCTCTCCAAACAGGAAAAATCAGATGGGGTTATTTCGACTTCAACGTAGATAAGTTGTTGCGATATAACGTTTACGAAGGGATCCGCCTCGGGATGGGGGTGCAGACTAGCCCTAAATTGTCCGAGTACTTTAGCATAGGTGGAAACTTTGCTTACGGCACGGGAGATAATGTTTGGAAATACGGATACTTCGGAGAGATTCATTTGAACAAGCCTACCGAAACAAAGCTTTTTGGAGGATACTCATTTGATATATACGAAACCGGCGGAACACGATACAACCTGCAACGGAAAACCATCTTGGGAGATTTGGATTATCGCTTCTTGAACATTCCTACTTTTGATGAGGTGAGTGATGCCTATGTAGGTATTTCGCATCGTATTTGGCCCAATTGGCGTGCTAGGTTATCCGCGCATAGAATCAACACCTTCACATCTGGCGGGTACCAGTACAGATCTGAACCGGATGCCTTTGTGGGCATCAATGGTTTTAACACGGCCATGCTCCGTTTGGAAATGGAGTATGCTCCAAATGATCGATTCATGTCAGGCGTATTTGGATTGCGCGCACTTGATGTCACCTATCCGAGGTTCAGAGTGAGCTATGAGGAAAGTCTCGACGGGATGTTTGATCAGAATTTCCCTTATCGAAGATTGGATGCAATGGTTCAGCATCAAGTAGAAAGGGTCTACTCGGGTGTTACCACTTTCACCTTAACAGGATCCTATATCAACAAAAATTTACCATATCCATTCCTTGCAGGACCCGATGCGAATGGGTCACTTCTTGCAGGTGGTTTTTTTAATTCGATCATCAATCAAGTGGCCACAGTACGCGGATTCGAAACGATGCTCTTTAATCAATATGCGGCCAATCAATTTGTGGCGTTAGATGTTCGACATAGTTTTGAAGACCGGCTATTTAGCATTGGCGAATGGGCGCCGACCATTGAATTGGTATACCGAACCACTTTTGGGATGCTCAACAATCCAGAGGATCACTTTGGTGTGAATTTGAGAGACTCCCGATACGGTTACCACGAAGCTGGAGTGGAAATCAACAATATTTGGAGCGGTTTAGGTGTGGGTTTCTATCAGCGTTTTGGAGCATATTATCAGGGAGAATATGAAGATAATTTTGCTTTGAAACTGACGTATAGATTCACCGGTTTTGGAGGTTTTTGAAATTCCTACCTTTGAGCCAGACGATTTAAAAGGCCATGTGGACTAAGATTGCCCGCCTCATTCTACGCCGAAAAATTGAGCTACTTAGCGTTGTTGTGCTTGCCACGGCGTTTATGGCTTACAAAGCGTCTTCCGTCAAAATCTCTTATAACTTTTCGAGAATCCTCCCGGTAGATGATCCGGTAAGTCAGGATTATGACGCATTTCGCGATAACTACGGCGAAGCGGGAAATGCCATTGTTTTGGGTGTGGCTAAATCTGATTTCTGGACAACCGAAGGCTTGAAAGGATGGAAGGAACTTCACGATTCAATTTCCTCCATAGAAGGAATTGAAGGGGTGCTTTCTGTGTTGACCGCCTATAATTTGGAAGTTGACGAATCGAAGGGAGAATTTGTCCCTGTCCGAATTGTTGATGACCTCCCGGAAGATCAAACTGCAGTAGATGATATAAAGTCCTTGTTCCGGGGCTTGCCTTTCTATCGCGGCATTCTATACGATGATGATGGCGACGTGGAGCTGATGGTTGCACGCATACGCTCCGATCAGTTGTACAATGCCAATATTATTCGAATTGTCGAAGAAGTGAAGGCCATTACTCAGCGCTATGAATCCTCGCATAACGCCACAATTCGCGTATCCGGATTACCATATATCCGAATGGCCAACACCAAAAAAGTAAAGAGCGAGGTATACCTCTTCATCTTCCTCACTATTGCTGTTACAGCTATTATACTGTTGCTTTTCATGAAGAGTTTCCGAGCAACAGGGGTGTCGCTAATTGTAGTTGTTTTTGGTGTTATATGGTCTTTTGGATTGATTTCGGCATTCGACTTTGAAATTTCGTTACTGAGCTCGCTCATACCTCCATTAGTCATTGTGATCGGTGTCCCGAACGCCATATTCTTGATCAATAAATACCATGCGGAGTATCGACTTCACAAAAACAAGATACTAGCACTACAAAGGGTGATTCGCAAAATTGGCAATGTGACCTTGCTAACCAATACCACCACAGCGCTGGGCTTTGCGGCATTCATACTTACCGATAGTATCACATTGGTACAATTTGGGATAGTGGCCTCTGTGAATATTCTCGTGGTGTTCTGCTTGAGCTTAATCATCATACCCATCGTTTATACCTATCTCACTCCTCCGAAAGAAAGACACTATAGGCATCTCGATCAAAAATGGGTGATTGGCATGGTAGAGTTTCTGCAAAGAGCCGTTCAAAGCAAGCGATCGGTGATATATGGATTAACTGTTCTCATCGTTGGCTTTGGAATTTTGGGAATGTTGCATATAGAAACTACAGGAAGTCTGACTGAAGATTTTGGCGAAGATGATCCTCTGTACCTTGACTTAAAGTTCTTGGAAGGAAAGTTTGATGGGGTGGTGCCCATGGAGATCCTCGTTGATACGCGAGAAGACAACGGAGTGGAGCGCAATTCTTTTCTGAGGAAGATGAATCGCTTACAAGAATCTCTCGATAGTCTCCCAAATACTTCGCAGTCGTTGAGCATAGTTAACCTAGCTAAGTTTACGCGCCAAGCTTTTATGGGTGGGTATCCCGAAATGTATGCCATGCCTACGAGTGCTGAGCGCAACTGGATTGCTCAATATTTGCCTGATGGGGATGAAGACGATGTGCTATTGGGAAGTCTGATTGATTCTACAGGAAGTCAAGCTCGAATTAGTATTCAAGTTCCTGACTTGCCCACCCCTGAAATGGAAGTCCTCGTGGCTCAAGTTCGTGAACGTGCCACTCGAATTTTTGACGTGGAAGATTACGATGTTACGCTTACAGGAGCGAGTGTAGTCTTCCTAGAAGGAACTAAGTATTTGATCAGTAACTTGATATTGAGTTTGCTGTTGGCCATTGCCGTTATTTCGATCATCATGGCCATTTTGTTTGGGTCAGCACGTATGGTTATTATCTCCATTGTGCCCAACTTAATCCCCCTTCTCATGACTGCCGGGTTAATGGGTTTCTTGGGAATACCCTTGAAGCCGAGTACTATTCTTGTGTTTAGTATTGCCTTTGGCATCTCGGTTGACGATACCCTTCACTTTCTCGCTAAATACAGGCAAGAGCTGAAGTCGAATGGATGGAGAATTGGTAAGGCAGTAATGGCTGCTATTCATGAAACAGGCATCAGCATGTTCTACACTTCCATGGTGCTGTTCTTTGGATTCTCGATGTTCATCGCATCAGACTTTGGTGGTACCGTTTCCTTGGGTATCTTAGTATCATTGACACTCTTCTTTGCGATGTTCGCCAATCTCCTAATCCTTCCAGCGTTCTTGATGAGCGTTGAGAAATGGATTAATGTGAAGTCGTTTACCGAAAGCATTATTGAGGTTTACGACGGATTTGACGAAGAGAGTTCTGATGAGAATAAACCCATGAACTAACCACCATGAAAGGAATCATCTTAGCCGGAGGATCAGGAACACGTCTTCATCCTTTGACGCTAGCCGTCAGCAAGCAACTAATGCCCGTTTACGACAAGCCCATGATTTATTATCCGCTCAGCACCTTAATGAAGGCGGGCATCAAGGATATCCTAATCATTACTACGCCCCATGATATGCCTCTGTTTAAGAAGCTCTTGGGTGATGGGTCGAGGGTAGGGTGTCGTTTTGAATACACGATACAGGAAGTTCCCAATGGCTTGGCTCAGGCCTTTGTCCTCGGCGAGGAGTTTATCGGAAATGATGATGTGGCCCTAATCTTGGGGGATAACATTTTCTATGGAACGCAAATGGGAGCCTTACTTCAAAGCTCTGCGAATCCGGAAGGAGGCGTGGTGTTTGCTTATCGGGTGAGCGATCCAGAAAGATATGGTGTGGTGGAGTTTGATGATGAATACAATGCGCTATCCATCGAGGAGAAACCTGAAAAGCCTAAATCGGACTATGCGGTTCCAGGGCTCTATTTTTACAATAGCGATGTGGTTGATATTGCCAAGAATCTCAAGCCTTCAGCTCGCGGAGAGTACGAGATTACCGATGTGAATAAGGAATACCTCAAACGAGGAAATTTGAAAGTGGGCATTCTCGATAGAGGTACAGCTTGGCTGGATACCGGTACCTTTCACTCGCTTAATCAAGCCGCACAATTTGTTCAGGTGATTGAACATAGGCAAGGTTTAAAGGTTGGATGTATTGAAGAAGTGGCCTATGAAATGGGCTTCATCAATGATGATCAGCTACGCGAAATTGCACAACCCTTACTTAAAAGTGGTTACGGTGAGTACCTTCTGAAACTCATCGATTAACATGAGAAACATACAAGAACTCCAGCAGTATTTTTTGCAAGAGCTGGAAGCTAGAAGCTTTGGGACCCATCCTAAGGATTTATACGATTCGTTTCACTATATCTTATCTCTCGGCGGAAAGCGCTTGCGTCCAGTGTTAACACTGTTAGCATGTGAGTCGTTTGGAACGGAGGCTGAAAAGGCTCTAGACCCAGCTATGGGGATTGAGCTCTTCCACAATTTCAGTCTCATTCACGACGATATCATGGATGAAGCTCCAATCCGAAGGGGTAAGCCAACGGTTCATGAAAAGTGGAATTTGAATGTGGGAATTCTCTCCGGAGATGTGATGCTCGTGGAAGCTTACAAATGTGTTGCCAACGTAGAAGACGACATATTGCGTCAGGTTCATTCCATTTTTTCTAAAGCCGCAGTGGAAGTATGTGAGGGGCAACAGAACGATATGGATTTTGAAGTGCGTATGGACGTGACAGAGGACGAGTACATTCGCATGATTCAATACAAGACCTCTGTTTTGCTTGGCGCGGCGTTGCAGATTGGAGCCTTAATAGGAGGAGCGGACGAAGTAGGTGCGAAAAGTGCATATAATTTCGGACTCAACCTGGGTACGGCTTTTCAAATCAAAGATGATATACTGGATGCTTTTGGCGACCCTGAGAAGTTTGGCAAAAAAGTAGGCGGAGATATTATCGCCAATAAAAAGACAATCTTGTTGCTTCATGCTTTGAGTCACGCAAAAGGTGAGGACTATGACGAGCTAAGCGATTGGTTGAATAAAGATGCGGTTCCTGCGGAAAAAGTAGAAGCGGTCAAGTCACTTTATGAACGCGTAGGCTCTGTTCGCTATGCTGAACAACGCATGGAAGCCTATTACCGAATGGCATTGAGCGCCCTGAATGAATGTGCTGCACATGGAGCTCAAGTCGATGAACTGCGATCCTTTGCAGAATACCTTTACCATCGGGATCACTAATTGAGAATTACAGGTTTTGTACATTCAGGTCATGCGTACGTGTATGGTCATCCTATTCCTGATGTGCTCTATCATTGGGCGCGCTCAAAATGACAGCCTGGGTCCAGCTCCCAAGGCCTGGGTGAGTTTGAGAATTCACCCTGTACGTTTCTTGTATGGTTTGAACGGAGGGATTGATTTCCGACTCACCGATCACAGTGCGATAGGTGTTACTTACGTAAACCATCTGAGAGATTTTCTTTCTCCGCTCAACACCAATGAGCTTGAGCTCACCGTGGGAAACGGGCATTCATTCTTTGCTCAGCTCTATTTGGAAAGGGCTCAAGTTGTTTTTCATGGTCCGCGTATCGGTCTCAAAACCATCACATTCCCCACTACACAATACATCGATTCGGATTCAGGGGATCCATACTTCTTATGGCGTGATCAGTTAAACTATTACGGTTCGTATAGTTTCGGATTGCGCAGAGTAGATCAAGGCTTCTATGTGATGTCGTGCGTAACGGCAGGAGTCGTTTTTATGCAAGTAAATGAGTGGGATTCAAGGGTCGGGGAATCGCAATTTGCGGATGTGATTTACCCGCACCTCATGATGGAAGTAGGATTGGGATGGAGTTTTTAGGAGCGCTTGTTGAGCGTGATGATGCAGTTTATTTCGACGATTCCAGCTTCGTCCGAGACTGGGTGCTTCAAATGGAAAAGGATTTGACCGTATCATTTGATGTCCCTTCCCCTACCAAAGCGGACATTCAGGAGGTACTGGATAAATTACAAGCTCATTTGAAAACTCGGTTTGCGCATTCTGAATCAGCTTTACCCCAACTTTTGTATCGAATAGATATCAGCGAAAAGGTGCTTCAAAGGGAAATGAAGAGTTCCCGTTGGAATTCCTGGCATGAGCTACTCGCTCATCAAATCGCCGCGCGTGAAGCAACAAAGGTCATTTTCCGCAGAAAATTTAGTTCGGGTAAAATTTAGGATCAGAAGGCTAGCTAACACCTTAGAACATGAAGCTCACTCGGATGGTCCACGGACTACCTTGATTTAAGCTTCGATTAGGATCGTGCAATACATCATACAAAGCCATAAAGTAAACAGCGCCACCACCTTGACCTATGCGCTGAACAAATGCTCCACCCAAACGAAGGGCGCTCACCCATTCCTTATTTACTTCGTTGAGAAAGGGATCATATACGTCAAAATTCAGCGCTTCGTATTCGCCATGAACAGCCAGGGGTAGGCCAATGGGGAGGTTGTAGGTGCTAAAAATATTGGCGCCCCAAACAGTGAAATCTGTAGAAGGAGAGCCGGGATAATAGTAGTTCTCACTCACTCCAAAGTAAATGTAGTTTACCCCAACCCCAGAAACTAAATCTTCTGTAACTCGGTAGCCAATACGCGGAGAAATTTCAACGATGGTTACGGTTCCGAATGCGAGTTGTAGGTTGCCGCCGTAGAGCAGCCGCTGTCCGAAACTTTGTTGACTTAAATCGGTTGATGAAGTATTGGTTTGAGAATTCGAACCCTGACTGTTCGAACTTGGTGTGTTTAGAGGTTCATATTGCCCCCACATAGCAAGGGTTCCAAACACGAGTAAAAATGAATAAACAATCCGCTTCATAAGCAATCAATATCAACGAAATTAAGCGTTTAAAGTGACAACGTTTAAAGGTTGGTGCAAATTATTTATTGTAATTTTGGCGGAAATTTTTGCAGAGAATTCCCATGGATAGATTCTCCTTCTTAGGTAGTGTACATATTGGTTTTATTGACGACTTGTACGATAAGTACCTGAAGGATCCCGATTCAATTGAACCGAGCTGGAGAGCCTTTTTTCAAGGTTACGACTTCTCCAAGGAGATGTACGGTGACGATCCGGTTGATTCCGTTGATCAACAAACGCTAGATAATGTTCGCAGAGAGTTTCTTGTACTCGACCTGATTCACGGGTATCGTACGAGGGGTCACCTTTTTACAGAAACCAATCCGGTTAGAGCTCGCCGTAAGTACGAGCCTACCCTCGCAATTGAGAACTTCGGATTAAGCGAAGAAGATCTCGATTCAGAGTTTATGGCCGCCACGGAAGTGGGTTTAGAAGGTCCGGCCACACTGCGCACTATCGTTCAGCATTTGGGGAATATGTACTGCCGCTCCATTGGTGTTGAGTACATGTATATCCGTCAGCCTAAGGTTACGGATTGGATTAAGAGGTGGCTACATCAAAATGAAAACTCTACGCCTTTCAGTGAGGAGCAAAAGATGCGGATTCTCCACAAACTCAACGAGGCCGTTTCATTCGAAGCATTCTTGAATACCAAGTTTGTAGGTCAGAAGCGATTTTCCATTGAAGGTGCCGAATCCTTAATTCCAGCGTTGGATTTTGCGGTAGAATATGCAGCAGAACTTGGCGTAGAAGAGTTCGTGATGGGAATGGCCCACCGCGGACGATTGAACGTTCTTTCGAACATTTTTGGAAAACCTAGAAAGCAAATCTTTTCTGAGTTTGAGGGAAAGGCATTTGTTGAAGATGAATTTGATGGCGATGTAAAATACCACTTGGGCTATTCGACCAAAAGTCATCATCAAGGTCACGATGTAAAGCTCAACCTTTCGCCGAACCCTTCTCACCTCGAGGCGGTTGATCCGGTAGTTGAGGGGATTGCTCGTGCTAAAATCAACAACGATTACGGTGGCGATCGCTCCAAGGTTATGCCAATCCTCATACATGGTGACGCAGCTGTGGCTGCTCAAGGCGTGGTGTATGAAGTCATTCAAATGGAAACATTAGAAGGCTATGCCACTGGAGGTACCCTGCACATTGTGATTAATAACCAGGTTGGTTTTACGACCAACTATCGAGATGCGCGAAGTAGTACGTATTGCACCGATATAGCAAAGGTTATTCTAGCCCCAGTGTTGCACGTAAACGGCGATGACCCGGAGGCTCTAGTTCACGCCATTCGCTTTGCTACGTCTTATCGTCAGCAGTTCCACAAGGATGTATTTATCGATTTGTTGTGCTACCGAAAGTACGGGCACAACGAAGGAGATGAACCGCGTTTTACGCAACCTTTATTGTATAAAGCCATTTCAAAGCATCCCAATCCTCGGGAAATCTATAGCAAGAAGTTGATGGAGAGTAATGCGCTTTCCAAAGATCAAATGAAGGCTATGGAGGCTGAGTTCAAAGAAATGCTCGAAGAGGATTTCGATGAATCGAAGAAGATAGAGCGCAATTACATCACGCCATTCATGGAAGATGAGTGGAGTGATTATCGATCGGCAACGGTCGAGGATCTCGAAGTTTCGCCTGAAACGGGAATGAAGATCGCCGAGCTCAAGGAGATTGCAGCAACGATAACCACCCTCCCAGAGAATCTCAAGTTTATCAAGAAGATTACTCGACTTTTCAAGGATCGCAATGACCAAGTTTTTGATCGCAATGCGTTGGATTGGGGCATGGGTGAATTGATGGCTTACGGCAGCCTGATCAAAGAAGGCTTCAATGTCCGTATTTCTGGTGAAGATGTTGAACGAGGAACTTTTAGTCACCGCCATGCCATCGTGATGGTAGAGGACAGTGAGCAAAAAGTTTGTCGCCTCAACGAAATTCCAGGTAGAGAAGGGCGATTTGCGATTTATAACTCCCTCCTTTCGGAGTACGCCGTACTTGGCTTCGACTATGGTTACGCCATGGCAAGTCCAAAAACACTGACTATCTGGGAAGCACAATTTGGTGATTTTGCCAATGGCGCTCAGATCATCATCGATCAGTTTCTCTCTGCAGCCGAAGACAAATGGAAGGTTCAAAATGGTCTGGTACTTCTCTTGCCTCATGGTTACGAAGGACAAGGAGCGGAGCATTCCAGCGCGCGTTTAGAGCGTTTCCTCCAACTTTGTGCTCAGGATAATATGCAGGTAGTCAATATCACCACACCGGCTAACTTCTTCCATGCATTGCGCCGTCAAATGCATCGTCCATTTAGAAAGCCACTTGTGGTAATGAGCCCTAAGAGCTTGCTACGTCATCCTAAGGCCGTATCTCCATTGAATGAAATGGCAGAGGGTACATTCCAAGAGGTTATTGAAGATATTGCGGTAGATCCAAAGAAGGTAGAAAAGGTGGTCTTCTGCTCCGGCAAGTTGTACTATGACCTGTTGAAGGAGCGCGAAGAACGCAACGACGATACGACGGCTTTGATTCGTTTGGAACAGTTGTATCCACTGCCCGAGAAGCAAATCAATGAGGTGTTAGGCAGGCTGCCAAACGCCAGTAAAAAGATATGGGCTCAAGAGGAGCCGGCCAATATGGGAGCATGGACATTTATCCTATGGCAGTTCCCTGTGCGACTTGAATTGTGCTCTCCAGCGGCGAGCGCATCACCAGCGGCTGGTTCATCTAAGGTGGCTTTAGCCCGACATAGAGAAATTGTAGAATCCGTTTTCAACGCATAAAGACTCGTAAAGTCAAATTAAGATGATTGTAGAATTAAAAGTTCCTTCTCCTGGAGAATCCATCACTGAGGTAGAAATCGCGGAATGGTTGGTTAGTACCGGTGATTATGTAGAGAAGGACCAAGAGATTGCCGAGGTAGATTCTGATAAAGCTACACTAGCCCTTCCTTCAGAGGAGAGTGGTGTGATTGAGCTTCTCGTTGAAGACGGCGCTGTGGTTGAAGTGGGACAAGTAATTGCTCGCGTAGACACGAGTGCGGCAGCTCCAGAAGGAGGCGCTCCTAAAAAAGAAGAAAAGACAGAAGAGAAGGCGGAAGCGGCTCCTAATCCGGGTCCGACCGAAGCTGAACCCAAGACCTATGCTACAGGCACGCCTTCACCAGCGGCCAAGAAAATCCTCGATGAGAAGGGTATCGACCCAGCTCAAGTTAAGGGCTCAGGCAAAGACGGACGTATCACTAAGGAAGATGCTGTTCAGGCAGAAGCTTCTATGGGTACTCCAGGAACCGGAAATCGCGGTTCTGAGCGCAAGCGAATGAGTGCCCTGCGCAGAAAGTTGGCACAACGACTCGTGAGTGTGAAGAACGAAACGGCTATGCTTACTACTTTCAACGAAGTGGATATGAAGCCGATTTTCGATCTGCGAAATGAGTATAAGGAGGCTTTTAAGGAGAAGTACGGAGTGAGCCTTGGGTTCATGAGCTTCTTCACTTTGGCTACTGTTTACGCCTTGAAAGAATTCCCTCAGGTGAACAGTATGATTGACGGCAATGAGCTGGTAACCTTCGATTACAAGGATATTTCCATTGCTGTATCTGGCCCTAAAGGATTGATGGTTCCAGTTATCAGAAATGCTGAGAATTTGAGCTTCCACGGTGTTGAACAAGAAGTAAAGCGATTGGCACTTCGCGTTCGCGACGGTGAGATTACGGTTGACGAAATGACTGGGGGTACCTTTACCATTACCAATGGAGGTGTTTTTGGTTCTATGCTGTCTACCCCAATCATTAACCCTCCTCAAAGCGCCATCTTGGGAATGCACAATATTGTTGAGCGCCCAGTGGCTATCGATGGTAAAGTTGAAATTCGTCCAATTATGTATGTGGCATTGAGCTATGATCACCGTGTAATTGATGGACGTGAATCTGTAGGCTGCCTCGTTAAGATTAAAGAAGCTTTGGAGAATCCATCAGAGATTTTGATGGGGGGTAATCCGAAGAAAGCACTTGGGTTGTAAAGAATTCGAGTGAAGCGAATAAGGCCCCGCATTAGCGGGGTTTTTTTATGCCAAGAATTGTGTACATTCCTTCCTGTTCACACCACTATGATCATGCACATTATCCGAGTCCTCAGTTTAATCGCTATTGCAACGGCACTTAGGTCATGTGAATCGGATGAGCCCGATACAAAGACATCATAACTTTTGGAATTCGTCATGACAGAGACCTTTCTGAATACGAGGACTTAGCGGCCAATCCAGATACGAACATGCCCGATTTTTCACCGGTGGTAATGTTTAGATATAGCTCAGATGGAAGCTCGGATTACGATTTGGTGGCTTCTGGAGTATTAATCGATTCAAACTTAGGCCAGATTGTCTATCCCAATTTGAATCCAATGACGGTTGCGGCAGCTTTGTGCGTGGTGCCGTGATTCTTTCTAGCTCCCCTTTTTTCTCTTGATTCGTAGGCCTCCGTATACTAACCCGGCTCCAATTAAAAGCTCAGTGAAGCCAAGAGGTACTGGAGTGGACGGATTACCAGGCTGAGCATTCGCTATGAATCCAATCAGGATGAATATCGATAGTACGGTGATAGACTTCAAGTTCATGGTTTAATCGTTTTAATGGCCTGGAGAAACTCGCTATCCCGTGTGAGCGTGATGACATACACTCCGCTTGGTAAGGAAGGTGCGCTTAAAAGAATCGGATTTGATTCGGAAACAGTAAAGGTGAAGGATTGAAGCGTCTTTCCTGTCAAGTCAGAAATCGAAACTGACAAGTTTTGATCCATCAACTCTTCGCTAACAATTACACCAAATGACTCATTGGAGAAGTAAGCGTCGAAGCTGAAATCGCCACTCTGAGGTTCACCTTCGTCCTCAAGACTAACAGTACTTCCAGAGAAATGTAGAACGAACCTCTGTTCTGGATAAACCACATCGTTTACAAAGCTGTAGGTGCCATTATTGGTCAATTCTACTCGATTTCCAGTTTTTAGATCTTCAATTTCAACTGTTGTAAACGATTTTAGATTCTCATGATCTAGAGTAACCGTAATCATTTCATTGTTATCGGAATCACTAAACGATACAGGGAAGCTCGTAATTGAAACCGGGGATGAACATATAGATAAGTGTTCATTCGAGTTCATTTCAATCCAATTCGATGGAATATTGTCCGAATTAACGAGCTTCAATGCATCTAGACCAGGGTCGAATCCAGCGGTTGAACTAGCGATGAAATTCACATAAGAGTTATCGCTTTTCATAGAATTAGCTTCTGTGAAGGTGAGTGTCACACCGTCCGTTGCAGCTTTCCAGAAGCTTGAGCTTCCAGTGACATCAATATTTGATGTATCTAAGGCAAGGTTGCCGGGAGCCGCTGTAGCTTGAATCCAAAACCCCTTTCCTGGCGAAATATATCTAGCGTCAGAATCTCCTGTTTGTGTTCCGGTATTATAGCTAAACCATTGTGAGCCGTCCCACTGATATATGGAACTTGAAACATTTGAAGGCAGCGTTTGATCCTGCCAGTCGTAGTTTCCTAAGTACGGATTCGAAACGAAATTCCATCCTTGTGTCGCACTTACGCCAGACCCCCCAACGAAAGACACGGAGCCACCTTGTCCATTATTCGAGGTTTGTCCGTCGTGATAATCCAAAGAATACGTAATGTTGTCAGCAATCGCTGTCCCAGAGGCGTCGATAATGCCAGAACCTGATCTCAAGAATGTTCCATCACCAGTGGTGCCGGCAAAAATGGCTTGACCTCTAGAGGCTAAGGTGTTTGTCGTACTCGCGGTGATGTCGGCTGCGGTCCATGACGATGTGGATGCATCCCAATACCAAGTGGTCACTTGGGCTGCTGCACCGCCGTTGCCCACCATAATCGAACTGTTGTTCAATTGGTTAAGTGCACTTCCCGTTAATGGTAGGCTCATGTGGAAATATCGTGCAGAAGAAAGATCGACGTATTGCTCTTTATTAAAATCCAACGAAGAACCGCTATTAGCAACAGAGCGGCATTTGAGCTGACCATAGCCGTCAGAATCAGCTTTGAGGTTCACTACAGTGGCGCCGTTAGTATTTGATATGCCTTCACAATTGATATACGTGTTTTTAGCTACATCAATTTCTATAGCATTGCCGGTGGAAATGAACAATATACTTGACATATTGATATTGCCTTGGGTTGTCAACGTCCTTGCTGCACCTGTTACGCTTATACTTGAATAAGTGCCACCGACTATGGAAGTGGAGCTGGACCTGTACGTTACTTCTGCTAGTGATGACCAGTCTTTGTCAGAAGGAAAAGGAGAGGTTGAGGTGTTGTCTGTGGTCAATGTTCCGGCACCAGTGATAATGAAATCAGTGCTGTTTGGGTCGTCTTCAGTTACCTGAAACGTGCTACAGGCCAATACGCTTGACGAGTTGATTGTGGTGGTGCCATCTAGTGCGATGTTGCCCGCTAGTGTTTTAACTCCGGTACTAGCTTCAAGGGTGACGCCGCCACGATAAGTTCCTGCCGGAATTACTTGACTGCTGTTCCCGTAAAAGGATGGCGTGGTACCGCTTCCAAAGCGAACGGTTCCTGAAAATGGAGTGGTTGCAGAGGATCTAACTGTCGAACCTGATCCAAACGGTGCATCTACGAATGTCCCACCAGACCCAAAGTCAATGGTATTGCTCCCACAGTCGAGAGTAACCGGTCCTACACTACCAAGTTTCAAGCCTCCTGCTCCACTAAAGGTGACGTTGCCACCTAAGCTGCAGCTTTCACCAATTATCAAGTCATTATCAACGAGCGTAAGGGCTGGTACAGAGTAACTAGCTTTATCTATGAACACCTCGCAATACCACGTTTTGCCTGATGGAAAGGCTCCAGCCGGCGAACTCGCGCCAACTTCAAGAGTACCGTAAGTTCCAGATCCGGCTGTTCCGAATGTACCTCCATCGGTTAAAACATGATTCAGAACTAAATAAGAGTCGCTATCCAGTATGATAACACCATTATTCACGGTAATCGCTCCGCCTGTTGTTTTATGTCTCGGTGTGCCGGAAGAACCACTTTCGCATTGAAGATTATAATACGTTCCCGGTGGTATAGTTTGGTCGGCAACATTTGAATTAAAGCTAACAGTTGCACCTGACCCCCAGGATACATTATCGGGAAAAGGGTTGCTGGATGTGTTCTGAGTATATATGGTATAAGTTCCAATGGATGTTGCGGAAAAACCATCACCATCCGTAAGAACCTGGAATGTACCCATGTCCAAATCGGTCCCAACATCGAACCAGGCACCATTGATGGTAATGTTTCCCAAGGCTTGGTGGGATACAGTTGCGACATTACTCGCATCACCAAGAATGTCATAAGTGCCTCCAGGAATGTATTGCGGTCCACCACTCGAAGCGTTGAAAATCACGGTACCCCATGTTTTACCCGACGGAATTGGAGGGTTATCCGTGGATTGAGTCCGAATGGCTGATGCTCCGCTAACTGTAAATGCAGCGCTGCCATCTAAAAGTTGATGAGTCGACATATCAAATACCGCATTTAGCGCTAAAGATGTGTGCACCGTTATATCTCCAGATGCCGTCTTAGTGCCCGAATTTGATAGAGTAAGCCCCCCTTCGTATTCTCCAGAAGGAACGGTTTGGTTGCCAGCTGCATCGAATTCGATGGCTGACATCCATTCGCCAGAGGTGAGCGCAATTGGACTTGCAGTTGTGTTTTGAGTTTTGATGGTGCCATTCACAGATCCGCCAAGTAAGTTAGAACTATTAGTGGATAGCGTGAATGTTTGCATGTCTAACTCACTTCCAGAATATAGTTCTAGATCTAGCGATATTGTGATGTTCCCTTGTGCAACTCCAGATACGCCCGTCTGGATGGCAAGTGCGGACGAATACGTGCCCGGCAGGATGTCGACAGAATTCGTGGTGTAGTAGTAATTAACGCTCGTGTAGGACCCAGTGAACTTGTCACCATTTTGAACGTCCCCCTGCAAATTAAGATTTTCTGTTAGCGTCAATATACTTGTTGTAGGAGAAGAGTTCAAGAAAGTCCCATAAATGGACATCGAGCTGTTCAGATTTGCGTCAAGGCCATTCATGTCCCATGAATCCGTACTGTCTGCGAATGAAACGGGATGGTTCGCATTGTTTCCCACCTGACCCCAGTTGTTCACATCGTCTAATGCGCCACCGTTAGTCAGAAACTCGTAATCAATATTCTGTCCAAATAGTCCCATACTCATAACAGAGAGCATGGCCAAGAGAGTTCTTCTCATAATTTCGGCTAGTTAAGTTGAAATCAAAGTTAAAATATTAGGGGTGCAAATCCTAGACTGAATTTGATGACCAAGCGATTTTATTCGCTGATGTGCATTATTTGCTTTTTTCGGAGAAGAATATTTCGACCTTTGCTCGTATGCAGTACATCGACACGCACGCGCACCTGTTTCACAAACAGTTTGATGAAGATAGAGCCGAGATGATGGAGCGCGCTCGTGTTGCCGGAGTTGACCGCGTATTACTTCCCAATATTGATTTAGACACCGTCGATCGCATGATGAAGATGGTTGAGGATTATCCTGGTCGTGCATTCTCGATGAT
>CBFHVA010000013.1:0-73195 GCA_965659415.1 Phaeocystidibacter sp.
CGCCAATACGTGAGCCTCTTATCATAGGAGATAAATCGTACCACGACATTACAGTGGACGTGGCTCGCCCCATCGAAACGGCACCTCCCCGTTCCTGGTGGATTGTATTCTCCATCTCACTGGTAATGTTCCTGTGGGGTGTGGGATGTATTCTCTACACCATCGGCACCGGTATCGGTGTTTGGGGTCTTAACAAAACGGTCGGCTGGGCCTGGGATATCACCAACTTCGTTTGGTGGGTAGGTATCGGTCACGCCGGAACGTTAATTTCCGCCGTACTTCTCCTATTTAAGCAGAAGTGGCGTATGTCAATTAACCGCTCAGCCGAGGCGATGACTATCTTCTCGGTGATCCAAGCGGCATTGTTCCCAGGTATCCACATGGGTCGTATTTGGTTGGCTTACTTTGTATTCCCAATTCCGAATCAGTTTGGTTCACTATGGCCAAACTTCAACTCACCACTCTTGTGGGACGTATTCGCGATTTCAACGTATTTCTCCGTATCCATCGTTTTCTGGTACGTAGGACTTATTCCTGATTTCGCTGCCATTCGCGACCGTGCCGTTCGCCCGGTTACTAAGCACGTTTACAAGATCTTGAGTTTTGGTTGGGGCGGTAAGGCCAAGCACTGGCAGCGATTCGAAGAGGTATCACTCGTACTCGCTGGTTTGGCAACACCACTTGTACTTTCCGTACACACTATTGTATCCATGGACTTCGCCACGTCGGTTATTCCAGGATGGCACACCACCATCTTCCCGCCGTACTTCGTTGCGGGTGCGATTTTCTCTGGATTCGCCATGGTACAAACGCTTCTCATCATCATGAGAAAGCTCTTTAAGATGGAAGACTACATCACTATTCAGCACGTAGAAATGATGAACATCATCATCATGGTTACGGGTTCAATCGTGGGTATCGCATACATCACAGAGTTGTTCATCGCTTGGTACTCAGGAGTAGAGTATGAGCAGTATGCATTCCTCAATCGTGCTACGGGTCCATACGCTTGGGCATACTGGAGTATGATGACTTGTAATGTATTCTCACCTCAATTCATGTGGTCTAAGAAACTGCGAACCAGTTTGATTTTCACCTTCTTCATTTCGATAGTGGTGAACATCGGTATGTGGTTCGAGCGATTTGTGATTATCGTTACCTCACTGCACAGAGATTACCTTCCGTCTTCATGGTCGATGTTCTCTCCAACATTTGTGGATATCGGTATTTTCCTTGGAACCATCGGATTCTTTTTCGTCCTCTTCCTTCTTTATGCGAGAACTTTCCCAGTTATCGCCCAGGCTGAATTGAAGACGATCTTGAAGTCATCAGGTGAAAATTATAAAAAACTGCACGAGAATCATGGCGAGCACTGATAGCAAAGCAATCATCCGCGCTCTTTACGACGACGATGACGTGATCTTGAAGGCCGTCAAAGACGTTCGTGAGAAAGGGCATCGCGTAAGCGAAGTATACTCTCCATTCCCAATTCACGGATTGGATCACGCAATGGGTCTGAAGCCTACGCGTATTGCCATCGCATCATTCCTTTATGGGGTAGCTGGTTTGACAACGGCTATTTTGATGACTTGGTTTATGATGAACCACGATTGGCCGCAGAATATTGGTGGTAAGCCAAGTATGACTTGGGCAGCTAATATGCCTGCTTTTGTTCCTGTAATGTTCGAATTGACCGTTTTCTTTGCGGCTCACTTGATGGTGTGGACTTATTTCGCAGTGAATAAGTTGTACCCGGGTGCCGAAGCTCAGAATCCTGACAAGCGCACAACAGATGACAAGTTCATGATGGAAGTTCCGGTTTCGGGCGATCGCGATCAACTTGTTGAGTTGTTGAAGTCTACCGGTGCAATCGAAATTAACGACGTAAACGACCATGCGTAAATCCACTACTATGAAGATGACTGGATTCATCCGCACATCATTGGCAGTGTCGGCCTTGGCAGTAGCTGTCACGTCTTGTAACACAGACAAAACTACTCCGGGATATACCTACATGGACGACATGTATACGTCGCCATCGTTGGAAACCTATGAAGAGTCTGACGTATTCGCGAATGGTCAAGAAGCTCAGCAGCCAGTTGATGGAACCATCCCACGTGGCTATCATCCATACGATGTGCCTAACACCCCAGAGGGTTACGAAATGTCGAAGATGGATAACAGCGTGGTTCCTTCGGGATTCGCAGCAATGGATCCAGCTGAGGGTAAAGAACTGTATTCTATTTTCTGTGCTCACTGTCACGGCGACAAAGGAGATGGAAATGGTATTCTAGTACAAAACGAAAAGATTCTAGGTGTTCCAGGATACGGTAGCGACCGTCTTCCAGACGTAACACCGGCTTCTGCCTATCACGTGGTGATGTATGGTAAGGGTATTATGGGATCGCATGCCGCGCAAATCAATTATGAGGAGCGATGGAAGATAATCCGTTACGTGTGGAAGCTTCGTGCTGAGCAGAACGGAACAGAAGATATCGGAGCAACTGCACAGAACGAGGAGTCTGTAGAAGAGGTTGCAGAGGAAATGGAAGAACAAGCATAATCTGACCTGAACGAAGAGCCATGTTTCAATTCACTTCGAAGGCAAAAATCCTAGCAATCGTCCTAATGACCTTGGGCGCGATTTCGCTTATCATAGGATTTACATCAACACCTGGCGGACATCATGAAGATGGACACGCTACGGAAATGCACGCGGATTCTGATCACGCTGCTCATGACGATCACGCGAGTCATGAAGACGCTCATGATGAACACGCAGGAGACGAGCATCACGCGGACATGCACGCTGAGGAGGATCACAGCGATGACCATTCTGAAGATCACGAAGCCACTCACGCAGCAGCTTCACACGATGCAGGTCACGGTGACCATGGTGGTCATGGCGATCACGCACATCATCAACAGCAAAACCGTCCTTGGGCAGCGTTTATGGTGAATACCATTTTCTTCTTGGCAATTGGCTTAGGTACGATTTTCTTCTTGATGATTCAGTATGTAGCTCGTGCGGGATGGACTGTAGGTTTGAACCGCGTGATGGAAGCCGTTGGCTTGTTCGTAATCGTTCCGCTTATCGGTATGCTTCTACTCGTATTTACGGGTGTTGCTGATATTCACCATATCTGGCACTGGATGCAGGATGGTATCATGGACAAAGGTTCTGAGAACTACGACTCCATTATTGCTGGTAAAGCAGCCTATTTGAATGACGGCTTCTTTATTGCTCGTTCACTCGTTTACGCTGCCGTTTGGTACTTGGTTATTCGCTTAGTGCGCAAGCACACTTTGAAGGAAGATCAAGAGGGAGGAACGACGCGTTATCACAAGATATTTAAGATTGCCGCATTCTTCGTGGTATTCTACGGGGTTACCTCTTCAACTAGCGCTTGGGACTGGATTATGTCGATTGACACGCACTGGTTCTCGACACTCTTTGGTTGGTACACCTTTGCGGGTATGTTTGTAACAGCACTTGCTGCTTTGAACCTATTGGTAGTGTTCTTGCGTTACAATGGTTACTTGCCTTGGATCAACGAGAACCACCAGCACGACTTGGCTAAGTTTATGTTTGCCTTCTCGGTGTTCTGGACATATTTGTGGTTCTCACAATTCATGTTGATCTGGTACTCAAACATTCCAGAAGAGGTTACGTATTACATGCAGCGATTTGGGCAATACAACACCTTGTTTATGATCATGGTGGCCATGAACTTCATTGCGCCAGTATTGTTAGTTATGTCACGTGATTCAAAGCGTGTTATGGGATTGGTTTCCTTTACGGCAGTTATCGTATTGGTAGGTCACTGGATTGACCACTACATTATGATTATGCCTGGATCAGTTGGTGCATTCTACGGATTTGGATGGGCTGAAATTGGAGGTATTCTCTTCTACTCCGGTCTTTACATCTTCATTGTATTCCGAAACTTGTCGAAAGCGCCGCTTCTGCAGAAAAACCATCCAATGGTAACGGAAAGTAAATACTTCTCACTCTAATCGATTAATCGAAGGATAAGATGGCATTATTAATCACGGGTATAGTAGTAATTCTTGCAGTACTTGCATTGTCGCAGGTAGTGAAGATTTATGAAACTTCTTCGAAGATCACTGAGAAGGATGGAAATGAAGTAACCCATAAGGACAACAATAACCAAGGTCGACTCATGTTGGTCTTTGGAATCCTATTCATCGTTTCATTCTTTGCCATGATTTTGGCTTGGGGCGATGTAATGTTGGTTACACCAGCATCTGAGCATGGAGTTGATTACGACTTCCTTTGGGATGTGTCTATGGGAATTATCGTTGTTGCCTTCCTTTTGGTTCAACCGGTGTTGTTCTATTTCGCATGGAAATACCGCGGTACGAAGGGGCGCAAGGCTACATACTACGAGCACAACGATCGCTTAGAGTTAATCTGGACTATCGTTCCGGCTATTACACTTGCTGTATTGATTATTTATGGTTTGACGACTTGGTCAAACGTTATGAACCCTGACAATTCGGAGCAAGAGCCAATCGTGGTTGAGCTCTATGCACAGCAGTTCTACTGGACAGCTCGTTATTCAGGAGATGATAATGAACTCGGAATGGCCAATGTGCGAAACATTGGCGGTGCCAACATTGTTGGTATTGACGAGAACGATTCTAAGGGCTTTGATGATAAAATGACGCGTGAATTGGTGCTTCCAGCAGGGCAGCCGGTGTTGTTTAAGTTCCGTTCACAAGACGTGATTCACTCGGCTTACATGCCACATTTCCGCGCACAAATGAACTGTGTTCCGGGAATGGTAACGCAATTCCAGTTTACGCCAACTATCACAACAGCTCAAATGCGCCAAGATCCAGATATCATGGCCAAAGTTGAGAACATTAATGAGATTAGAGCGGCGGAAGGTAAGGAAGCATGGAAATTCGACTATGTCTTATTGTGCAATAAGATTTGTGGAGGAGCGCACTACAATATGCAGATGCCTATCCGCGTAGTTGAACAGGAGGAGTATGATAATTGGATTGCCGAACAATCGACTTTCGCTGAGTCATTGTAAGGCAAGTGCTGAAGAAAGAACATTAAACACGTAATTCTATGTCGGCAGAAGCTCACGCAAACGACGAACATCACGAACACCACGAAACCTTCTTCACGAAGTACGTGTTCAGCCAGGATCACAAAATGATTGCCAAGCAATTCCTGATCACAGGTATGGTTATGGGAATTATTGGTGTAGCTATGTCTCTTCTTTTCCGCCTTCAATTGGCGTGGCCAGGAGAGAGCTTTGAAATTTTGAATGTACTATTAGGTGATCGATTTGCTCCTGATGGGGTAATGGATCCGAATATCTATTTGGCTCTCGTGACCATTCACGGTACCATCATGGTGTTCTTTGTACTTACCGCTGGATTGAGTGGTACGTTCTCAAACTTATTGATCCCATTGCAGATTGGTGCGCGTGATATGGCCTCAGGCTTTATTAATATGCTTTCCTACTGGTTCTTCTTTGCTTCCAGTGTAGTAATGGTTGCGAGCCTTTTTGTGGAGGCTGGACCCGCTTCTGCAGGTTGGACAATTTACCCACCGTTATCAGCTCTTCCGCAAGCCATTCCTGGTTCAGGGTTGGGTATGACGCTTTGGCTTGTTTCTATGTCTTTGTTCATCGTTTCGTCATTGATGGGATCATTGAACTACATCGTTACGGTATTGAACTTGCGCACCAAGGGCATGAGCATGACGCGTTTGCCGTTGACCATTTGGGCGTTCTTTGTTACCGCAATATTAGGTGTGCTTTCGTTCCCGGTTCTTTTGAGCGCCGCTTTGTTGTTGATTTTCGACAGAAGCATGGGTACGAGTTTCTATTTGTCAGATATCATGGTAGCCAATGAAGTATTGCCGAATCAAGGCGGTAGCCCGGTTCTCTTTGAGCACCTCTTCTGGTTCCTAGGTCACCCAGAGGTATACATCATCTTGTTGCCAGCGTTGGGTATTACTTCAGAAGTTATTTCTACTAATTCACGCAAGCCAATCTTTGGTTACCGTGCCATGGTAGGTTCAATCTTGGCAATAGCTTTCCTATCGTTTATCGTTTGGGGTCACCATATGTTCGTGACAGGTATGAGTCCTTTCCTAGGCTCTGTATTTACCTTCACGACTTTGTTGATTGCGATTCCATCGGCTGTAAAGGCCTTTAACTACATTACGACATTGTGGAAGGGTAATCTTCAATTTACCCCTGCCATGCTATTCTCCATCGGTTTGGTGTCTACTTTCGTAGCGGGTGGTTTGACAGGTATCATTTTGGGTGACTCTGCTCTTGATATTAACGTACACGACACCTACTTCGTGGTTGCTCACTTCCACATTGTGATGGGTCTATCGGCCATCTTTGGTCTATTCGCAGGTGTATATCACTGGTTCCCTAAGTTGTATGGACGTCGAATGAATAAGCTTTTGGGTTATTTCCACTTCTGGGTGACCTTTGTGTGTGCTTATGGGGTGTTCTTCCCAATGCACTTCACCGGACTAGCTGGACTTCCACGTCGTTACTTCACGAACACGGAATTCCCAATGTTCGACGATTTACAGGACATCAACGTGCTTATCACATTCTTCGCTCTTGTGGGGGGTATCGCTCAGGTGGTATTTATCTTTAACTTCTTCTACAGTGCATTGCGCGGACCGAAGAGTTCACAGAACCCTTGGAAATCCAATACACTCGAGTGGACAACTCCAGTAGAACACATTCACGGTAACTGGCCTGGTGCCATTCCTGAAGTTCACCGTTGGGCTTACGATTACAGCAAGCCAGGTGCTGATGATGACTTTATTCCTCAAAGCACTCCTCGTCAGGATTGGGAAGAAGAATCGAGCCACTAGTAGTATCAGAAAGAAAAATAAAAAGCCCCGTCACAGCGGGGCTTTTTTTGTTCTGTATGAGTAGACTTTATGCATAACTCAAATCCGTAGACAATAATTTCTCCATGGCATAGATTTGTTCGCGAAGCTTTCTGAAGAATTCCGATCTCTGCTTCTCCGCACTTCCTGAAATTAATACCCCGAGATTGGCATGTTGCTTAAATGCCCTTTCGTAATCAGCACAGAAGTTCGGATTGGTGGTATTGACGAAGTTGATGCCTGAGAACGCCACCCAGGCCATTCTGCGCTCTCCGAGCTTGGCAAGTGCTCCATTGGCCATCATGAGAAAATCACAAGCGTAGAGCTCACATTTGAGATTGTCCTTTTTTTCGTTCTCAAGTGCCCTGATTTCGCGCTCATCAACCACTTTGGCAACATCTTGTAAAACGAGTTTTGCATCTTCCTGACGAAGGATACCTGAACGATAGAAGTATTGAATTTGCTCAAAAATATTGGCCATTGTTCTCGGTGTCCAAATCTCGGAGGTAGGCAAATCGTAATAGGCTTGGTTGATCTGATATCCTAGATCCAGTATGCTCTTTGGGATCTTATCAAAATCGAATATCTCATTCTTGCCTAAGAGATTATTGCCAGCGTCTTTGAGCCACACGAAAATTTTGAATGCACCTAAATGTGGAAAGCGAAAAAAGAAGAACAACGGTAGATCTCTCGCCGCGTAATAGAGGGTCGCTTCCGGTATATTTCTCAAACCCTTAAGCTGAGACAGTGTCGTGTGAAAGTAAGCCTCAAGGGTCTCAAGGGATACCACTTCTTCGTTCTTTCTAAAGATTACTACCTCACTTGGGTTGTTGTACATGGCCTCATCCAAGGAAATGAGATAGTGATGACATAGCTTCTTGATTTCATCCAAATTTAGCGGGGACTCAGCCTTGATCTTTCGATACGCTGAAGCAGGAGAAATCCCAAGTATTTCCGCAATGTGCTCCGCCACTTTGGTGTTCGCGGGAAGTTGCTTCGTAATTCGATTGATGATAGAAAGCTGAAAGTTTGTGTCCATGATAAATCTTTTGCGTCAGATGAGAATCTGAAAAAAATATATCTCACAAATTGAGAAATATCTTTGACATAGTGGCTATTTTATCAATTGACGCGAGAATATTCTAATTATTTCGCATAATTTGAGATAAACGTTGCCCATATCCTCAATAAATGAGAACGCGCCATTTTGAACTAGACTATATTTGACCATACCAAAAATTTGGCCTCACATCCAATAGTGGGTAATCAAAGTCTTCTCTCGAGTTGAACAATGAGCTTCCCGACCTTAAGCCAGAAGAGCCGTGCTTTGATAAAGCATGGCTTTTTTGTTTGATTCTTGTTGATAGTATTCAGATTAAGATGGTTGAGAAAAGCGCTTCAAATGCTACTTTAGTCTGATGAATCGGATGCTAGACGGCGAAGAAGAAGGTTTTTCTCCTGAAGAACTTGATGTAGAAAGAAAACTGCGACCAGGGAGTTTTGATGATTTTGCTGGGCAGGATAAGGTTCTCGACAATTTGCGCGTTTTTGTTGCCGCGGCAAAGGGAAGAACGGAAGCGCTCGATCATGTTCTTCTGCATGGGCCTCCCGGTCTGGGGAAAACCACGCTGGCAAACATCATCGCCAATGAATTGGGGGTTGGAATTAAGGTTACCAGCGGGCCTGTGCTCGACAAGCCCGGGGATTTGGCAGGCTTGCTGACCAATTTAGAAGAGAACGACGTACTATTCATTGATGAGATTCATCGCCTTAGTTCAGTAGTGGAGGAGTACCTGTACTCGGCCATGGAGGATTTCAAGATTGATATCATGATTGAAACAGGTCCGAATGCGCGTACCGTGCAGATTGGATTGAATCCATTTACCTTAATTGGTGCTACAACCCGTTCAGGTTTGCTCACCTCACCGCTGCGTGCTCGTTTCGGTATTAATGCTAGACTTGAGTACTATAATTCCGAATTGCTTTCCAATATCGTGGAGCGATCTGCCGATATACTCGAAGTGAGTTTGCATCCCGATGCCTCGGTTGAAATTGCACGACGGAGCAGAGGAACCCCGCGCATAGCGAATGCCTTATTGCGCAGAGTGCGAGATTTTGCTCAGGTAAAAGGAGATGGTACCATCGATGTGAGCATTGCTCAATATGGCTTAAATGCTCTCGATGTAGATGAACACGGTCTGGATGATATGGATAATAAGATCTTATCGAGTATCATCGACAATTTCAGAGGCGGACCTGTTGGACTCAATACACTTGCTACTGCGGTGTCTGAACAGGCCGATACCCTGGAGGAGGTTTACGAGCCATATCTGATCAAAGAAGGATACCTCGTGCGCACACCACGGGGAAGAATGACCACAGACAAGGCCTACAAACACCTCGGCAAAAAGCGCCCCGCCGATCAACGTGGATTGTTTGACTAATGAGCAAGAAAGCTCAATATGCCCAGTTGATTAAAGCCAAGGCTAAAGATCTCGGTTTTACAGCCTGTGGAATATCAAAAGCAGAATTCTTAGAGGAAGAGGCTTCGCGTTTGGAGGTTTGGCTCAAAAAGGGAATGCACGGTACCATGCAGTGGATGGAGAACCATTTCGATAAGCGTTTAGATCCCACACTTCTAGTTCCCGGTGCCAAAAGCGTGATTAGTTTTACGTTGAATTATTTTCCGGAAGAGCAACAAGATTCCACCGCTCCTAAAATTTCGAAGTATGCCTACGGTGAGGATTACCACTTCGTTATCAAAGACAAACTAAAGGAACTAGTCCACTGGATGCAAGATAAGATCGGTGAAGTGAATGGCAGAGCTTTTGTGGATTCAGCTCCCGTACTTGATCGCGCTTGGGCAGCTCGAAGTGGATTAGGTTGGATCGGAAAACACAGCCTATTGCTTACTAAAAAAGAAGGGTCCTTTTTCTTTATAGGAGAGCTCATAGTCGACCTTGAATTGGAGCCGGATGGACCTGTGACGGATCATTGTGGCTCTTGCACGGCGTGTATAGATGCTTGCCCAACAGAGGCCATTACCGAACCCTATGTGGTTGACAGTAACAAATGCATATCCTACTTAACGATTGAGCTGAGAGATCAAATCCCAATGGACTATAAAGGCCAGATGGAAGATTGGGCATTTGGGTGCGATATCTGTCAAGATGTTTGTCCATGGAACCGATTTTCTAAACCACACAATGAGCCTAGGTTTAAACCCAAAGATCAGCTCTTGGAAATGAATAGGGACGAATGGATGGAGATTTCAAGAGAAGTATTTACCGAAGTGTTTCGCAAATCAGCCGTTAAGCGAACCAAATACGAAGGACTCCTGAGAAATCTGGATTTTCTTAGAAAGTAAAGTAAACCGCGAGACTCAAACTCACTGCTCTACTTCCCGTTATCCAATCATTGAATACCCCAGGCGGACGTTGAATAATGCGAGTAGAACGCAATTCAGTAAAGGAATATGAAGTTCGCATGTTTAGGGTAATAGACTCCGTAAAGGCATAATTCACACCGAATAAGCCCGTAAGTACAAAGTCGGCATACGGAGGATCTGGTTCAAAGTCCCCGTATATATTCTCCTCTGTTGCAATCACGTTGATATCCCCGGAAAGTCCGACTTCAGCCGAAATCTTTGAGGTAAAGTGGTATTCCGCTAGAATAGGCAGTGTAATCTGATGTAAATCAGTGCGGTAAAAGTTCGAAGTGTCCGATTCGAGTTCCCGAGAGCCCCGCCAAATGTAAGCCAACTCCAGCCTTCCGTTCCATTTGTCGCCAAAAGATCGCTCGGTGTAAAAACCAACAGTGACGCCCGTGTGATTAAATCCACCCAGTCCGTCACCGTCTATTTGATTACTCGTTAATCCTGCGTAGAACCCACCGTCGAAGTTTTGCGCATGGGCAATGCAAGTTATGAGAAAGAGAACGCAAACAGCAAGCCCTCTTTTAGCCATTACTCCACTTCCGTTTGAACCACTTGAAGTACTTCACGAGTATCCAAGTCGAGCAAAACCGCTACAACTTGCAACTCATTCGGATCGAAGCTAGGATCGAGGTCCGTTTTATACGTCTTGTAGACATTGGTCATGTCCGTCACGCTTCCGCTAATCCAGCTTTCTCCGGTAGGGAAGGAAATGGCGTCTCTAAACACGTTGTTGTGCACGTAGTCTTCGTCGCGTGAGTTGTCTTCCAACAGTTGCGGACTTACCACATTGTTTTCTTTTAGATACACGGCCACACCAAAGTTGCCTGTATGATCTCCTAAGAAGGTGGATTGTACGTGTGTAATAATGCAGCTGCCGGAAACATAACTCATAGTCCATAAATCCGCGATGGCTGGCTGTGAGAGATACGGATCTGAATGTCCTCTCCAAGCTGGATAGATTTCCCAGAAAGGGAGTCCACCCGGATAATCGAAACGATTCACAAGGCCAATAGGCTGGCCTGGAACTCCTCCGAAAAAGGCTTGAATATCATCTCCGTCTTGGGTCGTGAAATCGGTAGGATAATCAGGCTGCACAGGATCGGTAAATTCAGATGATCCGGAGTGGATAGCCAAAATGACCAAGTCATCACCCAAGTCGTTCTTCATGGCTACCAACTCCTTGGTGGCCTTCGGACAGTTTTTGCAACGGTGCCCTGTGAAGTCCTCCACCAATATATTCCGGTAAATAGTATCCGGATACGAAGTTGTGGGGTTGATGGTATCGGTACGCGTACTGGGGCACGGTCCTGTTGGGCCTCCTGTATCTCTAAAAGGGTCGTCAATCACATCACAACCTAGGGCAATGGCGATCAGCCCTAGAACGGCCACAGATACTTTTAATCTCTTCTTCAACATCATTGTATCCTTACTAGAAGTTGGTGGTTACAGATAAGCTCAAACCATTGGATGGCGGAACCACTCGACAGATACCTCCCACGCAGAAAATACCGGCTTGCTGTCTACCGTAACTCACTTGAATTCTCGTTTGTCCATTGTAGTACGTAACTGAACCAATAGGGTAGGTCAAACGCAAATCTTCATCGGTGTGACCATAGTTCGAAATTACTTGTGCACTGAAGAACCAATTCGGACTCCAGCCGTATTCGAGAAGTAACATAGCCATGTCTCCTCTGTACTGTTCAGAAAACGCTACTTGGAACTCCGAGCGTATACTGTGACGTGGTTTATAGTTCCAGATGACTTCGAGGACGCCAGCGTTTACATAGGCAATTTCCTGATTTGCATCTCTCTCAAGGATTTCCGTATCTGTTAGTCCATCCTCTAAAACAGACTTGTTGTAAACGAAGTTGTAATACGTACCAATTACTTTCCACTCGCGAGAGATCTTCTTTCTGACCTCCACATCGAAGTCGGTGTAGTAATGGACTTGACCTTGCTTAAACCAATCGGTAACATAGCCGTCTGTTCCTCCATCTCCAATGGCAATGTCATCGTCGATTCGCTCCTTATACAAGCTATATGCATCGGCGTAGTTGATGCTTAACAAGGTTCCGTATTTACCGCCTAGGAGTGATCCTCTCTGGAAGTTGTAGCTAAACTGGAATTGCCTACCTACCTCACCATTGATCTGAGTGGCATATGGAAAGAGAGCAGGAAGAGCATAGGTGTGCAGTTTCGTAGTAGGGGGTAGATAGTTGATAAATGCCTCAAACTGGCTACCATTACGATCACTTCTAAAGCTCATGTTATCGATGCGCTTGTAGCTACCGATAATGCCAATTCCACTCTTTGAATAAGTTAGTTGGGTAAGGAAAGCTTGTCCATCTCGGAAGATGAAGCCATTATCCGCAGAAGGGTCGTTTGCCTTGTACACATATTCAGTGTTCCAGATAAACGGTCCCTTTTGAAGTGTAAACCTACCTGCACCAGAACCTACATTTTCGGGCAAGTTGTAAACTGGGTCGTTCGCTTCTTGGAACTTAGACACAAAGGATCCACCAAGGGTTAGACGCCATGGACTTTCAGCTAAAGAAGGAATTGCATCATTTAAGCTGAGTTCGGCATCAAAACCTCGTACAATTCCAGGAGTCTTATCAAAGTAGATACGTTGCCTTCCCAATACACCGGTTAAACGAAGTCCTGGAATAGGTGAGTAACGCAGACGAACTCCATCCATGGCATTGTCGAGACCTAGGCCCCGCTCTTCATAGGCGCGAAAGATCATCCCCGAACCAAACTGCTCGTAGAAGTTACCGACTGTGACGTCAAGTCCATCTTTTACATACTGCAGATATCGGTAAGTGATACCTTCACCTCTAAATCCTTCAGGAAAACCAAGGATTACGTTTTGATAGTTTTCGTAACGGACCCCGGCGCGAAAATCTCCATGTGTGTAGTTGAAGTTGGCAAAACCTTGACCTAGAAATCTCTCATCCGGATAAAATTCTCCAGTTGGATCAATGGCTTCGTCTCGAACATAGAGCTGTCCATCGAACTGAAAGTTGCCATGCAAGGTACCCCAGTTCTGGTCTTCTTGTCCGGTCAAGCTTGCAGCTCCGCCAAGTACTACAAGTCCTGTGAGAATTAGTTTTTTCACCCTTCAGCCGCTTCTCTGATTTTCTCCATGAGATGGTGCTCGTCGCCCGGGGCATATTTATTACTGGTGTAAACCAGCTCGCCTTGAGCGTTGAAAACCATGGTGTGTGGAACGTTATTTACGCCCATCGCGCGTCTCAAATCGCTATTTGTGTCGAGATATACGTCGTATTCCCAACCGCGAGAATTCACTTCGACATTTACGGTTGACGCAGTACGCGGGTCATCAATCGAGATGGCAATAACCAAAACGTTGGTTTCATCCATTAAGTCGATGTAGTATTCGTGAAGCGCTTCAAGCTCCTTTTTACAAGGCGAGCACCAAGTAGCCCAAAAACTCACAACAATAGGCCCGTCGTGATCAATGGTTGCTGCATCGATATTAACTCCATCAAGCGTTTTGACGTTGACGCTTGGGAAGATTTGAGCGTTGGCTACCATGGAGCCGATGAGAATGCTAAGGGTGAATAGTAAACGCTTCATAGTTCTGTATTAAATGAGGAACACCGACAGAGTTCTTCTGCCGGTGTTCTTATCTATTCAATCTTCGTGCCTTTGCTTAGTGCGTTACACTGAGGCGAAGAGTTTTGATGTCGTCGTTCTGCTGAACTTTAACCATATACACACCTGTAGGAAGGTCTGCTACGTCAAGTTCGATACTTTGAACACCAGCTGATACATTTTGAGACGCTAGGCTCACAGCGCGACCGTTCAAGTCAAGAACAGTAACGTTGATTTCACCTGACTCGATAGCAGTGAAACGAAGTTCAGCCACGCGATCTGCAGGGTTAGGGAAGATAACAGCTTCTTCAAGAACGTTTTCTTCTTCACCTACGGCGTTAGAGTTGATTACGATGTTGTCAACGTACAGTGCGTTACCGTAATCAGAAGTACCCACGAACTTAACGATGAGCTCGTTTGCGTTTTGCATTGATCCTGGGATCTGAGCTACGTTGCTTGTCCAATCGTTGGCACGTGGATATAGACGAGCTGTAGAGCTAGGATTAGCAGTAGTAACCAAGCTAGCACCTGAGCGATCCCAAACTTTAGTCCAGTTCTGACCACAATCATCACTTACGTAAACAGCAAGTCCGTCGTTTTGAGTATTGTACTGCTGGAAAGCATGGTTAAAGAAAATCTTCGCATTTGGTGTTGAGCTGATGTCAACTTTCTGCATAATCAATTCTGAAACAGTACCTGCATCGATGGTGTAGAAGTCAAAACGATACGAACGGTTAGAAGCTTCGTAAGCACCCAAAGGCCAAGTAACAGCAGAGGAGATTCCCTGATCAACCGTGAACACACGTCCTGAGTTGTCATTCAAAATTAGGTTGCTAGGCGTTTGACCCAATGAAGAGTTTTCGAATGTAACCGTATAAGGTGTAGGAGCAACAATCGGTGAAAGAACATTCAAAGTCACAGGCGTGATTTCGTTGTTCAAGCTGTTCACGTCGCGTGATCCGTTCGGGTTCACTACGCGAGCTTCAATGTTGTTTGTCGCGAAAGGAAGGCTAGCAGAAGCAAATGAAACAGTTGCCTTCTGATTTTGACCTAAAGAACCTGTCCATGCTTGAGTAGTCCAAGCACCACCGTTGATGCGATATTCTACATCAGCACTTGTACAAGTAGCAGTAGAAAGGTTTTCAATTTCGAACTCCGGAGTGAATGTACCTGCACAAAGATCACCTCCACCTGAAATGCTAGAATAGATGGTCATGTCCGGAATGTTAGCAGGTGCAGGAACAGCAGCGCTGAAAGAAGCGTTGTGTACGCTCTTGTCGCCATTATCCTGAATGTATGCTACAACCGCTACTTCGTTGTAGTTGTAAATGTGCATTGGAAGCTCAGCTGCAATAGTGAATGTTTGAGACTGTTGAGCAGTCCAAGAGTCAGCCATTTGCGTTCCTGCTGCGCTAGGGTACATCTTACGGTTCACGTGGTAGAACTCAGTTTCGCCGTTTGTACCTGGTGCAGAAGCAAACTGCATCTCTTCCTCAATTACAGCTACATGCAAACGCAAGGAACCGGCTTGAAGAGAGTTCACTGTGAAACCATCAACGTTTTGAACGGTGATGGTCACGAAAATAGAATCCAAATCATTCGAGAGCGTGTGCGATGTGCTCATGCTGAATGAAGAGGTAACCGCAGATCTTGTGTTAAGATGTGCTTGGGTAAAGAACCCTGGGTAAGTAGGGCTTGATGTTCCAGGTGCTAAATCTCCACCGTCCATACGGCCGTTTGGAGCACTGGATACGCCATAGTATGATCTACGTGCATCTGCATCAGTAGTCCATCCTAAATAAATCGGACCAGCAGAAGGAATTGGCACTTGGTGCTTCAACATTACTGCTGTTGTTGGGTTTGCTTTTACGATAGCGTCAAACCCAGGGTTTACGCTGGCGCAAGGTGCGCAATTTTCACCTGTGAATTCTTCGATCAGAACCATACGGTTCGCTTGACCGAATGCTGCTGTGGCGAAAATCGCCATCAACAAAGTTGTGTAAAGCTTCTTCATGGAAACAAACAATTAAGAGTTATCGCGGCACAAATTAAGATTTGTTTATTTTTGTAGCTACCTTTTAAAGGTTTTTTTACACTTGAATAGTTCGAAATGAGGAGGTTTTATACACTTTTAACCCTATCAGCACTGATGTTGAGCGCTTCAGTTCAAGCTCAAAACTTGCAACTGAACTCACATGATGCCAATACTGATGCCAATTCTACATATCTACATGAAGTAAAGGCTGGCGTCCAATTAACCAACACGGGAACGAGTGCTAACTATGATGTAGCGAGGATTTTCAACGGTTCCACCGGTGTGCTCGACAGTAACTACTTCTGTTGGGATTTGTGCTATGGAGTTGGCGTAGATAGTAGCTTCATAGGAGGGGTTTACCTAGAAAACAATGTGAGCAACTCGGATTTTTACATTGGTGTGTACATCCGCGGCGACAATGCCATGGCTCAAGATTCCTTGGTATACCGTTTTTATCACCCTACGAATCCCAATGACAACTTGGACGTGACCTTCTATATTTCTGTTTCACCAACAGCTTCTACTGTTGAGGCGGTGGCTCGCCCAGTGAAGGTTTATCCAAACCCTGCATCTGATGTGATCTACGTGGAAACACAAGGTGTAGTAAATGGCCAAGTTAGAATCATGAACTTGGCAGGCGTTACGGTGCGCAATTTACCGATGGATGATTCTGACCGAATGAGAATAGATATAAGTGACTTGCCAGCGGGTGTGTACATGTTACAGACCTTCAACGCAGGTCAAGTTAAAGACGCTCAAAGAATTGTTATTGCTAGATAACCATTTAATGCGTTGATTACAAAGGGCTTCCGGTTCGGAGGCCCTTCTTTTTTTGCTTAAATACAATTCCTTCCCAATCGGGTGTACGATTTTTCTATTTTTGGCGTTTTCTTGCCGCAGGCAAGCTTTTTTGCCTGTAGAAGAAAGACTTAAAATATTCCTGCATGTACCATCATCTCAGAGGTCGCCTCATTGAGAAGAATCCCACTTTTGTTGTAATCGAATGTGGAGGCGTTGGCTATTATGTCAATATCTCACTCAGCACCTATTCTCAAATAGGAGAAGACGAGGCCGTAATGCTCTATACCCACCTTACAGTGCGTGAAGATGCCATGACACTTTATGGTTTTTCTCACGAAGGCGAACGTGAAATATTTAGACAATTAATCAGTGTTTCTGGGGTTGGAGCCAATACGGCAAGGATGATCTTAAGCTCGCTACAGCCACAAGAAGTTGAATTGGCCATACGTTCAGAAAATATTGCCTTGTTAAAAGGCGTTAAGGGCATCGGAGCTAAAACGGCCCAAAGAATTATAGTAGATCTTAAAGACAAGGTTGGAATGACGGCCGAAGCAGGAACGGCGGTCGCTCCTTCCTCGTCTAAGGACGAAGCAGTAGCTGCATTGGAAGTTCTCGGATTCTCGAGGAAATCAGTAGAAAAGGTGATTGCTACACATTTGAATTTGGAGCCGGACGCATCGGTTGAAAGCATGATTAAAAACGCCCTTCAGAAACTTTAGGATTGAGATTTCCCCTCGCTAAATCAAGTTTACTGGCACTCTTTGTTCTGCCTATCTTGCTGTCGTTCTCCTTCGACGGAAGGGTGGGCTATGGCAATTATCAATTGCGAGCACATACTATACAGGATACGGGTGATCCAGATACCTTGATATATCCATTGCCAGATAACGGCGGTTCAGGACTGTATCTCAACGATCCCTCTAATGTGCGCGAAGAAGTGAGTTTTGATCCGGTCACGGGTTACTACACCATCCAACGATACATCGGTAATGTGCCTTACGGTCCTCCTCTTATACTCAACATGGAGCAGTATCGGGATCGGGTATTTAATGATATCGATAATGGTTATTTCGACAACCGTGTTCAACAGAATACAAGAGCCATTTCAACGGGTACGGGTGGTGGCGGCTCGGGTGACCGAGAGTCTGACGGGCTCATTCCCGATATCAATATCCGCAGCGAAGCATTCGCTGACATATTCGGTGGCAACACCATCGAAATTCGTCCACAAGGAACCGCGGAAATTCGATTAGGTGCGCGGTATCAGAAAATTGAGAACCCAATTATTCCTGTGCGAAATCAGCGGACTTTCGCTTTTGATTTCGATCAGCGGATTCAGATGAACATCACAGGTAAAATTGGTGAGCGACTACAACTAAGTACCAATTATGACACCGAGGCTACCTTTGCTTTCGAGAATAAGATGAAACTTGAGTTTCAAGGTCAAGAAGATGACATCATCAAGAACCTTGAAATGGGTAATGTATCGCTTCCTGTTAACAGTACCCTCATTACAGGAGCTCAATCGTTATTTGGGGTCAAAGGTCAGTTCCAGTTCGGAAACACTACCATCACTTCAGTTTTCTCTGAGCAACGATCTCAATCGCAATCATTGAGCATACAAGGGGGTGCTACTCAGCAGGAGTTCCAAATCTGGGGTGATCAGTATGAGGCAAACCGGCACTATTTCCTCAGTCAGTATTTCCGTGATAATTACGAGCAGTGGTTAGCTACCATGCCAGTAGTGAGCTCACCTATTCAAATCACGAAAGTGGAAGTTTGGGTAACCAACCGTCGATCGGTAACGCAAGATGTACGAAACATCGTAGCGTTTATGGACTTGGGCGAGAATCAACAAGGAGCCTACCGAGATGGCACTCGACCACTGCCTGGCCCACCCATCTTCCCGGGATCTTCAACTTCGGAATTTCCAAATAACGGCTCAAACCAACTCAACCCTACCGAGTTGGCGGCCCAATATCCAGGGGTGCGGGATATCGGAGATGTAAACGCTGTTTTGAACGGTGCCGGATTCATTGAGTCCACGGAATATGTGGAACTTACCAATGCACGTAAACTACAACCATCGCAGTATAAAGTTGATCCACAGCTGGGTACCATTTCCTTGAATGAATCTTTGAATCAAGATGAGGTGCTAGCTGTAGCCTTCCAGTATACAGCTTTCGGTCAGACCTATCAGGTGGGTGAATTTTCCACAGATGGGGTCAATCCACCAAGTACACTCATTGTTAAAATGCTCAAGAGCACCATTCTGGATGTCAAAACGCCGGTTTGGGACTTGATGATGAAGAACGTCTATTCGCTCGGCGCATTCCAGGTGAGTAGAGAGGATTTTCGCTTGCAGATTCTCTATATGAACGATGAAACCGGAGTGCCAATTCCATTCCTACCCAATTCGAATCTCGAGGATACACTTCTTCTCAATGTCATGCGACTCGATCAGTTGAACTTCAACAATGATCCCGTTCCCGACGGTCTATTTGACTTCGTAGAAGGTAGAACCATCAATCCGCAAAACGGACGCATTTACTTCCCCGTGCTCGAACCTTTTGGTCAAACGCTCTCTGATAATATCAATACGCAAGATGCCCGCGATCAATACGTCTTTCAGGAGTTGTACGATTCAACTCGATTTAGAGCACAGGATCAAACCGAGAAGAACAAGTTCCTCTTAAAAGGTCAATACAAGTCTTCATCGGGTTCAGTAATTCAATTGAATGCGTTCAACATACCACAAGGTTCGGTAACGGTATCCGCTGGGGGTGCCCAACTCGTGGAGAATCAAGATTACACGGTTGATTACAACCTGGGCCAGGTGCGCATCATCAACGAGGCCATCCTGAATTCAGGAGTCCCAATCAACGTTTCTTTCGAGAATAACAGTCTCTTCAATTTCCAAACGAAGACCTTCGCGGGAGCGACCTTTGACCATCGCATTAGCGATAATTTCAACGTGGGCGGTGCCCTTCTCCACCTGAGAGAACGTCCTTTGACTCAAAAGGTAAACCTAGGTGACGAGCCAATCGCCAATACCATTTGGGGGCTGAATACCCAGTACAACACGGAAGTACCATTCTTAACTCGAATGGTTGACGCCATCCCGTTCATCGATACCAAGGAAAAATCGAATATCAACTTCCAAGGGGAATTTGCTCATATGATTCCTGGCTCGCCAAGCGGTATTAAGATTGGTGATGATGGTGCGACTACCTATATCGATGACTTTGAGAGCAGTCAAACAAATATTGATATTCGTGGCGCGCAAAGCTGGTTGCTGGCAAGTACCCCAGCCAATCAGCCTAACCTGTTCCCTGAAGGCGACTTAACGCAAGATGTGACCTACAACTACAACCGTGCGAAGTTGGCTTGGTACATCATCGACCCAATATTTTATGCGGACAACTCGCAAACACCACCTAATATCCGCTCAGATAAAACGATTATTTCAGACCATCGTCAGCGTCAGGTAGATATCCTTGAAGTATTCCCGAATACGTCACTTCAGCAAGGAACCACAGTTCGAAACATCGCCATGTTTGACTTGGCCTTCTATCCAACGGAGCGCGGGCCGTATAACTATGACGTTGAGCCTACAGCCTTCTCGGCCGGTATGAACCAGAATGGAGAGCTCAACGACCCAGAATCTAGATGGGGTGGTATTACTCGTCCGCTTCAGGTGAACAACTTCGAGGAACAGAATATTGAGTTTATCCAGTTCTGGATTATGGATCCATATTTGGAGGATGTGGATCAAAACAACCCTGGTGGTGACTTGTATTTCAACCTAGGTTCCGTTTCTGAGGACGTTCTTAAAGACGGTCGTCAGAGTTTTGAGAATGGCATTCCTATCGATGGTTCTACAACAGCCTTGGACTCTACTGTATGGGGTTACACTTCTGAAAATCAGCCAATTGTTGATGCGTTTGACAATGATCCAGCTGCTCGAGATATTCAAGATGTGGGATTGGATGGATTAAATACCTCCGACGAGCGAGATTGGAGCTATGAAGGAGCACCTACGTATTTGCAGCGACTACAAAACGAGTTCGGGGCCACGGCTCCTGCATTCACACAAGGTGAAAGCGATCCTTCTGGAGACGATTTCGTATACTATCGAGGTGAAAACTTGGACGATGCTGGGGCTGACGTACTTGAACGTTATAAGGAGTTTAACGGTACGGAAGGTAACTCAACCACGAATCAAGTGGGTGGTTTCCCTGCATTCGCAACAAATCTGCCGGATAAGGAGGATGTGAACCGTGACTTGACCTTGAGCAAAACGGAAACCTACTTCCAATACCGTGTTTCACTTCGCCCGGAGGATTTGCAGAATGTAGGTGAGAACTACATTACCGATATCTACGAAACCAACGTTGAGACTCCTGACGGATCGAATAAAAGCGTTCGTTGGATCCAATTCAAGATTCCAATCTTCGAGCCGGACCAAAGAATTGGTCAGATAAATGACTTCAGATCTATCCGCTTTATGCGAATGTTCATGAAGGGCTTCCGTCAAACAACGGTAGTTCGTTTTGCTCGTCTCGATCTCGTGCGAGGAGAATGGAGAAGATATCGCTTCGACCTCAGCTTGCTAAACGAAACGGTTCCTATTGATGGTGATCAAACGACCGTGTTCAATGTGAACGCGGTGAACCTCGAGGAAAACGGCGCGAGAGTTCCAATTCCTTACGTTCTTCCTCCAGGAATTGACCGTCAGATTCTATTCGGAAATACTTCTACCGTTCAGCAAAATGAGCAAAGTTTATCACTTTATGTATGTGGGCTTGAAGACGGTGACGCCCGTGCGGTTTTCCGCAACTTGAACCTCGATATGCGCATGTATGGGAACCTTAAGATGTTCACTCATGCCGAAGCAGGAGGAGCTGGAGAGATTCTTAGAGATGGTGATGTTCGCCTATTTGTTCGTCTGGGTTCTGATTACAACAACAACTTCTACGAATACGAGATTCCTCTTCAAGTAACCGACTTTAACGAGACAGATCCAGCAGCTATTTGGCCTGAAGCGAATAATGTTGACCTTGACTTAAATCTCTTAAAGGACGTGAAGCTCGAGCGTGATCGAATGATGCAGGGCAATCCAAATTTTGATCGTCAAACGCTTTATTCTGTAAACCGAGGTAAGGGCCAAATTAGCGTATTGGGTAGTCCGAACCTGGGGAATGTGCGCACTATTCTCATTGGTGTACGAAATCCAAAGAGGACGTTGAACTCCAATGATGATGGCCTGGACAAGTGTGCGGAAGTTTGGGTGAATGAACTTCGTATGACCGAGTTCGACAATCGCGGAGGATGGGCTGCCAATGCCCGAATGACGGCGAAGTTGGCCGACTTTGCGAACGTATCCATGACCGGAACATACAGCAGTGTAGGTTACGGTAGCTTAGATCAAGGGCCGCAGGATCGAAATCAGTTTGAGGCCTTGAGCTACAACTTCCAGACGAACATGGAGTTGGGTAAATTCTTCAATGATGATATTGGATTGCGCATTCCGGTGTTTTTCAATTTGAGTGAAGAATGGAAGAATCCAATGTTCAATCCATTGGATCCAGATATCGAGTTTCCAAATGCTCTTGAGAATCTTGAAACCAATGCCCAACGCGATAGTCTTCGCTTTGCCTCACAAGATTATACCCTTCGTCGGGATGTGAACTTTACCAATGTTCGCAAAGAAAGAACCGGGGGCGGGTCAAGGCGACCGCAATTCTATGACGTTGAGAATTTCGCATTGAGCTATAGCTTCTCAGAAGTATACCGAAGAAACATCAATACCGAGCTGGACCGTCGTGTGGATCACCGCGGTACCTTTAACTACACGTATCAAACCAGTGCCAATCCATATAAGCCTTTTGAGGACGCCATTAACTCCGAGTATTTAGCGCTGGTTAGAGATTTCAACTTCCAATGGTATCCTCAGCGATTTAGCTTCAGAGCTGATTTATTGCGAAGCTATCAGCAGCTTCAAATGAGAAATGTTGATAACCCTGATCCGAAGTTTGCTCTTCCAGAGAACTGGAATAAGAACTTCACCATGGACCGTAATTACAACGTTGGATGGGATTTAACGGAGCGATTAAAGATGGACTTCAACGCCATTCAGCGCGTTCGATTCGATGAAATTGCAGGACCGATTTACAACCCTAAGGCACAAGAATATCTTCGACAGAATTTGCAGGAGTTGGGTAGGCCCACTACTTATCACCAGCAAATAAACCTGACTTGGCAAGTGCCGATTGATAAGATCCCGTATCTCGAATTTATCAATGCGAGTATTCGTTATAGCGGAGATTACGACTGGACTGCCATTTCCTTGCGCGCTCAAGAGGATACGGCGCTCAACTTTGGAAATACGATTCAAAACTCAGCTAACTGGCAGGGGAATTTGAATTTGAACATGTCAACCCTCTACAACAAGTTTGGCTTTATCCGACGGCTTTCACAGCCAGCTGGTGGTCGTAGAGGTGGTCGTCAGGGGCCTGTTCGCAGGCAGCTTCCAGGCTCAAACCGAGGTGGAGAATCAGACGATGAAGAGGAGGAGGAAGACGATTCAGAAGGGTTCGGTAAAAGTTTGGCTCGTTTTGGTGTGGGACTCCTAACCTCGGTTAAGAACGTTACGGGTAACTATACCTTGAATCAAGGAACACTCCTGCCTGGTTATTTGCCAGAACCTGTTTTCTTTGGCATGAGCGATGTGAACGGCTGGGCGCCTGGGGTTCCTTTTGCCTTTGGTATTCAGTCACCGGTGGCGCAAACTCTTGCCGATCTCGAGCTTCAGAATACACCGGGTCTGAACAACGATAGTTACCTCACTCAGAAAAGAGGCCAACCCAATCGATATACCGAAACAGAGAATACCAATTTGCAGATTCGCGGTACCATTGAACCAATTCCCGACCTGCGAATTGACTTAAACTTCTCTCGACAGACGGGCTATAACTACAGCTCGGTATTCCGTTTTGTGGGGGATAATCCGGATGATCAATTATTGCGCGATGCCTATGGTACGGGTTTCCAATTCTTGAACCCTATGGGCATCAATACATATAATATATCATGGCTTGCTTGGGGAAGTGCATGGGAGTCTGCAGGCTCAAGAGAGTCGGCAGTCTACGATCAATTTCTTTCAAACCGATTTGATATTTCGAAGCGATTAGCAGAAGATTATGCCGCTAGCGGTCAAGATCCCGGCTATGTGCCAGAAGAGCGGCCGGATAGTGGTTATGTGGGTTATTCGGTTTATTCGCAACAAGCAATGATTCCAGCATTTATTTCTGCATATGGCGGAGATCCTTCCGATCAAATCGGCCTAACATTGAACGACCTGCCGTCCATTCCGATGCCGAACTGGCGAATCAACTACACCGGATTGATGCGCATTCCTTGGATTAAGGAAAAGTTTACGAGTTTGACGATGTCATCCTCCTACACCTCAACGTTGGCCATTTCTAATTACCAAACCAACTTGCTCAGGCAACAAGCGGTGTTGGAAGATCCCACCATAAATCCAACTGATCCGAATGGTGATTTCATGCCAGAGAACCAGGTAAGTCAGGTTTCGATGACGGAGAGTTTCCGTCCGCTTGTAGGTTTCAATATGCGGATGAAGAACAATACGACTTTCAAGATTGATTACAACCGAGATCGAAATGTGGCACTCAGTTTGGCAAACCAACAGATTACGGATACCAAGGGCAATGAGCTGACCATCGGAGCGGGTTATATTATCAAGGATATCAAGTTTAACTTTATCCGCATGGGGGCTAACCGCACAGCTGTGCAAAGCAACCTCGAGCTTCGTGTCGATTTGTCGATTCGTGACAACATAACGGTAATTCGAAGAATTGCTCAAGGCGATGATCAGGTGACGGCTGGACAGCGCTTGACCACCATCAAGTTTACAGCTGATTATAAACTGTCTCGTCGCATAACGGCGCAATTCTACTACGATCAGAATATCGCTACTTTCAAGACTTCTAGTGCTTTCCCTACGAACCGTGTCCAGACGGGTATTGCGGTTCGTTTGAGTTTAGCCAATTAATTACTTGGAAACCACGAGTGGAAACTTTTACATTTGTTGAAAATTCTAATCCATGAATATTCCTGCTGAACTTAAGTATTCGAAAGACCACGAGTGGGTCAAGATTGAAGGTGATATCGCTGTAGTTGGTATTACTGATTTTGCACAAGGCGAATTAGGTGATATCGTATTCGTAGATATTGATCAAGAAGGCGAGACCTTAGATGCCGAGGAAGTTTTCGGATCTGTTGAAGCGGTAAAAACGGTTTCTGATTTATTTATGCCAATCTCTGGTGAGGTACTGGAAGTGAATGAGCTTCTTGCTGATGAGCCAGAAAAGGTGAATGAAGACGTTTACGGCGATGGCTGGATGATAAAAATTAAAATGTCGGACCCTTCTGAAGTGGACGGACTCATGTCGGCAGACGATTATAAAGAGCACGTTGGAGCTTAAGAGATCTCCATGGATAGCTTACACCCCGGTTAGTAGCTGGGGTGTTTTTGTTTTGGTGATGAGCTTATTGCCCTCTTCCAATCTGCCCGATACACTGGTTGAAATGGAAGACTTCATTATTCATGGGACCATCTACTTAATCATGACTTGGCTCTTTCTGTGGGGGCATTTATTCTTGAGACGAAATCTCCGTTCTCGGGAATTTGTTACTGTTCCGTTATTTGCTTTTTGCTTTGGCGTGTTAGTAGAGTTTGCTCAATCTCTTCTGACGGATTATAGAAACTTCGAAAATTCAGATATCCTGGCTAATGGGATTGGAGCATTGGTTGGAGCCCTCGCATTTCGGGTTATTTTCTATCCTATCTATTCAAAACGTAAAGGTGCCTAGTTGCCTGGTCTGATTCTTGTGTTCATTGCGGTTGTAACTAATACCCCTTAGTGATGAGAAAAGAATCTAAAATGAGCCTTGAAAGATATCGAGTGGTATTCTTTCTGAGCGGATTGGTGTTGGCATCTTTTGCAGCCTTAACTACCCTGCAGTGGGAATTTGTGAATGAAACGGTTCAAATCGACGATGAACCCGAAGGAGAGGTGATTGATGTTGGTGTGGTTCTTCCTCGCACTTTTCCCGATATTCCTGACCCACCGAAATCGCAAGAAAAAGTGGTTGATGAGATTTTGAAGCCCAACTTCTTTGAACCAAAAATCGTTGTTCCTAATACGACAGATTTGTCGATCAGTTCTGAATTTGAAGACCCTGGTTTTGTTCCCATCTTGGAAGTGCGCTCTGAAGGTGATCCCCATATTCCTGTAGATCGATTTAATGTGGATCGATTGCCGATTTTCAATGGCTGTGAGCAATACAATGGTTCGGAAAGAGAGAGGTGTATGAACCAGGAGCTTACCTCTAGAATTCAGGCTGGTTTGCGGTTCACGGATCAAGATAAGTACTTGATGAATGGAACTCGCGTTTTTGTTGAATTCGTGGTAGGTGTGGACGGAGAAGTAAAAGAAGTAACTGTGCATAGATGCCCTACGGCTAACATGGAAAGACAGTTAAAAGAAATTGTAGGCAACCTACCGGCTTTTATGCCGGGATTGAAGGATGGAAAGGAGCAAGCTGTAAAACTTACCCTTCCCGTTCGTTTGAATACGCTTTAGTGCGGTATTATTTGAAGAATCTTATATCTTAGCATCAGAAATTTTTTCGCATGAAATCGAGAAAAAACGAAAAGGCAGATTTAGAACCAAAACGCGCTCTGTTTAGAGATTTAGGCTTAGTTGTGGCCTTGGTAATCGTTTTGATTGTAATCTCGCACAAAACGTACCCTGACGGGCCGGCTGTACTTCAAGCTACGGCTGGAGAGTTTGACGAGGAGAACATTCCTATTACTCAACCCGAAATCAAACCGCCACCTCCACCGCCTGAAGCACCGCCTGAGGTGTTGGAAGTTGTGGAAAACGAAATTGAGATTGAGGAAATCGAGCTCGAGAGTACCGAAGTTGATGAGGATACAGAGATTGCACTCATCGAAGAGGTGGAAGAGGTTTCTGATGAGGTTTTTGATTTCGTAGCTGTTGAAGCTAGACCTGTATTCCCAGGATGCGAAGACGAACCTACGGATGATGCACGTTTCATTTGTTTCCAAACCCAGGTGCGTACTCGAATTCGCGATAATTTTGAGTTTCCAGCCATCGCTCGTCAGATGGGTGTAGGCGGTAAAGCTTACGTGAACTTCATCATTGAGCGCGATGGATCAATTTCGAATGTACAGATTGTTCGCTCTAGTGGAGATTCTAATATCGACGCCGAAGCAGTTCGTGTAGTCAAGACATATTTGCCGAAAATGACTCCGGCGAAAGTGGGTGGCCGTGCCGTTCGTATGAACTATACCGTGCCAATTAATGCCACAATACAATAAATTAAAAGGATGGTACCTTTGAACCCCTGATTAATCATCAGGGGTTTTTTATTGCTAATCACCTATTATCAGCCTACTATGGACAAGTTTCTGTCGGCCATTCAAGCTTCTCTTCACGGAGGGGCAGCTATCCTCGAAGTTTATCACAAAGAGGAAACGATACAAGTTCTTGAAAAGGAAGATCGCTCACCTCTTACCGCGGCAGATACCGCGGCACATCAGCGCATCATGCAATATTTGAACGAGACAGAGATACCTGTTTTGAGCGAAGAGGGTAGCAGTATTGATTTTCAAGAAAGAAGCGCCTGGGACCTGATGTGGATAGTGGATCCATTGGATGGTACGAAGGAGTTTATCAAACGAAACGGTGAGTTCACCGTGAATGTAGCTCTTGTGCAGAATGGGAAGCCTATTTTCGGGGTGATTTATGTTCCTGTACAACACACACTCTACTTTGGAGGTGAGGGTATGGGAGCTTACAAAGTGGAACGCATCGATTACGAAACCGAGTTTAGCTCCATGGAGCAACTTCAGAACGCGGCTACCCCACTTCCGGCTACCGGTCCTGATATATTTACTGTGGTTGGGAGTCGATCTCATATGAACGACGATACTAAACATTATATCGAATCACTGGAGAAAGAACACGGTCAGGTGGATATTATCTCTAAGGGTAGCTCATTGAAGATTTGCATGGTAGTCGAAGGAAAAGCGAATGAATACCCACGATTTGCTCCCACAATGGAATGGGATACAGCAGCTGGGCACGCTTTGGTTTTGGCGGTAGGTAAAGAGATGGTTGAGCCAAAATCTGAGACCTCACTTGTTTACAATAAAGAGAACCTTCTCAATCCCCATTTCTTAGTGCGCTAATTTTGGTTTGAGGTGATTCTGTGCAGTATCTTTGCGCCTCCCATGAGAGAGTCATCTACATCTTCTATTTCTGTGAAACAAAGGACTGTAGCTGTGCGCCTTTCTGATTACGTGCAGCTGTTGAAGTTCAGATTGACTTTGAGTGTGGTATTTTCTGCCTCTGCGGGGTATGCTATTGCTGCGGAAGAGTTCAAAGCCACAGTTTTCTTTGCCTTGGTTTTAGGAGGTTTTTTAATCGTAGGGGCTTCCAATTCCTTCAATCAGGTCTGGGAACGAAATCGTGATGCGTTGATGAACCGCACCAAGAATCGCCCACTCGCCGCTGGAAGAATGGGCGTAGTTGAGGGGCTTATCGTGAGCACGATCGCGCTCATCGCAGGTGTGGCTTTACTTTGGTCCATCAATCCATTGAGTACTTATTTTGGTGTCGCATCAGTGGCGGTTTACGTTCTCATGTATACCCCAATGAAGGCGCGAACCCCTTGGGCTGTATTTGTAGGTGCTTTTCCTGGCGCTATGCCTTTTATGCTTGGCTGGGTGGCTGCAACCAACGATTTTAGCATTGAGCCTGGGATGTTATTCGCCGTTCAGTTTCTTTGGCAATTTCCACACTTTTGGGCAATAGGCTGGGTGGCATACGATGATTATGCGAAGGCAGGCTATTACTTATTGCCAACCCGGAAAAGAGACGCTACTTCAGCGAACCTCACGATTATATATTCCGTCTGGACCCTTGTGTTGAGCTTGCTGCCTATGTTTAGTTTTACAGGTCAACTTGAACTATCATGGCCCTTTGCCATTTTAGTTGCCTTGCTTGGAACATGGTTGGTGTATAAATCGTTACAATTAAAGAAGAAACAAACGAAAGAGGCTGCGAGGAGCTTGATGCTTACGAGTGTAGCTTACTTGCCACTAGTGCAAATTTTATACGTTGTCGATAGATACATCTAAATGACTGATACTACTTTAAAACAACAGAGGAAGAGAGCGGCCAAGCCAATGCTTTGGATTGGTATTGCCTCGATGGTTATGGCGTTTGTGGGCCTTACTTCGGGCTACATCGTTTCACGTTCCTACTTAATGGAGGAAAACGGATGGCGCTATTTTGAAGTTCCTACTGAGTTTATTTTTTCGACCCTCGTTATGGTAATGAGCTCTGGCTTGATGATTTTGGCAGTTAAATCTGCCCGAGCAGGAAACACAAGTCGCTTAAGCGCCTTACTTGTTGGAGCGATGGTTCTTGGGATTGTCTTTGCAATCCTACAATTCTTCGGATGGCGCGTTCTGTACGCTCAACAAATCACTTTTGTTGGTAACCAAGCGGGCTCGTGGTTTTACGTTCTCACTGGGTTCCACTTGCTCCACTGGTTTGGAGGTTGGGTGGCGCTTCTGGTAACCTTTATTAAGGCAAGATTGAATAGATATACTTCAGAAGATCACCAAGGCGTGGAGATGGCTGCAATTTTCTGGCATTTCGTGGACATCTTATGGGTCTGTCTATTCCTGTTTTTGGCAATAATTCGTTAAACTTGCAGCGAAATTTAATCCGATAAACATGGCGACTACTACGTCTGTGGAAATGCCTCAAGATGAAAAAATCTGGGGCGGGGGGAATCAGCCGATGGGCGCGAGCTACGGTAAATTGATGATGTGGTTCTTCTTGATTTCCGATGCATTGACCTTCTCTGGCTTTCTAACTGCCTATGGCTTAATGCGTTTTAAGTATGAATTGTCTTGGCCAGTAGCTGAGAATGTGTTCACTCACTTCCCGGGTTTGGAAGGTGATCAACCTCTCCTCTACGTGGCGTTGATGACGTTTATATTGATCATGTCGTCGGTTACTATGGTGCTTGCTGTTCATGAAGGACACAACAATCGCAAGATTAGAGTGGGTCTTTGGATGTTGGCAACTATAGTTGGTGGAGCAATCTTCCTAGGTTCACAGGCTTGGGAGTGGTATCACTTTATTATCGGCGATAACGGCGGAGTTGAGGTTGTATTCACTGATGACAGAGGCATTCAAACTTTGCGCCCGGCGAACGCTGAAGGAGAGTTTATTTCTCTCAAAGAATTGGTTCATGGAGAGGCCGGGGGGCATGGTCATCACGAGCACTTCACCAAAACGCAAGTGGTAGATGCTTTTGCAGCTGGTGATTACCAACTTCGTTTTCCTGGAAAAGAAGGGACCTTGATTGCACATAACGAGGCCGTTCAATTGTTGAATGACGAGCGCGCTGATGTGATTCAAGGAGCAAACATGACGCGTAATGAATACGGACACAAGCAGTTCGCGAATTTCTTCTTCTTCATCACGGGTTTCCACGGTTTCCACGTATTCTCAGGTGTGGTTTTGAATTTCATCATCTTCTACAATGTGATGCTCGGAACTTATCAGCGCAGAGGTCACTACGAGATGGTTGAGAAGGTTGGTTTGTACTGGCACTTTGTAGACCTCGTTTGGGTATTCGTATTTACATTCTTCTACCTCGTTTAATTTCAGACTCCAAGAATCATGGCAGAAAATCACGCACAAGGAGGAACTCGCAAGATTTGGATCGTATTCTTCGTCTTGCTCGTTGTTACCGCAGTAGAAGTATTGTTGGGTATCATCAAACCTGAATTTTTAATGTCAGCTCCAGGAGGTTTTACCTCGTGGTTGAACTACATCTTTATCATACTTACGCTTTTCAAAGCGTACTTCATCGTTGAAACATTTATGCACCTCGAAGGTGAGCGCAAGTCTCTTCGACTAGCCATTTACCTTCCAGTGCTTATTCTCATTCCTTATCTCACCTTTATTCTACTCACTGAAGGCGGATATTTGTTTGGTCATTAATGGCAGAGAAAAAGAGTAAACTCGGACAAAGGGCAGTGCTGATAATTTTATTGGCTTTGCCCGTTTCTGTTTATGTGGGTTCAGTTATCCTGAGTGGAGAACTCAACTTCAAATCCATTGAAGTAATAGGTCCACGTGAAGTGGTGGCTAATTCAGATGGTTCGTTTGATACCACATATTATACTGTTCCTGATTTCAGTTTTGTAAATCAACATGGGGACACCATCACCAAAGCGGATATGGAAGGGAAGATTTATGTGGCTTCCTTCTTCTTTACGCAGTGTCCTACCATCTGCAAACCCATGAATTTTCATCTAAAGCAGGTACACGACCGCATGGTTGCCTTTGAAGATGTCATGTATCTATCACACAGTATCGATACAGAACACGATACGGTGGAAGCACTTTATCAATACTCCAGAGACCTCGGTGTTGCGAACTCTAAGCGTTGGATGTTTGTTACCAGTAATAAAGAGGAAGTCTTCGCAATGGCAGATTCTTATTTCTTGCCTGCAAACACCGATTCTACGCGGACAGACCATGCGGGCTATTATCATTCTGCTCAAGTGGTTTTGGTAGATTGGGATGGTAGGATAAGAAGTAGACGCGACGATAATGGAAACATTATTGGAGCCTACGAAATCAGCGAGCCGAAGGATATTGATCCTCTAATTGACGATTTAAGAGTGCTCACGAAAGAGTATCGAAAAGTGAAAATGGAACGATGAAGAAGAACGATCAATTGTGGAAGCCAATCATTATCGGCTTGAGTATAGTGGTTCCCATTGCCGTAGCAGTTCTTTTTACCCTTCCAGAGGATATGAAATTGAATTGGGGAAGTGCGAATTTGCGCAGTATGCCCTTTTTTCATGCAACTCTAAATGGAAGCACCGCGGTATTGCTTTTTGTGGGTAGATTCGTAATCTCTCAGAAGCAGGTTGGTTTACACAAAGCTTCGATGCTCAGTGCATTCGTATTATCTGCAATATTCTTAGTGAGCTACGTCATCTATCACTCGAGCACACCCAATTCCACGTATGGAGGTGACCTTGGATGGCTTTACTACCCGATTCTGATTTCACACATCGTCCTTTCAATGGCTGTGTTGCCTCTAGCGATGTTTGCGATTTACAGAGGAATGACGAATGAAATCGCCAAACACAAGAAAGTAGTTAAATGGACATTTCCCATTTGGCTTTACGTGGCCGTAACAGGTGTGTTGGTGTATGTATTTATGGCGCCCTATTATGTATAAAAGAGTAATACCCATATTGCTGATTTTCCTGCTTTCCCTTGTGTCTTTTGACGCATCGGCTCAATGCGCCATGTGTAAAGCTGTGGCGGAGAGTAATGGTGCTTCAGGAGGAGGAGTAGCTTCGGGGTTGAATCAAGGGATCTTGTACATGATGTTCTTCCCTTATTTCCTCGCTGCAATGGTAGGTATACTTTGGTATCGTCATAATAAGAAGACGAGCCAAGCGGATAATTGATTCCGCATCGCTCCGTTTAAGGTTGGAGTAGCTGCTGCGCATTGTTTATATTTGTTTGGCTACAGAACTGAACACCAGAATAATCTAATGAAGAAATTACTCCTTGTTGCTCTGGCAACAGGCTTCTCAGTACTTACCTACGGACAAAAGAAAGAGTGGACGTTTGAAGAATGCATGGAGTATGCCTTAGAGCATAATATCGATGTGCGTCAGAGTTCCCAGGATGTAGATATTGCGAATTACAACCGCGATGCAAACATTGCGAACTTCACACCCAATCTTACGCTTTCCGGAGGATACAACTGGAACTTTGGTCTGTCAATTGACCCGGTAACCAACATTCCGTCGCGTATTGATCGACAAACCGGTAATATTTCACTCAGTTCTTCCTGGATTTTGTTTGATGGTCTTCAGAACGTCAATCAATATCGCAGGGGTCAAGTCGATTATCTATCAGCGACCTACCAGCTTGAGGCGTTGAAGAATGACGTGGCCGTGAATGTGGCTGCGAATTACCTTCAGATCTTGATGAATAAGGAGGTACTCGTGGTGGCCATCGAACAGTTCAACAACAGCAATAGAATTTACGAGCAATCCAAAGCGCAATACGATGCAGGTGCCATTGCATACGGAGACTTGCTTCAGACGGAATCACAGTTGGCGCAAGATGAGCAGCGCATGGTGGTTGCGGAGAATAATGTGCAATTGAGTTTGCTTGCCCTTGCGCAACTTTTGCAGCTTGATGATCCGACTTCGTTTGATGTGCAGACTCCCGAGTTCGACCTTCCTCCAGGTACCATCTTGGCTCGTGATCCCCAAAGCTTGTATGAGGCTTCTCGAGAAGTTCAGCCTAGTATTCGAGCCAGCGAATTAGGCGTTCAGAGCGCAGAGTACAGTTTGTCCCAATCGCGAGGCCAGATTTGGCCTACTATTTCCTTACGAGCTGCCGTGGCAACAAATTATTCTGATCAAATTCGAAGTTTTGAAGGCACGCAACCCGTTGTTTCGCAAATCGGATATTGGGATGATAATGGAACCAATGTGCCGGTTTTCACCACAGTTAATTTACCTGTAGGCGCAGAAACCAAAGGGGTAGGAGACCAGTTGGGTGACAACTTGAATCAATTCGTAGGATTAAACTTGACCTGGCCGTTGTTCTCTAGATTGCAAGTGCGTAACGATATCAGAAGGCAAGAGTTTCAGGTGTCAAGAGCAGAGCTTGAACAAGAACGTGCAGAGAATACTCTCCGCCAAACCATTCAGCGCGCACATGCGGATGCGAAGGCTTCATTGAAGTCGTATAATGCCGCAACCAAAGCAGCACTTGCAGCGGAAGAGAATCTAGACTATGCCACGATACGTCGTGAAGAGGGCGCGATTAATCAGTATGATTATGAATCGGCTCGCAACAATTACTTAGCGGCTAAATCGCAGCAGCTTCAATCGAAGTACGATTATATTTTTAAAGTTCGCGTTCTCGAGTTTTATATTTCCAACCAATTCTAAGGAACCATGAGTAGAACCCTAAAAATAGTCCTGATTGCAGTTGGGATAATCGTGGTTGCTCTGGTGGTAGCAAAGAGCACAGGTAAAATCGGTGTATCCGATGCCACAAGTGTGGAAATCGGCGAAGCGAAATTGCGTACCATCGTTGAAACCGTAAGTGCCTCAGGCAAGATTCAGCCAGAAGTGGAAGTGAAATTGTCTCCTGAGGTTTCAGGTGAGATTATCGAACTCAATGTAGAAGAAGGTCAATCGGTAATTCAAAATGATGTGCTGGTTCGCATTAATCCCGATTTATATAGAGCGGCAGTACAGCGAACCTCAGCGGCAGTCAATACAGCCAGAGCCGGTAAGGCTCAATCTGAAGCTCAATTGTTGGAAGCACAAAAAATCTATGATCGGAATAAATCGCTCTTTGATCAGAACGTAATTTCTCAAGCTGAATGGGATGCCGCGCAACGTGCTTTTGAAGTAGCGCGCCTTGCTGTTGAATCTTCCACCTATCAGTTGGAGAGCGCTTTGGCAACGAGAAAAGAGGCCGAAGATAATTTGAAGAGAACGACAATAATTGCTCCGGTGTCCGGTACGATATCAGCGTTGAATATCGAACTTGGTGAGCGCGTGGTAGGAACAGCTCAAATGGCGGGTACGGAACTTATGCGAATCGCCAATCTCAACGATATGGAAGTTTTGGTGGAGGTAAATGAGAACGATATCGTGAAAGTAGCCATGAATGACACCGCTATCATTGAAGTGGATGCTTATTTAGGGGAAAAGTTCAAAGGGATCGTTACTGAAATAGCCAATAGTGCAAACCTCCAAGGAACAACCGCCGATCAGGTGACAAACTTTGAAGTGAAGGTGCGCATCTTGAGAAGCAGCTATGAGAATAAGGATGTGCAACCATTCAGACCGGGTATGACCGCGTCGGTTGACATTCAAACTAATAGAAGAAGCGATATTATAACTGTGCCTATCGAGGCGGTTACCGTAAGAGAAGATACCGTTAGCCTTACGGCCAGTGAACGCTTCAAAGCGAAACGCGAAAGAGAAGATAGCGATGAGGACCCTTACGAGGTTGTGTTCGCTATGGAAGGCAATACTGTAACGCTACAAGTGGTAGAAACAGGAATACAAGACGAGAAGTATATCGAGATCTTAAGTGGACTTGAAGCCGGTGATGTGATCATTACTGGACCGTATGAAGCGGTTGCCAAGAAACTGAATCCTGGAGATGAAGTCAAGGAAGAGTCTGACGTTGACGACGAATAATGAGTGACCTCCATATTGTCCTTTGCATTGAAACCTCAACACACAATTGCAGTGTAGCTGTTTTCAGGAACGATGCCTTACTGGCGTGCGCAGAGGAGTCGTCCGATCAATATATACATGGAGAATCCCTCCATTTGTTTATTCAACAAGCCTTAACCGAAGCATCAATTGATTTATCTGAGCTATCAGCTATAGGCGTATCCATAGGTCCAGGTTCCTATACAGGTCTTAGAATAGGAGTATCTGCCGTGAAGGGAATGGCATTCACGCTCCAAATTCCCATTTATGCAATGGAGAGCTTGGAAGTCTTAGCTTATGGGGCGACTGACGAAGTCTGTGGCACCAATGAGGTAGTTCTGAGTGTGATTGATGCCCGCCGAATGGAGGTGTATGCAGCGATGTTTGATAAAAACGCAAACAAGCTAACTTCGACTGAGGCCATTGTGGTTGAGTCCGACTCCTTTGAAGAGTGGCGGAAGGGCAGAAAGGTTGTCCTCGCAGGTGACGCACAGACCAAGTTGATGGATGTGTTGTCTGAGGAGGATTTTCGAACCAGTGAAGTCGTTTTTCCCTCAGCCCGATTCATGATCCAAGGGGTGCTTCAAAAAATTCAAGAAGGTAAATCCGAAGATGTGGCTTATTTTGAGCCTTATTACTTGAAGGACTTCATGGCTGGCAAACCACGTAAATCACCTCTCAACCTGTAGTGCGAAAATCACAGTCCACCACATGGTCGTTAACAATGCCTGTGGCTTGAAGATGAGCATAAATCACGGTGCTCCCTACAAATTTGAAGCCTCTCTTTTTGAGGTCTTTGGAAATGGCATCCGATAACTCTGTTGATGCTGGCAAATCTTTTAAGCTCTTTGGTCTACGGTCTTGTGGCTCTCCCTTTACCCAATTCCAAAAGTAATCTGCTATCCCATTTTCAGTGCGTTCCATCTCCACGGCCAACTTTGCATTCGCAATAGCTGCCTTGATTTTTAACTTGTTCCGGATGATTCCTGAATTGGCTAGCAGTTCTTCATACTTTTCTTCACCGTAGGCCGCAATTTGATGATAATCGAAATTGTCAAAGGCCATTCGGAAGTTTTCACGCTTGCGCAATATCGTAATCCACGAGAGACCAGCTTGAAAGGTTTCGAGCAAGAGGAATTCGAACATTTGACGATCATCAGTTACGGGTTTCCCCCATTCATTATCGTGATAATCGAGATATAAGGGATCATCACCAGGCCAAGCACATCTGTTCATGGGAATCAATTGGGTAAAAGGTTGAGCGCTTCCGCAACACTTTCCACCGGAAGCTGACAAGCACGCTCTTCACAAACGAAAATGCGTGTTCTTTCGTGGAGGTATCGGTTCTCAAAAGGAGGATTTTGATTTTCACCGATAGTGCCTAGAAAGATGGTATTGGGAAGGTAATGACCTCCCATTTCGAATAGCACCTTCGAAGCATCAGGACCGACTACCACCACCTCCCTAGAGGGCTGTTGAATATCCATAGCGGCCTGCGCCCACTGGCTGTATGATTCCGGATATCTTTCGGCATTGGTAAGTGCGAGCTGTGTCATTTCAATAGCGCGTTCTTCCCAATTTGAGTTGCCTGTAGCTCTACCTAATCGAAATAGCTGTGTTGCGAACACCGAATTAGCTGCTGGTATAACGTTATCCTCAGTTTCATGGGAACTTGAGATAAGTAAACGTTCTTGTGAGTTGGCATACCACAACATAGGACTAGCGTCGTCATGGAAGTGATTCAGGGCTTGCTCGGTGAGATCGGTTGCCAAGGTGAGCCATTTTACATTACCGGTCAAGCCGTTCAACTCAACGAGCGCCTTAATCGTGATAGCGTAATCGTCGGAGAACGCTGGAATGTAAACCCCTTCATCGCCATAGGCATGCCACAGTTCGTCGTTACTGAGGAACTTATCCTTAATCAAGGTGCCAAGTTCTATGGACTTTTGCATCAATTCCTCGTTCTGTAACGCTTGTGCGGAATGAACGAGGCCAGATAAGTACAAGGCGTTCCATGCCAATAACTTCTTGGTATCTACTCCTGGCTTCGTACGTTCTTCGCGCTTCTCAAAGAGTTGATTCATCCAAACGTTCCAGTGTTCCGGTTTGTCTTGTCCTGACTTGAGCAATACTACGTGATTACTGTGTTCCCAATTTGCTCTTCCGTTCCAATCCGTCGCATCCACAAATTCCTCATAGTCTTCTTGGAGAAGGTCTCGAACCTCCTCTGAAGTCCAGACATAAAACTTCCCTTCTTCACCCTCTGTATCTGCATCTAGTGCACTGTGGAACAAACCGTCATTAGACTGTAACTCACGTTCACAAAACGCAACGGTTTCATGAATCAGCTCGGCATAATTGGGATCCTTGAAGACCTGATAGGCTTCAGCATAAAGTTCTAAGAGCTGACCATTGTCGTATAGCATCTTTTCGAAATGTGGAACACGCCATTGAGCATCGGTTGAATAGCGGGTAAAACCTCCACCAACTTGGTCGTATATACCTCCACGCATCATGGCATCTAGCGTCCGCTTCACATGAGCAAGCGCCTCCTGATCCTGAAACTTGCTTCCATAGCGAAGCAGGTATAGGTAGTTATTAGGCATTGGGAACTTCGGAGCTTTATCCGGACCACCTTCTACCGAATCCCATCTGCGCGACCAGTTATGACGCATCACGTGGAAGAGCTCTTCATCAATTTTTGGGGATTCTTCCGTGGCAACGAGTGTGCTAGATAGTTGTACTCCCTCTTGCAATCGAGCGGCGTAATCTTCAACAGCTGCCGAGTCTTCTTCACGGACATCCAGTATTCGCTGCAGACTGGCAATCCAGCGGTCTTTGGGGAAGTATGTTCCGCCCCAAACAGGTCTTCCGTCGGGAAGCGCTACCACATTGAGAGGCCAGCCTCCTTGTCCTGTCATCATTTGAACCGCTCGCATGTATACTTGATCAATGTCCGGTCTTTCTTCCCTATCTACCTTAATACTCACAAAATGGGTGTTCATGAAATCAGCGGCTATAGAATCATCAAAGGTTTCATGGGCCATCACATGACACCAATGGCAAGTAGAGTATCCCACGGAAATGATGAGCATTTTGTTTTCACTTTTGGCCTTTGCAAGCGCTTCCTCGCCCCACGGGTACCAATCTACTGGTTGATGTGCATGTTGAAGGAGATAAGGAGATGACGACTCCGCTAAGTGATTGAGCTTCATGGATTCTTTCGGGTTAGTGCAAGAAAAAGTGAGCAGAACTGTTGCCGCTGTACACAGGAAGAAGTTATTTCGCCGTAGATTGTTCAAGTAAATATAACTTTAGTGACGTTGCTTGATAGAATTAACGTAGAGTTAAGGCTTCACCTGAGTTACACGTCTATTTTTGCCGAAATTTTCCAATTAGATGGACTCTTACCAAATCCTTATTTACCTTTTATTCACGCTCGCGGCCATCGACTTGGTAGTAGGTGTGAGTAACGATGCGGTAAACTTCCTCAACTCTGCGATAGGATCTAAGGTAGCGAACATTCGTACCATTCTTATCATTGCAAGTTTGGGAATTCTCGTGGGTACGCAGTTTTCCGGCGCTGTAATGGAAGTGGCACGCAAAGGAGTATTCGTTCCCGATTTCTTTACGTTCGATAAAATCATGGTGCTCTTTTTGGCCGTGATGCTTACCGATATTTTACTCTTGGATTTTTATAATTCTATTGGTTTACCGACAAGTACGACCGTATCCATTGTTTTCGAATTACTCGGAGCTGCATTTATGACGGGTTGGTTGATGAGTTTGAATATGGAAGGTGAAATTCCATTCTCCCAGTACATCAATGTCAATAGCGCAACAACTATTATCGCCGGTATCTTTTTAAGTGTTCTCATCGCGTTCACCTTTGGGGTGTTGGTGCAGTACTTGGTCCGGCTAGTTTTCACCTTCAATTTGAACAAGAGTTTAAGGCGCGGAGGGTCAGTTTTTGGAGGTATAGCCATCACAGCGATTATTTATTTTCTCTTCATTAAAGGTGCAAAGAACTCCGCTCAACTTGCCGAGACAGTAGCTTATGTAAAAGGTCATACGGTATCTATACTCACGGCGTCTTTTGTGTTCTGGACGATTATCATCCAACTGTTGATGTCTTTTTTGAAGGTAAATCCACTCAAGGTAGTCGTCCTAACCGGCACATTCTCCCTGGCTATGGCTTTTGCGAGTAACGACTTGGTTAACTTCATCGGGGTTGCGGTAGCGGGCTTACATTCATTCGAGCTATGGTCAGTGAGCGGGATGGCGGCAGAAGACTTCTACATGGATGTTTTGGCAGGAGAAATACCTACCAAAAGCTATTTGCTCTACGGCGCAGGAATCATCATGGTAGTTACCCTATGGCTGTCCAGTAAGGCGAGAAAAGTAACCGAAACTGAGGTGAACCTCGGACGACAGAGTGAAGGTGACGAGCGCTTCAAGCCCAATCTGATTTCACGTGCAGTGGTTGGATCCGCCATGGCCATTGGCAAGGTGACCTCCTCGGCTATTTCGAATAAAATTCAGCATCAAATTGATGATCGATTCGAGCCGATTGAGGAATTGAACGAAAAGGATGCGGCCGCATTTGACTTATTGCGCGCGGCAGTGAACCTCATGGGTGCGAGTATTATTATTGCCATAGCATCAAACCGGGGTTTACCACTGTCTACAACCTACGTATCCTTCATGGTTGCTATGGGTACTTCATTGGCAGATCGTGCTTGGGGAAGAGAGTCTGCTGTATATCGGGTAGCCGGTGTGCTCAACGTGATTGGGGGTTGGCTGATGACGGCCGTTATTGCCTTCATGGCATCCGCATTAATTGCACTGATACTGTTCTATACTGGAGCGGTGGGTGCATATTCTATAGCGGCACTTGCTGGCCTAGCTCTCTTCATGAGTCAACGCCGATTCAAATCGAAGGAAAAAGCCAAGAAGGAAGCCGAGGAGATTGTAAATCGTCAGCTCGCCAATATTGAGGATGTAGTCGCATCGAGCAAGAAGGAAACCATAGTCAACCTCAAAACCGTATCTGACCTCATGTCTATGAGTGTGCGCGCATTGGTTGGATTGAATGGTGACGTGCTGAGCCGAAACTTAAAGGTCTACGACAAGAAGAAACTCACTTCTGTTCGGTCAAAGGGCAAACTTATCAAGTTTGTACGCAAGATGGGTAAAGGACGTACGGATGCGGGTCGTTTATATCTGACCGTATACGATTTGATGACGGAACTCGAAGGCAACTCCCTCTCAATCGCCAAGTTGTGTAGAGACCACGTCAATAACCACCACAATCCTCCAAGTCGAGAGTTTTTGGATAATCTTCTTGAAATCGATCAGCGCTTTGGTCGCATCGTAGACAATGTAATACGAAGTATAGATCGACTCGATTTTTCCAATGCCGAGCGCATTGCCGAAGACAAGCGTATGCTCCTTGATATTATCAATGAGAAGCTGAGCGAGCAAGTAGAACTCATCCAAGAAGATGCAATTACATCACGTTTGGGATCACTACAAACCGACATTCTCCTTGAGCTAAAGGACATGGTAGCCATTACCGCTCGAGTGATGAAGCTCTACACACGTTACGCGTATCGCGGAATAGATGAAAACTGATTCATAGATTATCGGATTTTCAGAGCATCAGATTCTCAGAATTTCAGAGAAGCAGCCTTGAATCTGAAGTCTTGTCCTGGAATCTATGGTACATCGAGAATTCAGGACATTCAACAGTCTGATAATCGGACAATCCGATCATCCCTTAACGACTCATCTCCTCCGCATAGGCTTGGAACCAAAGCGGAATGGTTTGAATTCCATTGAAATAGTTCTTCACGCCATAGTGCTCATTGGGTGAGTGGATGGCATCGGAATCCAAGCCAAAGCCCATCAAGATAGATTTGGCACCTAATTCGCGTTCAAAAAGGCTTAGGATTGGGATAGATCCTCCTGAGCGCATAGGTATGGCTTCCTTACCGAAGGTCTGTTTCATTGCCTTTGCAGCCGCTCTAAATCCAGGGTGATCAATACCCGTTACATAGGGTTCACCTCCATGGTGAGCGGTAACTTCCACCTCAACACATGAAGGGGCGATATTCTTAAAGTGTTTCGTAAACAATTCCGTGATTTCGTCCGGATCTTGATCAGGTACCAGTCTCATGGAAATTTTAGCCTGAGCATATGAAGCAATTACCGTTTTAGCCCCTTCTCCGGTATAGCCGCCCCATATACCGTTCACATCAAGTGTTGGGCGGATACTTGCGCGCTCTAGCGTGCTGAATCCTTTCTCACCCCATACATCGGGCAGGTCGAGCGATGCCTTATACTCCACTAGTGAGAATGGTGCTTTGGCCATGCCTGCGCGTTCATCGTCGCTCACTTCTTGTACCTTATCGTAAAATCCTTCAACGGTAATCTTATTGTTCTCATCGTGCAATGAGGCGATCATTTGCGAGAGAATATTGATAGGATTCGCTACGGCCCCACCATATAAGCCGGAATGCAAATCCCGGTTCGGACTTGTTACTTTGACCTCAACATAGCTCAATCCGCGCAGCCCTGTGGTTACGGAAGGTTGATCTGGTCCAATCATCCCGGTATCCGAAATGAGAATGACATCACAAGCCAGCTTTTCGCGGTTGCGCTCAACATACCAGCCTAGATTTGCTGACCCTACTTCTTCTTCACCTTCAATCATAAACTTCACGTTGCAAGGCACTCCACCATTCTGAATCATGGTTTCGAAAGCCTTCACATGCATGTACATCTGACCTTTATCATCACATGCACCTCTGGCGAAAATGGCACCATCGGGGTGTAAATCGGTCTTCTTAATTACCGGTTCAAAAGGTGGTGAATCCCACAAATCGATTGGATCAGGTGGCTGTACATCATAATGCCCATAAATAAGGGCAGTTGGCAAATTTGGATCGATGATTTTCTCACCATATACTACCGGATAGCCCGGAGTCTCTGCCACTTCAACATTATCAGCTCCGGCGTTCTTCAAGTGTTCAGCTACCACTTCAGCCGTTTTGTGTACATCCTCTGTATAAGCTTTATCGGCACTGATAGATGGTATTCGCAACAAATCAAGAAGCTCATTGAGCATGCGTTCTTTATGGCTGTCGATATAGGTTTTATATGCACTCATGGGTAAAGTATTGCGCGTTTTTGAAAGGAGAACTAAGATACAATCCACTCCTTAAAATGCGGAGTGAATCGCAGTGTATTTACAAGACGATATGCTGATGTCCGAAAAGTGGAATAGCCATGATACTCAAGACAATCATCGCTTTGATGGCATAATTAAAACGAGTATAACCTATTGGATTTGCTTCATCCGAGGGTTTGAGAATTAAGGCCATTAAGGTCATGATTCCGGCTAAGGCCAAGGGTATGAATCGCACATATCCAGAGTGAGTGAGAGCAAACATCGCAGCTGGTATGTATGACAATCCGATTAATCCATAGATGAGCTGGGTGGTTTTGGCTACTCCCCATGTAGCTGGAAGAGTTGGATATCCGTAAATCACATCCCCTTTGAGGGCCTCAACATCTTTGGTAAGATTCCGAATCACTTCTACAAAAACGAGAAAGCATACATATAGAATTACATCGACGCGATTCAATCCGTAGTAGAAGAATACGGCAAAGAAGGGAAGAATGGACAGCATCGCTGCGGTCACATTTCCCAATAAGGTTATTTTCTTGAATTTATGCGAGTAAAGCCACAGTCCAGCTGCATATATAGCGAAGAAGGCAAACGCCCTTAGAGATATCAATAGACCAATCGCCGAGGCAAGAAAATTAAAGAAGATGTAGAGGCGAAGAATCTCTGACTTTTTCAGTATTCGTTCAAAAAGAGTTTGAGAAGGACGGTTTACCATGTCCTTTTCCCAATCGTAGAAACTATTGATAATGAAACCACTTGCGACCGTAAGGCCTGATGCGAAAACGATGAGGTGCAATCGCCAATCAAACAGGGTATTCAAGTAATCATTCGGACTATTCATGATGAATAAGCTCGCGAGATATTGGGCGACAATGACCAGCAGAATGTTGTACCACCGCACAACGGACAGCAGCGCGACGGCTTTTAATGTGGTTGAATACTGTTTACTGGCCGCAGGGCTCAAAACCGATAGATAACTTCCGGTTTGTATTCCTTGAGGTGAGGTAAGGCCTTTTCGTAGTCACGCGTGAAGCCCAACAGGTATCCACCACCACCGGAACCACATAGTTTCAGATAGTAGTCGTTGCTCTCAATGCCCTTCTTCCAAACATCGTGGAATTGAGCCGGAATCATAGGAGTAAAGTTCTCAAGCAACAAGTGACTGAGATGCTTCAAGTTGGAGAACAAAGGAGAAATGTCCCCCTTCAAGAAGGCCTGAATACACGCATCATTATATTTCTTGAATTGATCTCTCATGAGGTTTCTGAAGCCCGCTTCTTTCAATTTGTCCATGAAGATATTCACCATGGGTTGCGTTTCTCCCGGTTGTCCTGAGTTGATCAAGAATATAGCACCTTGACCCGCCTTCTCAACAGGAATATCGACCGTGCCTAAATCATCTTTTCCACTAATGAGAAGCGGAAGATTGAGGTAGCAGATTGTAGGATCGATTCCGGAACTCTTTCCGTGGAAGTAGCTCTCCATCTGACCAAACTGCGCCTTTAGGGCGATGAGGTTCTCACGGCTCAGGTTTACTTCTGGATCAATCTTATCTATGGCGTATCGGTCGTAAATAGCCGCAACAAGAGCGCCACTACTTCCGACACCGAATCCTTGCGGGATAGACGAGTCGAAAAACCATCCTTCTTTTACGTCAGCTTCAAAAGCCTCTAAATCAAGATTTGCTTGCAGCTCACCACTTGCCTTCAAATCTTTCAAGTACGCACAATACTTATGAAGGGAAGCATTCGACTTTTGCGTGCGCTCATCTTGATGTTCTGGCAATTGAAAAGCGCCTTGGTAGTAATTGTAAGGGATAGAAAGACCCATGGCATCTTTGATAATGCCATACTCTCCGAAGAGGAGAATTTTCGCGTAAAACAATGGTCCTTTGCTCATTGGTCTATTCTTTTGGGGCCGCTTCCCACCTTGTCGTGAATATATCTGCCATCCTTACACAAAGAGGCTAACTCTGACTCAACAAAGGTATGCACTTTTTGTTCTGCGCTCGCGGGGTACAGTAAATGCACGTTCGCACCAGCATCCAAGGTGAAATGCACAAGAACCTTTTCTTCGTTTCTGTAACGTCGAATGCGTTCAAGAATTTCAATGGTATTAGGTCTGAACAGCATATAGCCTGGTCTGCTCGTCATCATCATGGCGTGCAAGGTGAGGGCTTCTGCCTCTACCAATTCGCCAAAGCTATTCACGTCACCGGTTTGAAGGTGGCGAATAATTTCTTCCATGTTGTCTGCCGCCTGTTTAAAGCGTGATTCGGCAAAGGAATGACCATTCATGAGTCCGTGGCCCTTGGTGCTTGAAACCGACTTTTGACCCACTTCTACGAGAAGCACTGTATCTCTATAGGTTTTGAAGACGTGCTCCACGTGATGCGGATAAGGAACCGCAAAGGAATCGTTACTCCCCGGTATTTCGTGGTGTTTTCCCCAAACGACTAATCCGCCATAAACGGATCGAGAGGCTGAGCCTGAGCCCAAGCGTGAAAGAATGGAAGCAAAGCGATAGAATCCTTCTTCATCAACCACACCCATTTGATGGGCAATGTCGGTCATACATAGGGCCAAAGCACTTAGTCCAGATGCCGATGAAGCTATCCCACTCGAATGAGGGAAGCTGTTAGTGGTGTGAATTTCCATCTTCACACTTGGCAAGAAGGTCAATAGATCTGAAGTTCTCTGAAAAAAGGTTTCAATTTTAGGACGGAAACTTGGACTGATTTCACCGTCCACATAGATTTCAAAGTGAAACGGTTGACCATCGGCCTCAACTTGTTCCCATTCAACGCGCGTTTGGGTATGGCACGAATCGAGGGTGAAGCTGATAGAGGAATTGGCCGGAATTTGACCTTCCAGTTTCCCCCAATACTTAACCAATGCAATATTGGACGGACTTTGCCAAGCGACGATTTGCTTATTGCTCATACGCCGGCTACCTCTACTTCAGGCGCAATTTTCTTAACGAGACCTTGAAGTACACGCCCTGGTCCTACTTCGGTAAAGAGAGAGCCACCATCAGCGGCCATTTGGCGCACGGATTGGGTCCACCTTACTGGAGCTGTAAGTTGTTGAATCAAATTTGCTTTGATCTCCTCAGAGTCAGTAACTGCTTTTGCTACTGTGTTTTGATAGATAGGGCAAACGGGTGCCGAGAAGTCCGTATTCGCTATGGCAGCTGCTAGCTCCTCACGTGCCATTTCCATAAGCGGACTGTGAAAAGCTCCGCCTACTGGCAACATAAGGGCGCGCTTCGCTCCGGCTTCTTTGGCCAGCTCACAAGCCCTCTCAACTGCGGGAACTTCGCCAGAAATTACGAGCTGCCCAGGACTATTATAGTTAGCGGGTACCACCACACCTTCGGCTTGTTCACAAAGATTTTCTACCACATCATCTTCCAATCCTAAGATCGCAGCCATGGTTGAAGGCTTGGCTTCACATGCTTTTTGCATGGCATTGGCGCGTTGCGCAACCAATTTCAAACCGTCTTCAAAGCTCAAGGCACGTGCGGCTACCAAGGCCGAGAATTCACCTAATGAGTGACCAGCAACCATCTCCGGCTTAAAGTCATCACCCATTGCTTTGGCAGCAACTACTGAGTGTATGAATACGGCTGGTTGCGTTACGTTGGTTTGTTTTAGGGCATCTTTATCTCCTTCAAACATGGTATTAGTGATATCGAAACCGAGAATTTCATTCGCCTTTTCGAACATCGCACGCGCTTCGGCGGATTGATCGTAAAGGTCTTTTCCCATACCAGTGAATTGGGAGCCTTGTCCTGGGAATACGTATGCTTTCATGTAGAATTGGATTTTAGGGTAGTGAGGGTATTATTCTCCGTAGTACTCTACGTAATTGTTTTCTGTTTCAACGATTCGTATGCAATGTAGTTCAGCGTCGTGTTCTAAAATTAAAGGCTGAAGAATCTTCCAAATGGCAATAGCGATGTTTTCTGTGGAAGTCATTTGTCCTCGGAGAAAGTCTACATCCATGTTCAGATTCTTATGGTCGAGCTTGTCAGTTACTTCTCTTCGAATGATGGTTTTGAGATCTGCCAGATTCATGACAAATCCTGTATCAGGATTAACTATACCTTTTACCGTAACAATGAGTTCGAAATTGTGACCGTGAAAGTTTTTGTTGGCACAAGCCCCAAATACCGCTTCATTTTGCTCTTCCGTCCAGTTTGGATTGTACAACTGGTGTGCGGCGCTAAAACGCTCTCTGCGTTGGATGTAAATCATACAAACAGTCTATTTAGACGACTGCAAAGATACATAATCTTGTAGCTCTAAGAATGGGGTGATTCGCCGTAAATATGGAGAGCGCATAACGATAAACGGCGGATGGAATTGATGTCCACCCGCCGTTTTGCTATTTTCCTGCTAGAAGCAGACTCTATTACTCTCCCTCCGGCATGATGAGAGGTTCTATTTTCTTGCTCTTAAGATCGCCTTCTGGCTCGTCTTTGTAACTCACAAATGCTCTATCGGCATTGAGTTCCGCATTGGTAGTCTCCGCAACGATAATGAATGAATCGTACCCCTTTAAGTTGAGTAGGGTGGTAGATCCGTCTCTATCCAACACCTGGAAAGAGGCACTTTCCGAGGCCATTGATTCAGAATTAATCAACTTCACCTCTACGATTTCGAGATAGTCAGCTGCTTTCTTCTCGATAACCATCTCGTATTGCACTCTATTTCCGTCTGCCTCCATCATTTTGGAGCTCGTTTGCTTAAACGGACTGCATGACGCAACTAGCATGAGTAGGGGTAGAGCTAGGATGGTGCGTTTAAAATGTGCTTTCATAATAACTGTGAATTACAGAGTGTAACGCAAATATGCAGTTTTAAGGTTTATATCACCTAAAATAATACGTCAGCATATTCTGTCTTTTTATTGAATACGCTCTTAGCAAATGGGCATAAAGGCAATATTTTTAGGGATTCGGCTCGAGCTTTTTCCACAGCAAGAGCCACCATGTCATAACCTACACCTTTACCCCTTAACTCTTCATCCACTTCGGTATGGTCAATAATGATCCTCGATGGCCCTGAGCTGATGTACGTCATTTCGGCTACGGTTTTGCCATTTTCTTCAACGAACCAGCGGCCGCCTTTCTCGTGATGCTCCGATTGAATGTTCATTCTAAATTTTATTTCTTTCGCTACTCGCTACTCGCTACTCGCTACTCGCTACTCGCTACTCGCTACTCGCTACTCCTTTTACCAGCTCCCTGAAGCGCCACCTCCGCCGAAGCCACCTCCGCCAAAACCACCGAAGCCACCACCTCCGCCAAAACTGCTGCCACCACCGAAGCCGCCCATACCGCCGATCCAGTATCCTCCGCCTCCGCGATAGCCGCCTCTTCTTCCCGGACCACCACCTCTTCCGAAGCGGGATGCCATAATGATAAATGCGATGAATAAAATGACCAGAATAGAAGCAGGCTTGCGAGGCCGTTGGGTTCCAGAGCCTTCAAAGGTGCCGTTCAAAACTTGGAAAATAGCCGTTGTACCTGCGTTCAAGCCTTCGTAGTAATTGCCTTCCTTGAAGCGGGGTGTTATGATTCCATCAATAATGTCCTTGGTGGTATAATCAGTTAGATAGGCTTCCAAACCATAACCATTTTGAATGGCCATTTGCCTGTTCTCTACGGCTACCAAAATTAAACAGCCGTTGTCATATTGACCTTGCCCAATTCCTAGGCTGTCCGCCAATTCAGCGGTGAACAAGTTGATGTCATCGTCGATTCGCTCCAGTGTGAGAATCGCGATTTGAGTACTCGTAGTGTCTTCATAGGCCAAAAGCTTACTTCGAAGCGCTCTTTCTTCGGCACTCGAGAGAATATTGGCCTCGTCCATGACTAAATCTGGAGACTGCGCTTGCATAAAGCCAGCGAGTAAAATTCCAAGCAGGAGAATGAATGGTTTCAAGTTCATAGTTTTCCCTTTGAAATTTCATCCGGCAACTCGTTCACATCATCTTCCATGTATGGGAAGTATTCTGCTAATGCTTTGCCACAAGCTGTGATGCCCTCTACCAATCCAAGCGTGAATTCGCCCTTTTTGAAGTGCTCAATGACTTTGTCTCGGATACTTGACCAGAAATTATCTCCAACCTTCTCGTGAATCCCTTTATCCCCAATCAAAACAAATTGGTGATCATCTGTTGCCAAGTAGAATAAAATCCCATTCCGCAACTCGGTTTTGGTCATTCCCAGCTTTTCAAATGCACGCACGGCATCCTTATAGGCATCACCAGACGACTTGTGTTCCACCCGAATCCTGAGTTCTCCGCTGGTTGTAAGTTCTGCGTTCTGAATGGCCTTTAGTAGTTCTTCTTCCTGTTCCGGCGTGAAGAAAAAATGTGATTCTTCAGCCATCTTTAGAACTCAAATTCAACGTCAGGAGCTTCTTCCGAACCTTCGTCCGCTTCAAAGTACCCCTTCGGCTCAGTCAAGCCCATTGAGTTAGCGACGATGCTAGAGAAGAAAAATCTGATTTTCGTATTGAACTCGCGCGCCACTCGATTGTACTTATTCCTTTCAACGGCAATCCTGTTTTCGGTACCCTCCAATTGATTTTGCAGTTGGGAAAAGTTTTGTGTGGCCTTTAATTCAGGATAGCGCTCCACCGTTACGAGAAGCCTGCTTAGCGCCCCGCTCAATTCACTTTGTGCGGCTTGAAATCGCTCAATATTGGCTTGAGAAAGATCATTTGCGCTGAGATTAATCGATGTGGCTTGAGCGCGCGCTTCAACCACTTGGGTAAGTGTACTCTGTTCAAAATCCGCCGCACCTTTAACGGTTGAAACCAAATTTGGAATTAAATCAGCTCTTCTCTGGTAAGCCGTTTCAACATTAGCCCATTGAGCCGTTACTCCTTCATCCATACGAATGATGGTATTATAGGTGTTGAACCACCAGAATACGGAGATCAGTCCGAGACCTCCAATTCCCACTACAACGCCAATCATTAATTTCTTTGCCATGCTTATAATCTTATGTTTCTGAAGCGCTTTATAACGCTTGTTTTAGTTTAACTAGTTTTTCTCTTACCGTCATCAAACGGTTTACCACTTCCGCTTCCTGTGCCACATCGTCACGATTCTCGCGAAGTTTCTTTCGAGCACCGTCTATGGTGAATCCCCGTTCTTTTACCAGATGAAAGACCAAGTGAATTTGCTCGATATCCTTGGGTGTATAGGTCCGATTTCCCTTTCTGTTCTTTTTGGGCTGCAGTTTTGGGAATTCTTTCTCCCAAAAGCGAAGCAGTGAGGTGTTCACGTCAAAAATTTCAGCCACTTCTCCAATGGAGTAATAGCGCTTGGTCAATTCTGGCAATTTGAAGTGCATAGACGGATAGTGTTCTTTGATAGGTTGAAGGTACGAATCTCCGCTGTTTCTGACATATTGACGTTTTCCTGATTAGGATTCGCCATCAATATTCCATCTATCATGCTAAAGAGCGATGGAAATGATACTTTTGCGGCATGATTAGGGACAAAAAAATCGTAATTGTTCTTCCGGCGTACAACGCGGCAAAGACCTTGGAACGCACCTACAATGAGATTCCTTTCGACATTGTAGACGACGTTGTTTTGGTGGATGATAAGAGCTCGGATGACACAGTAGAGGTAGGGAAGCGTCTTGGTATCAAGCACATTATATCTCACGAAGAGAATAAAGGCTACGGAGGAAATCAGAAGTCATGTTACAACAAAGCCGTTGAAATTGGCGGCGATATCGTCATCATGCTTCATCCAGATTATCAATACACACCCATGCTCATTCAGAGTATGAGTCACTTGATTGCCAATGATCTTTACCCCGTAGTCCTTGGGTCAAGAATTCTGGGCAAAGGAGCTCTTAGAGGAGGGATGCCTTGGTACAAATACGTGGCGAACCGTCTACTTACCTTATTCCAGAATATTTTAATGGGTCAGAAGCTATCTGAATACCACACTGGATATCGTGCTTTTTCCAAAGAAGTGCTCGAAGCTGTCGATTTCAATGTCAACAGTGACGATTTTGTTTTTGACAATCAAATGCTCGCTCAGATCTTTTACAAGGGGTTTGAGATCGCGGAAATTACTTGTCCAACGAAATACTTTGCAGAAGCAAGCAGTATCAACCTGAAGCGCAGTTCAATCTACGGACTTGGTGTTTTAAAAGTGAGCTTGCAGTATCGCTTCGCGAAATGGGGCTTGATAAAGCCGGCTTATTTGCTTAATACAGGTCGTTCGAAGAAGTAAAATCCATTCTTTTCGTAGAGCAGTTGTGCATCGGGAACTTCCTCTTGGAACGCCTCAATTTTATTGACCTTCACTGAAATCCGAACAGGTCGGTCGGTTTTGCCGTGCAGTAGCCAGTCCTGATCCGAAGCGTTTTCGTTTGTGTATGGTTGAACCCTGGCGTAGAACCAAGGGACATAGGACTTGTATCCCCAAGTAGTTACATATACTTCTTCGGTGGCCTGAGCTTCAAAGAAGGCTACGTTGGCGCGTTGCGAAATACGCTCAACCTTTCCGATAAAGAATACCAAACCGAGGAATACCCAAATTCCGGTGCCATAAAAAAGCGCCTTTACAGCTACTTGCTTTTGGCGAACCCAAGAGATACCTACAGTCAAGAGAACGAGAAGATAGAACAGACCTGGAATATAATCCCAGTTCGACCAAGGCACTTCAGCCTCCATGTTTTTAGTGGCAAAAGGGTCAGCTTCCATCAACGGTAGAATTAAATCCACGTTCATTCCCGCATAGGGCAGAATGAGGGAAACAGCCGTAACGACGAATCCAATCGATAGAATAGCCACCAACAAAGGCTTTCTTTTTTTATCGGACTGGTACAACCACTTCCAAAGCGTGAGCGCCGATAAAAAGGTGAGCGGATAGTAAGCCATCGAACTGTAGTGGATGATTTTGGTGCCCACCAAACTGAACAGAATCAACACCACCCAAAATAGGTAAATCATCCACCTCTGGAGGTCGATTACGTGAGGTGGCAAATCCACCTTCTTTTTCAAAGAAGGTATCGCAAAAAGACTTGCAGGAAAACATCCAAAAAGGAGAACAACGAAATGATAACCCAAAAATCCGCTGTGTCCAGCATCGCCAGTCGTAAGCAGTTCCCATTGCCGGATGGTGAATTCAATGATGAAATCTGGACCCCGTGCAATCAGGTCAACCGCGAACCAAATGAGAAACACGCCGAGGGCTGCAAAGGAATAAAGAATGAAGTAGCTCAGCTTGACCGCAAACCTCCGACGGTTGAAAATCCAAAAGACACCATAGGTCAACAGAATGAGCAAATAAGCTACGGGTCCTTTAGTCAGAATCGCCAAGCCGATGAAAGCGCCCCCAATGGCTAGCAATTGAGCGGGAGAGCGTTTGATTTTGTGAAATCCTTGTTGCTTCCACCTGGCAAATGCCAAAAAGATGAGACCGTTGAAGATGAAAAAGTTGAAAAAAGGATCAATGATTCCACTCTTGAAATACAAGAAGGGAAGAATGCTTCCAAACCAGCTTAAAGCCCATAAGGCCCCAAATCGTTTGTCTAGGATACGAGATCCAAGCCCGTACAGATAAGGTAGAACTGCGATACCGAGTAGCGCATTGGGGAATCGAGCTGCATATTCTCCTACACCGAATAACCTCATTGCGATGGCCTGCAGCCAAAAAAAGAGAGGTGGCTTCTCGGTGAAGACCTCATAGTTCATTTGCATCTTCAACCAATCGCCTGATACAATCATTTCTCTGGCGAGCTCGGCAAAGTTGATTTCATCCCAATCAAATAGGTGAACTCCTCCCAGGAACGGCAGGAAAAAAAGAGCGCCTAACAGAGCCCAAAAGATCGTTTTCTTATCCAATGAATCGGTATTAAACCGTTGTATTCAATATCCTACAACAATGTGGTGATGAAAAAGCGAAATTAACTTTTCATTTGCTGGCACCCATATCCTAATTGTGATATTTGCAGCGATCAAAAGAACAAGACCTTGAAACACAAAATATTACATCTCCTTATCTTTCTCTTTCCAATTGCCTCGACAGCTCAAAATAGAGAGATTTCCGAAGTGTATCCTATCATTGAAGTGGCCGACATTAAGCCCAACGTGATACCGGAAATGAAAGAATTGGCTGTGTTTACTTGGGGCTGGGATCACAATGAGGTTCATATCGATAGCTCGGATTTGTCGAAGCTAGAAGACACCTTGAATATGGAATGGGTGAATTACAACCATCCTGATTTTCACATGCCGGTGAATGGTGAATTGAGAAGCCGCTTTGGATGGCGACGTTATCGTTACCACTATGGAGTGGACTTGAAACTTCGAACAGGGGATACCGTTTACGCCACATTTGATGGTAAGATTCGTTACGCACGTTACAATGGCGGTGGTTATGGGAATTTAGTGGTGATGCGTCACTACAATGGATCAGAGACGTATTATGCCCATTTGAGTCGGTTTTTAGTGGATACGAATGATTATGTGCGGGCCGGTACTCCCATTGGACTGGGTGGTTCTACCGGCCGATCAACCGGACCTCATTTACACTTTGAGGTTAGATATCTCGGCAATGCCATCAATCCTGCCGATGTAATCAATTTTGAAGAAGGTGCGCTCATTGCAGATATCATGGCCATTCACAGCGATGTGTTCGCTTATATCAAGGAAATGAATGCTCGTAGGTATCACCGTGTAAGATCTGGAGAAACCTTGTCGGGATTAGCCCGAAAATACCATACTTCGGTTTCGAGTATCTGCCGATTGAACGGTATTCGTTCAACAGATGTCATTCAAATCGGGCAGCGATTGAGGGTTCGGTAATTAGTCGAACGACTGATTGCTCTGTGAACTGAGTTCAATCAACTCTTCGTATTCCTCTGGAGTGAGGTCGTTATAGAAATAGTTTATCGGATTGATTTTCGAACCATTGCGGATTACTTCATAGTGAAGATGTGGAGCAGTGGATGCTCCTGTATTCCCAACGTATCCTATTATGTCGCCACGTTTTACTTTTTGACCGCGACGAACTGCAATACGGCTCATGTGCGCATAGAGCGTTTCGTAGCCAAATCCATGATTGATTTGAACATACTTACCATAGCCTGACCCTCTGCGGGTGCGCGCGACCTCTACAGTTCCATCACCCGTAGCATAAATGGGAGTACCGGTAGGTGCCGAAAAGTCTAGGCCGGCGTGCATCTTACGCACTTTATAAATAGGGTGGATTCGGTAACCGAAGCCAGAGGCAATTCTCCTTAAATCTGTATTCGAAACGGGTTGTATAGCTGGAATAGCTGCTAACAATGACTCCTTATCTCTTGCAAGTTCCATCACCTCATCAAATGATCGACTTTGAACTACGATTCTCTTTGTGAGCAAATCAATGTCTTGCGCGGTTTGCATGAGTAGCTCACTATGGGAAAAACCATCGAGATAGGCGTATCGGTTGGCTCCTCCAAATCCGGAGTTTCTCACCTCTTCGGGAAGCGGTTCAGCTTCAAATACCACCCGATATATGTTATCGTCTTTGTATTCAATCTCCTCGAGTACTTCGCTGATTTGGTCGATTCGTCCGTTCATGATTCGGTATTGAATCTCTAAGTTGGCAATCTCTCTTTTCAGACGTTTTTCCTTAGGTGAATCGAAAATGCTATCCGCCGTGAAGAAGAGGAGCACGGCTATGATAAAGGCCGAAAGTAAAAACGTCCCCGTACTCTTTAACCGGTCCTGCCAAGTTCTCTCAATCTTGCGGTAGGATAATGTTCTGGGATCGTAATAATATTTGACCTTCGCCATGGGCTTTCCTTTTCCTATTTTTGCTGCATAATTGTCAAGCAAAAGTTGAACGAAGTAACAAAGTTATTGATTTTCTGCTGAGGCTTGTATCAGGTTAACTATTAGAAGCTTTTCCATTGAGAGCAAAAGAGATTCGTCAGACCTACTTAGACTTTTTCAAGTCGAAATCACATGAAGTGGTTTCATCGGCTCCGATTGTTATAAAGAATGATCCAACTCTGTTGTTCACCAATGCAGGGATGAACCAGTTCAAAGATGCCTTCTTGGGTAATTCCGAGCCGATTGCACCGCGCGTTACGGACTCACAAAAGTGTTTACGTGTATCTGGCAAACACAATGACTTGGAAGAAGTAGGCCACGATACCTACCATCACACCATGTTTGAGATGCTGGGTAATTGGAGCTTCGGCGATTACTTTAAGGAGGATGCCATTGCTTGGGCTTGGGAGCTTCTTACCGACGTGTTCAAGCTTGATACAGATCGCCTTTATGTGACCGTCTTTGAAGGTGATGCATCAGAAGGATTGGAATCAGATCAAGATGCACGAACGTTCTGGAAGAAATGGATTGCTGAAGATCGCATTCTCAATGGTAACAAGAAGGACAATTTCTGGGAAATGGGCGATCAAGGTCCATGTGGACCCGCTTCGGAAATTCACTTTGACCTCCGCAGCGATGAGGAAAGAGCTAAGGTAGATGGTGCAAGCCTAGTAAACATGGACCACAATGAAGTAGTGGAGATTTGGAATCTCGTTTTCATGGAGTTCAATCGCAAGGCCAATGGTTCACTTGAGCCGCTTCCGGCTAAGCACGTAGATACAGGAATGGGTTTTGAACGTCTTTGTATGGTGATACAAGGCGTGAAGTCGAACTACGAAACAGATGTTTTCACTCCCATTATTGAGAATATTGAGAAACTCTCGGGAAAGTCGAAGTCGGCCGATGCGAAGACCCTAATTGCCATGAGAGTAATTGCCGATCATATTCGAGCAATTGCCTTTGCCATTGCGGACGGTCAATTGCCATCCAATAATGGAGCAGGTTACGTGATTCGAAGAATTCTTCGTCGTGCCACGCGATATGCGTACAGTGTGCTAGACATGAAGGAGCCATTCATGTATGCGTTGGTAGAAGTCTTAGCCAACGACATGGGGGATTATTTCCCAGAAATCAGGTCGCAGCGCGGATTATGTGAAAGCGTGATTCAGGAGGAAGAGCAATCTTTCCTACGTACCTTGGAGCAAGGATTGAAGCGCCTTGATGATATGATCGGACAAGCCAATTCAAAGGTTTTGGATGGAGCCAAGGCATTTGAGTTATATGATACTTTTGGTTTCCCGGTTGATTTGACTTCGCTCATTCTTCGCGAACGTGAGATGAATTTGGATCAGGCTGGTTTCGATGCGGAGATGGCGAAGCAAAAAGATAGATCTCGCGCCGCTACCAAGATGAGTACGGACGATTGGGTTGAGGTGAGAGAAGATGCTCGTGAGGAGTTTATCGGCTATGATAGCTTGAAGTCTTCAGTGCACATCGCCAAATATCGAGAGGTTAAAACCAAGAAGAAGTCTTTTTTCCAAGTGGTTTTTGATCATACGCCTTTCTACCCTGAGGGCGGCGGTCAGGTAGGGGATACAGGCGTTCTTAAAAATGACGAGGAAACCTTGACCATTTGGGACACGAAAAAAGAAACGGGTATGATCCTGCACTATATGGATCAGCTTCCGGAGAAAATCGAGGCTACATTTAAGGCAGTAGTAGCTGAGGAGAAGAGAAGAAATACCGCCAATAATCACTCTGCGACACACTTGCTGCACGAGGCTCTACGCGAAGTTTTGGGTGAGCACGTAGAACAAAAAGGAAGCTTGGTGAACGATCGCCATTTGCGTTTTGACTTTTCCCACTTTCACAAGGTGAGCGATGAGGAAATACGTGCCGTGGAAGAGCTCGTGAACCAAAGAATACGCGCAAACTATCCTCTTGAGGAATTCCGTCATATCGCTATGGAGGAGGCTATCGAGATGGGAGCAATGGCTCTGTTTGGCGAGAAGTATGGTGACACCGTCCGAGCCATTAAGTTTGGTGAGAGCATCGAGCTGTGCGGAGGAACCCATGTGAAATCGACTGGTGAGATTGGCTTTTTTAAGCTGATATCGGAAAGTTCTGTTGCTTCAGGTATACGTCGTGTTGAAGCACTTACAGCCGCTGCCGCTGAGGATTGGGTAAATGGACAGGTGGATATCCTGCATTCAGTTCAAGCCGAGTTAAAAGCTTCAGATACCCTTTCAGCTGTGCAAGCGCTTAAGAAGGAGAATGCCGATCTTAAAAAGCAAGTTGAAGGCTTGTTGAAAGATAAAGCTGGAAGTCTAAAAGAAGAACTGGTTCAGCAAGCTGAGCGAATAGGCGATGCACGTTTCATTGCCGCTAAAGTTGCTTTGGATGCCGGAGCGATTAAGGATATGGCTTTCCAACTTCGTCAGCAGTATAAAGACCTGTTCATGATTCTGGCCACTGAAGGCAATGGGAAAGTTCAATTGCACGTTTTGATTTGCGACGACCTCGTTCAGTCTAAAGGATTGAACGCGGGAAAGGTCGTGAAGGAAGTGGCTACCCATATTAAGGGTGGTGGTGGTGGCGCTCCGTTTTTTGCAACAGCCGGGGGCAAAGACTCTTCGGGAATTGATGCTGCGTTCGTGGCGGCTAAAAGCTATCTTTGATTTTATGAAGAATAACTGGATACTATCGGTTCTATTGGCTTTCGCTCCACTTTTTGTAGTGGCGCAGCCTGAAGATGAACCCGTGTATTATACGGACAGTGAGGTAGAGACACAATATGTGAGTTTTGGAGTTCATTTTGACCCGATGTTCACACAGCGACGACTCTTTTCATTGAATAATGCAGGAGTGAATAACGGTCTTACAGAAGATGATTTTCCTGCGACAGGCGGATTTGGGTATAACTGGGGTGCCTATGCAAACTTCAATATCAATTCCAACCTCCGACTTGGAATCGGTGCTGGTCAGACGACCATCAATTACCGATTGGATGAGTACGAGTATATCCTGAATAACGATACCAGCAGCGTAGGACTGAATATAAATGCCAGATATAACACCATCCCACTGCGCATTGGCTTCACTACGGCCATGAATGACGCGTGGGATTTGGAAATTTGGATACCTGTTGCCTACAATCGGTTGGTGTCATACTCTGAATCAGCCACAGTTCAAGGGATGGAAATCAACGAAGATTTGACCGATGAGGCTAGTTGGGACATGTGGTCGGTTGCCATTCAGGTTGGCGGGGCTTTTTACTTCACCGATAATTGGGCAGTAACTACACATGCTCAGTTCCGATACTTTACAACACAGATTATCGATAAGCCTAACCGCCCCGTTGAAACGCCCTATGGTGTTGGTTTATCGGTAGGTCTTAGATACTCGCTCTAGAGAAATTCGAGTAAAGTTTCGAGCCGCATACCGCGAGATCCTTTTAGGAGGATGCTCGCGTTTTTTATAGGGTGTTCTCTAAGGTTGGCTGCACACTCTTCTGTTTTCGTAAAGCGCTTGAAATTGTTGCTGTCAGAAGTCTGATTGAAGTGTTCTCCCACTAAAATGATGTTCGCCTCTAAGTCGGTACAGAGATCTACAATTTTTTGATGTTCCTCTGGCGAAGTATCCCCCAATTCGAACATGTCACCTAATATGAGAAAACGTGGGGCAGAGGTGCTTTTCATGAAAGAAAGGATGCTCGCTTCCATGCTATTTGGATTGGCATTGTAAGCATCGAGCATAATCTTATTAGACCCTTTCTCGCGCCATTCCGACCGATTGTTTTGAGGTTTATAGGCTGATATGCCCGTTTGTATCTGTTCTGCGTTCAATCCAAAATGAAGCCCGAGAGAGATGGCTGCTCCAATATTTGCCGTATGGAAACTTCCGGTCAACTGCGACTCAAAGCGTTGGTTGTTGTATACCACGGTTGCGGGCTCATTATCATCCAGAAAGTTCATAGGGTAAGTTGCCTGATTTGCACCGTAGGTAATCCTGTCAATTCCTTCCGATTTCTCCATTTGCTTGTGGTCGTTGTAGTTCACCAAGGCAATGGATTTAGTGGATCGAACTTGTGTATATAATTCGCTCTTGCCCTTGATTACTCCTTCTACACCTCCAAAGCCTTCTAGGTGTGCCTTTCCGAAATTGGTGATGTAACCGATATCTGGAATGGATATGGACGAAAGCAGTTCGATTTCCTTTTGATGATTGGCACCCATTTCCACCACCGCAATTTCTGTATCCTTTGGGATGGATAGAATGGTAAGCGGTACTCCAATGTGATTGTTGAGGTTTCCATGAGTGGCATGCACTTTGAACTTTTGAGAGAGCACGGATCGAAACAGTTCTTTAGCGGTAGTTTTACCATTGCTGCCGGTCAATCCAATGAAAGGAAACTTTAGCTGTTTCCTGTGGTGTCTTGCCAGATCCTGAAGGGTGGAAAGGACATCCTCTACCTGAAAAACCATGGCTGACGAGTCGACTTCTACCTCTTCGTCAATTACTACTGCCATGGCGCCTTTATCGAGCGCCATTTGAGCAAATAAATTGCCGTTGAAAGAGGGCCCTTTGAGAGCAAAGTAAATTTCCCCTTCATTCACTGAGCGCGTATCAGTATTGACGCCCTTAGATTTTAAGTACGCTTGGTATAGGTTCTCCATCATGAGATTAAATGTAGGTACAAGACATAAAAAAAGGCCGTCCGAGGACGACCTTTTTTTTGATAGTCTATGTCAGATTACATTCTGTAACGACGGAAGTCGTGACGATCTGGACTTGAATGGCGCTTATCGCGATCTTCTTCCAGGTTCTGGAATCCTACGCGATCCATTGCGCAACGGAATCCGATATAATCTGTCGCTTGATCTTCCTCGAGGAATCTTCTTGTTCCTGGGCTTAACCAATACGCTCTGTCTTTCCAGCTTCCGCCCTTAAACACACGCGTAGTGTTGCCTATAAGTGTAGTTTTCGAGTAGTCGTACATTGCCGCATCTCCTTCTGGTGGAGGATTGTCGTAGTAGATAGAAGACTCAACATCTCCGTCTAAGTAATCACGGTAATCACTGTACTGATAGTTTCTTCTGTTCAAGTTCTCTTCGGCGGTTACATCGCGCTTTGGAAGCTCACCCGGAAGACCTACAAGAACTGAATCACCATCTTCTGTTCTTTCATATTCTGGCTCAAAGTTAGGAAGCAAGTAACCATCCTCGTCCTCTGCAAATGCATCGAACTCATTACCTCTAAACGCTCTGTGATCATTAGCATCTAATGAGGAAAGCGGGCGATAAACATCCATTACCCATTCGGCCACGTTACCGGCCATATCGTATAAACCGTAATCGTTTGGAGGGTAGAAACGCACCTGCATCGTGATGTCAGCTTGGTCGTTCAACCATCCAGCACCACCCATGTTATCTCCTCGGCCACGCTTGTAGTTGGCTAACATATCGCCACGCTCATCTTGTTCGCTGTTGCGAAGCGAAGAACCATTCCAAGAGTACTTGTTTGCATCGGTGGTACGATCATAAACACGAGAACCGATGTTACCGTAGGCTGCAAATTCCCATTCTGCTTCTGTTGGGAGGCGGTACTTCGGAAGAAGAATACCGTCTTCGATACGCACAGGGCGACCTTCAGGTCCGCTGGTAGCGTTCGGACGTAAGTCTTCCAAACCTTTGTTGTTTTGGGCATTGTAAGGCTCTGAACTGTAGAGATACACGTCGGTGTCGAAGTGCATATCAGAAGTTTGTTCATTGAGCGGATTGAGAACGCCTTCCTCGATTAGAATTTGTTCGTTTACTCTATCCGTACGCCATGCACAGTAACGAGTTGCTTGAATCCAGTTCACACCGACAACTGGGTAGAAGTTGTATGCAGGGTGACGCAAGTAATTACGCACGTACATTTCGTTGTAAGACATCTCATCTCTCCAAACAAGTGTGTCGGGAAGAGCTGCATCATAAATTTCTGGATAATCGAATTTGTAAACGCGATCCAACCAGTAGAGGTATTCGCGGTAATCCACATTAGTTACCTCGTTTTCATCCAAATAGAAAGATGAAACGGTCACACGACGCGGCACGTTATTCCAGTCCTTGAGGAAGTCTTCCTCAACCTGACCCATTACGAAGTTACCACCTTCGATAAACACCAAGCCAGGTCCGGTTTGCTGCCCATCATAATCCATGTTCACTTCGAATCCGCCGCTTTCACGATCGTTGTATGACCAACCTGTTGTGTTGGATGTTTCACCACCGCAAGAAGCCAATAAGAGGCTTAGCGTTGCAACTGGTAAAACTGATTTCAATGATCCCAAATTCATATTACTAGATGTTTCTGTCGATGTTCTTTAGAAAGATGGACACTTCAATTCTTGAGCACGTCGTGTCCGGTTTACGCATTTGAAACGATAAGACAACGAGATTTCGTGTGCACCATTGCCGGCACCACCAAAATTCGATATCGTAAAGTCGTAGCTATACCCAAACTGGAAAGGCCAATTTGGCGGAGTAATACCCACAATAGCTACGAGAGCGTCAGGGTTGGTTTCGCTATTTCTATAGGCCAAACCACCTGTGATAAATCCTCTGTTAAAGCTCAATCCCAAAGTGAACTGTCCGATATTCCCTTGTCGCTGATACACAACATTAGGAATTAAATAGCTCTGCTTTGAATTGGCCAATCTTTTTCTTCCCACTGGAATGGATGCGCCACCATGAACAGTCAATTTAAATGGTAATTTGCTCTCAGTGTAAAAAGCTTCATTCGGCTCAGTAAGGTGGTGACCCGCAACGCCGAAGTAGTAATTCTCACCGTAACCAATCAAACCAACACTGATGTCCACGTGCTGCGTGGTAGGTTGGTCAGGTGGAATTTCGCTCGTTGGTCGAACGAATCCGTAAAATTGATCAATTTGGTCAGGGAACGTCAATGCGTTAAAGTCCAACCCTCTTTGGCGGAAGGTGGCTTGAAAACCAGCGAGTAGCTGAAACTTTCTGCTTACCGATAGATGATAAGAGTAGATAGCACTAGCCTCGGTAAGCGTAAGGGCTCCTTGGGCTGCTTCGTCTCTCATTACCATAACCCCCAGTCCGCCCCGAAGGGAGCTAACGTACTGGTCATAGGAGGCAGAAAAAGTTTCGTAAACACCAATGGTTGGATACTGATTACGATAATTCAGTGAGAGTTTAGGACACTTGTCAACACCCGCAAAGGCAGGGTTGAGATATAATCTGTTCGCATAGAACTGACTGAAATGGGGGTCCTGACCGAAGGCTGCAAAGCCTGTCAGTAACGTAAGTAATAATATACGAGCCGTTTTCCGGTTCATTGAGCCGCGAGTTTTCGAAACACAATTATACAACAATTTTATATGCTCTAGTCGAACATGAGGATTTTCGCACAAGAATATTTAACCTTCCTTTGAAGCAATGTCGAAAGGTTTCATTGCGTATAACGTTAGTAGACTATGTTACTTTTGGGTCGCAATATCCAAAAATTAGAATTGAACATTCTAACACCTAGAAGTATTAATTTTGAAGGGGTCTACTGCAAACTATACGAACGAATGGAGACATGCGTTTCATGTTGCAATATGTTAACTGAATGAAGAAACTACTCATTTCTTGTTTTGTTCTTGCCTGTGTCGCTCTATCGGCGCAGCATTACGAGCTTTCGTGGCAAATCACGCCAGCAGATTCCACGCGCCTTGCAAGTGCACTTCATTTGGAACGTGGTGGGTTCGATTCATACGGATTGCCGCAATTCTTTGGGGAGTATGAGCTGCCCGTTTCAGGGAATGCGCACATCGAGCTTTTTGCCCCTAAGGTGGAAGCATTGTCCGTGGAAGAGATCAATGCGCTTGGTGATATGGCTCAACGATTGACCGAAGATTTCAAGATTGAACAAGCATGGACCTTTACCGATAGTAAAGAGTATGTCTCATTCCGGATAGTGCCTCTACGGATGAATGCCGACCTACAGCGTATTGAAAAGCTGGTTTCATTCGACGTAATTGTGGTGCGCGATGCGGATCAAACCTCATTTAAAACACAATCATGGGCAAGTAATTCTGTACTAAGACAAGGTTCTTGGATTAAAATGCCCCTTCGTGAATCAGGGCTGCACAGGGTGGATGCAGGGACACTTATAGCCGCTGGCGTTTTAAGTTCCGGAGATCCCCTTTCCTCCATTCATGCTTACCACAATGGAGGTGGCGTTCTCCCGGAACGGATTAATCGAGATAGAATAGATGATTTACGCCAGATTCCACTTTTCATTATCGATGATGGAAATGGCGCAGCGAATTCAGGAGACCTGATTTACTTCTACGCTCAAGGTCCGCACGAGGTGAGGTACAATACAACTGATCAAGAGTTGGTTCACCTCTTCAATGTATACGCTCGCGAATCCTATGTGTTTTTCGCCTCTAACGACCAATCCAATGGGTTGAGAATTCAAAGTGAAGCATGGCAAGGAGGAAGTGCAACACTGCAGTCGCAAGGCTTTAACGACTTGCAATTTCATGAGGAGGACTTGAGGAACGTGGTAGGAACAGGAAGAACTTGGTATGGCGAAATCTTTGATTTCCAGTTATCGACCAATTTATCCTTCAACTTCCCAAATAGAATTACAAGTGATCCCGTAGCCGTTCGGTACAAGACGGGTGCTACTTCGTTCACGGGTCAAACTAGATTTGAAATATACGAAGGTGGTTCATTGCAGAGCTCGCAGGTCATGAGCTCGACCAATTCTAGATTTCCACTGACAACCTCTGCAGAATCATTCGAGTACAATTCAGGATCTGGAAATACACTGAATGTTGAAGTGCGATACAATCGTTCATCTTCTCCTACAGCTACAGGGTACCTCGATTATTTGTCGGTGAACGCTAGGAGGCAATGGATTTATCACAACGGTGGGTTTGTAGCTCGGGATATAAACTCTATTAGTCCAGGCGGTATAGTCCAGTATGATTTAGCCGACCAGAATGCCTGGGTTTGGGATGTGACTGATCCAACACGTCCCTTTGCTCCTCAAAGAAATGGGGCGGGCTCATGGTTGGCTGCCGCAGATAGCCTTCGCACCTATCTGGTTGCAAAGCCTTCAGATGCAAGAGAATTATCTAATTGGAGTGATGTTTCCAACCAAAATATTCATGCTTTACAAGGCGTGGATATGGTAATCATTTCACACCCATCTTTCCTTGCTGAGGCTGAGCGCTTAGCAGATTTACATCGATCAAATGACAATTTGAACACGGTGGTTCTCACTCCTGAGCAGGTGTATAATGAGTTTTCATGCGGTGCACAAGATGTCACGGCTATTCGCGACCTAGCCCGCATGCTTTACAAAAGAGATCCATCAAGTCCGATTCAGCATCTCCTGTTAATGGGAGACGCATCTTACGATTACTTGAACCGAGTACCGAACATGCAGAATTTTGTTCCGGTATTTCAATCTGTCAACTCCACTTCGTTGTATACCTCTTTCATGTCGGATGATTATTACGCGCAGTTAGATGATAACGAAGGCGGCAATGTAACTTTCGATAAAATCGACATTAACACGGGTCGTCTTCCCGTTAAATCCATTGCTGAGGCCAGAGCAGTAGTAGATAAGATTATAGACTACGCAGTAGCCGATGATTCCTTTGGGGATTGGAGAAACCGCGTCGCCTTTATTACCGATGATGTAGATGAATCATGGGAAACGGTATTGACAAGGGAGCCTGAACAAATCGCACAAGAACTGGATACAGTGCATCCTACGTTCAATGTCGAGAAGATTTATTCCGATAGTTACACCCAGGTCAGTTCGAGCGGTTCACAGTCTTACCCTGCTGCTCGCGAAGCATTGTATCGTTCAGTTCAACGCGGAAACTTGGTGACGGCTTACACGGGCCACGGAGGTGAAGTAGGTTGGGCATCAGAAAGATTACTTCAATTAGCCGACGTTAATCGCTGGAGCAACCGAACTGAGCTTCCACTTTTTGTAACAATTACTTGTGAATTTACTCGCTTTGACGATCCATTCCGCACTTCTGCTGGAGAGCAAGTGCTCTTAAATCCAAATGGAGGCGCTATCGGATTAATCAGTACTACGCGTGTGGTATACGTGGATGGTGCTGTAGATCTGAACGAGGCGGTATTCCAGACCATCTTTGAGAAGGAGAATGGAAGTTATCCTACCCTTGGTGATGTAGTTAGAAGAGCAAAAAATGCCACCAATGCATCGGATCGTGTTCGGTTTAGCTTAATTGGAGACCCCGCGCTGCGTTTGAATATTCCCGTACATGAGGTACTCCTAGATAGTATCAATGGAGTAGCTACTGCTTTGGTAGATACGGTTAAGGCTAGGGAAACCGTGACTTTAAAGGGACGCGTTTTTAGAGATCAAGGAGGTTTGTTTTCAGATTTCAACGGTGAAGTCCAGGTAACGGTATTCGACAAAAAAGAGGACAAACAGACTCGACGTAATGATGGAGAAGGTGGAATCGTCAATTTTACGCAGCAGGAGAATGTCATTTATCGCGGACGAGCGTCAGTAGAAAATGGCTATTGGGAGATTACTTTCATTGTTCCACGTGATATTAATTATACCTACGGACAAGGTAAAATATCCCTCTATGCAGATAATGGAGTGACTGATGCCCGAGGAGCCAATAAGACTTTTTATGTAGGCGGCTTAGCCGACCTGGCTGTGGTAGACGACGAAGGTCCTGAGATCAGACTCTTTATGAATGATACCAATTTCGTAAATGGTGGATTAACCGATGAGAATCCTATTGGTTTGGCACTAATCTATGATGAATCGGGTATCAATGTAGTGAGTAATGGTCTCGGGCATGATGTAGTTGGAGTCCTCGACGGTGATCTTGCCAATTCGTTTAAGCTCAACGCTTATTATCAAGGCGATTTGGATACCTATCAATCTGGAACCATTGAGTACCCATTCTTCGATTTAGAGAATGGACCTCACACTTTAGATGTTCGAGTTTGGGATGTGATGAACAATGTGAGTGAAGCGAGGGTGAACTTTGTGGTAGCAGAGCGCAGTTCGCTTCAAATTGAGGACTTGTTTAACTATCCGAACCCATTCTCTGACATCACCAATTTCAGTTTTGAACATAATCGCCCGGGTGAAGAATTGGAAGTACAACTCTTTATTGTGGATATGCAAGGACGTATTGTGCATCAGCAATCCCAAAACTTAACGCCTGAGGGCTCACGTACTCTTGATATGACTTGGGACGGTTCAGGCAGCAATGGAGCAAAAGTTTCCAACGGATTATACGTTTTTCGATTGGTTGTTCGTTCAAAGGCCGACGGAGAAGAAGCGGAACAAAGTGAACGACTCGTGTATTTGAAGTGAGTCTTCTAATTGAACCTTCTATATTTGTAGCCTCAATTGATTTTGAAATATGAAAGTACGTAGCCTTATTTTGGGCATTTTAGTAGCTGGATTGCCAGCTGTATCACAGGCGCAGACTGCCTTTGGTGATAATTTGGAAGTAGTTACAACGGCCGTTCCTGTATTGGCCATTGGCCCAGATGCACGCCATGGTGGTATGTCAAATGTTGGAGCGGCTACCAGTGTAGATGCCAACGCTATGTTTTGGAACGTATCCAAGTTGGCCTTTATGGAAGAGGGAACTTCTGATATTGCGATGAATTACACGCCATGGTTGGCACGTCTCGTTCCCGATATTGACCTTTCGTATGTTGCGTTTGCTACAGCCATTGATGATCGTCAGGCTATGGGAGCTTCTATTCGATACTTCTCCTTGGGTTCTATCGATTTTAGGAATCAGAATGGTGATTTTCAAGGCACCTTTGATCCTTACGAAGTGACATTTGATGTTGGATATGCACTTAAGCTATCTGACTATTGGTCGGCTGGTGTAGCTCTGCGTTACATCTTTAGTGACCTCACTCAAGGTCAAGCTGCCGGGGTGAATCCAGGTCAATCTGTGAGTACCGACTTGACAGCTTACTACAGGGGTAGAAAATTTAATATGCCGGATGGCCAAGCAGGTAGATGGTTGTTTGGTACAGCTATTACAAATGTGGGTGGTAAGATTAGCTACAGTGATGGTGGTAGCGAAGACTTTTTACCTACCAACTTGCGTATCGGTGGTGGATTCGAGTATTACATGGATGACTACAACTCCATTACTTTATATGCGGATGTGAATCGCCTCTTGGTTCCAACGGCTCCAATCAGAGATCCTCAAACTGGAGAGATCATTGCCGGAGAAGATGATAATGTAGGTGTAATTGCCGGTATTGTTCAATCACTAAATCCGAATGCAAAGCCTGATGGTTGGGCCGAATTTTGGAGAGAGAATATGTATAACATTGGAGCGGAATACTGGTACGACGGTATTTTTGCTGTTCGAGGAGGATACCAATGGGAGGCCGAGTCAAAGGGTAATCGTAAATTCTTCAACCTAGGTGTGGGAATTCGATACAGCCAGTTTGGTTTCGATTTCAGTTACCTCATTCCGGCCAACTCGGGCGTACGTTCACCACTTGAGAACACCTTGCGCTTGAGCTTGTTGGTTCGCTTTGGAGGAAATACAGGTTCATGAAGAAACTAGAGTGGTCAGCTTCTTATGACTTTACTCAGCGAAGTGAGTTGAGCGAGGTTGATCAGAGATTGATAGATGAAGCAACGAAGAGTAGGGAGCATGCATATGCTCCCTACTCTCGTTATAAGGTGGGTGCTTCTGCACTGCTTAGTGATGGCAGCATCGTGGTAGGAAGCAATCAGGAGAATGCGGCTTACCCATCCGGACTATGCGCGGAACGGGTGGTTTTGTTTGCCTGCGGAGCTCAATACCCGAATGAGAATATTGAAACGGTTGCCATCATAACTCAGGCTCATGGTGATCTGCCAGCTTCTAGTTGTGGTTCATGCAGGCAGGTTCTATCTGAATTTGAACAGCGACAAACCAACCCGATTCGAATACTCTTTTGCGACACAGATGGCAATGTGCTGATATCCAGCAGCGTACGAGATTTGATGCCTTTTTCATTTGAAGGTGATCGGTTAGGCTGAGTTCAGCCCGATTTATATTAGATTTGCCTTTCGAAATGTACCTACACTTATGGCGAAGAAAAAGCTTACCAAAGCGGTTTATTTGAAGTGGTATGAAGACATGCTCTTCTGGAGGAAGTTTGAAGACATGGCTTCGGCACTTTACATCCAACAAAAGATTAGAGGATTCTTGCACCTGTACAATGGTCAGGAGGCAGTTCTAGCAGGTGCCTTATTCGCCATGGAAAAAGGCGACAAGATGATTACGGCATATCGAAACCACGTTCAACCTATTGGTCTTGGCGTAGATCCAAGAAAGATTATGGCTGAACTGATGGGTAAGGTAGGAGGAACCTCAAGAGGTAAAGGTGGGTCCATGCACATGTTCTCCAAGGAGCATCACTTTTATGGAGGACACGGTATCGTCGGTGGACAAATTCCTTTGGGAGCGGGTCTGGCCTTTGCGGACAAGTACAGAGGCGACAAACACGTAACAATTTGTTACATGGGTGATGGCGCTGTTCGTCAAGGTTCGTTCCACGAAACCATGAACTTAGCAATGCTCTGGAACCTGCCTGTGGTTTTCATCGTTGAGAACAACGGCTACGCGATGGGAACCTCAGTAGAACGAACCGCGAATCATACGGATATTTACAAGTTAGGTTTAGGTTATGAAATGCCTTGCAAACCAGTTGAAGGAATGGATCCAAAAGTGGTTTACGAAGAAATGCACGAGGCTATTGATCGTGCTCGTAAGGGCAACGGACCTACGCTTCTCGAAATCCGTACTTATCGATACAAAGGCCACTCTATGAGTGATGCTCAGCATTATCGCACCAAAGATGAGGTAGCCGAGTATCAGAAAATTGACCCGATCATTACCGTAAAAGACGTGATCCAAGGAAAGAAGTGGGCTACCGAAGAAGAGATTGCAGAAATTGACCAAAGAGTGAAAGCGCTCGTTCAAGAGTGTGTTGATTTTGGAAACGAATCGCCGTTCCCAGATGCGAGTGAACTTTGGCAAGATATCTATACGCAAGAAGACTATCCATTCATTAAAGAATAAGCCTGTCGGCTAAACAATATACCTATGGCTGTAGTAATTAATATGCCTCGCTTGAGCGACACCATGGAAGAAGGGGTTGTAGCGAAGTGGCACGTTAAAGTTGGCGATCAAATCAACGAAGGAGATCTCTTGGCAGAGATCGAAACGGATAAAGCGACTATGGACTTTGAGGCCTTTCCAGGCCAAGAGGGTAAGTTGCTTTATGTGGGTATCCAAGAGGGTGAAACCGCCCCAGTTGATAATGTGCTAGCCATCCTCGGAGATGATAATGACGATGTAGATGCTATCCTTGCAGAACAAGGTAACGGCTCTACTGCAGAAGCACCCGCGGAGGAAGCTCCAAAAGCGGAAGCGCCAGCAGAGGTAGCTCCAGCTACACAAGCAATTGCGCCCGCTACTTCCGAAAGCGATTCTCGTGTAAAAGCTTCACCGCTCGCTAAGAAGATGGCCGAAGAGAAGGGAATCAACCTTCAACAAGTGCAGGGTTCAGGCGAAGGTGGACGAATTGTCAAAAGAGACATTGACTCATTTACCCCGGGGCAAGCGGCGGCAGCTTCGAGTTCAACAATGGGTGCTACGGAATCATATACCGACCTTCCTGTTTCTCAAATGCGCAAGACCATTGCGCGTCGCTTGGCGGAAAGTAAGTTCACGGCGCCACATTTCTACTTGACTGTAGAAATAGATATGGATAATGCCGTAGCTACACGCAAGCGCATCAACGAGAAAGGCGACGTTAAGATTTCGTTCAACGACTTGGTGATTAAAGCGGCTGCTGTTGCGTTGACTAAGCATCCTGCTGTGAATTCTGCTTGGATGGGTGATACCATTCGTCAGAATCATCACGTGCATATCGGTGTTGCCGTTGCGGTTGATGAGGGACTTCTCGTTCCAGTAATTCGCCATGCGAACGCGAAGGGAATGGTTGAGATCTCATCTGAGGTTCGCGATTTGGCCGGTAAAGCCAAGAACAAAGAACTTCAGCCTAAGGATTGGGAAGGAAACACCTTCACAATTTCAAACTTGGGTATGTTCGGTATTGAGGAGTTCACGGCTATCGTAAACCCTCCAGACTCGTGCATCCTCGCTGTAGGTGGCATCCGCCAAGTTCCTGTGGTGAAGAATGGCGAAATTGTGGTAGGAAACGTAATGAAAGTAACCATGTCGTGCGACCACCGTGTTGTGGATGGCGCAACCGGTTCACAATTCCTACAAACCTTCAAGCAAATGATGGAAGAGCCGGTAACCATGCTGCTCTAACAGATAACCGTTTAATCGGAACAGAGCCGGGAGATTTATCTTCCGGCTTTTTTATTTCTAAGAGGTAAAAATCTTTCCAAAAAACTGCGATTCCTGTCAAATATCATGGTTTCGATATCAGTTTAATGTGTATGTTTGCATTACTTTATAATCAGTCTAAATAAACGGGATGAGATTTAAACGTGCGGCGGATTTACGTGTAGGAGAAAGAGGGGTCATTCGTGAATTTGACCTTGATCAGCTGCCGGTAAAACTGCTAGAGATGGGTTGCCTTCCAGGTGCCGAACTCGAAGTGAAGCATGTTGCTCCGTTTGATGGACCCATTTACTTCCGAATGGAGGACTATCATTTGGCCATTCGAAAAGAGTTGGCAGAGATGATTCTATTGGAAGGATCTGTAGAGGATGTAGCATGATTGGAGGTCGAAAGGCCCTCAAAGTAGCGTTAGTCGGTAATCCCAATACGGGAAAGTCGTCACTCTTCAATGCGCTTACGGGGCTGAATCAAAAAGTTAGCAATTACCCCGGCATTACGGTTGAAAAGAAAACGGGCTTTAGCAAGTTGGACAAAACGGCTATTGCCGAAATGGTTGACTTGCCTGGAACTTATTCACTTCATCCAAGTAGTGTCGATGAGGAAGTGGTCGTGCGAACGCTCACTGAACCGCAGAACGTTGATCGCCCTGATGCCATTGTTGCTGTGGCAGATGCAACAAATCTGAAACGAAACCTCTATTTATTTACCCAAGTACTGGATCTGGGATTACCCACGATTTTGGTATTGAATATGGTCGATCAGGTTCACCGAAAGGGGATTGAGATTGATGTAGAGAAGCTTGAGCATGCTTTTGGAGTAAAGGTAGTTTTAGTGAATGCGCGCAAAGGTGAGGGGATTGACGTACTCAAGAAGTCGATTATTGAACTCACTCATGAATTGCGCCCACCAATTTTCGATGTTCGTTCTTTTGCGGCGAATTACGCGGAGAGTGCTCGTAAAATATTGGGATACAATGGCGATTATGCCGCATGGTTGATTGCTACGCAAGTAGATGAGCTTTCCTATTTATCCGCTGAAAAGAAGGATGAAATCGAGCAATTGACGCTCCGCTCAAACATCGACACCAAAAAGCTAAGGATTAAGGAAACCATCCAGCGGTATAAGATCGTAAATGACCTATTGAAAGAGGCGGTTACGGTAAATCCTAATCTTGATAGAAGTTGGACGGGACGATTAGATCGGATAATCACCCACAAGGTTTACGGCGTAGCAATTCTGTTGGGATTACTCTTCCTGATTTTTCAGGCAATCTTCTCTTGGGCAGAGTTGCCCATGAATTTGATTGATACGGTATTTAGTGAGTTGTCCATCTATATCAGAGACACCATGGAGCCAGGGGCGCTCACTGATTTAATTGCAGATGGTATCATTCCCGGGGTAGCCGGGGTGGTGATTTTCCTCCCCCAAATCTTCATACTCTTCACCTTTATCACCTTAATGGAAGAAACGGGTTACATGGCTCGTGTTGTTTTCCTGATGGATAAGTTGATGAAGCGTTTCGGGTTGAGCGGGAAAAGTGTAGTGCCTTTGATTAGCGGAACAGCTTGTGCGATTCCGGCAATTATGGCTACGCGAAACATCGAAAGCTGGAAAGAACGCTTAATAACCATTTTCGTTACCCCATTTACCACCTGCTCAGCTCGATTACCCGTTTACACTGTGCTCATCGGTTTGGTTATCCCGGCTAAGTCGTATTTCGGAATAAATCTGCAGGGGATTGTATTGATGTTTATGTATTTCATCGGTTTTGCCACCGCCTTGGGGTCGTCATGGCTGATGAGTAAGTTATTGCCCGCTCGTTCCAACTCTCATCTCATCGTGGAGATGCCGGCCTATCGCATGCCGTTATACAAGAATGTCCTTTTGACCATTTGGAATAAGGGTAAATCATTTGTTACAAATGCGGGAAAGATCATTATCGCCATATCTATTATCCTATGGGTTATGGCTTCTAACGGTCCGAATGATCACTTCACGGAAGCTGAGCGATATGTGTCGGAACAGGAAGGTAGCTCCGAACTGAGCGAAGAAGAGCTTGTAGGGGAAGTAGAAAGTTATCGTCTAGAGCATTCCTATGTGGGTTATTTAGGGAGAGCCATTGAACCGGCCATTCGTCCCTTGGGCTATGACTGGAAGATAGGGATAGCGCTCATATCCTCATTTGCAGCGCGCGAAGTGTTTGTAGGAACCATGGCTACTATATATAGTGTTGGGTCAGACGATGAGAAAACGGTAATGGAGTATATGGATCAAGAAATCAATCCAGAAACGGGTGGGCGCTTTTTCACCTTGCCAGTGGGGATGTCGCTTTTGATGTTTTACGCCTTTGCCATGCAGTGTATGAGCACCTTTGCCATCGTTCGCAAAGAGACAAATTCATGGACCTGGCCAATTCTTCAAGCCGTGTTCATGACAGCCTTTGCCTACTTCGTATCTTTATTAACCTATCAAATATTAGTCTGATGGATTGGCAAAACTGGGTTGTAGGAGGGATTTTCTTGTGGGCGGTCTTTACCGTAGTAAAGGTGTTCTGGCCAAAGAAACAGGCTGGATGTTCTTCAGGGGATTGCGCTTGTGGCCCGGAAGAGATTAAGCCTAAAAAGAAGATTTCGCTTAAGATATTCGGCTATGAGTAAACGGATATCAATTGTTACGGGTGCGAGCAGAGGCATAGGTTACCAGCTGGCGCTAGAGTTACACTCCAGAGGTCATCATGTGGTAGCTACTGCAAGATCCGAAGATCGCTTAGAGAAGTTAAGAGAGGAATGCGGATCGGATCGCTTGGAGTACGTGGCTTTAGATTTAAATGATAAACAGGCTGTAATTGATTGGGCTACATCCTTGAGTGAAAAGGACATCCTTATTGATCATCTAGTATTGAATGCCGGTTCATTGGTGAATAAGCCCTTTGCAGATATTTCGGCTGCAGAACTCCGGCGCGTATACGAGGTGAATGTTTTCAGCGTATTCGAGTTCGTTCAACAGATGCTTGGCCATTTGAGTGACAGGGCACATATTGTGACCATATCTAGTATGGGAGGGTATCAGGGAAGCCAAAAATTCCCTGGGTTGACTGCTTACAGTTCGAGTAAGGCAGCTGTATCGAGTTTGACGGAATGTCTCCAAGAAGAATTCTCTGACCGAGGCTGGGCTTTTAATAGTTTGTGCTTGGGTGCTGTTCAGACGGAGATGTTGGAGGAGGCTTTTCCCGGGTTTGTAGCGCCTAATAGTCCGGCCGAGATGGCTACGTTTATTGCGGACTTCTCGGAGAATGCACAAAAATTTATACGAGGTAAAGTGCTGCCAATCAGCAGTACTACACCATAGGGTATAAAAAAGTTTCCAAATGCACTTGTGCTGTTCAATTTCTCTCTTACATTTGCAGCCCTCTTAGGGGGGAGTTCATATACATACCGGCGATAATTTGGGTAATCAGCGCGAGTTGGGGATTTGGGTTATTGAGGGGTTTAGGAGTGTGCG
>CBFHVA010000014.1:0-71914 GCA_965659415.1 Phaeocystidibacter sp.
TGTGCATGGGTTATTGGATTATCAGATTGTCGGATTGTCGGATTGTCGGATTCTCCGATGGAATTTAGTCAATTACAAGAAGATCACTCCAATCGCCTGGTGCTCTTTCAGTGGGGTCTTCGCCTTTTTTGAATACACGTGCATTGAGTGGCCCCTTTAGTTCGAGTCGATCTCCTTCACATCGGAGCCAAGACCCTTCACGCAGTCCGATTACAGGCTGATCGTTGAAATGGTGGAATTCGTTAATCCTAGTTTCACGCGTTTCTCCCATGTGTGTGCTGGATGGATCTGGATCAAGATAATGCGGATTGATATTAAAAGGTACCAATTGAAGTGCATCGAAGCTCGGTGGATAAACGATGGGCATATCGTTCGTGGTGCGAACGGTAAGTCCTGTTAAATTGCTTCCTGCACTGGAACCCATATAATGCAATCCATTTTTGACCGCCTCCCGTAGAGGGTTCATAAGGTTAAGTTCATAAAGCGTTTTCACTAGAACGAAAGTATTACCTCCACCGGTGAATACCCCATCAGCCTCTTTTAGTGCCTGCTCAAGATTGTCATGTGTATGGAGTCCGGTCATGTTGAAGCCCCATTGAAGAAACCGTTCTGTAGCGAGTGCTGTGTAAGCATCCCAACTCATTCCGCCTGGTCGCGCGTAGGGAATAAAGAGAATGTTCTTTCCTTGAAAAAATGATTTCACTTCGTCTTCCAGATAAGACAAGTAGGGCTTACCGTGAATGGAAGAGGTGGATACGATGAGTAGGTTCATAAAAAATTGATACTGTTACTTCTATCTTGTTTCCAACAACGCCGTCCAAACTTGTAGCTTCCCTTCCCTGAATTCAGTCCAGATTGGACGAACCATGCCGTTGTAGCTCGAAATGTTATTATAGTCTCCGAAAAAGACGAATGACAAAGGTTTGAAACTTTCGGCATTCACACGCTCTTCGGTCCATGTGTTTCCGCCATCGATAGACGTGGCTACATAAACATCGGTATGATCGTCTTCATGCGCTCTTCGGTCGTAGTACACCACATGCAAATTTCCCGAAATTGGGTCCACGCTTAACCACGGCAAAAATTGGTCAGCTTCCGTTTCGTCTTGGTTTATTCGAATGGGTGGAGTCCAGGTGCTCCCAGTGTCCACACTATAAGCCAAGAAAATATCTTCGTTATCGTTTCGAGAATCGGACCAACACACATACACTCTTCCGTTGTATTCACCGCCTGATGCATCGGCTGCGGTAATAGGCATTCCGTTTGAGCGTTGGAGTCCTGAAATTTCGTTGGTCCATCCTCCCGGTTGGTCGCTCACCTTAATATCGCTTTCCAACCACGTTTCGCCTCCGTCCAAAGAGCGATCGAACCAGATTTCTTCATCCAGAGCCCAGGCCACGTAAACCTCGCCATTTGGACCCACTGCCGGCACCGCTCCCTCGGTGGTTTGATCGTCGTCGAGGCAATTTCCTGGCCGCTCATTTATTTGAATCGCCGGGCTCCACGTTTCTCCACTATCTGTACTCTTCGAAAAGAGGATGTTCGATTCATCTTCTTCATCCTTGCTGTCGTAATCGTCAAACTGAGTCCAAGTGCAGTACACCGTATTGTTCGTGAGATCTACGGCAGCCCATTCCTTATCCTGATCTTTGGGATGCGCAAGCCCCATGTAGCTGCCGTCAGACCACGTATCCCCGCCGTTATCACTCCATTGACAAACTATTCGGTCCAGTATTTCTTCACTTTGCCAGTTTCTTCCAGTTGGATCGCTTAGGTGGAAGAATAGAAAACGGCCGTTAGTGTCACTAATGACTACAGGATCACCCCAAACGCCATAGGTGCTCTCGAGTTGTTGAGCTGTCCATGTCTTACCCGAATCGGTGGAGTAGTACACCTTATCCAAAATACTGCCTGCAACAATGTTCTCGGGGTCTTTTAGATTGATGGCAATGCTTGGTTCACACGGCCCCATAGGAAAGGCATTGGCCTCTGCGATGAGGACCGCAATAGCCTCGGATTCTTCAGTATCACTCTGCACTGCGGTGGTAACTTCTTTTTGTGCTGAACACGACAAAGTGCAAATCACCGCGGCGAAAAGGAATAAATAAGGGTACTTCATGACATAAAACTAAGTACTACATTCGAGTTTCCGTAAGAAATGTCGTTCAAAGCGCTTTCTGATTTGTGGTAACTTGCCTTCATGAAGCATTGGAGCATCATGGCCTTGTGCGCAGGGCTGTTTATTTTACTTACAAGTTTCACTGCCAAACACGAGTACTACGTGAGTGTGGGGGAGATGAGTTTGAATCCACAGTCCAAGCAACTGGAGTTTGCTATTCGCGTTTTTACGGATGATTTAGAGTATGCCTTGGCAGGTGAGGGACATCGCGGAATAGATGTACTAAATGACACAGATGCGGGCGAGGCGATCGAGAACTATTTTCTCGATCATTTTAAGATTACCAATCCTGACGGAGAGGGCGTGGTCCTCATATTTGTTGGGTACGAGGGAGATGAAGATGGACTATTCGTGTACCTTCAAACCGCTTCAAAATTTCCCATAGCCTGGGATGAGGTGGTTGTTTTTCACGATGTTTTGATGGATTATTTCCCGGACCAAATCAATATTTTACACTACAGTGATCCTGATGATCCCGCGTCCTATCGATTTGATTTGGATGATAAAGAACAAGAGATAGACCTGTGATATGAGACGATTTGAAATCAACTTTAATTTGGGATTTGAGCACATCACCACTTTCGATGGACTCGATCACATATTGTTTCTCTTGGCCCTGACGGCTATTTTTCAGTTTAAGCATTGGGGAAGAGTGCTGGGTGTTGTTACTGCCTTTACGGTAGGGCACACGCTTACGCTTGTTCTTGCCAATACGAATGCGATTGCTGTAAATAGTGATGTGGTGGAGTTTCTCATCCCTGTGACCATTATGGTAACCGGTATAGCCAATCTTCTCAAATCAGGACAAAACCCCAAGAACAATTCCCGCTTTTTCTTAGCTGGAATTTTTGGCCTGATTCACGGTCTCGGTTTCTTCCGATCTTTTCGCATGCTTACAGTTGGAGATGAAAACGGCTGGAGCAGTCTGCTGCCCTTTGCGCTCGGAGTAGAGTTGGGGCAATTGCTTGTCGTTTTTTTAATTCTGCTTATTACCGCTATTCTTTATAATTTCATGCGCCTCAAAACGAAAGAGTGGAACCTTTTTGCTTCCGGAATCGTTTGTGGAGTGGCTGGATATCTGATGATTCAGACCTGGCCTTGGTAAAACGCTTATTATCTATCGTACATGATTAGTAAAAGAGTCCTCATTGGAATACTTTCAATGAGTTTGTCGTATGCCTATGCACAGGAGAATATGAATCAGAGCGCCTTTCGTCAATTAGGGCAAGAATTACCCACACCAAATGTGTATCGAACGGGAGCAGGAGCACCCGGTCATGAGTACTATCAGCAAAAGGCTGATTACGATATGCAAATCCATCTCGACGATGAAAATCAACGGATCGACGGAGAGGAAACCATTACCTATACCAATAATTCACCAGATCCATTAGAGTATTTGTGGTTACAGCTCGATCAAAACATGCGTGCACCCTCAAGCATGACCCAACTAAAGAAGCGAAGCCGTCTTTCAGAGAACAGCACACTCGACGATGTGGAGGACTTGTTTTGGGATTTCCCAGGTGGTTTTCACATTGAAGAGGTGAAGCGAGGGAATACGGACCTAAACTACACCATCGTATACACCATGATGCGCATTAATCTCCCTGAACCGCTGGAGAGCGGCGAGTCGTATTCCTTCTCAATTAAGTGGTGGTATAATATCAACGACCGAATGCAAATTGGAGGTCGTTCTGGTTACGAGTACTTTGAAGAAGAGGATAATTACCTCTATACGATCGCCCAATTCTTCCCGCGCATGGCGGTATACAATGATGTGGATGGCTGGCAGAACAAGCAGTTTTTGGGAAGCGGTGAATTTACGCTGCCATTTGGCGATTATAAGGTGGCATTAACGGTTCCTGCCGATCATGTGGTTGGAGCCACAGGTACATTGCAGAATGCGTCAAGTGTTCTTACGAGTGCCCAGAGGAATCGTTTGCGCGATGCGAGTCGGAATTTGGACGAACCTACCATGATTGTAACTCCTGAAGAGGCCTTGGAAAATGAAGGCGAAAAAGCGGAGGGAGAGAAAACTTGGGTATTCCAGGCTGAGAATGTGCGCGATTTCGCCTTTGCTTCTAGTCGCAAGTTTATCTGGGATGCCATGGGAGTTGATATCAATGGACATACCGTGATGGCGATGAGTTATTATCCCAAAGAAGGCAATCCACTTTGGGAGCAATACAGCACCAGAGCCGTTGCACATACTCTTCGAGTTTACAGTAAATTCACCATTGACTATCCGTATGAAAAGGCGATTAGCGTACATACCAATCGCATCGGAATGGAGTACCCGATGATTTGCTTCAATGGAGGCAGACCTGAACCCGATGGCACGTATTCGGCAGCAACAAAGCATGGACTCATCAGCGTGATTATCCATGAGGTAGGTCATAATTTCTTCCCGATGATTGTGAATAGCGATGAGCGTCAATGGACATGGATGGATGAAGGTTTGAACACCTTTGTTCAATATCTCGCTGAGCAAGAATGGGATAGAGAGTATCCCTCGAGAAGAGGACCGGCATATAAGATTGTGCCCTACATGTCATCACCCAATGAAGATCAAATGCCAATCATGACAAATTCTGAAAGCATACTTCAGTTTGGGAATAACGCATATGGCAAACCGGCAACTGCACTGAATATTCTTAGAGAAACCGTTCTCGGCCGAGAGAATTTCGACTATGCCTTTAAGGTGTATGCAGAGCGATGGGCGTTCCGTCATCCTACTCCAGCTGATTTCTTCCGGACGATGGAAGACGCCTCTGCCGTTGATTTGGATTGGTTCTGGAGAGGGTGGTTCTATACCACCAACCACGTGGACATCGCAATGAAGGAAGTTGAAATCATCGAACTGAATTCTCTTCAGCCCATGCAAGAAGCCGAATTGGATAGCTTGCGTGACCAACGGGAGAGAGTGCACATTGGATACACACGGAATGATGAGGAGATCGAATCTACCGTTGTGGAGTCGGATGAAGCCGCCCGTGATTTCTATAATGAATACAACCCCTATCAGGCGGATAGAGAAAGGGCAGATTTATATGAGGCCTACGTAGCGGATCTTCCGGAGCGTCAACGTGAATTGCTGGAAGCGGGTTATCAGTTCGCGCAAATCACGTTTGAGAATAAAGGTGGACTTATCATGCCTATTATTCTCAAAGTTGACTTTGCTGATGGTTCGGATTCAACCATTCGCATTCCGGCGGAAATCTGGTTGAAGAGCGAGATGGAGGTAACTAAAGTATTCCCGTTCGAGAAAGAAGTGGTGAGCATTGAGCTTGATCCGTTTCTGGAGACTGCTGATACCGATAGAAACAACAACTATTGGCCAGCAAGAAGAGAGCCATCCCGGTTTGAACTCTTTCAAAGACGTCAACGCCAGCAATCGCCGAACACCATGCAACAATCTCGTTAGTCTTAGTTGCTAAATGCAAAAGCCCCTTCTATGTTGGAGTAGAAGGGGCTTTTTGTTTTTAGGTATTTCGGATAGATTATCCTTCCGATATAGGAATGACCACTGCAGTTGTATCCCACATGATAGTAATTACCTGGTCCTCCGTTTCGCTCTCGGCAGAAATCGTGAAAGCCTCATAGCTTGTAGGACTACTCGTCACGGGTACGGCGATTCGTGCTACATCATTCGCTTCAGAATAACGATAGGCTCCCCATTCGTTGATGCGACTGCTGAAAATAAGTGTCCACTCATCTTCACCAGGAATGGCATACAGATTATAAGATCCCGCAGGAACTATGGTGCCTGCAAAGTTAATATCAGCGGTAAGCGTGATAAGGACTGCTTCATTAGCCCCCAAGCGCCATACTTCACCGTAAGGGACCAGATTTCCGAAAATTTCTCGGTCCTTCTTGTGCGGTCTACTGTAAACGATGGCAAGTTGAGCATCTCCCACATTTGCTCGAGTCATGTACATGGGGCTTGGTTTTGGTTGTAGCGCCTCTTGAGCATTCATGCCGAAGGAGGAAGCAACTACCAAAAAGGCTAGGGTAAGTAGCTTTTTCATCTTTGAAGGAATTTGATTAATTCCCTAAAGATAATCAGTTGAGTCCAAAATGATGTTAAAACGCTGACCCTGAATTCAGGCTGATGTAATAAAGAGAAGTAACCGCAAACGAGAATAGGAGATACGCAAACATGAGCGCGCCATAGCTCCAATTCTTAGTTCTTCGCGTGAGGTATATGCCAATGGCAAGCAGCCCAATTCGAGTGGTGATGTAAAGCGGTAACAACTTGCCGTGTTTATCGAACATGCTAATGGCGTACACGGATTGCCACGCGATATCTGCGAGTAAAAGAAGGACGAAAAAGAGCAAGTTCTGGTATTTCTTCATGGCCTCAGGTTTGGGGAGTTGGTGTTGTACTTCCCACTTTTACGAGTTGGAGAGTGATGTTCTTATTAGAAGACTCGAGTGGTTTGATAAAGAGCGTGTCATATTTAATGGTGTATCGACGTTTGACGATCTCACCCCAGTCGTTAGGGTTGGAGTGGGCTATTCGATGGTGGACTACCACGCCTTGCGAGCCGTTAGGTTCGGCGTCCTCTTCTATGGTGTACTCAGCTAAATAGTGATATGTTCCCGTGAGGTACTTGAGGTTTTCAAGCGATTGGTCGGGATTGAAATTGTCGATTTCAAGATCGGTCTTCTCGTAGCCTGTGTAGCTGAGGTGCAAGGCCATGTGACCATCTGGGTTGTACATGATATAACCTTGCATGCCTCCTGCATAGGGAGCTCGATTTCCCGTCGAGTCTTCTTCCCACATAGCCGACAATTCCCAAGTACCTTCTAATGGGTGGGACTGGTGTGATTGGCAGGCACCTAGAATGAATAGTAGAATGATTATCGAATATCTTCCCATAGAAGTTTTGATCCCTTCTCAATTCCCCTTGACATACTCATTCCTCCAGGGAGCTCTAGTACGTGAGATGCATTTCCTTCCGAGGGCAGCGACGTGTTGTTTAATGGCTGTGCGTTGTGGACAATGGACACCACTTCCAAGTTGTCGTTCAGGTAAAGGATGTCCAAGGGTACATAGGTGTTTTTCATCCAAAAGGATTGAGGCTGCTCCACACGCATGAAGAACAACATACCGTACTGTGCAGGTGAGAAAGACTTCCGATACATCATGCCGTATTGGATCTCTTCTTGCGTTTCTGCTAATTCTATTGGGAGCGAGAGTAGCGTATCTCCACCATCTGAAGTCAACATCCAAAGATTGCCTTCGTGCTGAAATTGAGGTTCAATGTTCCTGGCGGAAACGGGAGGCTGTGTTCGGTTTGTTGGACTCGACTTACCTCCGAACAGGTCGAATTGGAGCAAGATAAAGAGTACCATCGCTGCCAGAATTACGAATACACCAATCTTACGTGCAAATCTCATATCAGTCTTTTTTAGTGCTTACACCTTTGGGTTTAATAACCGTATTTCCGCCGAACATGTAGTAAAGTCCGATGATAACTAGCGGTATTGAAAGTTGCTGACCTCGATTTAACGCCATGTCCACTTCAAATGCAGATTGATTGGCTTTAAGATATTCAATGAAGAATCGGAAGGCAAAGATGAGCACCAAGAAAGCACCAAATATGAAGCCATTGCGGTAGCGCAGATTTTCATTGAGGAACAGTGTTCTAAGAATGATCCAAATGAGGAGATATCCCAAAGCTTCAAAAATTTGAGTAGGCCATCTTGGGATTCCGAGTATAGGCATCTCCACCTGTCCGGTCGCAGGATTAATAGAAGCCCTTGCGTCCGATAATACGACAGCGTTGCGCTTATCTCTTCTTTGAGAATTTAAACTACCACTGATATTGCTCTCTGCAATGCGAAGCGCTCTAGCCTGTTTTGCTGGAGCATCAAGCGCCTCGGAGAATGTCAATTGAAGCGTATAAACGGGGTAGGTTAAGCTATCGGTATCGACTTTCTCACCGGTGGGTTTCAATTCTACATGGGATATGTCATTTCCGTAGTAGCGATAAATGTGTTCATCAATGTTTTCAACAAATACCGTTTCAACGGGTGAATTCGCAATTTCCCCATAAATTTCACTATTGGTCCAATTCCCCAATCGAATGAAGCAACCCGCCAGGGCCACGGTAATTACCAATCGGTCAAGTGCCCATAGACTCCGACGGTAATCGGACACCCCATCGAAATAAGGAGTGAGCTTTTTGCCAAAGAAGTACATAGCAATTATAAGGGCTACAGCGGCACCGTGACTGGCCAATCCGCCTTTCCATACTTTTAATATTTCTCCTAGATGCTGACTGTAGTAATCCCAATCGTAGAAGAACACGTGGCCCAATCGAGCTCCAATGATGGTTCCGGCTACGGAGAATACCAGCATCTGGTCCAAGACCTTATCTGGAATGCCCTCTTGCTTGAAATAGCGCAACATGATTCGGAATCCCAAAATGAAACCAAGTGCAAACAACAGGCTGTACCACCTCAGTTCAAGTTCACCAAATAGGGATAAGCCCCTGGGGAAATCCCATGTGATTGTAAGAATATTCATCATCGTCTTATTCTACCCAATCTGCTATGAACAGGTTGGTGTTGCGGGTACCCCCGTTGTTTCTATTCGACGCAAATACGAGCTTGGTTCCATCCGGCGAAAACATCGGAAAGGAATCAAACGCCGTGTCATAAGTTATTTGCTCTACTTCTCCCGATGCCAGATCGAGCATGAAGAGATTGAAGGGAAAGCCTCTTTCACTCTTGTGATTGGATGAGAACAAAATCTTCTCACCACTTGGGTGGAAGAAAGGAGCCCAGTTGGCACTTCCCAAATCAGTGACTTTGCGGAGATTGCTACCATCTACGTTGCAAATGTAGAGCTCCATATTCGTAGGTTCTACCAATCCTTCGGCTAAAAGGTCAGTGTATTTCTCCCTTTCGGCTTGTGTTTTAGGGCGTGATGAACGGAACACGAGTTGCTGGCCATCTGGAGAGAAAAACGCTCCTCCGTCATACCCCAGTTCAGATGTGATTTGTGTAATGTTCGATCCGTCTATATCGCAAGTGTACAATTCGAGATCACCGGTACGTATGCTCGTAAATACAATCTTGTCTCCCTGCGGCGAGAGCGTGGCCTCCGCATCGTATCCAGGTCCTGAAACTAAAGTGTCGACAATTTCACCCTTTAGATTACTTACGTAGATGTCGAAGCTCTCATAGATAGGCCAAACATATCGTCCTTCATTTCTTTCAGGAACAGGCGGGCAATTCTCGTCTGCAGCAAACGTACTCGCGTATAAAATCGTTGTATCACCCGGCATGAAGTATGCACAGGTGGTTCGTCCCGCTCCATTGCTTATTGGAAGTGGCTTGGCCAAGGAAGCGCTGTCATCTTCCCAGGCGAATGCATAAATCTGATCACATGATAAATCCCAAGCTGGATTATTGCTTTGAAAGGTGAGCATGGATCCATCGAAGCTGAAATAGGCCTCGGCATTATCACCACCCCATGTAAGCTGTTTGATATTGGCTAAGTGGGTTTCCTCTGGATATTGGATGTTGGAAACCCATGTGGCTCCTGATGAGCCATCTGTATCATTCGAATTTCCGCTATTCTGACAATTTAGGGCAATCAACGCCAGCGGAAGGAGCAACCATTTTTTCATCTGGAAAGTATTGGAGCTGCAAGATAAGTATCCCAATTGGGGATACTATAGAAATGGCTTTCAATCTTGGGGATTGTCGGCGTCGCTTCTTTTCGGAACCGGGTCGAATCCCCAAGTTCCCCAAGGATGGCATTTGGAAAGACGTCGCAGTCCTAGCCAGCTCCCTTTCAGCGGACCCCAAATTCGGATGGCCTCTCCCATGTATTGTGAGCAGGTAGGTGTGTGCCGACAACTGGGGGGGGTAAGCGGACTGATTACATATCGATATACACCTACTAAAAGCAAAAGGGGCAGGCTAACTAACCAGGTGATTACCGATTTCAAGACTTCAAGGAATAGGTCGTTCCGTCCTTCCCATCTTTAAGGACAATACCTCGTTCTGCCAATTCATCGCGGATTTTATCCGACAAGGCCCAATCTCTATCTACGCGTGCTTGTTGACGAAGTTCGATTAATAGGTTCATGGCTGCGTCTAATTCCATACCACTCTCTGATGCAGCGTCGTTGGCCTTTTGCAATCCCAATACATCGAAGAAGAAGGCGTGCATTGTGGAAGAAATCAACTGTAAGTCGCTTGCGGTAAAGTTGGCTTTGCCTTCTGCCGCATTGTTGATTTGCCGAACGGCATCGAACAGTTTCGCAATGAGAATCGGTGAATTGAAGTCGTCATTCATGGCCGCGTAGCAGTCGTCTCTCCATGATTGAACATCCCAAGAGGACTCCTTCGAGGCCTGCAACCTTTCGAGTGTATCGAGCGATTCCATCATCCGGTTGTAGCCTTTTTCGGCTGCTAGAAGAGCATCATTTGAAAAATCAAGAACACTTCTGTAATGTGCTTGATGGATGAAAAAGCGCACTACGCTTGGATGGAAGCCCTTATCGAGAAGGGGTGTATCTCCCGAGAACAGTTCATGCGGTAAAAGGGTGTTCCCCGTGCTTTTAGACATGCGTTTACCATTCAAGGTAAGCATATTGGCATGCATCCAAGTCTTTGCTCCATCATGCTGATGTGCCGCTTTGTTTTGAGCTACTTCACACTCATGATGAGGGAATTTCAGATCCATTCCCCCGCCATGGATATCGAACGTTTCCCCCAAGTATTTGGTAGACATTACGGAGCACTCTAGGTGCCAGCCCGGAAAACCTATACCCCAAGGCGAAGGCCAGCGCATAATATGCGCAGGGGAGGCGAGCTTCCAGAGGGCGAAGTCGAGGGCGCTGCGTTTATCCGACTGTCCGTCTAAATCTCGCGTGCCATCCATTAACTCCTCAATTTTCCTCCCCGAAACCTTCCCATAGTGGTTCGATTGATTGTATTTCTCTACATCAAAGTACACCGATCCGTTTACTTCATAAGCGAAGCCGGCATCAATGATGTCTTTAATCATTTCAATTTGCTCCACAATGTGCCCGGTAGCAGTGGGCTCTATGGAAGGCGGATGCGCGTTGAATTGCTCCATTACGTTTCGGAAGCCTACCGTATATCGCTGTACAATTTCCATTGGCTCGAGCTCTTCCAAACGGGCTTTTTTTGCGATTTTGTCCTCGCCTTCATCGGCGTCATTTTCAAGGTGGCCAGCATCGGTAATGTTGCGGACATATCTCACTTTGTATCCCAGATGCATCAGGTAACGAAACACCATGTCAAAAGAGATAAACGTTCGGCAATTACCTAGGTGGACATCACTGTAAACCGTTGGACCACATACGTACATTCCAACATGAGGATTGTTGATGGGTACAAACGTTTCCTTTTGAGAGGATAGGCTGTTGTAGATTTTCAGCTCGTTGGTCTCGTGCAAGGCCATGCTTGAAAAATGATTTAATTAGGCTCCGAAGGAAGTTTCCATTCGAATAAAGTCCAAAAACTCGCGACGTACTTTTTCATCCTTGAATTTGCCGCCGTACTCTGCTGTGATTGTGCTACTCTCAATATCGCGTATGCCACGAGAATTTACACACAGGTGCTTCGCATCTACCACGCAAGCCACATCCTCTGTTCCCAGAGCAGATTGCAAAGCTTTTACAACTTGACGAGTCATTCGTTCTTGAACTTGTGGACGTTTGGCATAGTAATCCACAATTCGATTCATCTTGCTCAAACCTACTACTTTACCATTGCTGATGTAACCCACATGAGCTCTACCTACAATAGGTAGTAAATGGTGTTCGCATGTGCTGTAAACGGTGATATTTTTCTCAACCAACATCTCACCGTATTGATAGCTGTTCTCAAAGGTGGAGAGGTTGGGCATTTTTTGCGGATTGAGTCCTCCAAAGGTCTCCTTCACAAACATTTTTGCCACCCGCTTTGGTGTACCTCTCAAACTGTCGTCTTCAAGATCGAGCCCTAAGGTGTTCATGATTCCTCTCACATGCTCCTCAATAACGCTCATTTTCTCGTCGTCGCTCGCGTCAAACGCACCTTCGCGCATAGGAGTTTCGGTGGAAGAGCTTAAGTGTGCATCTCCAACTGATTCTATGATTTCGTCCATTAAACGGACTTTATTTTCGTCTTGGCTCATGCCGTATGTTTTGCTGTATGTAACGTCTCAACTTGCGTTGAGTTTGCAAAGGTACTCGTTTTCGAGAAGGTAATCCTTACGAATAAAAAGACTATGCATGCGTAATAAAATAGAGATATAGTTGCCCAAGAGAAAATAATTGATTCACTTTGGAACATTCATAGATGACAAGCTTTCACAAACAGCAGAAAAGTGAAGAATGTAAGATTTATAGGTACCGGTCATGTAGTACCCGGGGAGAAGGTCACGAATGCTGATTTTGCAGGACACACCTTTTACAACGAAAAGGGTGAGGTGTATCCCATGGAAATGGACCAACTCTTGTCTAAGTTTCAAGAGATTACGGGAATTGGTGAGAGACGTTATGCCAGAGATGATCAACGGGCGTCTGATTTGGGTGCCGCCGCAGCTAAAATGGCGATTGAAGAGGCGCAGATTGATCCTAATTCAATTGATCTCATCATAGCTGCACACAACTTTGGAGATGTGGATAAGGGAACAGGAAGAACGGATATTCTTCCAAGCTTGGCCTCCCGAATAAAGCATCTTCTGAATATTGATAACGATAACTGTATTCCCTTCGACATCCTGTTTGGTTGTCCGGGATGGGTTCAAGGTGTGTTATTAGGTGAGATGCACCTAATCACAGGAAGAGCCAAACGCGTTCTTGTGGTGGGGTGTGAAACGCTTTCTAGAACCCTTGATTCGTATGACCGCAACGGGATGATTTTTGCCGATGGAGCTGGTGCTTCGATTATGGAGTTGAGTGACGAGCCTGGTATTCTTGGTTCGGCAGTAATGAATAAAGCGGGTGAAGAAGCCTACTATCTCTTCGCGGGGTCAAGTGAGAAACCAGGAGAAGATCAGAATGAGCGCTTTATCAAAATGAAGGGTCGCAAAATATATGAGTTTGCTTTGCGCTATGTTCCTCAAGCTATGAAGCAGGCCATGGATAATGCTGGGGTAGAAGCAAAGGATCTAGATATGATTTTCATGCATCAAGCCAATGCTAAGCTCGACCATGCCGTGGTGGAGCGATTCTATCGTCTGTATGGAATCAAGGAAATTCCCAATGATGTATTGCCAATGTCAGTGAACTGGCTAGGGAATAGCTCGGTGGCTACCATTCCCACTCTTTATGATTTGGTTCGAAAAACGCAGTACGAAGGTCACCAACTCAAGGAAGGAGATACCATACTTTTCGCATCTGTAGGTGCAGGTATGAATATCAATGCGTTTGTGTACAAGTACTAAACACATCAAGCAACAACAAAAAAAGCCCCGCAATTGCGGGGCTTTTCTAATTTAAGTCTTCTACTATATCATTCGTTCTCTGGCAAGTCGCCTTCTAAGTATGGCGCACCGTAGGCGTATGCCTGTGTCTTTATAATCAACAAGGCATCTGCAGATTGCTCGAGCTGTGAAATAATACCTTGAAGTTCTTCGGCAACGGTGGTCAAACCATCCCGCTGAGTTTGCGTCGGAGCAGCCGAACTTGAGTACGCTCCCCATGCTGAAATTCCTAAGATTTCACTGAGTGACGTCGTGGTTTCGAACTCCCTCCGAGTTAAGCTTTGATCTCCATTAAGTACAATTGAGATATCGGCCAATTGATTGTCGATTTCACGAAGCTGAGCGAGGAACTCCATCGGTACTCCCGGTGTTCCACGCACAATAGCTTCAAGTTCGCTAATGCGTTCTTGTTGACGATCCAGCTCCTGACTCACAGCGCTTAAATCTCTGTAGGCCGCGTCGAGTTCCGTATTGAAATCGTTCTTTTCCAAATCATCACCTACAAATGTGGCATTGTTGAGGTGGTTCAATTGAAAGCTCGTGGCTTCGGTCAAAGCTTCAGTTATGCCATTTGCCGTGCGATAGATCTGTACAGAATACGTGCCGGCAGGAGCAAAACCAGTAGTTCCCATATTAGTGGTAGGTTCTCCACGAGTGCTGAAGTAGCTCTTGCTTTGCATTTGACCATCCCAAGTAAATCGTTGTACACCCGTCCCTTGCAATTTGTTGATGCGACGGATTTCATTTCCTGCTTCATCTCGAATAACAAAGGTCAAGTAGGCCGTTTGATATCTATCTTCATTCCTGATTTCCTCGGCGCTCGGATACGTAATGGTTTCCATGTCCGCTTCGGCCGACTGTCGCTCGCTTGTTGGCGATTTAATGCTTTCCTTGATGTAATACGTGAAAGTTGCACCTATTTCTGGATTATCCGCCATGAAATATGAAGCCCCTAAGAATCCAGGAGCTCCATAGCCCAATGGATTGGAAGTTTGAAACACCAAACCATCTTTGATTGGGAAGATGTGAGCATCCTCTTCAAATACGCCCTCATCAAGGTTTCTCAGTGGCGAATAGTCATCCAAAATGAAGAAGCCTCTTCCGAAAGTGGCTAACGCCAAATCATTCTCACGACGTTGAACGTCGATATCACGGACAGCAATTGTAGGCAAGCCCGCGCCGAGTTTCTTCCAATTCTGACCGCCATCATTGGTAAAGTATACACCCCATTCCGTTCCTACGAATAGCAGGTCAGCGTCAACATGGTCTTGAACTAAGGTGTATACGCTTCCCTCTGGCAAGCCTTCTCCAATATTCGTCCAAGATTGTCCTCGATTATCACTGCGGTATACATACGGGTTAAAGTCGCCGTTTTTATGATTGTTGAACACAGCGAATACCACTTGGTCGTTATGGAGCGAAGGCTCCAAATCGTTCACATATGTATTCGCTGGGACACCAGGAAATTCACTGTAGGCGGTCCAGTTTTGACCGTCGTTGTCGGTTACTTGGATCAATCCATCATCAGTTCCCACATAGATCAGACCTTGGGCAAGTGGACTTTCATTCAATGAAACGATATTTCCATAGATAGTAGTAGAGCGGTTCTTGGAAACGGCATCCATCGACCAAACTTTATCCATTACAGGAAGTTCATTGCGGTCGATTTGCTGACTCAAATCCGGAGAAATCAAACTCCATGAGTTGCCTTGATCTGTTGATTTAAACACGCGGTTAGCCGCGAAGTAAAGTGTTTTATTATCGTGCGGACTAATCAGAAGTGGCGCATCCCAGTTCCAACGCAAAGGGGCCTCACCACGAGGCACATCCGGTTTAATCGGTACGGTTTCACCGCTTCGCTTGTCAAACCTCACCAACCAGCCGTATTGGGCTTGTGCATAAACGATATTTGGATCAATCGGATCAATTTGACTTTCAAATCCGTCCCCTGTATTGGTAACGAACCAATCGCTATTTACAATCCCTCTATCATGCGTGGTTCTCGATGGCCCGCCTAAGGAAAAGTTGTCTTGTGTTCCTCCATACACATAGTAGAACGGCTCACTGTTGTCAACGGTAACGCGATAGAATTGAGTAATAGGTAGATTTGGTTTGTAGTGCCAATTTGAGGCATTGTCCCATGTTTCATAAAGACCGCCATCACAGCCCATCATGAAGTGATTTGCGTCGTTCGGATCAATCCACATGGCATGATTGTCGACGTGCTTGCCACCTTCAGGAACTCGATTAAACGACCTTCCGCCATCGGTAGTAAATGCGGCGTAGGTATCCATGCTGTAAACCGTATTTAAGTCGTGGGGAGAAGCAAAAATTTCCACGTAGTAATTCCCACTTGTTTCATGACCACTCATTCGCGACCAGCTTGCACCGCGATTGTTAGAGCGATAGAAACCACTACCCTCGATACATGCGTAGAGCACATCGGGGTTAACTGGGCTAATATCCATGCCAATTCGGCCTACATCTCCCGAAGGCAGTCCTCTGGAGAGCTTTTCAAAATTTGCGCCTCCATCTGTACTCTTGTAGATAGCTGATTCTGGACCTCCTGAAATGTAAGTCCATACGTGTCTTCTTCTTTGGTGCGCGGTGGCATAAATTACATCCGGATTTCTCGGGTCGAGATGTACCTCGTTTACACCTGTATGCTCGGAAATATCGAGAATCTTTTCCCAGGAAGCCCCACCATCGGTAGTCTTATACAATCCGCGGTCACCGCCGGCACTCCAAAGCGGACCGTAAGCTGCTACATAAACTACATCTGAATTACGCGGGTCCACCGCAATCATTCCGATGTGCTCGGAGTTCTCAAGTCCAACTTTCGTCCATGACTTGCCTCCGTCCTCACTTTTATACAATCCATCCCCATAGGCCACAGATCGTTGGTTGTTGTTTTCACCCGTACCTACCCAAAGGACATTTGAATTATTGGGATCGATGGTAATACAGCCGATGCTGTAACTGCCCTGACCATCAAAGATTGGGTTGAAGGTCACACCGTGATTGGTTGTTTTCCACACACCGCCGCTTGCTGCGGCTACGTAGTAAACATCGTGATTGTTGGGGGCAACAGCTAAATCAGCGATGCGACCAGATGTGGTAGCAGGACCAATTTCGCGAAAAGCGATGCCGGAAAGGTTGACAGATTCTAAGTACCATCCGTCGCCTTCATCTTGAGCTATAAGACTTGTAGAAACAAATAAAGCTAGAATGATCGAAGTGATATTCTTCATGGGCATTGAGTTGAGTAAGTGTCGAAGTTAGGGATAAAGAAAGAACTGAAATTATCCTACGTTGCCATTAAGTGTGAAATTCGGTCGATGAGTTCACCTGATTTGAACGGTTTAGTCAATAAATCGTTCATTCCAGCTTCCATTCTTGAAGTTGGTTTGAGAGACTTAGGTAATGGACTGCGGAGTCTATCATGCCAAAGTGAGCATACATCTCTCCCATTTGCAGGTAAGAGTGTGATTTAAGCTCAACGATGTCCAATTTTTCACGGTATTCCAAGCCCGCTAGGAAATGATGTTTAGCACTATCTAGATCTTCTAATTCCGTATAAATCAAGCCCAGGTTGTTATACGCTACCGCTTTGGACCACCGCAGGGTGTCGAGCTCTTCCATTGAAATGACTTGTACATAGTACTTCTTTGCCTCATCAAATTGTCGGATGTCGAAGAAGATGTTACCGACGTCGACCAAGCTAAATGATCTGGGAAGGGGTTCTGAGATTTGTTCGAAAATATCCGCCGCAAACAGGTGATGTTTAAGCGCATTTTCTGGCAAATCCATTCTGCGGTAAATCAGTCCTAAGTGATTGTGCAAACTGGCCTTAAAGTGCAAAAGCTCAGCATCATTGGTGTTGTTCAATAGGATGTTGATCAACGAAATGGACTTGGCAGGGTCGTAGTTAGAGAATTGAGCAACACTCCCTTCGAAATACTCATAATCGTCTTTGTCTAGTGCGTTATTTGTAACGTGGACTAAGAATGAATCCAGTTCGAATTTTACGTTTTGGATGGGGTTTTGAGCACTCGTGCAAAACGGCAAAGCCAAGAGCAAGATGAAGTAGGGTAGTTGGTTGGGCTTCATATAAAAGCCAAAATAGTCACATTCTAGAAATATTCATAACGCCGACCGCTTACAAACGGAAATAAACGGAAGTAATAAAAAAGTGACCCACCTGAGTTCGTGAAGTTGCTTCCACTAATTCGGGAGCGTATAAATAGAACTCGTTTCTTCTGATGAGGCGAGAATAGGTAAAGTCCATACCCCATTTATTCTCTTTGTAACCAACTCCACCGGCCAGTTGCGCTGCAAAATCATCCCCATCAATAAAGGCTGAAGTCGTATAGTGAACGCCTCCTCGATAAAACAACTTGCCCATTCGCCATTCGGTTCCCAACCTCAAGTCATGCCATGTGGTAAGGAAATTGTCAATGTCCTGATTGATGAAGTCGAGCTCGCCTGGAAAATCGGGAGATTCAACACTTGCGAAACCCATGGCTTGAATCGCATAATCAAAGGATATCAGTCCGAATTTATCGAACACATACGCATAACCTACGCCAAGCTTCATTGGAGTGGTCATATTGAAAACGTAGGTGTTAAAAGGTTGGAATCCTGTGGATGATCCGCCGCCCATGAAATTAGACGTGAGCTGAGACTCACCCTCTTGTGTCATAGCCCACCAGGTTGGGGAGTGTAAATAGGCTGAAAAACGCCCATACTTTTCAGGTGTGAATATCACCCCTGCCTTAAGTTGAAAACCGATACCAAAGATGCTGTAATTGTTAAACCACTCCATAGACGCGGCACTACTGCCTGCATCGTAATTGGACTCAGTATACACTTCGTCGTAGCTGTATATTACAGAAGGAACTTCTAGCGAGACTCCCACGTTCCATCTGTTGTTAGATTGAACACCTAAGTCAATTCCAAAAACCCCTTTACCTCCGCTGGAGTTGAATACTTGCCTCTGACGAATACTCGAACCAAATGCCGTTCGGTTCCAACGATTGTTTTGATAATCTAGGAGTCCCACTTCCTCCGCCAGACCTTCATATATTAGACCCGCGCCGTAAAGGTCGCCGCCATTGGGTAGAAAGAAATTGGCATTTCCTTCCCATTGTTCAAGCACACTGGAATTGATATTGCTAGCATCAACTCTTTGTTCAAAGCCAAAATCGTTCGTTCGATGATAGCGGACACCAAAGTTGACATGAGAATCATGATCGACGTTGCCGTGCAACACTACCCCGATTTGTGAAAATCGAAGTTGGCCATCCCGCCAAGCGGCTTCCTCTCCGTAATGATTCGTGCTTGAATTGGTGTTCCGATAATACGTGGAGAACGACACTTCTGGATGCCGGTAAACCGCAATTCCTGCTGGATTCATGCTCACGGCGCCAAAGTCATTTCCCAAAGCTGAAAAAGCTCCGCCAAGGGCCATATACCTTGCGCTCCCAATGTCGTCAGGTCTACTGTATCTCACCACATCGTTGAAGTTTTGGGCATACATGCCCAAAGTGGCGACAAGACATAAGAAGGCTAGGGCGAATTTTCGCATGTTTAAAATGACCTGAGTTGATGAATTACTATCGGCGAATTACACCTGAACTTCTCGAACCGCCTCCAGAAGATCTCGAGGACGAACCTCTGCTTGGCGAAGTTGACCTTGAAGGAAAACTACTGCTATTCGATCTCGTGCGTGAAGGCTGAGACCTCGTGCGTGAAGAAGGTTCATAAGACCGCGACGGTTGTGTACTGCGCGATGGTGTAGTCGTGCTCGATGGTCTACTCCAACTGCGAGTACTCTCAGTACTGCGAGGCGTACTTGTACGAGGTAGACTCCACGAGTTGTTTGAAGAACGAGTGCGAACAGGTTCTGCAGATCGATTTGGCGTAGTTGTACTTCTCGCAGGCAAGCGATCTCTAGATGCAGTATTTTGCGGTGAAGTACCACTATTTCTCACGTCAGGAAGACGGCTCGAAGCCATATTATTCGAGGTTCTTGATCTCGAGGCATTTGCGCTGCGATTTACGCTCTGATTGCTTGAAGGGTTGCGAAGTCTGCTCGATACAGGCTGGGCATCAGCTGTAAATGAGCCTGGACTCGTAACAGGAGAATTATCGCGTTTACCGCTTCCGGAGACCGACTTCCCACCGGTTGAATAGTTGTAACGATTCGGCATGGGGCCGTTGTAGGCTCTGCCGGTTGAACCAGCGAGTGGTCTGTTTTCGAATCCAGCGTTACCGAAGCCTACACCTGATGGGCAGTAGTATCCACCATAGGGACTTCCAAAACCGCGACCGGAACCGAAGGGTGAATAAGGATTCCAAAAAGATCCATAGTAAGGATTGAATCCATAGCCGTACATCGGCCCTCCCCATCCCATTGAGTGAAAAGGATCGTAGAAGCCCATGTATGGATTGGCCCAAGGAGAGTAAAAACTGCCCATCCCCATATAGAAGGACATATTCCAATTGGACATCCCGAAAGGACTCATCATACCGCCCGGACTTCCGTAATAAACACTTGATGAATTTTGTACTTCAGGCATTTCCTCTACGAAAGACGGATCGTAATAATCGTATTCAGAATTACTCTCCATGGAGGAATAAGGTGCCGGTGAAGATTCTTCACTTGGAACCAATCCAAGATCTTCGGCTACCCAGCTGCCTCCGTATTCGGAGTCGTAATAAATTCCGTCATCGTAAAAATTGGAAACTATTTCGTTTGAAGTAGAGCAACTGGATAGTAGTACTACAAGCGAAACGCTCGTCGATAAAAATAGGGGGTGTGCTACTCTATAACTCATACCTCTTGATGCTTTTTCTTTTATAACTTCGCACTTCCTAAAGATACAAATTTCATACCAAAGATAGAGGTCATGGCGAAGGGGCTTACTTCGAGAAGCGAAGATTACGCAAAGTGGTACAACGAATTGGTCATTAAGGCTGATTTAGCTGAAAATTCCGGTGTACGCGGCTGCATGGTGATCAAGCCATATGGTTATGCCATATGGGAAAAGATCCAGGCAGAGTTAGATCGCCGTTTCAAGGAGACGGGACACGAGAACGCGTATTTCCCGCTTTTTATCCCGAAATCATATTTCAGCAAGGAAGCGGATCACGTAGAAGGTTTTGCCAAAGAATGTGCGGTGGTAACACACTACCGATTGAAGAATGATCCAAATGGGAATGGTGTAGTTGTGGATGAAGATGCGAAGCTCGAAGAGGAATTGATTGTTCGCCCGACGTCAGAGACTATTATTTGGGATACGTTTAAGAACTGGATACAGAGCTACAGAAATCTTCCCCTGAAAATCAATCAATGGGCTAATGTGGTTCGGTGGGAAATGAGAACGCGGCTGTTTTTGCGCACAGCTGAATTCCTTTGGCAAGAGGGGCATACGGCGCATGCTACAAAGGAAGAGGCCATTGAAGAGGCAGAGTTAATCTTGCACCTATATGGAGACTTTGTAGATAAGCATATGGCCATTCCAGTGATTCGAGGGGTGAAGTCGGAGAATGAGAGATTTGCAGGAGCCCTAGAAACATACTGTATTGAGGCACTCATGCAGGATGGTAAGGCGCTTCAAGCCGGCACGAGCCACTTTTTGGGTCAGAATTTCGCTAAGGCATTCGACGTTAAGTTTCAATCAAAGGATGGGAAGCTTGAACATGTTTGGGCAACCAGCTGGGGAGTTTCTACCCGTTTAATGGGGGCTCTAATTATGACTCACTCAGATGATAAGGGGTTGGTACTGCCTCCGAAACTCGCTCCGATTCAAGTGGTGATTGTTCCGATTCACAAAGGAGATGAACAACTCGCTCAAATCAGTGAAGTGGCTAACAAGCTAACCGAAGAATTGCGAAATGCTGGCATTACCGTGAAATATGATGACCGCGACACCTACAAGCCAGGTTGGAAGTTTAATGAGTACGAGTTGAAAGGAGTGCCTGTGAGATTGGCAATCGGACCAAAGGATTTGGAAAACGGAACGGTTGAATTGGCGCGCAGGGATACTCTTGAGAAGCAGTTCGTTAAGGTTGAAGATGTCAAGTCTACCGTGGTAGCATTGATGGATGAGATCCAGGAGAGACTCTACAATAAGGCCTTTGCGTTTCGTGAAGAGAACACCGTTGAGGTGGACACATGGGAAGACTTTGTGGCTCGAATTGAAGGAGAAGGAGGCTTTGTATCCGCCCATTGGGATGGGACAGCTGAAACGGAAGATAAGATTAAAGACGCTTGTAAGGCTACTATCCGCTGTATTCCATTGGATGCAAAAGAGGAAGAAGGAAAATGTATCTTTAGCGGAGCACCTTCAAAGCGAAGGGTGCTTTTCGCTAAAGCCTACTAAGCATGTCCAAACCACATTGTAATCCGCGGATTATCGATCTTCTTAGCTCGAAGTCGAGCACAAAGCAGTTGGTCTTTAGGCGCACTACAGATATGTTCCTACGATTCAAGGAGCAACTCGAACAAGTGGCGCAAGCACTGAATGATGCGATTTGCAACGTAGACGAGTCCGTGGTTGTGGAATTTCACGACCGAGGTGAACACGAGGCGGAAATCCGATTCTCTGGTGACGTCATCATTTTCCAGATGCATACTAATGTGTTTACTTTTGAAAAAACCCATGGAATCTGGAAAAAGGGGTATGTAAGAGAAGATCCAATGCGAGCCTACTTTGGCATGATTAACATGTTCAATTTCCTGTCTGATAGTTTGCGCTATAATCGGCTAGGAGATATAGGACATTTAATAGGTAGGGTGTTCATTAATAAAGATGATCACTTCTTCGTGGAAGGAAAGCGTCAATTTGGTTACGAGTTCAATAACCTAGCTGGCGACGTCCTGAGCGATGAGCGCATCCGCGAAATGGTGGAAATGGCCATCATCTATGCGCTTGATTTTGATTTAACTACACCTGATTTCAACTCCCAGCGAAGAATTACCGTGCAGCAAATCCAAATGATGAGTAGTGATTTGCGCAATAGCACTTCGAAAAGTTTGGGCTTCAAATTTAAATCTGAAATAAACCCGAAGGGGTAGAAAAAATATTGATGAAGGTGTTGTGGGTTTAAAAAACCATGTTACCTTTGCACCCGCAAACGACACAAACAAAGTGTTTTTTACATTTTGGCCCGTTCGTCTAGCGGTCCAGGACATCGCCCTTTCACGGCGAAGATCACGGGTTCGAATCCCGTACGGGTCACGAAGTTTTTTAAAACTGAAGGAATAAATTATGGCTAATCACAAGTCTGCTTTAAAGCGTATGCGTCAAACGGCTAAGCGTCGTGTACACAACGCATATTATCACAAAACAACGCGTAACGCGATTCGTCGCCTTCGCACCAACGAAGACAAGAAGGATGCTTCGGCGAAGTTGCCAAGTGTAATTTCTATGATCGACCGTTTGGCGAAGCGCAACATCATTCACAAGAACAAGGCGGCTAACTTGAAGTCGAGCCTAACGAAATATGTGAACGCCTTGTAAGTCTTACGAGCGAAAGAATTGAAAAACCGTCTGCTTCTTCTGGCAGACGGTTTTTTTTTGCCCAAATATTTTCTGCTCATTCAGTCGTTTGTATCCAATTACCTTACGGGTAACCCGTGCTGACATCTGATATTAGCAGTATGAGTAAAGACGAGTATGTAGAACGCGAGCACCTTATCCACGAGCTTGAAGAGGATGAAAGGCCACGTGAGCGACTTATAAAGCTTGGTCGTACTGTTCTGAGTGATACAGAACTACTCGCTATTCTCATTGGTAGTGGTATGCGCTCGAAATCCGCCCTTAGTCTTTCAAGAGAATTACTGCTTAAGTCGGGCGGCTTACGTGAATTGGCTAGGTGGTCTATTGATGATATCTGTGGCATCGCTGGAGTTGGTCAAGCGAAAGCCATCAGGATTCAGAGTGCCTTTGAATTAGGCCGAAGATTTCCCTTGGAGTCCACAAAGAAGTTACCGCTCATTCGTCATTCACGGGATGCCTATGAGCATTTCGCACCCGTCTTATCTGATTTAATGCATGAAGAATTCTGGGTGGCTTATCTGAGCAATGCCCACCGCATACTTTGTAAGGAGCGCCTCGCACAGGGAGGAATGACCAGCACGGTAACAGACATGCGTATTTTATTCAGAAAAGCGCTTTCAGTGCATGCTACCTCCGTGGTTCTTGCGCACAATCATCCCAGTGGAAATTTGAAACCCAGTGAATCAGATTTGAAACTGACAAAGCGTGCCGTGGAGGCTGGAAGGATTATGGATATTCATATCCTCGATCATATCATTCTTTCCCCTAATGATTATGTTAGCTTTGCAGATAACGATTGGTTTGAAATTTAGCGACCTAAGCAAGAACATACATGAATCGGAAGATTGTAACCCTTGTGGGAGCTCGCCCGCAGTTTATTAAGGCATCGGCATTTTCATACGCTCTTCGGAACTACTCTAATGTAGAGGAGATCTTAGTTCACAGTGGTCAGCACTACGATGAGAACATGTCGGATGTATTCTTCTCTGAACTTGGGATTACACCACCGAAGTACTACCTGGGTGCCGGTTCGTCTTCGCATGGAGAACAAACTGGGTTTATTTTGAGAGGCTTTGAAGGAGTCCTACAGAAAGAGAATCCAGATGCAGTTGTGGTGTTTGGAGATACCAATACGACCCTTGCAGGTGCTCTAGCAGCCGCAAAACTCGGAATTCCCGTAGCGCACGTTGAGGCTGGATTGCGATCGTATAACTCAAGTATGCCCGAGGAGCTCAACAGGAAGCTCACCGATCATGTAAGTACTTGGCTCTTCTGCCCAACGCAGTCCGCTATCGATGCGCTGCATGCCGAGGGAATTGAGCATAGCGATGAATTTCCCAGCATTGACTCTCCCGCTGTGATCCGGACTGGGGATATCATGTTCGACGTGGCTAAAAGGTTTGCCTCAGACTTCGAATCAAGTCCGGAAAATGCATTCATTTTATTTACGCTTCACCGAAACTTTAATACCGACGACCCAGCTCGATTAACCTCCATTCTAACCGGAATTCAAGAGTTGAGTCGAGAGTTCAAAGTTCTTTTTCCTGTCCACCCGCGGACCCAAAAGAAAATGGGTTCTGAATGGTGGAGTAAGTTAGAGAAGTCAGGATGCCAATTGGTGGATCCCATGGCATACACGAGCTTAATTCAGAGTATACAGAAGGCCTCTTTGGTTATTACCGATTCAGGAGGCGTGCAGAAGGAAGCATACTTCTTTAACAAGCCAGTGATTATTCCACGCCCTGAAACCGAATGGGTGGAGATGTTAGAAGTGAACTGTGCAAAGTGTGTAGATGCCAATACGGCTGACTTGGTGGCCACTGTAAAAATGTGGATGGAGAACCCACCTACTGAATTTCCTCCATTGTATGGAGATGGTAGGAGTGCGGAACTGATGGTTAAAATGATATTGAGCCATTGGAAAGAGTAAATAGATTGCACGAACGTCCAAATGGTATTTGGTCGATTCGCCTGGCCGAGCTGAACAAGTGGATTTTCTTTAAATCTTATTGCAAACGCATTGATCAGGTGGCTTTTCGTCGAGCCTTAAAAGAAGTAGAGCGCTATTTAACTAGCGTTGAACACCTCGAAGGAGGGAATAATGAGCATGCTGAAGAGTCAAAGCTCCTTCGGAAATGGAGACAAAATCCGCCGCGTTCTAAAGAGCAACTCGTTCCTTGGATTGCCATACATCAGCAGCACTTATTTGTGAAACCGGAATTGCAAGGGGCATTTCTATGTGGATTCCCTGCCTTTAGGCGTTCTCAGTTGAAAGCCGACCTCGTTCTGAGTCGGTTATTTTATGAATGCTTGAGGGATAGCTCAGTAGATATTTAGCATCTTCGCAATATGCGCGTATACGTCAATCGGATTACCCCGCGGGTTCAGTATGCCATTCAATTGTTGATTCGTCATGCCTTAAATGGTGTAGGCGTGAAGGTTGTGGACAACTGGGAGGCTTTTGAGTCTTATGAAGGGCCGAAGTTTATTTATGGTAGAGAACAACTGGATGGAGTTCTCAATATCTACAATGCCGAATTACTCTTTGAGTCCGATATTGCTGAGCAGGATATTCACGTATCGAAGGACGAAGAAGGAATACCGTTTTTCTTTCCCACTTCCAGCCAGAGCTCGATTCCGTTTGATGTTTTTGCAGCTGCGTTTTACTTGGTATCGAGGTATGAAGAGTATCTACCTCACCGCAGAGATCATCACGATCGATATATGCCAGAAGAGAGCTTGGCTTATCAACATGGTTTTCTTCAAATACCAGTAGTTAATCATTGGGCATTAAGGTTGAAGGATGTATTGCTAGCATCGGATCCAAGATGGGAATTGCCAGGAACCACTTATTCGTTCAAGAGTACGGTAGATGTGGATAATCTATATGCCTATAAAGGGAAAGAAGGGTTCCGAACGATAGGCGGATTCGCGAAGGACTTTGCACAATTTAATTTGGTCAATGCCTTTCGGAGATTCAAAGCTATTACAGGTTTGATGCAGGATCCCTATGACACTTTTGCCTTTCAGCGGGAACTGATGACTGAGTACGGGGTAGAGGCGATTTATTTTATCCTTTTTGCGGAGTTTGGAGAGTTTGATAGAAACCTACCCATGTATAGCCGACGATTGCATGAATCAGTTCGGGCCATTAATGACTTCGTTTCCGTAGGTATCCATCCTAGTTATGGAAGTCACAGAAACCCGAGAGTCATTGAAAAAGAGATCCGTGGATTGGAAGAGGCGTTGAGGTATCCGGTTACTAGAAGCCGCCAGCACTTCCTCAAGATGCAGATGCCAGGAACCTTTCGTCAGCTAGTGGATTTTGGCATCAAGGAAGATTATACCATGGGTTATGCCAGTGAATTGGGATTCAGAGCTTCTATATGTACACCTTACCCATTTTATGACTTGGAGCTTGAAGTGCAATTGGACCTGATGATGCATCCTTTTGCAATGATGGATGGGACATTGATTTACTATCAAGAGATAACAGCGTCAGATGCCCTTGAACGATTGCTACCCATCGTGGATGCGGTTAAAGCTGTTGATGGACAATTGATCAGCGTATGGCACAACCGTATATTTTCTGAGTACGAGCCCGAGTGGCGCGGATGGAACAAAGTGTTCTCTGAACTCTTGAAATACGCCACATCATGACGAATTCCTCTATTCAATTTATTCCTGGGAAGGAAGTAGATACGGGTAAATGGGATCGTTGTATCCAAGAAGATCCCAATGGGTTGATATATAATACGTCTTGGTATTTAGACACCTTAGGAGTAGAGTGGGATGCTTTGGTGAAAGGCGACTACGAAGCCGTGATGCCATTATCCCATCGCACGAAATACGGTCAGTCTTATATTTTCCGGCCATTCGGAGTTCAGCAGCAGGGCTTGTCGGGTAAAGATTCAGATAATCCTGCGCTTCTCGAACAGTTTATTGCTCATATTCCTTCCCACTTTAAGTATATCGAACTCTACACCAATGCCAGCAATTCGGTGGATGAGGTACCTTCGAGCTGGTCGGTAGAAGAGAATGTAAACCTCATACTCGACCTGAATCGTTCATATGAGAGCTTGTATGAAAGCTTTTCCTCACAAACGAAGAGGAATATTAAGAAAAGTGCGAAGCAGAACTTCAAAGTGTTTGAGCATGACCCGCCTGAAGTGTTGATCCGAATGTTCAGAGCGAATCAAGGCAAACGGTATTCAGTTTCTGAATCCTTTTACATCACTATGCTCCACTTGATGCATGTGCTGATTCACAAGCGTAGGGGATTTGTTTGGACAGTGCAAGACGAGCGGAACTCTACAGTGGCAGGGATGTTCGTCATGGAGTACAAAGGGCGATCAACCTTGCTATTCTCTGCCACAGATGAATTCGGAAGAGAAACAAGCGCCATGAGCTTCGCGATTAACGAATTCCTAACCCTGTGCGCCGAGAACGGACGCATGTTTGATTTTGAGGGCAGCAATACACCTGGTCTCAAACAATTTTACTCCGGATTTGGTGCCGTGCAAAAGAACTATCACCTCCTCAAGATAAATCGTCTCCCGATACCATTGCGTTGGTTTAAATAGGAAGTCATTGATAATATCAATAGCTTTGAGTAACCCAATAGATGAGACTATTTAACCTTGAAAAGGAGCCATGACTACCGTTCAACTGCACTACATCGTAGAGCTTGATAATCACCGACATTTTGCCCGTGCGGCGGAAGCTTGTCACGTTACGCAACCCACGCTCAGTATGCAAGTCCACAAACTTGAAGAGGAGCTTGGAGTACTCGTGTTTGATCGTTCAAAACAACCGGTTACGCCTACTGAAATAGGCAAGAGAATCATTGAGCAAGCCCGAGTAGTGCTTCACGAGATGGGCCGAATTGAACAGTTGACACAGGAGGCCATGGGCAATTACGGTGGGGAATTCTACCTAGGAGTTATTCCAACGGCGGCCCCAGCACTTATCCCGAGGATTCTTCCCAATTTGAGAAAGGCATTGCCCGATGTGCAGTTCGTTGTTGAGGAACTCCAGACCGACGTAATCATTGAACGATTGCGAAAAGACCAATTGGATGCAGGTATTCTAGCGACACCGTTGGATGAACGTGGTATCATAGAGCGTCCATTGTACTATGAGCCATTCATGGCATTCATTCCGAAAGATCATCGCCTCGGTAAAGAGAGTTTCATCACGAATTCCGAACTCGACATAAATGATATTTTACTCCTAAACGAGGGCCATTGCTTCAGGAGTAGTGTTTTGAATTTATGCGACAAGAATGAGGAACGCGAGCACAAATCCGTTCGCTTAGAGAGTGGAAATTTTGACACACTCATTCGTTTGTCTCAACAAGGCTATGGAATGACGCTCATCCCTTATTTGACAGCGCTTGACTTACCTGAGAATTTGCAAGAGATGGTGAAGCCGATTGCTGAACCTCGACCTACGCGAGAAATGAGCGTGGTTTACAGTAGGACACAGCTGAAGATTGGAGTGGTGGAGAAGCTGATGACTGCTGTTCTAGCCTCTGTTCCATCCAAGCTAGCAGAGGAGAAGCACAGTGTGATCTCACCCATGTAGACTGAGAAGGCCTGCAATGGACAGCATGTAAACAACCACGGAAATAACAAGGGTGGCTAAAATGTTCATGGTCAACCCCCTGCGGACCATATCAATGATTTTTAGTTGTCCGCTGCCAAAGACAATGGCGTTGGGCGGTGTGGCCATTGGTAACATAAACGCACAACTTGATCCCAAAGTAAGTGGAAGAGCTAAGGTGAAAAATGGAATTCCCGATGCTGCCGAGATGGCCGCTACTATCGGCATCATCGCCGCTACCAGCGCCATGTTACTCATGACCTCAGTCGCCCATATTCCAAGTGCCGCCATGGCCAAAATCCAAAGGTAGAGGTGAAGCCCGTTTGAGGATTCAAATAGATCCGTGAGATGAGTTAACAAGCCGGATTGATTCATTGCGGCCGCCAGGGCCAGTCCTCCGCCAAAGAGTATCAATATCCCCCAAGCCAGTTTTTTCGTATCCTTCCACTTCAACAAGGCACGCTTGGAATTCGCCGGAACCACGAAGAGTGATAGTGCGGAAAGAATAGCCACACTCGTATCCGTGAATTCTGCTACGTTTAAGATTTGCACAATTTGCGGTCTAAAGATCCACAACAAAGCCGTACTCGTAAAAACAATGGCCACTCGGCGTTCAGGGGCGCTCATTGGGCCGAGTTTGCTCCACTCTTTCTCAAAATATGTTTCCACCTCACTCTTCGAGAACTGTACCTTTCTCAAACGAATGGCAAGAACCCAATAAGCAATAAGGAAGAGCGTAACGGCTACAGGTAAGCCGATTTTAATCCACTCTGAGAAGTTCACCATATGACCGTAGTTTTCCTCATAGAAGCTGGTGAAAACTACGTTTGGTGGAGTGCCAATCAAAGTAGAAATGCCCCCTATGTTTGCTGCCCAGGCCACACCAATCAGAATTGAAATACTTACTTTCTTGTTCTTGAATCCCGCGTTCTCTAAGAGTTTGAGAACACTCATAGCCATGGGAAGCATCATTACCGTGGTGGCTGTATTCGATATCCAAGCACTGAGGAAAGAGGTGGCCAGCATGAATCCCAACAATATCCGCATGGGTGAAGAGCCTACTTTCCGAATGATATAAAGAGCAATGCGCTGATGCAGGTTCCATTTTTCGATGGCTAAGGCAAGTACAAATCCTCCGAAGAAGAGAAAGATCAAATGATGACCGTAAAGGGCGGTTACTTCCTTGATGGGTAAAATGCCGCACAATGGCAAAAGTAAGATGGGAAGCAGAGCGGTCACGGCTAAGTTCACCACTTCAGATACCCACCAAATCAACATCCAACCCAATATCCCGAGTACAGCTAATTCATCAGCGGACAGCGTGTCACTTGGAATAGCGAATGAGCAGGCGAAAATGATGGGCCCAAGAGCATAGGGAATTTGACGTAAATTCAGAAACACTAATCCTGTGTAAATAGAAGTTATGGGTTTCGAGCTTCAACCGATTCCTCGAGTGAAGGAGTAAGACAAAGCTACTTTTCTAAATGAATATTTAAAACCGCGTCGTCCTATTGTTATCGAAGACTTTGCGGCCAAGTGGCCGGCTGTCGATAAGTGGTCCACGTAGTTTGTTTTCCATTGGATCAATTTCACAGCTGCCGGTGCCGAAGCAGGTAGTGGTGGAGCTGATTGTTCAATTTTATTTGCAAATGCACTTAGACTGAAGACTGTTAGAGCTAGAAGTAAGATTGCGTTTTTCATGGTTTCTCGATTTCGGTTTCAACTCATTGATGGTTCAAATGTGCAAAGAGGTCTGAACTCCTTTTATATAAAATCCGGTGAGTGGTAATATTGGGTAGGTGAGTGGTAACTTTGGATACTCATACATACAAAAACGCCTTTCCCATCGCCATGGAATTAGTATTTGCCACACAGAATATCAATAAGCTTAAAGAGGTTCAAGAGCTCATGCCTGAAGGAATAAAACTTAGATCCCTTGCTGATTTGGGCCATACAGCAGAGCTAGAGGACACTTCTTCTACTTTGGAAGGGAATGCGAAGCAGAAAGCCGAATTTATTGCAAGAACGTATGGAGTCAATTGCTTTGCTGATGATACAGGCTTAGAAATAGAAGCGTTGAACGGTGCACCCGGTGTTTACTCAGCTCGATACGCGGGGCTAGGTAAACAAGCAAAAGACAACATGCAACGGGTACTCTCAGAGTTGGAAGGAGTGGAGAATAGGGCGGCTCAATTCCGCACATCAATCTGCCTCATCTTAAAGGGTAAAGTGCACACCTTTGATGGAGTTGCTAAAGGACGAATTTTGTTGGAAGAGACCGGCGACGAAGGCTTTGGGTATGACCCCATTTTCGCACCGGAGGATGATCGCCGAAGCTATGCTGAAATGTCGCGTGCCGAAAAGAATGAGAATAGTCACCGAGGTCGCGCTATTCGCGCACTGACCAGTTGGCTTGCGGAAAACGCAGTTTAATCGTCTTTTTCCAGGGAGAAAAAAGCGAAGTTCACACTGCCGTACTTCCTAGTTTGGAACACATCAGGGTGTTCTGAAAAATCATTTTCCGGACCGTGTTCGAGCACAAATACTCCGTCTTTTTTAAGGAGACCCTTGGAGAGTACATTATTGATTAAGGCCTCGTGGCCGTCCCAATCATAGGGTGGATCTGCCACGATGATGTCGAATTTATCCAAAGTACGCTCGGTGTATTTTAAGGCATCACCTTTCAATACTCGCGCTTGGTCGTAACCCAATATGGTCAATGTCTTCTCAATAAAACGCACGCAACCATTGTGTATATCAACGGCAATGAGTTTCTGAGCACCGCGAGAACCAAATTCATATGTAAGATTCCCCGTTCCCGAAAAGAGGTCCAGAACGTCCACCTCACCCAAATCAAACCAGTTCATCAAAATGTTGAACAAGCTTTCTTTCCCATAGTCGGTAGTAGGCCTTACTGGCAGCTTTGTCGGAGCTACAATCCTCTTTCCCTTGTGCTTTCCGCTTATTATCCGCATAAATGAAGTTGGATTAATGGAGAGAAGAGATGTATCTGACGCTCTGGAATAGCATGTGAACCGTGGATAGGGTTAATGTTTTCCATCCATTCAACATTGCGAATGTACTTGGCATAGGCCTTCCATAGTTCGTCCTTTTCCAAAAGATGTCCAGAGAGTTTAAGTGGAACCTCATCAGGGTTGAAGTTGAGTTGTTCGTAAGCATAAAGGACGAAATACAACTGATCTTCCACAGTTTTAGCCTCAAAAGCGTTGTGGAGTTGAATCTTCCCATTTGAGATGGCTAACACATGTACTTTATTTAAGTCGACGAAAACGTACATGTGTTGACCTGGTCGATTTTTCCAATGATTCAGTAGGCTGATAGCCTCTGCTGCCGGTTGGGGAAACGCAGAGTACTCTTCCAAGGCGTCTTGTAATCTTTCGATTATCGGTGGTGCTAATTCGTGAATCAATACCGCATTGGCCGAAGGTACAGTGGTGTAAGTAGTTTGGCGCGTACCTAACAGCGTTTCACTCAATGTCGGTAAATCATCTGCTGAGAACAGCTCTAGGGGCACCCAAGTCCATTTTGAACTGTCCCAACCTACGTGATAGGCTCCAAAAGGCTCGTTGAACTGCTGGAGCAATTCGACCCCAGCCTCTGGACGATTGTCAAGCTTGTAATCTGCTATGAGTAGGAGTCTCCCCGTCTTTCGATTCGCCACGGAAAAAGAAAGTCCACCTTCCTTGTGGAAGATGGACAATATACCCTCTTGGGGATTAAGTTGCTCCAGGGCGTCGTCGATAAACTCGCCCTTTGTGATAATGCTATTATTTCCAGTTACCACTCAAGGTAGGTTCTGTAAGCGATCCAACAGCCAAATTATCTTGCACCTTATCAATGAAGTAACTGTACTGTCCTTTTTCAATCAGGTCACCAAAGAAATCTTCTTTCTCGGCTGCTGCTTGGAAAACAGCTACGGTAACTCCGTTTTTATTGATAGTTGTGGCATCCATCCAAAACTCCTCTTCGGAATAAGGGATGTAGCGAAGGCGCTCAGCATCGTATGTATCTGAGAATAAACGATCACGCACTGATTCGCGTCCGATTACGCGGTAAATAGTGGTGTCCTTCATCATGTCCTGGCGATAGAGTTCGTTGTAATACATGAATGAAGAATCCTTTCTCTCAACGATATCCACGTACCCTGTGTCTATAAAGCCAATGAGGTCGGTTAGGTTATCTTCGTACTGAAGATACTGTTGCTTGTAAAGTTTCTGGGCATCACGAATATCTTCCAAACGATCAATTACTTCCGCGTAACGCTCGTTCTTAATTCGTTCGAATTCGATCGGCTCCATTACCACGCGGTAAATCTTAAATACCAAAAATGCGGCAATTAATAGGAGGCCCGCTCTAAGAATAAGGGTGCTATTCTTGTTCATTGTCTTGTTATAAGAATGTTTGTCGAACGCAGACAAAACTACAATTTTTTTTCAACGCCGAAAGTTGTTGAAACCGTCCATTGCTACTTAATTTCACACAGTAGATAATGGACTCAACCACCCGTGAAATAGTAGATGCACTTTTGTGTCACTTTCCATTTAATCCAACGCATGACCAGCGTGTGGCGTTGGCGAGTATTGCAGATTTTTTAGTAGACCCAAGAAAGGAAGCCACCTTTGTACTTCAGGGTTATGCGGGTACGGGTAAAACCACCATTATCCGCTCCTTGGTGAAGGCATTACCAAGTTTAAACCTCAAGGTGGTATTGTTGGCTCCCACTGGAAGGGCTGCAAAAGTTATGGCGCAATACGCGTCCACCAGAGCTTTCACGATTCACAAGGCTATTTACATTCCGCGTCGGATGCCCGGCGGAGGAATGGCATTTACCATTCGACCCAACAGAGCGGTAAACACCTTATTCGTAGTTGATGAGGCTTCCATGATTTCTGACGCATCAATCGACTCGGGCTTGTCGAGGTCTTCTTTACTCGAAGATTTAATTGAGTTCGTGGGACTCGGGTCAGGGAATAAGCTGATGTTTATTGGCGATAAAGCCCAGCTGCCACCGGTTCACTATGATCGGAGTCCAGCTCTCGATAAAGCTACACTTGAAGGGTATGGCCGAGAAGTGCATCAAGCGCTTTTAAGAGAGGTAATGCGCCAATCAGAAAAATCTGGCGTTCTTCGCAACGCCACTGTTTTGCGATCCTTGCAGGAAGAAAATCCGGATAAAGTGATTTTGCAAAACAACGCGGATGTCCATCGATTGTACGACGGATATATGATAGAAGAAGCACTCAACACGGCAAATAATGACGGTGTTGACGAGGTGGTTGTGATTACACGCTCAAATAAGAGAGCCAACCTGTACAATAGGCAAATACGTTCTCGAGTCCATTGGCGAGAGGATAAAATTGCTTCAGGTGATTATCTGATGGTTGTGAAGAACAACTACTTCTGGTTGCCCAATTCACATAAGGCTGGTTTTATAGCAAATGGAGATGTTGCTGAAGTACTCCAAATCAGAAATGAAATGAGTATCCATGGGCTGACCTTCGTGGATGCCACCTTGCGTTTACCTGATTATCCCGATGAAGAAGACTTCGAAGCAAAGCTTATGTTGGATGTTCTCGATTTGGAAGGGCCATCCTTGAACCGTGAAGCTTATGAACGGCTGTTTCAAGGGGTATGGGAAGATTATGCGGACATCCCTACAAAGGCCAAACGAATGGAAAAAGTGAAGAACGATCCATTCTTGAACGCTCTGCAGGTGAAGTTTTCCTATGCCGTTACGGGTCACAAAGCACAAGGGGGGCAATGGAAGCACGTATTCATTGAACATCCTTGGTTATCTGATGGGACGACTGATCTGGAGTATCTTCGATGGCTATACACTGCCATCACACGATCCAGTGATCAGGTTTATCTGCTCGGATTTCCAGAGAGCTTCTTTGAGAAAAGTGATACATAATCCCGACCTTTGATACATGCGTGAAATCACCCACCTCTTTTTCGATTTAGACCACACCCTTTGGGATTTTCAATCGAATAGTCGCGCCACGTTAAAGGAACTCTTCCATGATCTTAAACTCGATGTTCACGGAGTAAAGGACATGAATGACTTCATTGCAGTTTATGAGCAAGTCAACGATGAAAAATGGGCGCAGTATCGCGCGGGAGTCATTGATAAAGCCACTTTGCGTTCAACCCGGTTCAGCGATTCGCTCAAGCGATTTGAGGTCGATCATCCGGAAGTAGCCCATCAGTTGGAAGTAGAGTACATCAAACGATCTCCTTTTAAAACGGGATTGTTTCCTCATGCCATAAATGTGCTCGGAGAACTAAGGGAGAAGTATGATATGCACATTATCACGAATGGCTTCAGTGAAGTGCAGGATATCAAGTTGACCAACTCGGGACTGAAACCTTTCTTCCAAACGGTCATCACATCTGAGGAAGTGGGGGTTAATAAACCTGATCCGAAGATCTTTATGCATGCTTTGAATTCGACTGGAGCTAAAAGGAATAGATCGGTGATGATTGGTGACAACTTGGATGCTGACATTCGTGGGGCGAGAAAAGTGGGTATGCATCAGGTATATTTTAACCCACACGGAAATAGTCATTCAGACAAAGTATCAGCCGAAATTAGGTCGCTGGATGAACTTCGTAAATATCTGTAAGTGAGCAATTGACTCCATTTATTTTGCGGATAGAGATGTACTTTCAACGCGTTATGAGAACCTATGCTTAAAACAAAACCTCATATCCTCTCCTCATTCTGGTAGGTCTGTGCGCCGTACTTCTGAGTTGCGAGCGCGATGTGCTCAATACCGTATCCAATAATAATGCTCCTGATGATCCGACCGATTCCTTTGAGCAACGAGATCAATACATCGAAAGATCGTACATAACACTTCTCGGAAGAAAGCCCGACTCTGCCGAGCACAGTGCGGGTAGGGTAATTATTGATGAGGATCCTCGAGACTCAACACTCCGATATCTATGGTTAAGCAGTGTGGTGAGTAACCGAGCAGCTTCTGTGAAACGCTGGGACGATATTCGATCTGAGTTGCTGGAAAGCGTAGATACCTTGCAAATTGCCGAGGCGATTCTTGCACTTGAACTGACGCTACCCGGTTTGCCGCCCCTTCAGCAACAGCTCATCCAAGAGGAGATCGATGACCTTTATCGAATATTGTACGTTCCGGACAGCCTATATGCATCGTCCTATTCCAATCTGGATGTACACAAATACTCGGTAGATAATCTGATTTATGATGACATCAATATGGGTGCGGAGAACTTCGTGGTATCTGTATTTGATCACTTTTTATATCGATATCCAACACAGTATGACTTGGATGCAAGTAAGAATATGGTTGATGGTTTCAGGGATGTATTGTTTCTTCAATCCGGTGAGGGAAAACAAGATTTCATCAACATCTTCTTTAACTCCGATGGATATGCAGAAGGGCAGATTAGGTATGCCTATCTGAATTATTTATTCCGCGAACCCTCTTCTTCTGAAATGCAAACAGAAATGATGCGTTTTGCATTAGACCGAAACTTCATAGAGCTCCAAATTCGCGTATTATCAACGGATGATTTCTTTTTCCAATGAAAAAGATAATATACATAGCACTCGCCGGATTCATTTCCGTGGCCTGCAACAAAGTGGAAGTCAACGAGTACGAGGTGAACCCAGTTACGGTAAATTCAAACGGTGTAAGCAAGTCGCGACAAAAATCAGATTTACAGTTAATTAGCATTATGTTTAGCGATGTATTTGGACGTGCCATTTCACAAAATGAGCTCCAAATGCTGGCCAATACCTATAACTCATTAGGTGATAAGCAAGTGATCATCAACCGTTTCACTTGGCGATTCTTGAATGACCCATCTGCAGATCTTCCCGCCAATACTGAGCTAGTAAATAATCCGACGGAGGTTATCGAAACCTTGTTTGCCCGATATCTTTCGCGCCCTCCCGGAGAGATGGAAGTCTGGTACTATCAAAATTGGATCGCGGATAACCCCGACTTAGAAGTAAAGCATTTGGCCTTTGTATTGTTAACGAGCGACGAATACAAATTCTACTGATTATGAAGAGAAGAGACTTTATCAAAAAGGTAGGATTAACCTCGGTTGGCGTGCTGGGCGCTCCATACATATTGCCAAGCGGCATACTCTTCGCGGCAACCGGGTCGCGCAAGGTGAATCATGTTGTGTTTTACTTATTCGCAGGTGGGGTTCGCAATTGGGAGAGCGTTCAAAAAGCCGACGGTAATCTCATGCCTAATATGTTAAGTGGGAGTGAGTCCATAACCTCTGACATTGCTGGATCAATGTCAGTATTACCTTCATCACCAGTTGCCTCTCCGCTTCAAACAGCGGGTACGCTATTCAGAGAGTTTAGATTTTCTGATGGCCCAACGGGACTTTATAACGGTCATACAACGGCCATCACTGGGCAGCACACCACTACGGCGCTCAACTTACGCGCTGCACCAGAGATACCTACCATTTTTGAACTGTACAGGAAGCACAACAATTTTTCGGCCTCGGCGACGAATGCATGGTGGATTTCACATACTAATAATCTGTATCCTTTGCTGAGCTACAGCACGCACCCGAGCTACGGGGCGAAGTATGCAGCCAATCAGATTGCACCGACTGCACTGTTCTCTTCAGATGGTCTCAATACCCTGGGTGATAATTATACGATTGATCCCGATGTAGCGGAAGAACTCGACAAGCTGCGCAATTTTTCAAATGCGCAATTTGATATGTCTTTTAATTCCGCTGCTGGTGTGGAGAATTCTTCTCAAGGAAGAGAGCAAATTCAAGCATTCATCAATAGAATGATTCAGGAAGCTCAATGCGGCCAGCATAACAACCCATGGAGCATTCTTAGTGGAATGAATGGAGATATGCGGAATATATTTTACGCGGAACAGGTCCTTCAAGAGTTTAAACCCGAATTGACGGTGGTGAATATGTTCGGCGTTGACGTAGCCCATACCAACTTCACCGAGTATTGCAATAACCTGCGGCGGGCGGACGGGGCCGTGACGCATCTTTGGAATACCATACAGAATACACCTGGATTGGCGAATGATACGTTGCTGATCGTAGCCCCAGAAATTGGTAGGAATGCTAATCCAAATACCATAGTAGACGTAAACTGAAGGGCCGCCATCGATCATACAACGGACGATGCGGTATCGAGAGAAATATTCTGTCTGGCCTTGGGGCCAGCAGGGGTTGTTGAACAGAACAAAGTGGTGAATCAAGATACGGGACAGAGTATCGATATTGTGCCTACCATTGCCGATGCTCTTGGTTTTTTGCCAGACTCCAACGGTATTTTGCCAGGTAGAGTCCTTCAAGAGATTTACGCATGAGAAGGTTAATTCTATATTTTTTCTCCGTTCTGATGCTCATGATGACCAGCATGTGCAGTGTGGAAGAAGACCCTACACCTAATCCTTTTGGTGATGCTTCTGACAATATTGAAGATGGCGATACCATTGACCCAAGAACCATTGCTGGATTACATCGATATATTTTCGCCGTTAAGTTTGCAAACCCCACCTGTCATGATGGTTCTTTCGAGCCGGATTTTCGCACCGTTGAATCATCTTATCAAACCATGGTGTATCATCCGGTAACCAAGAATTCTGAAGACGAGCGATTCCGATTTAGAGTATACCCAAATAAGGCCGATTCCTCATGGTTGTAGGAGCGGTTGATTACGACCGATGACGTTATTGGCCGCATGCCTTTATACGCGCCGCAGCTCACAACAGAGGAAATTGGATGGGTGGTCGATTGGATCAACGATGGAGCCAGAGATGCTGATGGAATCCCGGCAAAATACCCTAACCAACTTCCCACCATTCAGGGGTTTGCCCTGTTTGACGCTCAGAATAATCGCATTGATACGACTAGGCTCAATGGAGCGGTATCTCCGATTGTGCTGCCAAACAACCAAGCGGTAACCATGTACGTCTTGGTTGAAGATGATTCTACAGATTTCAATCAGCTTCAGGTTAATCAAGGTAAATTCTCCTATGCCGAGTTCAATTTCTCATCAGCCGTAACTAAGCAAGCGAGTCCATATTTCGATGTGGCTTATCGGCTCAACTTTAATACCAACGAGTTTACACCTTGAGATACGGTGTGGTTCAGATATTTCGTGCAGGATACCGATAATCCTCAGGTTGTAGAGTTTCCAAATGACAACTCTCCATTCTATTTTCGAATCGTCTCATCATTCGTGGTCCAATGAGAAATGTAGCTTTCATCATTTCGTCACTCCTTATTTGGGGTTGTGCAGAGGATATAACTTTTGAAGCAACGCCACAGATTGAACTTGTAAGCATTGGTCCGTCCACGTTGATTGAGCTTCAAGATAGCATTCATATTGTGGTGGCCTATGAAGATGGCGATGGTGATCTTGGCGAAAATGACCCAGAGGCCAAGAACTTTTTCATTCGAGATGAGCGCATCGATTTGACATACGAATTTAGGATACAAGAACTCGTTCCAGGAGGTTCTGAAGTTCCCATTCGCGAACGATTGGAACTCACCCTACCAAACACAGTAATCACCAATGGTGGCAATTCTCAAACGGTGACATACAGAATATGGGTTGTGGATAGAGCGGGCCACGAGAGCAATCGAATTTCGGCAGGGACTATTACGGTTCAAGCTCCTTAGTCTTTTAGAGCCGTTGATTGGAAGGTTTCGGAATCATTCCAGCCTAAATGAGCTACCTAATTGTGCTAATCCTGAAGGTGGTGATCCTACTACCTGTTACTGTATTTCAACTTATTGTTTAGAATAGTCCACAGATTTTCGAGGAGGGCCAACAAGGTGTATCTTTGCGCAGCTACAGAAAATCCGACAGATGGAATCGATTAAGCCCTACAAGCCAAAACACAAAGTCCGTATAGTAACCGCCGCCTCTCTTTTCGATGGGCATGATGCCGCTATTAATATCATGCGTCGAATCATGCAATCATCAGGTTGTGAGGTGATTCACTTGGGTCACGACCGCAGTGTAGAAGAAGTGGTGAATACGGCCATTCAAGAGGATGCCAATGCCATCGCAATGACGTCCTACCAAGGCGGACACACCGAGTACTTCAAGTACATGTACGACCTTTTGAAGGAGAAGGGGGCTAGTCATATCCGCATCTTTGGTGGAGGTGGAGGAACTATTCTTCCGGAGGAGATTGAAGAACTACACGAGTACGGTATTACGCGAATTTACCATCCAGATGATGGTCGTTCGATGGGACTTCAGGGCATGATCAACGATCTTATCGAAAAGTCGGATTACGCCATAGGTGAAACGTTGGAAGATGAGCTCGATAGAATGGAAAGTCAAGAGCCATTGGCATTGGCTCGATTGATTAGCGCAGCTGAGAATTTTCCAGAACAGAGCGCTAAGGCGTTCGATGAGATTCACAAAAGAGCGGAGAATACCCACATTCCCGTGCTTGGAATTACCGGAACGGGAGGGGCAGGTAAGTCTTCCTTAGTAGATGAGTTGGTTCGTCGATTCATTCTGGACTTCGCTGATAAAAAGATTGCTGTTATTTCGGTAGACCCTAGTAAGCGAAAAACAGGAGGAGCCTTGTTGGGCGACCGAATTCGCATGAATGCGATTAACCATGAGCGCGTTTATATGCGTTCTCTAGCCACACGTCAGAGTAATTTGGCCCTTTCCAAGCACGTGGCGGAGGCTGTTCAAGTGATGAAGGCGGCCCAGTTCGATTTGATTATTCTCGAAACTTCTGGCATCGGCCAGAGCGACACGGAGATTTTAGATCATTCGGATGTTTCACTGTATGTGATGACGCCAGAATATGGAGCGGCAACGCAGTTGGAGAAAATTGACATGCTCGACTTTGCCGATCTCATCGCGCTCAACAAGTTTGACAAACGCGGTGCTTTGGATGCCCTGCGTGATGTCAAAAAGCAATATCAACGCAACCACAACTTGTGGGATAAACAGCCTGACGATATGCCGGTCTTCGGTACGATTGCCTCGCAGTTTAATGACCCTGGAACCAACCAGCTCTATCGAGCCATCATGGATACGATTGTGGAGCGCACAGAGGTGAAGGAGTTGTCGTCTGAATTTGCGATGACGAAGGAAATGAGCGAGAAGGTCTATGTAATTCCACCTAATCGCACGCGCTATCTAAGTGAGATTTCTGAGAACAATCGATCTTATGATGATTGGGTGGCTAAGCAAATTGAAGTTGCCGATAAGTTATACGGACTTGAGAGCAGTATCTCAACCATTAAGACTAGCAACCTTGAGGATAAGGACCGCTTGGTAAAAGGCCTTGCTGAAGAATTCGAAACCGTAAAGCTCGATTTAGATCCGCACAATTGGGAAATCCTTCAGGGGTGGGAGCAAAAACGCCAGCGATACGAGGATGAGCTCTATACATTTAAGGTTCGAGATAAGGAAATCAATGTAAAAACCCACACGGAATCTCTTTCACACAGCCAGATTCCTAAAGTGGTAACTCCTAGATATAAAAGCTGGGGAGATATTCTCAGATGGGTACTCCAAGAGAATGTGCCTGGCGAATTCCCATATACATCTGGAATTTATCCATTCAAGAGAGAAGGGGAAGACCCAACTCGAATGTTTGCGGGAGAAGGTGGCCCGGAACGCACAAACCGTCGATTCCACTATGTGAGCCTTGACATGCCGGCGAAGCGTTTATCTACGGCCTTTGACTCCGTTACCCTATATGGCAATGACCCGGATCGCAGACCTGACATTTACGGCAAGATTGGTAACTCCGGTGTGAGCATCTGTTGCTTGGATGACGCTAAGAAGTTGTATTCTGGATTTGACTTAGCTGATCCCAAAACATCGGTATCCATGACCATCAACGGTCCGGCTCCTATGCTGTTGAGTTTCTTCCTCAATGCTGCAGTAGATCAGCAATGTGAGAAATACATCGTCGAAAACGGACTTGAAGCTGAGGTTGAGAAGGTCAAGAAATCAAAATACGACGACCGAGGAATTGAACGTCCGCGATATAACGGAGATATCCCTGAGGGCAATGATGGATTGGGACTTATGCTTCTCGGCGTCACGGGAGATGAAGTGCTTCCAGCTGAAGTTTATGCAAGGATAAAAGCAGATACGATTTCTGTAGTTCGAGGTACTGTTCAGGCGGACATCCTCAAAGAAGATCAAGCCCAGAATACCTGTATTTTCTCCACTGAATTCGCACTCCGATTAATGGGAGATGTTCAGAGTTACTTCATCCAGAATTCAGTAAGAAATTTCTACTCAGTTTCTATTTCTGGATACCATATCGCGGAGGCGGGAGCCAACCCTATAACACAATTGGCCTTTACGCTTGCAAACGGATTTACGTATGTTGAGTATTACCTCAGTCGGGGGATGGACATCAATAAATTTGGTCCAAACTTGAGTTTCTTCTTCAGCAATGGGATTGATCCTGAATATGCAGTGATTGGTCGGGTAGCCAGAAGAATTTGGTCGAAGGCCTTGAAGATGAAGTACGGTGCGAATGCCCGTGCCCAGATGTTGAAGTATCACATTCAAACTTCGGGAAGATCACTTCACGCGCAGGAAATTGATTTTAACGATATCCGTACGACACTTCAAGCGTTATATGCGATTTACGACAACTGTAACTCGCTGCATACCAATGCATATGATGAAGCGATTACGACCCCTACGGAGGAGAGTGTACGTCGTGCGATGGCCATTCAATTGATCATCAACCGTGAATTGGGGTTAGCAAAGAATGAGAACCCAATCCAGGGTTCGTTTATCATCGAAGAGCTAACTGACCTAGTAGAAGAAGCCGTACTCACGGAGTTTGATCGCATTACAGAAAGAGGTGGTGTTCTCGGTGCCATGGAAACCATGTACCAACGAGGTAAAATTCAGGAGGAATCTTTGTATTACGAAACCCTGAAGCACAATGGCGATTATCCAATTATCGGTGTGAATACTTTCTTGAGTTCTAAAGGATCACCTACAGTGTTGCCGAAAGAGGTGATTCGCGCTACCCGCGATGAGAAAGAGTATCAAATTAGTATGCTTGGTAACTTGCACAATGCGAACACCGAAAGCGGGGAGGAGGCTCTTAAACAGGTTCAGTCTGCAGCTGTTAATAACGAGAATATTTTTGAAGTATTGATGGAAGCGGCCAAAACCTGTTCTTTGGGTCAGTTGACGAATGCCATGTTTGACGTGGGCGGTCAATACCGCCGAAATATGTGATTTAGGGACAAGTAAAGTGCGCTGATCTCCTCTTGTTCTGGTTAGATCAACTTTTTCGACGAACGTCGCCATAGTTGCGATGAATGATTTTGCAGATACTTAACTCTCTGGTTTTTTTATTAATACATTTATTAGCCATGAAAGGAGTTGTATTTGTAGAGTTACTTGAAATGCTTGAAGAGCGTTTCGGGCTTGAAGTTTCTGATAGAATCATAACAGACGCAGAGCTTCCCAATGGGGGTGCCTATACCTCTGTTGGGACCTATCCTCATGAAGAGGCGGTACGTATTTTAATAGCTACTCAAAGGGCTACAGATATTCCAATCCCCGAGTTATTAAGAGTCTTTGGACATCATCTATTTAAGGTATTCTACTCGGGATACCCTCAGTTTTTTAAGGGCATTGAACATCCTTTCGGTTTGCTTTCCAAAGTGGATGATTATATCCACATCGAGGTTCTGAAGCTTTATCCGGATGCCAAGTTGCCCAAGTTTGAGCACGAAGTGAATGACAATGTCATGCAACTCACCTATACTTCTCCTCGCGAAATGAGTTCATTAGCATTAGGGCTTATCGAAGCAACGCGTGACCATTATGGCACGGATATACAGGTGGAGACGGCGAATCTCGATAAGACGGGTCAAAAGGTCCTTTTTACTCTAACCTCACAGAATGGTTGAGAAGGTTGAAATAAGCCAAATTGAGCTACTCAAGCGGAAGCTTGAACGCGAGAAAGCCGCAAGGCTCGAGGCTGAGCGACTTCTTGAGGAACGCTCACTTCAACTATATCAGGCCAATGTAGAGTTAAAGGCACTCAATGAATCTCTGCAAGAAGAGAATCTGGTTCAGATTCAGGAGATTCACAAACAGAATCACTTCTTCGAATCTGTTTTCAATACACTGCCAGCCCAACTCGCGGTACTCGATGAAAAGGGGCGCTACATCTTTATAAACAACCGCGCCATCCCCGATCCTGTTATCCGGGAAAAATGCGTCGGCTTGACCAACGAAGAGATTGCTGAATTTGTAGCGTATCCTGAGGGTGTTCTTGAAGAACGCACTCGAATAATGAACGAGCAATTCATCAAGCCACATACCGCCGACTGGATCGAAAAGTGGGTGATAGATGGCAAGGATATGTACATATTGAGACGTTTACATCCTCATTTCGACAGCGAAGGTCAACTCGTTATGTTCATTGGCTATGGGGTGAATGTCACTCAAAGTGTGGAGGATAATATCAAGTTGAGTAAGGCGAAGGAAGCGGCAGAAGCGGCTACAGTTGCTAAGTCAGAGTTCCTCTCCAAGATGACCCATGAACTTCGTACTCCACTGAATGCCATTACCGGACTTACCGACGTGATGCTGAAAACACCAGAAGAAATGAAGGTGAAGTATCTGGAAGCGGTTAAATATTCAGCGGATAGTTTACTAGGTATCATCAATGAAATCCTCGACTTTTCGAAGATTGAGGCGGGTAAAATGGTCTATGAGAATGTGAACTTCAACCCGAAGTTGGTGTTGTCAGGAGTTCATCAAACTTTTGGGCTGAGAGCTTCTGAAAAGGGTTTAGAGCTCACTGTGGACATTGACGCATCGGTGCCTTCTAGCTTGAAAGGAGACCCCCAAAAGCTTTCACAAGCGCTTACGAATATCGTGGGTAATTCCGTGAAGTTTACCAAGGCTGGGTCGATAAGAGTTCGAGCTTGGTGGAAGGAAAGCAAGGAAGATAAAGGAATATTGGTGACAGAACTTGAGGATACGGGTATTGGAATTCCTAAATCCAAGCTGAAGACCATCTTCAAGAGCTTTGAGCAAAGTTCATCGAGTACATCGCGCACTTACGGCGGAACAGGGCTTGGATTGACCATCACAAAACTATTTATAGAAGGTATGAAAGGAAGTGTTGATGTGAAGAGTGAAGTGAATAAAGGCACTAAATTCACTCTCGAAATTCCTTTTGTAGTTCCTAAATCATCGTCTCTGAATGGTAAGAAAGGAATTCTACACACCTCAAATCAAGACTATAGCACAAAGAAGGTGCTTTTGGTTGAGGACAACGAAATGAATCAACTCGTGTTCAAAAAGATGGTTGAAAAGTGGAATCCTCAATTGTTCATGGTAAACAATGGCGAGGATGCGCTTCGATGGATGAAGAATGATGATTGGGATATGGTTTTCATGGATATTCAAATGCCTATTAAAAGTGGTATTGAAACCATTTCGGAGTGGCGTGAATACGAGTCTGAGAATAACCTAGAGCCACTTTCGGTAGTGGCGCTTACTGCCGACGCATTCGATGAGTCGCGAAATCAAGCACTCCAAAGTGGCATGACTGATTTTGCTACAAAACCACTAAGTAGTGAAGAATTAGGACGCGTTTTGTCGAAGTACCTCGACTAATACCTCGTGATTTTATGGTTTGAAAACGGGAGGTGTCAATTGCGTCCTCTGTATCTTCGTGGGTATTGAAAAATACCTAACCGAGGATGCATTCGAATAGCCCGATTCAACTTGCTGCAGATTTTGTCAATAGGACAGGCAGGAACCTGTTTTTGACAGGAAAAGCAGGTACGGGTAAAACTACCTTTTTGAGGGAACTGGCCCGAAGCACTCACAAGAATTATATGATTGTGGCCCCAACGGGAATCGCTGCTTTGAATGCAGGAGGAGCTACAATTCATTCTCAATTCTCCTTGCCCTTTGGTGCCTATATCCCTGATTCCAATTATCGCTTGGCTTCCAATCAAGCGCAGGGCTTTTTTACGCGAGAAATCCTTTTTCGAAATAGTCAACTTTCCAAATCAAAGAGGCGGGTGCTTCAATCATTGGAGCTATTAATAATTGATGAGGTCAGCATGCTCCGCGCCGATGTGTTAGATGCTGTGGACCTCCGCTTAAAGTCGGCCAAGAATATCTGGGATCGCCCATTTGGAGGAGTTCAATTACTCTTTATTGGAGACTTGTTTCAGCTCCCACCCGTTGTAAAGGAACACGAAAGGGCCGTGATGAATAGGTATTACCCCAATCTGTTCTTTTACCATTCTATTGCGCTCAAACAAAGTGGACTCGTTTACATTGAACTTCACAAAATTTTTAGACAGTCGGAGGAAGGGTTTATCCAAATCCTGAATCATCTTCGAGACAATGAGATTACAGAAGAGGATCGCGATGTGCTTAACCAATATTATCGAGAAGATTACGAGCCTGAAGAGGGTGTGATCACACTAGCTACTCACAATAGGCAAGTCGATAACATCAACCAATCCTCCTTGGATGCCTTAGAGGGAGAGTCGTTCACGTATCGTGCAAAGATTCAAGGAGATTTCCCCGAGAAGCTATATCCGTGTGAAAAGGAGCTCGTATTGAAAATTGGTGCTCAGGTCATGTTTGTTCGGAATGATTCGAGCATGGAGAAACGGTACTATAACGGGAAGATTGCGAAAGTAGTGGATCTTGTTGAAGATGAAATAACCGTTCGATTGGAAGGGGAAGAGGATGATTTTCTCGTTCCAAAAGAAACCTGGGAGAACGCAAAATACGCAGTGGAAGATGATAGTCTTTCTCCAGAATTAGAAGTATTGGGCACCTTCGCCCAATTCCCTTTGAAGTTGGCATGGGCAGTAACCATCCACAAAAGCCAAGGGCTTACTTTTGATAAGGCCATTATTGATATCGGGAGAGCTTTTGCGCCCGGGCAAGTTTATGTCGCTCTAAGTAGGCTTCGAACTCTGGATGGCCTAGTTTTAAAAACTCCGATTCCATTGTCAGGCGTGCAGAGCAACCCAGATGTGATGCATTTCAGCAAGGAGAAAAGGGCCAATGCAAACCATGCAAAGGACCTTAAAAGCGGCCAAGCTAGCTATGCAACTCAATTGGTCATTGAGGCTTTCAACTTTAAGTCGTTTGACCGCTTATTATCCAAGACGGTAAACAAATGGCAAACACCCTTGCCTTTTGATGATAGCAGTGTGGCGAATTGGCCCACAGAGTGGAAAAAGCTCACTGATAATATTATCAAGGTAGGTGCGAGTTTTCAGAAGCAATTGCTCAATTTGATTGCTTTAGCTGATGGAGATAAGTTGATTGAGCGCCTGGAGAAAGGAACCTCTTATTTTGAAGAAGAGTTGAAGCAAAGTTTGCAAAGCATGTATGCCTTCCGTGCAGATGTTGCTAGGGCAAAAGGTGTTAAGCAAATGATCAACGACCTAGACGATATAGATCAATACCTAATTCAGAAATGGAAGAGAATTAAAGAGATTCTCAAACGTGTACAGGCCTTGTTCGAAGGAGCTCAAATTGAAAAAGATATTGCCGGAGAAAAGCAAATTGTGAACTGGCGGAAGGAGGCCATCGAATTCGAGCAAAATCGCGTTGGGTCGAAAACTGGACTTAAGCGTACGAGAAGAAAAGGGAAGGTAAGTTCGGAAAAAGCCGGTCCTTCCACCTATGACCAAACCTTCGCTTTACAGAAAGAAGGTCTTTCGGCGAAAGAAATTGCTAAGAAACGGGACCTCACTGAAGCCACTATCTTGGGGCATTTTGCCCGTGGGATTAGTCAAGGTAAACTTCGAATTGAAGAGGTGATGAATTCTGACCTAGCCGAGGAGATTATCAGCAGTCATAAGGGGCAATCTTCCTTATCTGACTGGAGGAACGATGTTGATAAGAAGTACAGTTTTCAAGAGCTACGAATCGCTTTGGCCGAGATAGTTCGAAGAAGCGTGGAATCGGTAGGCTGAATGTGTGATTTCAGACGGCGCTTTTTTGTAAGCCATAGAACAATCACACGTCCAACACCCAAATCGAAATATATAGCTATGCGCTTAATTCTTTATCTACCTGCCTTTTTCCTTATGATTGTCGCTTGTTCAAGCACTGAATATGCATCCTTGGGAATGGAAGAGTCAAATCTGCCACAAGGACTCACTGTGGGCTCGCAGGTAACTCTCGACCCCTTAACTGATCAATTAGGGAGAGAAGTAGTTATTCCTGAAGAAGGCTACACCGTTGTATTCTTTTACCGCGGATCATGGTGTCCTTATTGTTCCCGTCAGATGAAGAACTTGAGTGATTCCATCCCACTTATCACCGACAAGGGTGCTCAAATTGTGGCGATTACTCCCCAGGCAGAGAATGAAGAGTTTATGGAGATGAGTGAGTACGTTGACAATCAAATCTCCATCATATCCGATTTGGATGGCTCCTTGATGCGCTACTTTGATGTCGACTTTTTGGTTACCGAGGGATATCAACGCAAGGTTTCAATGGTTCTTCAGACCGATTTAGCCGAAACCAATGAGCAAGAGGAAGTGACTCTACCTGTTCCGGCTACCTATGTTATTGACTCGAACGGAACTATTGTATGGCGCTTTTTCGATGAGAATTATCGAGTGCGTGCATCCGTCGCTCAGATTTTGGAGCAGTTGTAGCATCTACAAGCCTTAATTTGCGCTAAGTGTCCTACCTTGAGTGAGCCTTATGAACGATACTTTAGATATTGTAATAATTGGAGCTGGTCCCATAGGATTGGCATGCGGTATTGAAGCTGAGAAGAACGGTTGGAGTTACGCTATCCTTGATAAAGGACCACTTGTCAATTCCCTGTATAATTACCCTTTGGGAATGACCTTCTTTTCTACATCAGACAAGTTAGAGATTGGAGGAGTTCCATTTATAAGTCACAATGATAAACCTACACGAAGCGAGGCCCTTGAATATTATCGGCGTGTCGCTCAGAGTTGGAATCTCAAAACTCGCTTGTATGAAGAGGTGATTGAGATTCTTCGTGAGTCTGACGAGTTTGAAATTACAACCCGTAAAGGAATACTCACCGCGAGGAAAATCATACTCGCCACGGGGTTTTACGACATCGCTCATCAGCTTAAGATACCCGGGGAGGAATTGCCAAAGGTGGCTCATTATTACAGAGAACCGCATCCTTATTACGGACAAAAATTGGCCATTATTGGTGCGATGAATTCGGCCGTTGATGCCGCTTTGGAAACTTGGCGGAAGGGAGCTGAGGTAACCATGATTGTCCGAGGAGAGGAAATTGGCGAAAGGGTTAAGTATTGGGTTAAACCCGATATCGAGAATCGCATAGAGGAAGGGAGCATAAAGGCCCTTTTCAATGCTGAAGTACTCGAAATTAGTGATAGTCAAATACGGGTTCGAACTCAGGAAGGAGAACTTGTTTTGGAGAACGATTTTGTCTTAGCCCTAACGGGTTATGAACCCAATTATCGATTCCTCCTCAGTCTAGGCATAGAACTCTCGCAAGATGAGATTCGAAAGCCATCTTACAACGCATCGACCATGGAAACCAATGTGCCTGGTGTTTACTTAGCCGGAGTGATTTGCGGCGGTATGGAAACAAATAAGTGGTTTATTGAGAATAGTAGAGAGCATGCCGAGCTCATTGCTCTTCATCTACGGGAGTCTCTCGCTTAGATTGAAGTAATTCAGGCAAACGCAAATACACATAGGTTGTTCCATTGGTTGAAACGCGCCACTTTATAGGCAATACTTGGTCGTCAGCGTACCAACCTTCATACACGGTACCAGCAGTTACCGCATACCGATGAGAAGTCGCTATACTGTCCTGAGCATACCAATCTGATCCAATGGTATCCTTTCGGATTTCAGCGATTTCAAAGAAGGATAGTTCGCTTCTCTCGGGCATGAAAAAAGCGACATCCATTTTATTTCCAAGAGTGTCAATTCCTTTTAAGACTAAATCAGTTTGAATAATGTCGTAAACGGGGTTGTATTCAATTGGTGCCACAAAGGTGTCTCCCTGTATAACGGTTAAAGCTTCTCGATCTTGGTAGTAGGTTTGATGGCGCGTTCTCCCTCTGAGGAATGTGTGCATTATCGGGAGTCCATTTTTAGAGACCTTCAGGGTGTCAATTAATGAAACTCCAGGTCCTTCAAGCGTTTGCACACGATAAAATCCGTCGGAAGTAGGAATGAGCTCCACTTTCATCTCGGCAGGTGTTTGAGAAAGGAGATCTTCATCTTGAATGAACATCTTATATACCACTGATTCGGATTGATTAATCCCAGACATGGACTGACTCGATTTGCAACCTACTAGCAGAAGTATCGACGAGGCAAGAAGCGTATATTTCATGCGAACAAGGTACTACTTGCTCCGACATTTATATAGCTTATTCTATCTTGTCGATTCAAAACACACTTGATAGATATGAAATACATTTCCTGGAACGTGAACGGCGTAAGAGCGGTGGCTAAGAAAGGCTTTGCCGATAAGGTTAAAGAGATGAATCCTGACGTGATTTGTCTTCAAGAAACCAAAGCTACCCCTGAGCAAACAGCTGAAGCCGTTTCAGATCTGTCGGATTACAAAGTGTATGCTTTGGGTGCCGAGAGAAAGGGTTATTCCGGTACGGCTATCCTGACGAAGGCCGACCCGATTCAAGTGACTTATGGCTTGGGAATAGAGGAGCATGACACGGAAGGACGTGTGATAACAGCTGAATTCACAAACCACTACTTGGTTACTGCGTATGTGCCCAATTCTGGTAATGGGCTTAAGCGTTTGGATTACCGTGAAACTTGGGATGTGGCTATGCGTGAGTATTTAGCTTCTCTAGAGAAAGAGAAGCCAGTAATATGGTGTGGTGACTTGAACGTAGCACATACCGAAATGGACATAGCACGTCCGAAGTCCAATTACAATAAGACAGCTGGTTATACCCAAGTAGAAATTGACGGTATGACCCGCTTTATTGAAGGAGGATTAGTGGATACGTTTAGAGCGTTGCATCCGGAAGAGATAAAATACTCGTGGTGGAGCTACCGTGGTGGAGCTCGTGAGAAGAACATCGGATGGCGTTTGGACTATTTTTTGATATCCAAAAGTATTCAGGACAAAGTGGCCGAAGCCTTCATTCTCAATGAGGTTGAAGGATCCGACCATTGTCCCGTAGGTATCACATTGAACGACTAGTTCATGCGGTTTTTGAAAGCTGATTTTCGTGTACCGCCTCGAATACATATTCAGCACGAGCCACTTTCTTTGTACGCTTCGGACCTTTTAGTATTCGAACGAATATTCTCAGCTTAACGCTTCTTCTTTCATCGGGATAGAATCTTGCAAGTATTTCCACTTCATCGCCCAAGCGGGCATCGTAGTACTTGTCGAGATTCACATTTCTGCGGAACTTTTCATATTCCGGCGCAACTGCTATGAGTTGCTCTGTAGGCTTTGCGGTACTCTCCTCAATTTCGGAAAGGAGATCCCAAAGCTTGAGTTTGCCTTTGGCATCGGTTCTCGATTCGGTAACGAGAAACTGTCGGCTAAAGCCGTTACTGGTTTGGTTCTTCAAACTGCTCAATAAATCTTTCATAACAGGGGCGGACTTGCGGGTTCATCACTTAATGGAATCAGACGTGTTTGGAACATTTTCCAATAGTTGATTGAGCAGTGCATGTGCGGATTGCGAACAGAATTTTTCATTTTGATAGAATTTAAAAAGTACATAAAAAAAGAGGTGCCTCCTGTGGAAACACCTCTTTGTATCGTTGGTCTATTTCAGTCAATTAGCAAAGGCATGAGGTGTTTCCAGCAGGGTACGCATAATTGACCATCCACATATTCATGCGGTGGTTCTTAATGATGGTATGCTGCTTTTGACAACTCATATAGCGAATGTAACGAAGTTGATTCTATATTTCGTTCAACTCCAGTGAATTATTTGAGACTATTTCTATAACGAATGAAGGCCATGAATAGTTGGCGATCGTTCAAACTGGCTATGTCCGTTTGCAACACAAAGTCGTTTACCTCAACATTAGGTCCATTGCCTTTAACCTTTCGCAGCGCTTGAACACTGAGTCTTTGATACTTTGGATGCTCATCTTGTCCAACGAAATTGAGTAGTATATCTACGCAGCCGTCTGGTTTATTTTGCAATAGTCTGATTTCGGCTTTATTCAGTCTGAGTTCTATGCTGTAAGGACTGATGGTTATTCCTTCTTCGTACTTGATTAGGGCTTGCTCATAGTCTCCTTGAGTCTTATACCAATTGCCGTACTGATTATAGGTAGCTAGGTGCCATGGATGAAGTTCAAGGGCATAATCAAACGATTCTTTAGCTTCTCGCAAGAGTCCGCGTCCGTTGCTTTGCTGTCCGGCTGCAAATCTGGCTAAACCATTGAAGTAGGGAAGGGGGTTGCCATATAGATCGACGTCAATTACATCCAAATCGTGCTTGTCATAGGCTTGAATGATCATGCTTGGATTTTGACGCTCATTCCCATCCAAGATATCTCTCAGTTCGGGTTGTACGCCCAAGCGATTCATGGAGTTCTGCGCAACGAGTAGTCCTACGATGATTGCAAATCCACCACTGACCCACTTATTGGATAACTTCGATTTCGATTCAGATAGAATCCAAGCGGCGGCAATGAATACTGGAACGGAAATACTTACACGTTCGATCGGGAATTCCGCTAGCCCATAGACTTGCATACTAATAATAATGGCCATGGCGCTCATGACACTCATTCGTTCTGGGACATTTGATGAACGGACGAGGCGAATTGTACCTAGATATAAGGTGGTCGCAAAAAAGGAGAGGAAAAGTAAACCTCCAACTAGTCCTCCCTCCGAGAACATCCAAAGGATGTCATTGTGCGGACGTAGTATGGTGGTTTCGCCATTGGACACGCGGGTATTGGTGCCTTGCAAGCCGTATTTCGGAAAATTTAATTTCCACTGTCCTGCGCCAACTCCGTATAAAGGGCTTTCGCCAATCATTTGAATCGAACTATCCCAGTACTTCAATCGAAACTCGACATTCGCACTATCAAATATTTTCTCTTGATTTTTGGGCATGGCGATCATGGCAATGATTCCGATGAGTAATGCTCCAATTCCAATGCTCAAATATTTCGTTGGAATGACCTGTTCATTGTACCCTTTAGGCCGAAGGTATCGATTCGCAAACACCAAGAAGCCCGACGAGATAATAGCCGCTAGCCATACACCACGGGTGCGCAAGAGAATAATGACAAGCGTGGAAATGACGATACCTGCGAGGGCAATCCAGTTCCACGTCTTAATTTTTGCCTGATACACGTATAAGGAGGATAGCAACGCAACGAGTAATGCAGCCGAGGTGAAGTTTTTGTGCCCGAAGGGAGCATATGCTTCATAAACTTCCGATGAATTCGACCAGGCCCCAAGCGCCATCAAGCCTCCAACGATGGCATATAAGCTCATTCCTTTTGCGAAATCTTCATAGCGAATTAACTGCGTTCGGAAAAGGCCTATAAAGGTGATAAGAATTCCTCCATACAATCCGTAACGCATGGATGTAAACCACCATTCAGGCTTTGAATAGATGGTGCCTAATCCCAATAGGAACCATAAAAAAAGGCCTACCCAGATGAGTGCCGGAGTGGGTAATGCGCCTTCTTCCTTTTTGCGAGAAAGTAGATAGCCAGCTCCTGCAATAATCCACAGGCTAAAAAAGAGGGTTCTTGGTAGGAGATACTCTTGTAGCGCAACTGAACTCCGAACTAATGGAACGAGGGCTAAGCTAATTACGAGTGCCCACCCGGCTCCAACAGATTTTGAATTTCCTGTACTCATTCGATACGGTTAATGAACACAAGGTACAATCTCTAGGCTTGAAACTGCAAGGAAATGGAGGGGTATAAAAAAGCGAACCCCGCTCTAAAAGAGCGGGGGACTCGCAATAAACAAAGCTGATTTGTGTCGCTTATGCTTCTTTACCTACGACTTCGAAATTGTATTCGAAGCTTACATCGCGGTGAAGGCGCATTTTAGCGGTGTGCGTACCTACCTGCTTCACAGAACCACCCAAGATTGAGATGAAGCGGCGATCCACTTCATAACCCATCTTTTCGAGTTCGTCAGCAAGGTGATTGTTGGTGATAGCACCGAAGAGCTTTCCAGTTTTGCCGGCCTTCGCTGAGATCTTGAGCTCAGTTTTCTGAAGGTTATCTGCCATCTTTTTGGCATCGTCAACGATTTTAGCCTCTTTATGGGCACGTTGGCGAAGTGTTTCAGCCAATACTTTTCTCGCGCTTTCAGTCGCTAGTTTAGCCTTTCCTTGTGGGATGAGGAAGTTGCGGCCGTAACCGTCCTTCACTGTTACCACTTCGTCCTTGAAGCCAAGGTTCTCTACATCTTGAACTAGAATGATATCCATGGTATTCCCTTATTTCAAGTTGTCAGCCACGTATGGCATAAGGCCGAGGTGACGAGCACGCTTGATAGCCTGTGACAATTTGCGTTGATACTTGAGTGAAGTTCCTGTGATACGACGAGGAAGAATCTTGCCTTGCTCGTTTACAAATCGAAGTAGGAACTCAGGATCTTTGTGATCGATATGCTTAATGCCGTACTTCTTGAAACGACAATACTTCTCTTTGATACCAGTCTCGATGCTGATAGGCTGGAGGTAGCGAATTTCGCTTTGAGAAGACGCTTGTGCGGTTTGCTCTAAATTCATGGTTACTCGAATTAAGCGTTAGACTTTTGCTTCTTACGACGCTTGTCTGCGTAAGCTACACCGTACTTGTCCATTTTAATGGTCAAGAAACGCATGATACGCTCGTCGCGCTTCATCTCAACTTCCATAGGAGCAATCACAGCACCTGGTGCTGTAAACTCTACGAAGTGGTAGAAGCCACTCTTTTTCTTCTCAATTGCGTAGGCCAATTTCTTTAGCCCCCAATTCTCGTGATTGATGATCTTTCCACCATTCTTCTTGATGATGTCAAGATACTTGTCTGCCGCTTCCCTTACCTGGTCATCAGATAAGACGGGATTCAAAATGAAAACGGTCTCGTACTGGTTCATAAATGATTGAATTTGAATGCGATTCACGTTTATTCGTAAATCGGGCGGCAAAGATATAATAAGTAGGGGTATCCTGCAAGCATTGGCACTGCAGATTGATAAGAGTCGCAAATATCCGAAAATCAAGGAGATAAACTCCGAGAATCTGACTTAGAATTAGACCGTGAATAGCTCGTTTAAAACTTTCTGGAATCCTCGTTTTAAACGGTCAAATCTTTTTCGCATTCCGTTATATTTGTTCTCCTATCATGACCGCCGATCACTCATACATAGTATCCGCCAGAAAGTATCGTCCCGCTACGTTTGACGCAGTAGTTGGGCAACAGCACATTACGCAGACGCTAGTTAATGCCATCGAACAAGATCACTTGGCACAGGCGCTACTTTTCTGTGGACCGAGAGGTGTGGGTAAAACCACTTGCGCTCGCATTTTGGCAAAGCGGATTAATGAACATTACGGTTCTGAAGGAGAAGATTACAGCCTAAATATTTTTGAACTTGATGCGGCTTCCAACAACTCGGTGGACGATATCCGCAGCCTCATTGACCAGGTTCGAATTGCTCCTCCCGTTGGAGAATTTAGAGTGTATATCATCGACGAGGTGCACATGCTTTCCCAGGCCGCCTTCAATGCGTTTTTAAAGACGCTCGAAGAGCCACCAAAGCATGCCATATTCATCCTTGCCACCACGGAGAAGCACAAGATTATCCCTACCATACTTTCTAGATGTCAGATATTCGACTTCAAGAGAATAACCGTAGAAGATATTGCAAAACACTTGGTTTGGGTAGCAGAGCAAGAAGGCTTTACAGCGGATCCTGATGCACTGCACTTAATTGCTCAGAAAGCAGATGGGGCTCTGCGCGATAGCCTTTCAATTTTTGATCGAATCGCTTCTTTTAGCGACGGGAAGATATCCTACGAATCAGTAATTGAGAATTTGAATATTCTTGATTACGATTATTATTTCCGTGCTGTTGAGCACATCTTAGGCGGTGATGTTCAGCAAGTGTTGCTCCTTTTTAGAGAAGTACTCGACAAGGGCTTTGATGGACATATGTTTATTACTGGACTTGCTTCGCACCTTCGTGACCTTCTCGTTGGAAAGGATGAAGCAACACTACAATTGTTGGAAGTAGGAGAGAATATTCGTCAACGATATGTGGAGCAGTCGGCTAAGTGTTCACTTCCTTTTTTGATTGATGCACTAAAGGTTACAACGGAGTGTGACGAGAAGTACAAGGCTAGTCATAATCACCGGCTTCATGTAGAAGTAGCCCTACTCAAACTCGCAGAGAACGTCGCGTTAGCCGGCGAAAAAAAAAAGAGCACGCTGAACGAATAAAGCTTGAGCCAGGCAGAAAAGTGACTGCTTCACCTATCGCTAATCAGAGCGTGGAGATTGAAGTGCCTGTAGCAACCAAACCGCCCCCCCCCAGATCGTCAGAGGAAAATCTAAAGCAAAAGGAACCGAATGAGCCTTTGGTTACTCCATCGAATCCCACTCCTGACTCATCTCAACAAAATGTGAGTACGAGTCCTGAACCGGTTAAAAAGCCGCGAAGGGGAAGTCGATTAAAGGGGTTCTCAATAGCCGATTTAGATGAAAAGACCAAGACTGAGGAGGGTAATGCCGAGAGTGAGGAGCTTCAGGATCTAACAGGCTTACCTCAAGAAATATTCTCGGAACATGAGTTGAAGCTCGTATGGAAAGCTTATTTAGAGAAGATTGAACACAAGAAATCGATATACAATACGCTTAGTAAACAGCAACCCAAACTTCTCGATAAGGCCACTATTTTACTTCAACTAGACAATAAGACACAAGAAGGTTATCTGCATTCAGGCAGAGCTGAATTAATGGCGTACTTAAGGTCTGGATTGAAGAATTATAAGATAGACCTCGAGGTAGAAGTAGCTGAAAAAGAAGAGGTGAATCTTCTGTACACTCCTGACGAGAAGTATAAGCACATGGTTGAAAAGAATCCCGTATTGGCTGAATTCAAGAAGAAGTTGGATTTGGATTTGGAGTAGATGTCGATCTGGTTTTTCCATGTCTTCCGGGGCCTCCAACCTCCTCCCCTGAGAAAGTTACAAAAGCCCTAATCCTTTACCGTGTCGTATACGTGTAAATCCATCTAGTTTTCAACCGTTTACGGTTCGTTTTTTGATAACTGAATTTGCGGTGTGATAATCACAGTATCCATAACTTGAAAGCGGGGAAGTGGGATCATCCCCTTATTATTGATAAGGGTAGCTGTCACGCAAAAGGGGTGGGTAGAACATTGCAATTGAATAGTTATTTTCGAAGTCTAATTTTCAATCATGCATAGAATTGTTTTGGCAGCAGCTGCCCTGGTCGCTCTTACCGTGATTGGATGTAAGACGAGCGTGCTCGTTCAACCCGAAGGGGAGATTAGCTTGCGTAGAGCTGGCAATGGCGTAGAAGGCATGGAGGTACTCACGATGCGATTTTTGCCAAGTGATAACCGCCTCATGTTTATTGATAGTATCCTTGTTGACCAAGTTAATGTGCCGTTTGGTTGGTCAGATGCAACAACAACTTATACCTTGACTTCTGTGGTTATGTTAGGCGAATACGACGAGAATGCTGATCTTGTTCCTCATTCGAAGTATGGCGTATTCCGGAGAAAGCGTCACCTTGATGTAGTCATTTATCCGGAAGACAACACTCCAATAATTTTCACTCACGTTCGCGTGCAAACCGATTAAATAATCCAAGAGGATTTTCTTCATATGATAAGACACTTTCTCTCTTTTGTGCTCCTGATTTCGATGGTAGCGTCTAGTCAACCACCCATGTATGACGTGCCCGAATTAACAGGGCGGTTCCAACCTTCTGAACACCCAGAATTTCGACTCTTACGCCGCCAGTATACCAATCGAGAAAGTGCTTGGCTTCGAATAGAAGCAGCCAACGCCTTTGAAGAAATGGCTGATTCAGCTGTACGTGACGGAGTACGAATTTTTGTGGTTTCGGCCACTCGGAATCACGAATACCAAACAGACATTTGGACTCGCAAATGGGAGAGCAGAGGAGGTGAACCTGCCGAACGAGCACTCAATATTTTGGAGTACAGTTCGATGCCAGGAACCTCACGCCATCATTGGGGAACAGACTTAGACATCAACTCTGTTGAACCAAGCTATTTTGAAAGTGGACAAGGAGCTCGAATCTATGAATGGATGCAGAATAATGCTCATAAGTTCGGATACTTTCAACCTTATACGGCCCAAACTAAAGGCCGAACAGGTTACAACGAAGAAAAGTGGCATTGGTCCTATCAGCCTATTGCACGCAAATTACTCAAGGCTTACAACCACTTGGTATTACCTGATGATATAAGTGGATTTCCGGGCGCTGAAGTAAATGGAGAAATCGATGTTATTGGACGCTACGTAAACGGAATAGCGAGTTTCCCAGGCGATCCTTTTATGCAGCCTCACTTTTAAATATCCATGAGAGATCCAATTGTAATAGGGGCGTTAGGCGGTAGTGGTACCCGGTTGATTGCTCAAGTCCTACAGATTTGGGGAGTAAATCTGGGAACGACCTTGAATGAAAGCAATGATGAACTCCTCTACACTCATCTCTTCAAGCGTCCAGATTTTATTCATGCCGTATCGGATAAGCGTTTACAACGAAGATTAGCGGCTTATGCCCAATTGAGAATGAATGGGAAGATTTCGAGAAAAGATAGATTCCAATTTATGCGTGCGGCACTGGACCCGATTCATGGGCTTGATCAATCCAAAGTGCAGGAGATGATTGAGAACTACGAAGGTCATACTGAGACGGGTATATGGGGATGGAAAGAGCCCAATGCTCACGTGATTTTGCCACATCTGGCCGCCGTGTTTCCAGAGATGAAATACATACACGTGATTCGTCATGGTTATGCGATGGCCACGAGTTCTAATAAGCAGCAGCTGAATCTGTGGGGTCCCGACTATGGTATCCGAGAGGAAGCTATCGCCGAAGATGAGGTAAAAGCTCAATTCCGATTCTGGCGTATCGCTAATCGTGGAGCGCAATTGGTGGGTGAGGAGTTGTTAGGAGATCGCTTCTTGCTTCTGCGCTTTGAGGACTTGGTTGAACATCCCGACGAAACCCTTGCTGAGGTAGCTGCGTTTCTGAACTTAGATCTTTCGAATGTGGATTTTCAATCTGGCGTGGATTGCGTACAAAAGCCAGTTGATATTGACAGGTATAAAAAGGTAAAGTCGGAGGATGTAGGTGATGACGGGAGCAGTTTGCCGTTGTTTGGTTATTAAACCTTAAATCCTGTATCGAATTGAGGCCAACAACCTGAGCAGCCAGTTTTGCAAACCAGGACCAGCCAATTCATACTGTGCCACGGCATCGTCGAATGCTTTTGCCTTATGGAGAAGGCGAGCGTTGTAATAGGCCCGTCGAAAAGTAAGCATGTGTTCCACTCCTTGCTCAATCCAACCTTTGGAGATGGCAATGCCAACAGCCTTGCGGATATGTTCCTCATGCTCTTTTCGGTTCGTTGTCATGCCGTGGTTAACACGGTAGAAGGTATCTACATTCGGCATTCTGCGAATGGTCAATCCTGCATTCATCGCTTCAGTCCACAAAAGCGCATCTTCTACACCATGTATAGCCGGATCTGTCATAAATTCCCAATGAAAAGATGAGCGTTTGAACACTGCAGCCGAAGGAGTAATAGGATTATGTAGCCAAATGTCCTTGGTGGATTCCAGCGGAAGATCCCGGCGCTTCCTAATCATGCCAGAATTCGCATCCCATTCCCAAACTGGATGGTAGAGTAGATCTGTTTCCGGGTTGGCTTCTAGGTAAGTTCTGCAATGCGCCAGCTTATCATGCGACCAAGTGTCATCAGCGTCAAGCAAGGCTATGTAATCAGACGTCATTACGCTCAAGCCCTCGTTTCGTGCAGCTCCCAAACCCTGATTTTCGGTTTGAATTATTTTCCAGAGAACGGATTTAGCGTCGTGGGCATAACTTCGAATAATACTTTCGCTGTTATCTGTAGACCCATCATCAACAAGGCAAATCTCATAAGGAAGCTCGCTTTGATTCAAAATAGAATCAAGGGTTTTGCGAATGGTTGACTCACCATTAAAAATGGGGATTAATACACCAATGGTCATGCTTACTTTTTCTCTTGATACGGGTCAAAGAGTAACCCGGGTTTCACCTTGTTTATCCATTTTCGGAGCTTGCCTTTTATGCCCAGCCAAGTGGTAAGATTGCTCAGAATGTAGAAGAACAAAGTTACGAGCAAGCTCAATGGTAACCACGGTTTCCACTTCAAAAATTGAAAGAATAAGTCAAGGTTCTTTCGTGCATTTTTGGCGTTCCATTTCTGCCTGAATAAACTCCCGCTCCACCAACCGGCTACAATTCGGTGAGCTTTCCGAACTCGACTTGCACGCGGGTTTCCTCGTTTATTGATGAATTCGAGAATTCGAAGGATTTCATCGTAAACAATCGGTGTGGTATTCGCGGTCATTCGCTGCGTTACAGGGTGGGTTCTGAAGTAGTTCAACTCTTCAGCAACATAAGCTATGTCTCCTTGCATGAGTAACTTAGCGTAAAACATCCAGTCGCCATTGAGCTTCCACCCAGCTTCTGCACCTCCAGCGCTTACGTAGCTTTTCAAGCGAATCAAGGCAGCACTCGCATTGGGAATGGTATTGTGAAACAGGAGGAAGTTTGACGCCTCTTCCATGCCGTTTGCAATGAAGTCCGATTTCCATCGATCCGAATCGTTCTTAAATAGAAAATCGTAATCCGCCTGATAACTCCTCAATCGACTCCCATTTTCATCCACAATTACGGTTTGTCCATAGGCCAGAACTACCTTCGGATTTTCATCTAAGATGGGTACTAATCTCGAGAGTAGATCAGGATCGGCCCAATCGTCACTTTCGGCAATCCATAAATAATCTCCGTTTGCTTTTGAAGCGCCAAGATTCCACTGGATAAAGGTAGATCCCGAATTTTCCTCGTTATAAACAGTTCTGATTCGCGAATCCTGAGCAGCGTATTGCTCAATTACTGCGCGAGAATCATCCGATGAACAGTCGTCAAGAATCCATACTTCGACATCAGAAAAAGTCTGATTCAAAACGCTTTCTATTCGTTGCTTCAAGAAAGCAGCGTGATTGTAATTTGGAATGATGACAGATACCTTCGGCAAAATACAGAAATTGGATAGCGAATGTACTCAATCGCGAGGTTACTCGTAGTTGAATCGACTCATTAGGCCCCGGACATTACTCAATTCCATGCTTTCGACAGAGCGAGCTCGATCTGGACGTACGATTTGAGAGAAGTTGGTAACCAAATCGATACCTACAAAACGACCTAAGTCTGTTAGTGTCCTGCCACCCTCAAGAATGTCTTCATATCGGATGGTCAGTGTTCTTTGATTGGGAAGCGCATCGATTTGCTCCACACAGCGATTTACATATTGCTTCCAAAGGTTCAAGTTAAATGAAAGATCGTTTAAGCGTGAGTCGTGCACTTCTCCTTCTATCGAGTTGCGTCGTTTGAGGCTATCGGCAACGCTTGCTGGATGACGCACCACATGAATCACCTTGGCATGAGGGAATAGGTCCAGCCAAGCTTTTAAGGTGAATGTGGTTCGTGGATCTTTAAAGCCCCACGACTTGTTGTGCATCCAGTACATGAGGAATTTTCGAGGCTTTCCACCCAAAGTGTAATTATTTGGATCGATTTGAAAATGGTTGACGTACATCGACAAAGCCGACTCAGGCACTTCGTATATCGTTTTCGACTTCAGCGGTTCTATCCAATTGTTTCCTTTGGCTTGCATCATCTGTTGATTGATGCTCAAAAAGGGAATCGACTCTCCGTTATGGTCTCTTTCTGAACCCATATCTATACCGGATTCATGCAGAACTTTGGACACCAAAGAGGTTCCAGAACGGTGCATTCCGATAATTATGAATGGACTGAAGAACTTGGGACGAATCATCATCGGGCGTTTCAATCGGAAAGGTACATAACGGATTGCTGGTCTGAAAACTTCTCAAAATCTGATAAAGGGAAAAGAAGTTCAGAGTGTATCTTTAGCCCGTGCGAATTTTGATTTATGGTTTGGCAAAAAGCGGTACCACCGTTCTCCACTTAAAGGTGAAGAAGGGAATGGAATCCGTCTTAAATTCCAAGGTGAAGGAGGTTTTTGAACCTATTTATCGTGAGGGCGAAACCTTGGTTAAGCGCGATCAATCAAAGTATGAATTGGGGAAGCATTCCTTGGTAAAAGCCCTGCTGCCAGTAGTAGAAGGGGAAGGAGCCCCAACGGAATCGATACTGAATGATTACGAAGATTTCCAGAAGAAGATCTTTATCGTTCGTGACCCGCGCGACCGAGCTATAAGCGCATTTTTCTATCGATGGTTCCATTTGCATAAGCCTTTGAAACACGAGTTTGAACGCGCACTCAGGCTAACTCAATACAAGGAAAAGAACCCTTCCGATATCCCCTTTTATGCTCTCTTTACCACTAATCCCAAACGCAATGCGGCTTGGCAGAAACGGCAAATTGAGTTGCATGATTCAGTCCTGGAGTTCATTCGCAGTGCAAAAGCCAAAGGATGGTTTGTGCTGAAGTATGAAGATTTAATGGATGGTCATTTTGAAGACTTGGAGGAATACCTCGGCTTTTCATTGACATCTAAGGACCCGAAGGACAGTCGATTTGCTCACGTAGCCCGAAGTAAATCGCATGGCGATTGGCGTAAATGGTTCACCAAGGAAGACGAGCACTATTACCGACCGCTTTACGAGAAGTACATGGCAGAGAACGGTTACGATGTGAACGACTGGGAAGTGGAGGAACATGATACCCTAAATTCCAAGTCGGGTTCCGAGTATATGATCAAGCTGAATAATGGCACCCATTATAAACGCAGTGTGCATCGATGGACCAATAAGATTTTTGGTAAAAAGAGAAGACACTGACCTTACCTAACCGACCACTCTTGTTCGATGTAGAGTCCAGTCCGTGTAGTTGAGTACAAATCGCCACTACCAAAATAATCCCCTTCCACTACTTCAAAAACCATAGCGCGCTTCACATCGTCAGTAACGATGTTTTGATTCGTTACTCTGGCATTTATGACGTATTTACCCGCCATAAATGGAAACTTGGATAGCTTACATCTTAAGGTTCCACTTGCCGGCAAATTTTCAAAGTCAACTCCAGCTAAGTGATTGGAAAGCGCCGAAATGAAGCCATCGTTTTCCTTACCGATGCTCAAGCGCAAGTTTAAACCCGTGGGTGGTTTTTCTCCTTGGTAATCTGCTTCCAAATAGACTTCCTGGCCGGTTTGAATTTGCTGAACAGGCTCACCGTGGACATTCACAAATCGCAACGTTTGAAGCTTAATCGTGCCCGTGCCTTCGCGATCCTTCCTATCGTGTAACTGGATCTCAATGGCCTTGGACTCCAAGGATTGATTGTAGAAATGAGTGATTTCTTCAGAAGTGCCCGTCTTAACTAGCTTTCCCCCATCAATGTATAAGGCCTCATTGCACAAATCGCGCACTGCACGCATGTTATGACTCACAAAAAGTATGGTGCGTCCCTGATGGCGCGAGACATCTTCCATGCGCTCGAGACATTTCCGCTGAAACGAAGCATCGCCCACAGCAAGAACCTCGTCAATTAACAGGATTTCGGCAGTGAGATGTGCGGCTACAGAAAACGCAAGTCGCACCTTCATTCCACTAGAGTAGTGCTTAACCGGCATGTTGATGAAGTTCTCCACACCTGAAAAATCAATGATTTCTTCCAGGGAGCTCCTGATTTCATGTTTAGACATACCAAGAATGGACCCATTCAGGAAGATGTTGTCATAACCACTTAATTCCGGATGAAACCCTGTACCCACCTCAAGTAAGCTCGACACTCTTCCTCGTGTCTCAAATCGCCCAGCGGATGGATGCGTGATGCGAGCGAGCAATTTTAGCAGGGTGGACTTACCTGCTCCATTTGGGCCAACCACTCCAAGTGCTTTTCCTTGCTCCACACTGAAGCTAACATCTTGCAAGGCCCAGAAAGCTTCTCCTTTATTAGAGAATGCCCCTGAGATCTTACCCAATAATGAACTAGCTGTACTCGAATTTTTCAAGTATCTCTTGCCTAGTTGTTCTACGATGATGGAGTTTGATGACAAGGTATTCGTTGTTTCAGAGTGTATCGGCCATGTTTCGTTCTATTCGATGGAAATAGACCCAACCCGAGAGGAATAAGAATATCGATATCCCGATAGATAAGCTCAAAAGTGAAAGATCCATCTGCGATTCAAAAAGACCTTCTCGCATGATGTCAATAGGCGCAGCCACTGGGTTTAAATAAGGCAACCAAGCCCAACTTCCCGGGAGCGATTTGCTCAAGATGCCCGTGGGGTAGGCTACGGGCGTGAGAAAGAATAAGAATTGAATGAAGTAAGGCAAGGCATGCTGAACATCTCTGAATTTAATACTCAATGCGGATGTCCATAAAGAGATACCCAGACCTGCAATCCAAGTGAGTAAGAGGGCCAGAGGAATCAGGTAGAAATCCTCGACCGTTAGATCATAGATGAAGGTCATCACAATCAACAACACGAGCCCTATAGCTAGATCAATCAACCCAACAAGAGATTTACTGAAGGGGAGCACGACTCGAGGAAACCAGATTTTCCGAATCATGTGCTGGGACTGTACAAGCGATTGTCCGCCTTGAATGGCCGAAAAGCTGAAATATGTCCATAGAATCTGCGCGGATAGAGCAAAAAGTGGATACGGCACTCCAGCCGTGTCCACATTTAACATATTCGAGAATACTACAGTCAGTATGAATACCAATACCAGCGGTTGCAGCACGGCCCAAATGTATCCTAGACGCGTTTGAACGAAACGAACACGGTAATCGCGAAAGGCTAGGGTAGTAAGAAGCTCTCGGTAGTTGAGTAACGTTCTAACAGCACTCCCAATTGCGGGGGCTTTCGCGTCAACAACTACTTTGTGGTCAGATATTGCCATTGGGGGAAATTATGGAAAAATCGACCAATTCTGGACAGGTAGAGCTTGAGGATTACTTTCATGCACAAATTCTTAACTTCACAGCAAACTACCTTCTTGAATTGAATCGTTTATTTCTTCTCTTGTTTCTGCCTTGGCTGCCTACCACCATACATGGACAATGTCAAGTGAACGTAAACACGGATACCATTCGCGGATGCGCAGGTGATACGATGTATTTCTCAGCCACCGGAGGGGGGAGTTTGCTCTGGAAAGGGTATCCAACTATTCAATGCGACACATGCAGTTCGACCTCTGCCATATTCCAAGGGAACGGTTACATCTGGGTTGAATCTTCCAATTCTGTCTCCCAACTAGCTGCAAATGGCAACTTCAGCCAGGGGAATGCGGGTTTTACCACACAGTATTTTTACAACCCTACTTCGATATGGAATGAAGGGACGTACGCGGTTGGACCCAACCCGAATGCAGTACATCCTAATTTTGGTACCTGGGGAGATCACACAACGGGCACTGGAAATTACATGCTGGTCAATGGATCAGCAACCATTAGTAGAAACCTGTGGACCCAATCCATCGCCTTTCCACCTAATGTAAGTGTGACCATGGAGTTGTGGGCGCTAACATTTGTAACGCCGCCGGGTTCCATACAATTGAGGGTCAATGGAACGAATGTGGGCAACAACTTCAGCACCCCTAATATATCAGGAGTTTGGCAGCGTAGGCAGCGAACATTCACCAGCGCCTCAAACGGGAACACCAATGTCACACTTCGAACAATCTCAAGTGCTGTGGCGGGGAATGACTTTGGTTTGGACGACATCCGATTTTCATATTCATGTACAAGCAGAGATACCATCTGGGTGGAATCCTTTCCCAATCCAATCATCGATGTTGAATCAACCCAATCAGGAGTTTGCGATACGGTGTGTGTGAAGTGGGAGAATTTGTCAAGTCTGGATTCAACAGCCGCTAACTATTACTGGGACTATGGAGATGGTTCGGGCGTAGATACCAGTTTCAACGGTTCGCATTGCTACACTTCGGCGGGTTCTTTTGAAGTTTTTTTATACGTGGAATCTAATCGAGGATGCCGGGACACCGCTTTGGTTGACACCGTCACTTTAGAAGCTACACCATTTTGGAGCGGACAAATATTACCGGTAGCGGATGGCGGGTATTGGCTGGACAATGTGTATGTGATTCCTGGATTGAATCCTTCCATTGCCGTGACCAGTACATTTCAAAACACATCTGATGTAGAAGAAGTTTTCTTCGAATGGGGTGATGGTAATGTCGATGTCTTGGGTCCGTATTCTGGAGTTGATCAGGTCACTGCAAATCATGATTATTCAGAGACGAATGAACCCTTGGAAATATGCATCACGGCATCAAATAGTTCCGGATGTTCGTCCACCATTTGTTTTCCCATTGCTTTTACTCCTTATATCCATGCGCCCAATGTATTCACGCCGAATGGTGATGGGGTAAATGATACGTATTTGCCTGACTTTTATGGAGCATCGAGGGTTAAATGGACCATTTTTAATCGCTGGGGTAGAAAGGTTTATGAATCGAACTCAACCGTTGAAGGCTGGGATGGCACCGTAAATGGCCGCGACCTCCCAGAAGGTGTTTACTTCATGGTTGCCGAAGCTTGGGGAGCCTTCGGCGGGGAACCGTTCGTGGCTAAGTCCACTTTTCACCTCATGAAATGACCCCATGAACTCAAGTACACGATTTACAGCTTTGTATTGATGATTATGTGTTAGACTCCCGTTGATTAAAGCTTCTTTTTCTTTCCATTTTTGTTCCAAATAGTAGATGATGAAAAAAAATTGGAGATTCTTTAAGCGTCTATTCATTGGGGTAACAGCACTTGTGATTCTATTAGTGGTAGCCACGTTCACCTATGTTGCTATCGCACCTCAATTTGGTCAGCGGCTGGAAGGTGAAGACTTGGCTCGAATGCAAAATTCATCGAACTATGGCGAGGATGGATTTGTCAATTTGATTGAAACAGGGTTCGGCTCTTTTGGCGAGATGATGAGTACGATGCCCGATATGTTTAGGGATAATCTTGCCCCCAGGGATACGCTTCCGACCCATTTTGATGGAGGTGTTGCAGCGTCTGATTCTACTTGTGTGGTTACTTGGTACGGACATTCAGCTTTCCTGATCGAGTTCGAAGGAAAGAGGATTTTAATCGATCCCATGTTGGGAGAGGTGGCATCTCCTATTCCGTTCGGTTCGGCCCGCTGGCCCTATGAAGAGCCCATTCCAATGGATGAATTAAAGGATATCGATATTCTGATCATTTCACATGACCACTATGATCACTTAGATCATGGAACCATCATCGCTTTAAAGGATGAGGTAAAACACTTTTATACAGCCTTGGGTGTGGGCTCGCATTTGAAAAGATGGGGTGTTTCAGCTGAGAGGATTACGGAATTAGACTGGTGGGAAAGTGCGGATCAAGAAGGGGTGCATCTCGTATCGGCACCAGCTCGACACTTTTCGGGAAGAGGAATTACAGATAGAAACTGCACCCAATGGGCCAGTTGGGTAATCAAGGGCGAGAATCACAACTTGTATTTCAGCGGTGATGGTGGTTATGGTCCTCATTTTGAAGAAATTGGCGAAAAGGAAGGACCTTTTGATTTGGCCTTTATGGAGTGCGGTCAATACAACGAGGCCTAGAGCCAAATTCATATGATGCCTGAGGAAAGCGTTCAGGCTGGTTTGGACCTCAAGGCTGATTTACTCATGCCTATCCATTGGGGCGCATTCACCTTAGCTGTCCATGATTGGAACGACCCCATTCTCCGCTTCAAAGCCGAAAGTGAGCGACTATCCGTACCTATGATTCATCCGATGATCGGCGAGCGCTTCCAACTTGGGAAGGACTTTCCAACCAGGGAATGGTGGGTAGGCTTATAGGGTCGGTTAATCCGTTAATACGTTTCTCCGTTCATGCGTTTCTCCGTTATTGGCCGTACACTTACAAATTGTGATTTACGAACGAGTGACCGTAGACTAGAGGCCGGCCGAAGTCAAGGTTGCCTCAGCCTGGCGGCTGGCAAAAGGATGCATCACCTAGCGGTGAGCATAAGGTTCTCCGCCTAACGGCGAAGAAAAGTAGGATTCCGTTCCTCGGTTTATGTGTTTCTCCGTAATTCCGTTGGTAGACGTAATCCTTCAAGTTTCGATTAACTGACCCGCCATCCACCACACACCACTCGTAACTCGCTACTCTTCACCGGCCGACGAAGGAAGGCCAGCCTGTTGTCTGTTGCCGAACGACCGAAGGGAGTTCACAGCCCTGCGACCAACGGGAGCAGCTTGCCCGCCGACGAAGGAGGCCTAGCGCGACCACAAGGAGCCATCTCCCACCTTCTTTGTATCTTAATCCTCTATCAATCCCATAAACCTGGATATCATGTTTGCAAAGCTGAAGTGGATACTCGCAATTGTGATCGTTTTTGTCCTCATTTTAGGTACTAATTTGATTGACCGCGACAGTTTTGTTCGAATGCGTGATTCGGTGGTGACCATTTATGAGGATCGCATCATTGCAAGCGATGTGATCTTCGATATGACGCTTTTGATTCACGAGAAAGAAGTGGCTGTGTTAACGGAAGACACGGCTTTCTTTAGAAGAGATAACGGCGAGGTGAATACGGATCTCAGCGATTTAGCTCAGCGTTATGACCACACGGAGCTAACCGAAGACGAGCAGATTGCATGGCGAAGGGTGAAGTCGGCCATACGACAACTTCAAGAACGTGAAGAATCCTTCATTCAGTACGGCTTTCAGAATACAGACGGTATGCGCCGACAAATTGAGTCGGTTCAGGATAACCTTAAAACATTGGCCAAAATTCAAGTGGTAGAGGGTGAACGGCAGAAGAACATCAGCCAAGAAGCGGTTGACACCGTTGAGCTTTTTACGCATATAGAAATCTACATGCTGGTGTTTTTGGCGGTGTTGATTCAGATTATTTTGTTGTACAAGCAATAGGGAGTCCTCGCTGAACTTGAAAATGAAACATCGTGCACATGTAGGAGAATCTGCTCAGTGTGGTGCCTCTCGTGCGGGATTGGCGGGCCAAGCTTATAGCTTCCAAAAGCAAGTCTGCCTTGAAAGTGCTTCTCGCTCAGAAGTTTTCAAAGCAGCATATCCCGGCACTGCGGGATATGCTGCTTTGAATTGAGTGAGTGTCGTTAAAATGGAATCAGGAACTCGGTTTTCAATTCGCAATATGTTGCGAAGTGAAAATCTCAGAATTGACAGAGATGCCAAGGTATTGTGTTTTAGATATGGGAACCAGTTCATTCAACACGAAAAGTGCTCAGGAGGTGTTCGCTTGATCCTGACAATCTCCTTGTATCAAAACGGGGAAGCCCGAAATATCTATCAAAATCGTAATCTGAGGCCTAAGTTACTGTAGAATCCTTGGAGTCTTCCGTCGTTAGCACCTTCATTGAATACCGGCGTAAGACCGTGCAGATAGTGCCATTCAATAAAAAGAATCCAAAAGTCAATGCCAGCTCCGGCGTGCAAGTCGAGCAACAAAGGGCTGAAATCATCTTTTGCTAATCCAGGAGCTTCAGTGTTCACACCAGTAACGAAACTACCTCCCGCGCCTCCGAAGATTCGGATATCGAAGATACTCGATTCCTCACCAATGAGATGAAATCCTACTGTGACAGGAATTCGAATAGAATTGATAGTATTATTGAAAATTTCAGGGTCTGGATTATTCACATCGTAGATATCCTTTGAAATTGTATTCCAAAAGATTCCTGGCTCGACATAGAATTTATCCCCAACTAATACACTTGCGCCGACTTGAAATCCTGCTCTTTGGCCAGTGCTATTCCATTGTACTCCTTCATTGGTGAGATGAGTGAAGTTGACCCCAAAGCTCGGTCGCAGTGATACGGTTTGAGAAGTCGCGTTTGTAACCATTATCGTTACCGCTAAAAGCAATGTAATTCTCTTCATGATTTGTAGATTAAAATCCCTTCGGTTTATTTACGAAGTTAGATAATAAAATCGTTTGATGTCCACAACTTTTTGATTTAATTCGGTTGTCTTTTCGAGGGCCGGAGAGCGAGGGATTACTCCTTCCGCTGGGCTTCAGTCGTGATCCGAAGAGGGTAACCTACAAAACTTGAAAACTACGGCTGCTCGTTCCTCGCATCCTAGTTTTTTGATTTAACGAACCGCTTAAAAGCAAGCTATACGCGGTTCGTTAAATCAAAAAACCCTGACCGCTTGCGCGTCAGGGTTTTCAAGTTTTGCGGAGAGGGAGGGAAATGAACCTCTCTTATATCGTCCTGAAAATCAGTATTTCAGAGCCTTGCTTCTCAGAAGGGTTACGATTTGGAAACTTCTCAACGTAGAGGGCTTCTCGCTCAGAAGTTCTCAATTCTCTCGAAAGATAATAAATTGCTATCTAAATGGATCAACAAGACCACTTCTTACTTCGCAATATTCCGAAGTGCGATGAATATTGAGCTAACGTAAATTGATAGTGTGCTATCTTTGGGTGGGTACCAGGGGTTCGAGTCCCCCTCTCACCGACCCAGCTTACGACACTCTCACGATTGTCCTTCAGGACATCCTGAAAGGCCTTATTTCCTCCTAGGGCTTGTTGCAGTAGGTTTATGAAAGACCGAAACGCCTGTTCAAATGCAGAATCTCTTTGCATGCGCTCATTCAGTTTAGAATAAATGTGCTGCATGAATTTGTCGCTGTTGGAGTTTTCATGACCTAGAACCTTTAAGGAGTTCAACTGACGCCACCTGTTAGAAGTGGAATAAGGTATAGTCTTTCGAATCTCTCCATCTAGCAATTCTTTTTCTGCTCCCAATGCATAGGCCAGTTTGTACTCGTTGGGATATCTGGAATTTCCATGTGCCATCTTCTTTGATTTAGTATTATACTAATTAGAAGATAGCCCATCTGTAAGTTGATTCTCGAGTTACTTAAAAGGTATTACTTTTGAAATGGTATGAATCCGGGCAATTCTGAGAAGACAAGTCCTCTACTTCTCAGATAGCTAATTCGTAACCCCTCTGAGAAGCACTAAGTCTTTTCAATTGACTTTCAGAATGATACAAGAGATAGTTCAGGACCGACTATCTCCACGGCAGAATGGTGCGGAAATTTGTGGTTGTGGTCTTGAATTGCTTGGTGTAGGTATTTATTGAGGGGGTCCCCCGACCCCCTCCCTAATATCAAGGTACGAACACATGACCCCCTAGTCGTATAGTAAACGCATACAAACGGCTAGTTTTAAACATGGAGGTAGAAATTGAAGTTTCTCTTCTGAGATAGGGATGCCAGCCATTCAAAAGGCATAACTTGAGATCGGGGTGGGGTTAGGGGCCCCCTCAACAACCACCGCCCCTCTCATGACGTTCTCCCTGCATTTAGTTCAATATTCTCAACATCCAATTAAATACCGTACCTTTGTCGCTCATATCCTTAGCGGGTCAATGATCATTATCATTCCCTTCGAAACGATTTAGCTAAGTATTTGAAGAATTAGCTAGAATCTTGCCCGTATCGATCACGCATCACTTTTATCGCACTAAACCACAACTGCAGATCCGAAGTCATCGGCTCTGAACAGCGATATTCCCTTGCGCACTATACTCCTAGATCAATAATATCTGGGATCCACGGAAAGCTTTATTCTGCGGAAGCATTACACCTGTTTCTTTTATTAAGGTGTTCACTTGTCAATATATCATGACTACACGATCTAAAAGACCAACCCAAAAAGGTGGTCAAAGAAATAATAACCAACGCAAACCGGCTAAGGCCAAGAAAAGCACGATCGATATCGATCAGCTCACACAAAAGGCCACTCAACAGCCGGTAAGTGTTGCCTATC
>CBFHVA010000015.1:0-66830 GCA_965659415.1 Phaeocystidibacter sp.
ATAATACCTTACTTTTGTAATCGCTCGGACAGTTTTTGTGCGGGCGATTTTCTGTTAAAATAGCCACCGTGAATAAGACCGTTCTCATGATCCTCGACGGTTGGGGAATTCCAAAAGACCCTTCCGTTTCTGCTATCGATAAGGCGAATACACCTTTCATTGATAGTCTATATCAGCAGTATCCCAATGCACAACTAGAGGCCTCTGCGTTGGATGTGGGATTGCCAGAAGGACAGATGGGTAATTCGGAGGTCGGTCATATGAACTTGGGCGCGGGGCGCGTAGTGTACCAAGATCTCGTGCGCATTAATCGTGAAGTGGACGATGGAGGGTTGGAGAATAACCCGACTTTGATTGAAGCTTTCCAACACGCAGAACAGAATCACAGCAAAGTGCACTTCATTGGTTTGGTAAGCGACGGTGGCGTTCACAGCCATATCAAACATTTGAAAGGCCTGTTATCCGCAGCACATAAACGTGACCTTACACAAGTGTTCGTACATGCCTTCACCGACGGAAGAGATACAGATCCAAAAGGCGGTCTCAACTACATCAAGGAAGTGGAAGAGCACATGGCTCAAACTACGGGCAAGCTCGCGAGTATTGTGGGTCGCTATTATGCGATGGACCGCGATAAGCGTTGGGAACGTGTGAAGAAAGCCTATGATCTATTAGTACATGGCAAGGGAGAATCCTACGCCATGTCTTCCGTAGCCTTGCAAGAGAGCTATTCCAACGGTATTACGGATGAATTTATCGAACCTACAGTTATCAGCCAAAGTGGCCAACCAACGGCGGTAATTGGACCGAACGATGTAGTGATTTGCTTCAACTTCAGAACCGACCGTGGTCGTCAAATTACCACGGCACTTACCCAGCAATCCTTCCCCGAGCACGATATGGAGCCTGTAGATTTGCACTATGTGACTATGGCTCGCTATGATGACACATTTAAAGGGGTTCACGTACTTTACGAAAAAGAGAATCTCACCGAAACCCTGGGAGAAATTCTGAGTAGGGAGAAGAAAACACAAATTCGAATCGCGGAAACTGAAAAATATCCCCATGTGACCTTCTTTTTCAGTGGAGGTAGAGAAGCGGAATTTGAAGGCGAGAAGCGAATAATGTGTCCATCTCCAAAGGTGGCTACCTACGATCTGCAACCTGAAATGAGCGCAGCAGATATCCGTGATGCCATTGTGCCTGAACTGGAACAAGGAGAGGTTGATTTCGTTTGTTTGAACTTCGCCAACCCGGATATGGTTGGTCATACGGGAAGTATGGAGGCAGCCATTAAGGCCTGCGAGACCGTTGACCAATGTGCCGAAGCCGTTGTAAAAGCTGGATTGTCAAAGGATTATACTTTCATCATACTAGCCGATCACGGCAATGCCGATTGCATGATTAATTCCGACGGTTCACCTAACACGGCGCACACCACTCAACCCGTTCCCGTTTTTCTAGTCGGGAATAAGGTGGATCATTTGTCCATTCGTTCGGGAAGGCTCGGAGATATAGCTCCTACTCTACTCCGTTTGATGAAAATTGAACAACCCGCAGCAATGACGGGGCAAAGTCTCGTTCAATCATGATGACAAACTCACTGATCATAGCCATCGACTTCGACGGTACGATTGTGGAAGATGCCTATCCAGAAATTGGAAAGCCCAAGATCTTTGCTTTTGAAACCTTAAAGCAACTTCAATCCGACGGACACCGACTGATTTTATGGACGTACAGAAACGGCCGAAAGCTCGAGCGCGCTGTTGAGTTCTGCCGAGAAAACGGAATTGAATTCTATGCCGTCAATAAAAGTTACCCTGAAGAAGATATCAATGATAAATCCATTCCTAGAAAACTGAATGCAGATGTATTCGTTGACGACAGGAATGTTGGAGGCTTTTTGGGATGGGGTGAGGTTTACCATGCGATAAGCAAGGTTCCCTTACAAATGCAAGAAGAAAGTAAGAAGAGGAAAAAACGCAGAGGTCTGTTTGGAAGAGGCCGATAATAAGAGAGCATGACGCACTATAAAACTAGGGAAGAAATTGAATTGATGCGCGAAAGCGCACAAATTGTTTCCAGAACATTAGGTGTGGTGGCCAAGGAAATTAAGCCAGGGGTTACGCCTTTGCAGCTTGATAAATTGGCCGAAGAATACATCAAAGACCAAGGCGCTGAGCCCGGTTTCTTGGGAATGTATGATTTCCCAAACACGCTCTGCATGAGCAGAAATGAGGTGGTAGTACACGGCTACCCGGATGACAAGCCTTTAGTTGACGGCGACATTATTTCTGTGGACTGTGGAGCGCTCAAAAATGGCTTTTATGGCGATCATGCATTCACCTTTCAAGTCGGTGAAGTGAAGCCAGAAATTAAACGTCTTCTCGAAGTCACTCTTGAATCCCTTTACTTGGGAATTGACCAAATTCGTGCAGGAAATCGCTTAGGTGATATCGGATACGCCGTGCAGAAACACGCAGAAGACCATGGTTTTGGTGTGGTTCGAGATCTCGTTGGACACGGAATCGGACGCGATATGCACGAGGAACCTCAAGTTCCCAACTTCGGACGTCGTGGACGTGGAAAGAAGCTCCAAGAAGGCTTGGTGCTAGCCATCGAACCGATGATAAACATGGGCACACACAGGGTAGCATATTTGAAAGACGACTGGACCATCGTGTCAGGTGACCGAAAACATTCCGCTCACTTTGAACACGACGTGGCCATTGTAGATGGTAAACCCGATGTACTCTCCACCTTTGATTACGTATTCGAAGCCTTAGGAATGCCCAAAGAAGACTTCTCACTCCCTGTAAAGCTATGATTAAGTTCGCGCTGAAGTATATCCCACGTCCGTGGTTGATTCGATTGAGCTATGTCGTTCAGTTTTTTGCCCCAGTGATATACGGTGGGAGCAGATTCACGGATCCTATCGATGGTAGGAGCTACCGAAAGTTTCTGCCCTATGGATATGCCGGAAACCTCCGTGAGAATGCATTGTCGCCTGGTACGAATAGTCTGGAGCGACACCGCTTGATGTACCTCTACCTAAAACGCGATACTGATTTCTTTACCGCAGATAAGAAAGTGCTGCACGTTGCACCAGAGCAGTGTTTTCATGGCCGTTTTAAGAAGATGAGTAACCTTGACTACGATACGGCTGATTTGAACAGCCCAATCGCCGATTACTCCATCGATATCCACGATATTCCTTTTGAAGACAACACCTACGATGTGGTTTTCTGTAACCACGTATTGGAGCACGTGACCGATGATCAGCAATGCATGCGAGAACTGTGCAGAGTGCTGAAGCCTGGCGGGCTAGCTATCATGCAAGTGCCTTGGATTCCAAACCAAGAAAAGACCGTAGAAGATCCTACCATTACCGACCCTAAAGAGCGCGAGCGCCTTTTTGGGCAATACGACCATGTACGCAAGTATGGAAAGGATTACTCGGACCGTTTAGAGAAAGCGGGATTCACTGTAAAGAAAGTGGATATGGAAGAAGAGCTAAGTGCTGAAGAATTCGAAAAATATCGATTGCCAGCCGGAGAACCTCTCTACGTGTGTAGCAAGTAGCATTAATCCTCTAACCTTTCCAGTCCAGCTTTTGCCTTCTGCTGGCATCCTTCGTACCAAGGATAGTCTTTAAAGGAAAGAACCTGTTTGTAGTGGACTTTGGCAGAATCAGGTTGTGTTACTTCCAGGAGAAGCGCGAGTTGAAGTTCGGCATTAACCCGTTCAAAATTCATAGGATCGAGCTGGTACTGAGTACAAGCCTTAAAATGTCGAATGGCGGCCAACTCATCCCCTAGCTGTTGAAAAATCCGTCCACGTCGATAATGAAATTCGAGTAAATCGGTTTCAAGTTGCAAGGAAGCATATAACTCAGCATCTAGCAGCTCTAACGCGTCTTCGAATTTCCCTGCATCATAACCTAAACGAGCACGCAAAAGTCCTGAAGGAAGCAAATCACCTTCCATTTCCCTGAGAGCTTGCAAATCAGCACCTACGTAGTCATCCCCTTCAGTGAGAACTCTACGCCGATATTCTTCACTCTTTACGAGGTTATTCTGAAGTCGGTAATACCAATGTAAATACCTCAAAGTCGACTTGATAAAGTGCTTTCCTTTATGCTCCGAGAGAAATTGCTCTAAGGCGACGTTTGCATCTGAATCTCCTCTAGCGAGTTTTGCGCGCCCCAAGAAGTAACTCAAATGAGGAAAGGATAACCGATCTTCAAGCGCTTGAACATGAATCAAAAGCTCGATCAACTCATCATTCTTGCCTTGCACATCCAAAATCTTCGCTTCTAGATAAGCCAATAGCGGATTGCTAGCAGGATCCTCACCCAGAGAGGTAAGACTTGCTGACTCGTCTCGGTTGAGTTGAAACTTCACATAGGTATTAATAAACAAGAGCTTGTCATGGAGGTAGCGGTAATCGCCTGAGCGCGTGGCTTCAAGTGCTTCTTCGAGATCGGCTAAACCCGCAGAAACGTCGCCTTCAAATCCAAGCATGGAGGCAACCCACTTATAGTTATCTGGTAAACTCCCGACTGCTACATTCAATAATCCTGTTCCTAATTTGAGAATCTCACTTTCGGGGTAGGCGTCCTTACCTTCATTAAGTAAATCCAAGGCCGACAAGGCATACTGAGCGGATTTCCATGTGTTGTTATACTTGGCCTCAATGGAGGACATTTGCATGTACATATCGCCCATGATGAGGTAGTAGGATAGCGAAGTTGCTTCCTCATCTTCCATCTCATCGCACCAATCAGCCATTTGGTCTCTTTGCCCTTCATAACCTGCTGGATCATCTTGAGCCATATATTGCACATAAACTCGGGAGAGATGAAGATAAGCGAGTCCCCATGACTCTGCGCCTTCTTGAGAAAGTGAATCGATCCTACCTCCGGCTTGCTCATGCTTGAACTCAAATATATCGGCATACACCGACTTCATCAAGGGAGAAAACTCTTCCTGTGCGTGAGCGCAGAAACCCCAAAAGACAAAGAGTATATAGAAGTGTTTTGGCATAAAAAAAGGGCCCAAAATGAGCCCTTAAATTTAAAGTTCTTGCAAGGATAATTAAGCCTTGGCCAAGATATCTTCGATCATGGTGTTCATGCGCTCTTCTTCCTCGCTCGCCAATTCTGGGTCTACAAGAATACGACCGCTATGCTCATCAGTAATAATCTTCTTGCGTTGAGCAATTTCAAGCTGGCGCTGCGGTGGAATCACAAAGAATGACCCTGCAGATGCGCCACGCTCAATTGAAACAACAGCCAATCCGTTGCGCGCTTTGTCGCGAATACGACGGTAACCCACCAATAGGCGCTCTTCAAGCTGCTTACCGAACTCCTCTGACTTCTTGAGAAGAAGTTCTTCTTCCTTCTCCGTATCAGCCATGATGTTCTTCAACTCGCCTTGCTTGAATTCCAAGTGGCTCTTGCGCTCAGCTAGCTTAGCCTCGGCACCTTCTTGTACTTCCTTTTTATTGGCAATCTTCGCTTCGTATTCCTTGATGCGCTTGTTGCTCAACTGAATTTCCAACTCTTGGAATTCAACTTCCTTAGAGATAGCATCAAATTCGCGATTATTGCGAACGTTCTTTTGCTGCTCCTCGTACTTCTTAATCTTTTCGGTGGCGTTCTTGATGGTAATCTTGCGATCCTTGATTTCATCTTCCAATTCCTTCACCTCGTTTGTCACTTTCTCGACACGAGTTTCCAAACCGGCGATTTCATCTTCCAAGTCTTCCACTTCCAATGGCAATTCACCGCGAAGGTTACGGATTTCATCAATTCTTCTATCGATGATTTGAAGATCATATAAAGCGCGTAGCTTGTCTTCTACCGTCATTTCTTTCGTCTTAGCCATAGATCCTATAGATATATAATGGGGTTCGTTTTGACCTCAGTCTTGAAGGTGGCAAAAGTAGGGAATTTTTCATGAATAGCATCGAACAAAAGATCAATCGTAAACTGCTCGGATTCAAAGTGTCCAATATCAGCAATCACGATTTTTCCATCGGCGTCAAAAAACTGATGATACTTGAAGTCGCCGGTCACAAACACGTCTGCTCCAGCTCGAATAGCGTCCTTTAAAAGGAAGCTACCTGAGCCTCCACAAATGGCAATCTTCTTCACCTTGGGTTGAACGGCTTCCGTGTGACGAACCACACCTCCTACTTTGCTCTTCAAATGAGCCAAGAAGGCGTTCAACTCCATTTCTTCAGCCAATTGACCAACCATACCACTGCCCACTTCAGGCCAAGCGTTTTCGATTTTCAGAATATCGTAAGCAACTTCCTCATAAGGATGAGTCATCATTAAGGCTTTGATTACTTTGCCTTGAAGATTAAACGGGAATATAACTTCCAATCGAACTTCATTCTCTTCGTGGCGTATACCGATATCTCCGGTATATGGATTTGTGCCTTCTCGTGCTTTGAACGTACCTATTCCTTCGGAAGTGAAAGAACATTCCTTGTAATCACCTACATGACCTGCACCTGCATCAAAAAGTCCCTCGCGCACACTTTCGGTTTTATCCTTGGGCACATAGGTAATTAGCTTGCGAAGCCAGCCGTCCTTGGAACTTAGGATATGTGTTTCTGTGAGCTCTAATACCTCTGCAAGCTTGGCATTAACACCGGTAGAAATATTGTCGAGGTTAGTGTGAATGGCATACAAAGCGATGTCTTTCTTGATGGCCAGCATCACGCAGCGTTCCACGTAATTGGAACCATTTAATCGCTTCAATCCGGAGAACACAATGGGGTGATGAGATACAATCAAATTGGCTCCTTTGGAGGCTGCTTCTTCAATTACATCTTCGGTAACATCGAGCGAAACTACCACTCCTGTACACTCCGTATTTGGAGATCCAACGATTAGTCCACTATTATCATACCCTTCTTGGTAGGCTGGTGGTGCCCACTGTTCCAGGAATGAGCTTATATCTGAAATCTTCATGCTGCCGAAGATACGTTAACGACAAGGCATAAAAAAAGCCCCTTGACAAACTGCCAAGGGGCCAATTCTTAAGAATGGACGAGATTACTCTCCGTCTTCCATATCTTTCTTCAATTGAGCAAGTGCATCGAGGTCACCCAAGGTAGTCTTCTCAACATTCTGAGCTACTTTCTTAGGTGCGCGAGCTTTGCCTGATTTCGCGTTATCATCAGCTGGGATGTCATCAGCGCTTGTGCCCATATCCTTGTGTAGTTGGGTATGAGAAACAACGATACGACGAGCGTCTTTGCTGAATTCGATCACTTTGAATTCAAGTGTTTCACCCTTTTTAATTTGAGTGCCGTCCTCTTTGTGAGTGTGGCGCCCCGGGCAGAAACCTTCAACTCCGAAAGTTTCGAACATGATGTTCGCTCCTTTGTCGAATACATCGATAACATTTCCTTCGTGTGTGCTACCTACAGTAAATACTGCTTCGTAGTTATCCCAAGGATTCTCTTGAACTTGCTTGTGACCAAGGCTCAAGCGACGGTTCTCTGTATCTACTTCAAGAACTTTCACTTCCAACTCAGCACCGATGCTGGTGAACTCACTTGGGTGCTTGATTTTCTTCGTCCATGAAAGGTCAGAAATGTGGATCAAACCATCGATTCCCTCTTCCAATTCAACGAATACACCAAAGTTTGTAAAGTTGCGAACCACACCTTTGTGCTGGCTAGCGTTCGGATACTTAGTCTGGATATCAGCCCAAGGATCTGGAGTAAGTTGCTTCATGCCCAAAGACATCTTGCGATCTTCGCGATCCAAAGTGAGAACAGTTGCCTCTACTTCGTCTCCTACCTTCACAAAGTCTTGTGCGCTGCGAAGGTGTGTACTCCAGCTCATTTCTGATACGTGGATCAAACCTTCAACACCTGGCTGTACTTCTACGAATGCACCGTAGTCAGCAAGAACAACCACTTTTCCTTTCACCTTATCACCTACTGATAGTTCTTCGCTAAGCGCGTCCCAAGGGTGAGCAGCAAGCTGCTTGATGCCCAATTGGATACGAGTCTTGGCCTCGTCGAAGTCCAAGATAACCACGTTGAGTTTCTCGTCGAGCTCAACCACTTCAGATGGGTGATTGATACGGCTCCAGCTGAGGTCGGTAATGTGTACCAATCCGTCAACACCACCAAGGTCGATGAACACACCGTAAGAAGTAATATTCTTAACCACACCTTCGAGTACTTGACCTTTCTCAAGCTGAGCAATAATCTTACGCTTCTGTTCTTCAAGATCGGCTTCGATAAGCGCCTTGTGAGAAACAACTACGTTTTTGAACTCTTGATTGATCTTAACAATCTTGAATTCCATTGTCTTATCAACGTATGCGTCGTAGTCACGGATAGGCTTCACATCAATCTGTGAACCTGGCAAGAATGCCTCGAGCCCGAATACGTCAACGATCATACCACCTTTGGTGCGGCACTTCACGTAACCGTTAACTACTTCTTCAGCTTCGTGAGCTTCGTTCACACGGTCCCATGCCTTGATAGAACGAGCCTTGCGGTGTGAAAGAACGAGCTGACCATACTTGTCTTCTTGCTTGTCAACGAGTACTTCTACTTCGTCGCCAACCTTAAGACCTGGGTTATAACGGAATTCGTTGAGTGAAACCACACCTTCCGACTTAGAAGCAATATCGATGATTGCGTCGCGGTCAGTGAGAGTAACCACCTTACCGTTTACCACTTGATGTTCAACGGAAGAACCGAGTGTATCTTCATACATCGTAGCCAACTCGTCGTACTTCTCACCACGCTTGATGGTGCCTGACTCGTAAGCGTCCCAGTCGAATTCAGTTTCTTGTTCTGGAGTAAGGTCTACTTCCTCTTCTGAATCATCCTCTGCCTCAACTTCTTCGGCAACTGGAGCCTCTTCCTTTTTAGGGGCAGCCTTCTTTTTAGGAGCAGCTTTCTTGGCTGGAGCTTTTTTCTCCGCCTTCGGAGCTTCTTCTACTTTCTCTTCTGTAGCTGCTTCTTCAGTTGCAGGAGCTTCTGCAGCAACTACTTTTTCTTCGGCCTTTTCAGCTTTCGCTTCAGCAGCCTTTTTGTTTTCTTCTGCCATGTGGCAAAAATGCTTTTGTATCCCGCGCCGATTAGCTTAAGAGAAAACATCGGGAGACGTTTTACATCATGTTGAAAATCACCTTCTTTCCTGCTAATCACAATCCCCGGAAAAAAGGGCTGCAAATATACGATTCTTTCCTCCGGAAAACAATGGAACGATGCGACTAATTCGCTCAGCGACAAATGGATGGTTTAATGGATTGTCAGACTTAAAGACTAATGGACTGATGGACTTGAGGATTTGGTGACTCATTCGTTAGATCGACGGACACTGCGCTGTGCTTTAACCTGCCGTAAGGCAGGGGACCTTTTACCGCCGCCAGGCGAGTAACCTTTCCAAGCCGAAGGCGCAGGACCTTCCAACCTTCAGGAACAAAAAAATCCCCATCATTGCTGACAGGGATTCTCGTATCACTAAGTTCGAACAATTACTTCGCGAACCTTTCCTTTAACAAGGCGGTAGTTGTAGAGCCCGGTCTTTCGAGCGGGAATCCCAATGCGCGGTCCCAAATCATATTGGCCATGGTTCCCAATGAACGAGCTACCCCGAAGAGAACTGTATAGAAGTCGTATTCAGTAAGTCCGTAATGCATCAACAACTGTCCAGAGTGAGCATCAACGTTAGGCCAAGGGTTCTTCACCTTACCTGTAGCACTTAAAATGTCAGGTACCACTTCGTAGATACGGCTCACAATCAAGAACATCTCATCATGTGGCATATGCTCCAAAGCAAACTTGCGTTGTGCTTCGTAACGTGGGTCTGTTTTACGCAATACCGCGTGACCAAATCCTGGAATAACCTTCCCTTCTGATAAGGTCTTGCGACAGTAATTCGCAATTTGCTCTTTGGATGGAAGTCCTCCTCCTAGCTCATCACGCATTGCCATAATCCAGCGAATCACTTCCTGGTTAGCCAAACCGTGCAATGGTCCGGCCAAACCGTTCATGCCTGCAGCGAAGCTCAAGTAAGCATCGCTGAGCGCCGAACCTACAAGTTTCACAGTATGAGCCGAAACATTCCCCCCCTCGTGATCCGAGTGGATGGTCATATACAGTCTCATCAGCTCTTTAAACTCTTCGCTATCAAAACCAAGCATGTGCGCGAAGTTACCTGCCCAATCCAACTTTGGATCTGGTTCGATGTGCTCTCCGTTGTGGTATACACGACGATAGATATAAGCCGCCACACGAGGAAGACGCGCGATGAGGTTCATAGCATCTTCGTAAGTAGGCATCCAATACTCACTCTTGTGAATACCGTGACGGTACGCACGAGCAAATTCGCTCTCTGTGCGCAAGGCCATAATACCAGCAGTAAACTGAGTCATAGGATGCGCGCTTTGTGGAAGTGAATCAATCACTTTGAAAACGTGCGGTGGAACGATTGAACGGCGAGCCCAATTGTTCGACAAACGACGAACTTCATCGTCATTTGGAATTTCGTTCATCAACATCAAGTGAAAAATCCCCTCTGGAAGAGGCTCATACCCACCCGGCATTTTAGGCAGCTTATCCTGTAATTCAGGAATAGAATACCCTCGAAAACGAATACCCTCTTCTGGATCGAGCTTTGAGGTTTCACAGATAAGAGCCGGCATTCCTCGCATACCTTGGTACAACTGTGACACCTTGATTTCACCCAATACCTCGTCGCCGTGTTGTGAAATGAAATCTTTAACCTCCTTTTGGGCGTCCCCTACTTTGGAGCTAAAATGTTCTTTAATCTTATCCATGTGAGCCTTATTATTTGATGTATTTGAAGTTCTTACCTTGGTAAGTAGCTGTTCCCGCTAGCGCCTCTTCAATGCGCAATAGCTGATTGTACTTTGCCATTCTATCCGAACGTGAGGCAGATCCTGTTTTGATTTGTCCTGTATTCAATGCTACGGCAAGATCAGCAATCGTGCTGTCTTCCGTTTCACCTGAGCGGTGACTCATCACGCAGGTATACCCGTTGTTCTGAGCTAGCGTTACTGTGTTAATGGTTTCGGTCAATGTTCCAATTTGGTTTACCTTAATTAGAACACTGTTACCAACGCCTTGTTCAATGCCTTGCTGAACTCTTTCTTCGTTGGTCACGAACAAGTCGTCACCCACCAACTGTACTTTATCTCCGATGGCTGCAGTGAGCTTGGCCCATCCTTCCCAGTCATCTTCATCAAGTCCATCTTCAATGGAAATGATCGGATATTTTTCCGTCCATTCCGTCCAGTATTCAACCATCTGATCCGATGTCATTTCTCGACCATCACTCTTTCTAAACACGTACACGCCTCTTTCCTTGTCATAGAGCTCTGAAATAGCAGCGTCCATAGCAATCCAAACATCTACACCAGGCTTGTAACCCGCTTTTTCAATGGCTTCAAGAACGGTTTCGATTGCCTCTTCATTCGATTGAATATTCGGAGCAAAACCGCCTTCATCCCCTACGTTGGTGCTGTAGCCTTTAGACTTCAACACGGCCTTTAGGTGGTGGAAGATTTCGGTTCCCATGCGTAGCCCTTCACTGAAAGAAGCAGCTCCGAATGGCATCACCATGAATTCTTGGAAATCGATGGCATTGTCTGCGTGCTCGCCTCCGTTCAGAATGTTCATCATAGGAACGGGCAGCTGGCGAGCATTAACGCCACCTACATAGTTGAACAACGACTGATTTTTCTCGTCGGCAGCAGCTTTTGCTACCGCCAAAGAAACCGCCAAAATTGCGTTTGCTCCGAGGTTCGCCTTGTTGGGAGTTCCATCGAGCGCAATCATTGCATAATCAATGCCCGCTTGATCCTCCACTGGAAAACCAACTAGTTCTTCAGCGATAGGTCCGTTAACATTTTCGATAGCTTGAAGAACGCCCTTACCCATGTAAGTACTCTTATCACCATCGCGAAGCTCAACAGCTTCGTGAATACCGGTTGATGCTCCCGAAGGGACAGCTGCTCTACCCATTGCTCCGATGTCGGTTAGCACATCAACTTCAATGGTTGGATTCCCTCTAGAATCGAGAATTTGTCTTGCGTGAATTGCTGTAATATGAGGCATAGTATTTGTTTTAATTAGGCCTCAACGGCCGATTTCATGTTTGATACAAATTGGTCAAACAAGTAACGGGCATCGTTCGGACCAGGACCTGCTTCTGGGTGGTATTGTACCGAGAATACAGGTTTGTCGTTTCGAGCGATGCCGGCAACGGTTCCGTCATTCAAATGCACATGGGTTAGATCTACGTAATCAGCATTCTCAACATCCTCTAGCTTCACTGCAAAGCCGTGGTTTTGAGAAGTGATTTCACCCTTACCGGTGATGAGGTTCTTGATAGGATGGTTAATTCCACGGTGACCATTGTACATCTTGTAGGTGGTTAAGCCAGATGCAAGAGCTACCATTTGGTGTCCCAGACAAATTCCAAAAACGGGAATTCCACTATCAATCAATTTCTTTGCTTCTTCTACTACTCCACTCATCGCCGCCGGGTCACCGGGACCGTTCGACAAGAACAATCCGTCGGGATTAGAATCGAGCAATACTTGGGCTGGAGTGTCCCAAGGGTATACGGTTACTTGGCAATCCCTAGATATGAGGTTGCGCAGGATATTCTTCTTGATGCCTAAATCGAGAGCGGCTACTTTGAAAGGCGCGTCATCATTACCTACCACATACTTTTCTGTGGTACTCACCTTTGACGAAAGCTCCAAACCTTCCATGCTTGGCACTTTGGCTAGTTCAGCTTTAAGCTCATCAATATCTGTGATTTCAGTTGAGATAATCGCGTTCATAGCACCAGAGTCCCGGATGTGTCGAACGAGCGCACGCGTATCTACATCACAAATAGCCACCTTGTTATTCTCTTTGAAGTAATCATAGAGCGTATGATCAGCGGCTGGACGACTTTGGTGCGTTGAGAAATTCTTGCAAACCAAGCCGGCGATTTTCACACCTTCACTTTCTACCTCTTCCTGGGATGTTCCATAGTTCCCGATGTGAGCAGTTGCTGTTACCATCAACTGACCAAAGTAACTTGGATCAGTAAAGATCTCTTGGTAACCCGTCATACCGGTATTGAAACAGATTTCTCCCCAAGCGGTTCCGTCGAGCCCTGTTGAGCGACCATAAAACACTGTACCGTCTTGGAGAACCAGTACTGCAGGTTTTCGTGATTCGTATGCCATGAAAATCTATAATTTGAGTAGCACAAAGATACAAGCCAAAAAAAAAGGATAAGACCTAAGTCCTATCCTTTTTATCTATAAAGCGAATGTCATCCAATGATCACTCACCTTTCTTCTCTTCAGTAGCTTCAGACGCAGTGTCATCTGCCTTGTTGTCAACTTCTTCTGCCTTTTCAGCAACCGCTTCTTCAGCTTTAACTTCTTCAGCAGGAGCAGCTTCAACTTTCTTACCCGCGCGGCGAGTAGACTTCTTCTTAGCTTTCTTCTTCTCGTTAGAGTAGAGGTCATTGAAGTCAACCAACTCAATCATCGCCATTTCGGCATTATCACCTAAACGGTTACCGGTTTTGATGATGCGAGTGTATCCGCCAGGACGGTCACCAACTTTCACGCTCACTTCGCGGAAAAGCTCAGTAACGGCGCTCTTATTCTGGAGGTAGCGGAACACAATACGACGATTATGCGTGCTGTCCTCTTTTGAACGAGTGATCAAAGGCTCAACGTACTTCTTTAACTCGCGTGCCTTGGCCACGGTTGTGTTGATGCGTTTGTGTTCGATCAACGAGCAAGCCATATTCGAAAGCATTGCTTTACGGTGAGCTGACTTTCTGCCCAAGTGATTGAATTTCTTACCGTGTCTCATTCTCTTTTACTCCTTGTCCAATTTATACTTAGAAATGTCCATTCCAAACTCCAAGCCCTTGTTCTGTACAAGCTCGTCGAGTTCAGTGAGCGACTTCTTACCGAAGTTTCTGAACTTCATCAAGTCAGCTTTCGTGTAAGTTACAAGGTCACCCAATGTATCTACTTCAGCTGCCTTCAAGCAGTTCAATGCGCGAACAGACAAGTCAAGGTCTGTAAGCTTCGTCTTGAGCAACTGACGCATGTGAAGGATTTCTTCATCATAGGTATCTGTCTCCTTGCTTTCTTGATCTTCAAGCGTGATACGCTCATCACTGAAGAGCATGAAGTGGTGGATCAAGATGTTTGATGCATCCGTCAAAGCTTCTTTAGGATGAATAGAACCGTCAGTAACGATTTCAATCAAAAGCTTTTCGTAGTCTGTTTTTTGCTCAACACGAAAGTTCTCAATACTGTAACGAACGTTCTTGATAGGCGTGTAAATAGAATCGATAGCAATCGTACCCATTGCAGCGTCTACCTTTTTGTTCTCTTCAGCTGGAACATAACCACGACCTTTATCGATGGTCAATTCCATTTCGATCTTCACGCTTGAATCCATGTGGCAGATTACCAAGTCAGGATTCAACACTTGGAAAGCGTTGATGGTACGGGCGATATCGCCAGCAGTAAGTGTGTCTTTTCCAGATACACTCACTTTAACCGTTTCGCTCTCTTGATCTTCGATTTGGCGCTTGAAGCGAACTTGCTTCAAGTTCAAGACGATTTCGGTAACGTCCTCAACCACACCTTTGATAGTTGAGAATTCGTGCTCAACACCGCTGATTTTCACAGATGTGAAAGCGAAACCCTCAAGAGAGGACAAAAGTACGCGGCGTAACGCGTTTCCGATAGTCAAACCATAACCGGGCTCAAGTGGACGGAATTCGAACTGACCTTCAGTTTCGGTCGAAGAATTCATGATAACCTTGTCCGGCTTCTGGAAATTCAGGATAGCCATATGCACGATGGGGATTAAAATATTATTTCGAGTACAATTCTACGATCAACTGCTCCTTGATGTTCTCAGGGATCATTACACGCTGCGGAATGCTCACGTACGTACCAGTTAGAGTTGAATCGTTAAATTCGATCCACTCATAATCGTTGCTGCGGCTGGCCACAGCCGTTTGTACAACTTCGAGTGACTTTGACTTTTCACGAACAGAGATTTGCTCTCCAGGCTTCACGCTGTAGCTAGGGATATTCACGATATCGCCGTTTACTACAATGTGACGGTGTCCTACAAGCTGACGTGCTGCACGACGCGTAGGAGCAAGTCCCATGCGGAATACTACGTTGTCAAGGCGTGATTCGCACAACTGCAACAATACCTCACCGGTAATGCCCTTTGAACGAGAAGCTTTCTCGAACAAGTTGCGGAACTGGCGCTCTAGAATACCGTATGTATACTTAGCCTTTTGCTTCTCTGCCAATTGAACAGCGTATTCTGATTTCTTACCACGCTTGCGGGCGAAACCATGCTGTCCTGGAGGATACTGACGCTTCTCGTAAGAAGAATCTGGACCAAAGATAGGCTCGCCAAAGCGGCGGGCGATTTTGGTAACTGGACCTCTATATCTTGCCATTTCGTCGGTTCTTTTCTAATTCTATTATACTCTTCTGCGCTTCGGAGGACGGCAACCGTTATGTGGCATTGGCGTAATGTCCACGATCTCGGTAACTTCAATTCCCGAATTGTGAAGGGAACGGATAGCGCTCTCGCGACCATTACCTGGACCTTTCACGTACACTTTAACTTTCTTCAAACCGGCTTCGCTAGCACGGCCTGCACAATCTTCCGCAGCAGTCTGAGCAGCGTAAGGAGTGTTCTTCTTTGATCCTCTAAAGCCCATTTTCCCGGCAGACGACCATGAGATCACCTGTCCGCTCGTGTTGGTTAGAGAAATAATGATGTTGTTGAAAGAAGCATTGATGTGAGCCTCCCCTACTGGGTCAACTTTTACCTTTCTCTTCTTTGATGTCTTCTGTGACTTTGCCATAACTCCCTACGGATTATTTAGTAGCCTTCTTCTTGTTTGCAACTGTCTTACGCTTACCCTTACGAGTACGTGAGTTGTTCTTCGTACGCTGACCGCGAAGTGGAAGACCCACACGGTGACGGATACCACGTTGTGAACCAATATCCATCAAACGCTTGATGTTGAGTTGTACCTCAGAACGAAGCTCACCTTCTACGGTGTAATTGTCGGAAATCACATTACGGATAGCCGTCAATTGGTCGTCGTTCCAATCTTGAACCTTCGTGTTGAAGTCCACTCCTGCTTCTGTGAGGATCTCACGTGCACGGCTGCGGCCAACTCCGAAGATGTAGGTCAAGCCAATCTCGCCACGCTTGTTCTTTGGTAGGTCAATACCAGCAATTCTCGCCATAATTCCTTTGAATTAAATCTTTTAGCCCTGACGTTGTTTAAACTTCGGGTTCTTCTTGTTGATCACGTACAAGCGTCCTTTGCGACGCACAATCTTGCAATCAGCGCTTCTTTTTTTAATAGAGGCTCTAACTTTCATTGCTCTAGTGTTTTAGTATCGATAAACGATACGTCCTTTCGTCAAATCGTATGGGCTCAATTCGAGCTTTACTTTATCGCCTGGAAGAAGCTTGATGTAGTGCATCCGCATCTTTCCAGAAATGTGTGCTGTAACAACGTGTCCGTTCTCTAGCTCTACGCGGAACATCGCATTTGACAATGCTTCAGTGATAGATCCGTCTTGTTCAATTGCACCTTGCTTTGCCATGATTACATTACGTTAGCAGTTGAACGACCTTTCAAACGACCACTCTTCATCAAACCGTCGTAATGACGATTCAACAAGTAACTTTCGATTTGCATCAAGGTGTCTAATACCACACCTACGATAATCAAAAGTGATGTACCTCCATAGAACTGAGCCCACTGCGTAGTAAGTCCAGTCTGCATCGCGAAAGCTGGCAAAATAGCAAGCAAAGCAAGCAAGATGGAACCCGGCAGGGTGATACGACTCAAAATCTCATCGAGATATTCCGCAGTAGCTCTACCTGGCTTAATACCCGGTACAAAACCACCGTTTCTTTTCAAATCATCTGCAATGTTGTTGGTATTCACCTGAATTGCAGTGTAGAAGTATGTGAAGAGGATAATCAAGATGGCAAACACGAGGTTGTACCAGAAACCTTGAATATTCCCGAAGAACGTCACTATCCAGTTGGCTCCTTCCGCACTGTCACCACCCGTAAAGCTGGCAACCGTAACTGGAATGAACATGATAGCCTGAGCGAAGATGATAGGCATTACACCTGAAGCATTCACTCGCAATGGCAAGTAGTCACGTCCCAAAGGGCGACCTGCAATAGGACCACCTGCGGCCGTGCGCTTGGCATATTGCAAAGGCACTTTGCGGACTGCCTGAGTGAGAGCGATGGCAAACATCACTACCAAGTACATTACGGCAATCTCGATTACAATAACTACCAATCCACCAGTACCTCCACTCATCTTCGAGTTGATCTCTTGCAAGAATGAGGAAGGCAGTGAAGCAATAATACCGATCATGATGAGAAGGGAAATACCGTTTCCGATTCCCTTATCAGTGATGCGCTCACCCAACCACATCGCAAAGATGGTTCCCGCGATAAGCGTGATGATGGCCAATGGCCAGAAGATAGCAGGGTCCATAGTAGACTGAACCTGCTGGTTCACGAGGTTAGTTACGTAACCAGGAGCCTGAACCGCACAAATTGCGATTGTGAGGTAGCGAGTCATTTGAGTGATCTTTTGACGACCACTCTCGCCATCCTTCTGTAGCTTTTGGATAGAAGGAACCGCTAGGCCTAATAACTGAATAACGATGGATGCAGAAATGTATGGCATGATGCCCAATGCCAAAACCGAAGCGTTGGCAAATGCACCACCTGTGAATGCGTTCAACAATCCAAGGATACCTCCATCGGTTTGATTCTGCAAGTTTTCTAAACTCGCGATATCAACACCTGGGAGAGGCACATTGGAACCTACACGGTAGATAAGAAGCAAACCCAGAGTAAGGAGAATCTTCTCACGAAGCTCCTCAATCTTCCAGATATTCTGCAGTGTATCGATAAACTTTTTCATGCGTTATTCGTGCGCTTATAGCGTTTCGGCAGCTCCGCCTTGAGCTTCAATTGCCGCTTTTGCAATTTTACTAAACTTGTTCGCCTTTACAGTCAATTTGGCTTTCAATTCACCACGACCGAGGATTTTGATCAAGTCGTTCTTATCGGCCAAACCGTTGGCGATCAAAACTTCTTTATCAATAGAATCCTTAACTTTCTTGGCGTCAACCAATGCTTGCAAGGCATCCAAGTTAATAGAGCGGTACTCTACGCGATTGATGTTCTTAAAACCGAACTTCGGAACGCGACGTTGAAGTGGCATTTGACCCCCTTCAAAACCGATCTTGCGCGAGTAACCGGAGCGTGACTTCGCTCCTTTGTGACCTCGAGTAGCAGTACCACCTTTGCCAGTACCTTCACCGCGACCTACGCGCTTGCTGTTGTGTGTTGAACCCGATGCGGGCTTCAGATTACTAAGATCCATTTCTTCGATCCTTTATTCGGTTGTTACTGTACTTCTTCGACAGTTATAAGGTGCGCTACACGAGCGATCATACCTTTAATTTGATCTGTAGATTCGTGCTCTACAGTTTGGTTCATCTTGCGCAATCCAAGAGCTTCAAGCGTTCTCTTTTGGCGACCTGGACGGTTAATAGCGCTGCGAACTTGGGTGATCTTTACTTTTGACATCTCTCTGTACTATTATGGATCAACCGTTGAACACTTTCTCTACACTTACACCGCGCTGACGAGCTACTTCGCGAGCATCGCGCATATTGAGAAGAGCAACGAATGTTGCCTTCACCAAGTTGTGTGGGTTTGAAGAACCCTTCGACTTGGCCAATACGTCGTGCACACCAGCACTCTCCAACACGTGACGCATTGCACCACCAGCAATTACACCGGTACCGTGGGCAGCGGGGCGCAAAAATACACGAGCGCCACCAAACTTCCCACTTTCTTCGTGAGGAACTGTAGTTCCATTCAACGGAATGCGGTAAAGATTCTTCTTCGCGTCCTCAATGCCTTTGGTAATTGCTTCAGAAACTTCTTTGGACTTACCCAAACCGTATCCGGCGATACCGTTCTCATTTCCAACAACCACCATCGCTGAGAAAGCGAAAGTACGTCCACCTTTAGTTACCTTGGTTACACGCTGGATACCTACGAGGCGATCCACGAGTTCCAAACCTGATGGCTTAACGGTCTTTGCGTTTTTAACTCCTTTCAACATGGTCTATTAGAATTTGAGTCCAGCTTCTCTAGCACCTTCGGCCAAAGACTTGACACGTCCGTGATACAAATAACCTCCGCGGTCAAATGCACAGGTTTTGATTCCTTGCTCCATCGCTTTCTCGGCAATTGTCTTACCTACAAGCTTAGCTCTTTCTGTCTTTGTTCCTTCTGCACCTTGGATTGACTTGTCCAAAGATGAAGCAGCAACGATAGTCTTTCCGCTTACGTCGTCGATCAACTGAGCGTAGATCTCCTTGTTTGAACGGAAAACGGCCAAACGTGGGCTTTCCGAGCTACCCGCAACATCTTTGCGGATGCGGCGGCGGATACGATTTCTTCTTTCGATCTTAGTGAGTGCCATTACCTACTTATTTTTTAGCAGCGGATTTACCAGCTTTTCTGCGGATGTGCTCACCCACGAAGCGAATACCTTTTCCTTTGTAAGGCTCAGGCTTGCGGAACGAGCGAATCTTAGCTGCAACAGCTCCGAGAAGCTGCTTATCATGTGATGAAAGAGTGATAAGAGGATTCTTACCTTTCTCTGATTTAGTTTCAATCTTGATTTCCTTCGGCAACTCAAACATGATATTGTGAGAGTAACCAACTGAAATATCGAGCAACTGGCCTTGGTTAGAAGCGCGGTAACCCACACCTACCAGCTCGAGTTCTTTTTTGAACCCTTCTGTAACACCAATTACCATATTGTTGATCAGAGCGCGATACAAACCGTGCTGTGCACGAGTCTTCTTTTCTTCATTCTCGCGATCAACTACCAGCGTACCCTCTTCCATCTTTGCAGAGATAGCCGGATCAGCGATAACTTGAGTCAATTCACCCAACTTACCTTTTACAGAAACAACGTTACCGTTGATCTGAATCTCGACCCCTTCGGGAACAGTGATTGGAGCTTTACCTATCCTTGACATGGTCTAATTCTTTGCTGTTTAATAAACGTAGCACAATACTTCTCCACCCACCTTGTTGGCACGAGCTTGCTTGTCCGTCATCACTCCTTGCGAAGTGCTTAGGATAGCGATACCCAAACCATTCTTCACGCGTGGAAGAGAGTCTGAATTCGAATACTGACGCAAGCCTGGCTTAGACACGCGCTGCAAACCGCGGAAAGCAGGTTGCTTAGTAGCCGCATCGTACTTCAAGGCCACCTTGATGGTACCTTGTGGACCTTCGTCTTCTGCTACTTTATAACTCAAGGCATATCCTTGATCTACCAAAATCTTAGTCATCTCAATCTTCAAGTTTGAAGATGGAATCTCCACCACTCTGTGGCCGGCTTTGGCAGCGTTCCTGATACGAGTCAGGAAATCGGCGATTGGATCTGTGATCATCTCTTTCGCTTTATTCTATTTACCAACTTGCTTTCTTCACTCCTGGGATAAGCCCCTTATTGGCCATCTCACGGAACATAACACGAGACACGCCAAACTGACGCATGTATCCGCGTGGACGTCCTGTCAATTTGCAACGGTTGTGCAAACGAACCGGAGAAGCGTTCTTAGGAAGCTTTTGAAGTGCTTCGTAATCACCAGCTTCTTTTAGTGCTTGACGCTTTTCAGCGTACTTGTCTACAAGTTTCTGACGCTTGACCTCGCGGGCCTTCATTGATTCTTTAGCCATCGTCTCTTACTTTTTAAAAGGTAATCCGAAAGCTTTCAACAAGGCTTTCGCCTCCTTGTCGGTCTTCGCGGTAGTTACGAATGTGATATCCATACCGGTGATGTTGTTCACCTTGTCGATTTCAATTTCAGGGAAGATGATTTGCTCTGTGATACCCAATGTATAGTTACCACGTCCGTCAAATCCGTCCTTGATGCCTTGGAAATCGCGGATACGAGGCAATGAAGCCGAGATCAAACGATCCAAGAATTCGAACATACGCTCGCTGCGCAACGTAACGCGTGCACCGATTGGCATACCCTTACGAAGTTTGAAGTTCGAGATGTCCTTTTTCGACTTGGTCATCACGGCCTTCTGTCCAGCGATAATGGTCATTTCCTCCACCGCATATTCAATCATCTTCTTGTCAGCTACAGCCGCGCCAATACCTTGGCTAAGAACGATCTTCTGCAAACGAGGAACCTCCATGTGGTTCTTGTAACCAAACTCTTCTGTAAGAGCTTGTACAATATTCTCGCGGTAAACGCTTTTAAGTCTTGGTGTCATATCCATTACTTGATTACCTCTCCTGATTTCTTCGCATAACGAACCATCTTGCCATCTTCGAGACGACGTCCGATACGAGTTGGAGTATTCTCCTTCGGATCTACCAACATCAAGTTAGAGATATGGATAGGAGCCTCCATTTTAACAATACCCCCTTGTGGGTTAGAAGCACTAGGCTTCTGGTGCTTAGATACCATGTTCACGCCTTCTACGACGGCACGGTTTTGCTTTGGGATCATGCGGATCACGCGACCGGTTTGCCCTTTCGAGTTACCAGCTACAACTTGTACGTTGTCTCCCTTTCTGATGTGAAACTTTGCCATTGCTTCTCTCATTATTCGATTAAAGCACCTCAGGCGCAAGTGATACAATCTTCATGAATTGACGATCGCGTAGCTCACGAGCTACTGGACCGAACACGCGTGTTCCACGCATTTCACCTGTAGCACCCAAAAGAACGCAAGCATTGTCATCGAAACGGATGTATGATCCGTCTGGACGACGCACTTCTTTCTTTGTGCGTACTACTACTGCCGTGGAAACAGCACCCTTCTTCACGTTGCCGGAAGGAGTGGCTTGTTTAACCGAAACGACAATCTTATCGCCTACAGAAGCGTAACGACGCTTCGTGCCTCCAAGAACGCGGATGCATAGCACCTCTTTCGCTCCTGTGTTATCGGCTACTTTTAGTCTTGATTCCTGTTGTACCATCTTACTTAGCCCTTTCGATGATTTCGACTACTCTCCACTTCTTCGTCTTGCTGAGTGGACGTGTTTCCATGATGCGCACGGTATCTCCTTCGTTGCAATCATTGGTTTCATCATGTGCATGAAACTTCTTGCTGAAGTTGACGAACTTACCATACAATGGGTGCTTAACGCGACGCTGCACGTTCACCGTTACGGTTTTGTTCATCTTGGAGCTTGTTACCACTCCAGTACGCTCTTTACGGAGATTTCTCTTTGTTTCCATCGCCTGTTATGCTTTTGCTTCTGAAGCCTCTTGACTTCTCTTTGCCAATTCAGTCTTGATACGAGCAACATCTTTTCGAGTGGCACGCAAAGTCATTGGATTCTCCAACGGACTGATGTGATGCGTCATTCGCATTTTGGTTAGGTTCTGTTGGAACTCTACCAAATGCTCCTGAAGCTCCTCGGTGGTTAGACCTGTGATTTCTGACTGTTTCATCGTATTAAGCTTCAAAATCTCTTCTTACAACAAACTTGGTGCGAACTGGCAACTTTTGAGCGGCCAAGCGCAAAGCCTCTTTTGCGATCTCGTAAGGAACGCCGTCGAGTTCAAAAAGCATACGACCAGGACGAACAACTGCTGCCCAGTATTCTGGTGCACCCTTACCTTTACCCATACGTACCTCAAGAGGCTTCTTAGTAATAGGCTTGTCAGGGAAAATGCGGATCCACATCTGACCTTCACGCTTCATGTAACGCGTTGCCGCGATACGAGCTGCTTCGATCTGACGGGAAGTCATCCATACAGAATCCAAAGACTTGATTCCAAACGACCCGTAGGCCAATTGGGTACCGCGTTGGGCATTGCCCTTCATGCGGCCTTTGTGCATCTTTCTATGCTTCGTACGTTTCGGTGATAACATCAGTACGCCGATTTAATTTCCTCAGATTATTTCTTTCCGCCTCTGCGCTTCGGACCACCTTTCTGGTTGCCTCCGCCGGCTCTCTTCACATTGCCAAGCATGTTCGATAAGTCGCGCTTACCGTATACTTCGCCTTTCATGATCCATACCTTCACTCCGATACGACCGTAAGTGGTGTGTGCTTCAGAGTGGTGATAATCGATATCAGCACGGAATGTGTGCAATGGAGTACGTCCATCTTTGAACATCTCTGAACGAGACATTTCTGCACCATTCAAACGACCCGATACCTGAATCTTAATTCCTTCAGCTCCCATGCGCATCGCAGCAGCAATGGCCATTTTCACGGCACGACGGAAAGATATACGTCCTTCCAACTGGCGAGCAACGCTATCGGCTACCAACTTGGCATCCATTTCTGGTCGCTTGATCTCGAAGATGTTGATTTGAACCTCCTTCTTAGTGAGTTTCTTCAATTCTTCGCGTAGTTTATCTACCTCTTGACCACCTTTACCGATAATGATACCCGGTCGAGCCGTAGTAATCGTTACGGTAACGAGCTTCAAGGTGCGCTCGATGATGATGCGCGATACACTGGCTTTCGTAAGGCGAGCGTAAAGGTATTCGCGGATTTTTGCGTCTTCGGCAAGCTTGTCGCCGTAGTTCTTTCCACCAAACCAATTGCTATCCCAACCTCTGATGTATCCTAGTCTGTTCCCGATAGGGTTCGTCTTTTGTCCCATTATCTCGTTTATTAGGCTTCAGTAGTCTCGTTCACTTCAGTACTTGCGCTTCCAACCACCATGGTTACGTGGTTTGAACGCTTGCGGATGCGGTGCGCACGACCCTGCGGTGCAGGTTGAATACGCTTCAACATGCGCGCGCTGTCCACTTGAATTTCTTGAACAACCAAGTTGTTCTCTTCAATGCGCTTTCCTTCATTCTTAGCTTCCCAGTTGGCCAAGGCAGAACGAAGCAATTTCTCCAAACGACCTGCGGCCTCTTTTGGCGAATGTTGCAACATGAACATTGCCTTTTCAACTTCCACTCCACGAATCTGATCCGCTACTAAGCGCATCTTGCGAGGCGAAGTAGGACAGTTGCGCAAGCTGGCAATCGCCTTCTCTTTCTTGGCTGCCTTCAGAGCTTCTGCTCTGTTACGTTTACGTACACCCATTTCGTTTGTAGATTATCGTTTGCCTTTGTCCTTCTTGTTCCCGGCGTGGCCACGGAAAGTACGCGTCGGTGCGAATTCTCCTAGTTTGTGACCTACCATGTTTTCAGTTACATACACGGGCACAAATGTGCGTCCGTTGTGTACAGCGATGGTCTGACCTACAAAATCCGGAGAGATCATAGATGCACGAGACCAAGTCTTAACTACGGTCTTCTTGCCAGACTCAACATTTGCGAGAACTTTCTTCTCGAGCTTGTAGTGGATGTAAGGTCCCTTTTTTAGCGAACGAGCCATATCCTCTTAATTATTTCTTACGTCTTTCGATGATGTAACGGTTTGACGCCTTCTTGGGCGCACGGGTCTTATAACCCTTAGCTGGAACACCGGTGCGTGAACGTGGGTGTCCACCACTCGCACGTCCTTCACCACCACCCATCGGGTGATCGATCGGGTTCATAGCCACACCACGTGTACGTGGACGACGGCCTTTCCAACGGTTACGACCAGCCTTACCGCTAACTACTTGCTGATTGTCGCTGTTACTCACAACGCCTACAGTAGCCATACAAGTAACCAATACCATACGTGTTTCACCACTTGGCATCTTCAAGATGGCGTACTTACCATCACGTGCCAAAAGCTGAGCGAAACTACCCGCAGAACGAGCAATGGCAGCTCCTTGACCCGGACGCAATTCAATACAGCTAACAACTGTACCCAATGGCATGTCCGACAATGGCATAGCGTTTCCAACTTCAGGAGCAATCTTAGAACCACTCAATACAGTCTGTCCTACTTGAAGACCATTCTGAGCAATCACATAGCGCTTCTCTCCATCAGGATAAACCACTAGAGCGATGAATGCAGTACGGTTTGGATCATATTCGATGCTGCTAACCGTTCCTGGAATGTTCATCTTATCGCGCTTGAAGTCGATAACACGATACTTCTTCTTGTGACCACCACCGATATAGCGCATGGTCATCTTACCCGTGTTGTTACGTCCACCTGAGCGCTTCTTGCCTTTCAACAATGCCTTCTCTGGAGTAGAGGACGTTACCGCCGAAAATTCATTGACCACGCGAAAGCGTTGTCCTGGCGATGTCGGTTTTAATTTTCTTACACCCATGGCTATTAAATATTGCTGTAGATGTCAATCATTTCTCCTTCAGCGACGTCTACGATCGCTTTCTTGTATGCAGATTTAGCACCTTCAATCATGCCGCCTTTTGTATAACGACTCATCTTACGTGCTGGAACCACCTGCGTACGAACAGCCTCTACGTTTACGCCGTAGAACGCTTCTACCGCCTTCTTAATCTCCACCTTGTTGGAGTCACGACGCACAACGAAAGAGTAGCGATTGCGCTCTTCCTGGTCGGCCGTGGCCTTTTCTGTGATGATCGGACGGATCAAGATATTCTCCATCACTTTTGGCTTAATACGTTCTCAATTCTTTCAATCGAACCTTCTGTTAGTATAAGCGTTCCAGCATTCATAATCTGGTAAGTGCTTAATTCAGAGGCTGTTACAACTTTCGACCCCTCAAAATTTCGGGATGACAAATATACGTTTTTATTTGTGTCAGCAACGACTACCACGCTTTTTTTGTCATTCAAGCCCAAAGACTTGAGGATTTCCGCGTACTGCTTGGTTTTAGGCGCTTCGAAATTGATGTCTTCAAGGACAATCAATTTGTCGTCTTTCGCCATCATGCTCAGAGCTGAACGGCGAGCAAGTTGCTTCACCTTCTTGTTGAGCTTGAAACCATAATCGCGTGGTTCTGGACCGAAAGCCGTTCCACCTCCGCGGTGCAATGGACCTTTCAAAGAACCATAACGCGCTCCACCCGTACCTTTCTGACGGTGGTGCTTCTTAGTCGTACGAGATACTTCCGCACGAGCCTTCACTTTGTGAGTACCCTGACGCTGGTTAGCGAGGTACTGCTTGACATCCAAATAAATGGCGTGCTCGTTTGGTTCGATAGCGAAAACGCCATCGTTGAGCTTCACCTTACGTCCGGAGTCTTTTCCTGTGGTATTAATGACCGTACGTTCCATTACTTCTCTACGATTACTAGTGAGTTTTTCGCTCCCGGCACTGAACCCTTCACTACGAGAAGGTTCTTCTCAGCGTCGACCTTCAATACCTGAAGGTTTTGAATCTTGGTGCGATCACCGCCCATGCGACCCGCCATTCGCATACCTTTAAATACGCGTGATGGATCTGAACCCGCACCAATTGATCCTGGTGCACGTAGACGGTTGTGCTGACCGTGAGTAGCCTGTCCAACACCCGCGAAACCGTGGCGCTTTACAGGACCCTGGAAGCCTTTACCCTTTGATGTACCAACTACATCAATGAATTCACCTTCCTGAAAGAGTTCAACATTCAAAGTGTCACCTAGCTTTAACTCTTCCCTGTCGAAGTCGCGGAATTCCACATACTTCTTCTTGGCGTCTGTTCCAGCTTTCTTGGCATGGCCGGAGGCAGGTTGTGAAGGATTCTTTACGTCTCCCCATCCAATCTGCACGGCGCTGTAACCATCGACATCTTCAGTTTTCACTTGAGTAACCACGCATGGTCCGAGCTCAAGTACCGTACAAGGCAAGTTCTTACCTTCAGGGCTGAAGATGCTGGTCATTCCGATTTTTTTACCAATCAATCCAGGCATCTGTTCTATTGATTAAGACTCTGTTATACTTTAATTTCTACCTCAACCCCACTCGGCAACTCCAACTTCATCAAAGCATCAATGGTCTTTGAAGAAGAGCTGTAGATGTCGAGCAAACGCTTGTAAGAGCTAAGCTCAAACTGCTCACGGGCTTTCTTGTTTACGTGTGGTGAGCGGAGCACAGTAAAAATGCGCTTGTTCGTTGGCAATGGAATAGGACCATTAACCACAGCACCTGTACTCTTCACGGTCTTAACGATCTTCTCTGCAGACTTGTCTACCAAGTTGTGGTCGTAAGACTTTAGTTTGATTCTGATCTTCTGGCTCATGCTATGAACTCTATTATTCTTTTCTTCCTTTAACTTCCGCAATCACCTCGTCGGCAATGTTTCTCGGTGTTTCCGCATAGTGCGAGAACTCCATAGTTGATGTTGCACGACCAGATGTAATGGTACGTAAGTCGGTTACATATCCGAACATTTCAGACAATGGAACCTTGGCCTTGATTACCTGAGAACCATTGCGGCTGTCCATACCTTCAACTTGACCGCGACGCTTGTTCAAGTCACCTACAACGTCACCCATGTTCTCCTCTGGAGTCAATACCTCAAGCTTCATGATCGGCTCGAGTAGCACTGGACTTGCCTTTGGAAGAGCTTCTTTGTAAGCCATCTTCGCAGCCAATTCAAATGACAATTGGTCAGAATCCACAGGGTGGAATGAACCGTCCTTCAATGTCACTTTCAAACTATCTACAGGGAAGCCTGCGAGAACACCGTTCCCCATTGCATCCTTGAATCCTTTTTCTACTGATGGAATGAATTCCTTAGGAACGTTACCACCTTTCACTTCGTTTTCGAAGATCAATCCTGGCTTCTCTTCATCGCCCGGCTCTACCGTTACAATGATATCGGCAAACTTACCACGACCACCTGTCTGCTTCTTATACACCTCGCGATGCTGAACCTGACCAGTGATTGATTCCTTGTAAGATACCTGAGGAGCACCTTGATTAACTTCTACTTTGAACTCACGCTTCAAACGATCCATGATAATGTCCAAGTGAAGCTCACCCATACCGCTGATTACAGTTTGACCTGAATCTTCGTCAGTGCGCACCTGGAACGTTGGATCCTCTTCAGACAATTTACCCAAAGCGATACCCAACTTATCTACGTCGGCCTTCGACTTAGGCTCAATAGCCAATCCGATAACCGGATCAGGGAAGTTCATCGATTCAAGAACAATTGGGCTCTTTTCAGCACAAAGCGTGTCGCCCGTCTTGATATCCTTAAATCCAACCAATGCAGCGATGTCACCAGCACCCAAAACGTCAATTTGATTCTGCTTGTTAGCGTGCATTTGGAAAATACGCGAAATACGCTCTTTCTTACCCGTGCGTGTGTTCAATACATATGAACCCGAATCTAGTGTACCCGAGTAAGCACGAGTAAAGCAAAGACGACCTACGAATGGATCGGTTGCAATTTTGAAGGCCAATGCCGCAAACGGCTCGTCGTACGAAGGACGACGTGACTCTTCTCCTTCTGAATCAGGGTTAGTTCCTGTGATCGCCTCAACATCTACTGGAGAAGGAAGAATTTCCATCACCATGTCTAGCATCGCCTGAACCCCTTTGTTCTTAAATGCAGAACCACACATCATAGGAACTACCTTACCAGCGATAGTAGCTTCACGCAAGGCGTCCAAGATTTCGCGTTCTGTCAATGAAGCAGGATCCTCAAAGTACTTCTCCATAAGCGTATCGTCGAATTCCGCAACGGCCTCCAACAATTTCTCACGGTACTCCTCAGCTTCCTCCATCAAGTCAGCAGGAATTTCAACTTCCTCGAAAGTCATTCCCATGTCCGCCTCATTCCAAACGATTCCACGGAAGTTAATCAAGTCGATTACTCCTTTGAAATCAGCCTCAGCACCAATTGGCAACTGAAGTGGAAGTGCGTGGCTACCCAACATTTCCTTCACCTGACGAGTCACGTTCAAGAAATCGGCACCTTGACGGTCCATTTTATTCACGAAACCAATACGTGGTACGTTATAGTTGTTTGCTAGTCTCCAGTTCGTTTCCGACTGTGGCTCAACGCCGTCCACAGCACTGAACAAGAATACCAAACCATCCAACACACGAAGTGAACGGTTAACCTCAACAGTAAAGTCAACGTGTCCCGGTGTGTCGATGATGTTTACGTGGTAATCGTTACCACGGTAAGGCCAGTTCAAGGTAGTAGCGGCAGAAGTAATAGTAATACCACGCTCCTGCTCTTGCTCCATCCAGTCCATGGTTGCAGCACCATCGTGAACTTCACCAATCTTGTGACTCACACCACCGTAATAAAGAATACGCTCTGTGGTTGTAGTCTTACCGGCATCAATGTGAGCAGCGATACCGATGTTTCTTGTAAACTTAAGATCTCTCTTTGCCATGATTATTCCTAATACAGATATTATTAGAATCTAAAGTGTGAGAATGCCTTGTTGGCTTCTGCCATTCTGTGTGTATCCACACGCTTCTTCACAGCAGCACCTTCTTCCTTAGAAGCAGCGATGATTTCATTCGCTAGGCGGAGTGCCATTGATTTCTCGTTACGAGAACGAGCGTATTGGATCAACCACTTCATCGCCATGGAGATCTTACGCTCCGGACGAATCTGCATTGGAATTTGGAAAGTAGAACCACCTACACGGCGGCTGCGTACTTCTACGTGCGGCATTACATTCGTCAATGCTTCCTTCCAGACCTCTAAGCCGTTTCCACTTTCGGTCTTCTCTGCTACGATATCCATGGCATCGTAGAAGATACTGAAGGCAACACTTTTCTTGCCGTCGTACATCAAGTTGTTAACAAAACGAGTTACCAACGGATCGTTGAACTTCGGATCCGGGAGAAGAATTCTCTTCTTAGCTCTGGTCTTTCTCATGTCGCAATGGAATGATTATGCGTTATTTTTTCGCCTTAGGGCGCTTAGTTCCATACTTTGAACGACGCTGGTTACGTCCTTCTACACCGGCTGTATCAAGTGCACCGCGAACGATGTGGTAACGAACACCTGGTAAGTCCTTAACACGACCACCACGTACCAAAACGATACTGTGTTCCTGGAGGTTGTGACCTTCACCACCGATGTAGGCGTTTACCTCGTTTCCGTTCGTCAAGCGCACACGGGCTACCTTACGCATCGCCGAATTAGGCTTCTTTGGTGTAGTCGTGTAAACACGAGTACACACACCTCGGCGTTGCGGGGAGGAATCCAGAGCGGCCGACTTGCTCTTCTTCTCAATTTTCGTTCTGCCTTTGCGAACTAACTGTTGAATTGTTGGCATCTGTTATACCTTATTGCGTTGATTTTCTTGCAAATACGTAGTATTCCCCTATTTTTTGGGGACTGCAAATGTAGAACAAAAAACCTATCCCACAATGGTTTAGCGTAAAATGTTCAAGAGATTTAACCCCGGAAGGTGCTTGGCGAGATTGAGGGTTATGTTAGTATGGATTTCACCCCCCAATTCTGCATTGTTTTATACCACTATTATATGGCACCTCAAAATGACGACATGATTAAAAAGAGAAACGCGCGGTCCGAATCCTCGAACCAGGCGCTTCAAAAGTGTAAAGCTTCGGCTTGCTCAATCGTTACTTCACTATGAGAGATTGCGTGTGCATTTCCCCATCTAAAGTGAACATTTGTATGAAGTAGATGCCAGACACTACCTCAAGGTTTAATCGGTGTTGGTTTGAAGCTGTATTCAGTGTTTCTGTCGCAACTACTCGACCATTTACGTCCATTACTTGAATGCTTTCTATTTCGACGTCTGAATCAATAATCACTTCTCCCGTTGATGGATTTGGATAGATGGTCCATTCCAAAAGCTCTTCGTTCAATCCAATCGTGTTCTTCGACTTCGCCATAAACTGATAATCATAAGCGAACTCTGCACTTTCAAATCGGATAACAACCGGGAACTCAGAACCGTCATAATTGGCAGGATTCCAATTGAAACGAACATCAGCAGTAGTACCAGTCTTGTGCACGTCCACTGCCGAGAACACCTCATTTGAATCCACGTAAGGTGGATAGTATACGCTCGCTGTAAGGGTAGAATCAGAGGTTGCACTCACCAATAAAGTATCTAGGTTTCCAGATGTGAACGTATAGGTGCCATTCACCACATTGCTTGGCGGAGTAACGCTTACGAGGTTTCCACTCGGCGGAAGTACTACTGCGAATACGCCGTCCCATGAAACCATACCCGTCATTACACCCGTTGAATCGTAGGCGCGCACTTGATAAACAATGCTGTACAAGCCCTGACCATTCGCCGTGTAGGTGAACATACCCGTAAGGCTATCAAGCGTTGGCTCACCGCCAGGCAAACTTGGAGGTAAGGTGTACCCTGCAATTGGAGTAACCGCATCCGACATTGGTACACTGAGATTGTAGTAAAGCGAGTCACCATCTAGGTCGTAGGCCGTGGCTGCCATAGTCCAAGGAGTTTGATCTGGCCAAGATGCAGCAGGGAACGTAATGAAGTTCGGTGTTGAATTACAACCAGCATTCGTGTTCACAACGGTCCGCAAGTGAATAGCCGGACTATTCGGAATGTTTATAATGCTGGGAGTGCGACAACAATTGTCGAAGCTCATCGTAACTATTGAATTCGAAGGCAGTGCGGCAGTCCCCGAATAGTAGTGAATCTCCAAGACGCCATTTCCATACGGAATCAATGCTACCCCAACGGATTGAAGATTGACGGTTGACCCCGTTGATATGGCTACCAACATACTCTGAGGTGCAGTGATACCCGTAATATCACGCAAGAGAATTCCATCTACTTGGTATTCAATTGTGGAAGTATTTGGATCATCCGCACAAGTAGCTGTAATGAAGCCTCCCTTAATGTGAGTGGCAGAGAGCGAGGTGCTCATAAACATGGAGAGAATGGTAAAGGCGAGGAATAATCTTTTCATGGTCAGATTTCATTTGAATTTCGAAGATAAAAAGCTCAACGCCCTTTATAGAATGTAGCTATCGTAAATGAGTTTGCGCTAGGTTATGAGAGTTTGCGGCGTAAAATCTCATTAGATACATACTGAACTATGTCACTTTCGCCCCACCTACCTCTCTTGTTGAAGACTTCTATGTATAACTTCTTGAAGTGGACGGAGATGCCCTGCGGAATCCCTATTTTTGTCATCCTTCACCCAAAAAATTCGGGATAATTTGAGTTCCTATATCGATCAACTGAACGACGCACAGAAGCAAGCCGTGTTGGCCACCGAAGGCCCCATGATGGTGATTGCAGGTGCCGGTTCAGGAAAGACCAGAGTGCTGACCTATCGCATCGCCCACCTCATGGAGAAGGGGGTTGATTCATTCCAGATTTTATCGCTCACCTTCACCAATAAGGCGGCCCGTGAAATGAAGGAACGTATCGCTAAGATCGTAGGCGAGAGCGAAGCTAAAAATCTTTGGATGGGCACCTTCCACTCGGTATTTGCTCGAATTCTGCGAATCGAAGGTGAACGACTAGGCTATCCCTCCAACTTTACGATATACGATAGCGAAGATTCTCTGAAGGTGATTACGCAACTCATCAAAGAGCAGAATCTCGACAAAGACATTTATAAGCCGAAGTCGGTACAAGGCCGCATATCCAGCTACAAGAACAATCTCATCACTCCGAAGGTATACAATAACAGAGCGGACCTGCAAGAATCAGATGCCGCGGCACGTATGCCAATGATGGGCCAACTGTATACCGCCTACACCGAACGCTGTTTCAGAGCTGGTGCAATGGATTTTGACGATTTACTGCTCAAAACCAATGAATTGCTTCATCGCTTCCCCGATGTTCTTGCCAAGTATCAGGAACGCTTCAAGTACATCCTGGTAGATGAGTATCAGGATACCAACCACAGCCAGTATCTCATTGTGAAAGCACTCGGTTCGCGGTACGAAAACGTATGTGTGGTGGGTGATGATGCACAATCCATCTATGCCTTCCGCGGGGCAAACATTCGGAATATCCTCAATTTTCAAAAGGATTACCCGGATGCTAAAACGTTCAAACTAGAGCAAAACTATCGGTCCAGCGACAATATCGTTCAAGCAGCCAATAGCATTATCGCGAAGAATAGAGATCAGCTTCAAAAGAACGTTTGGACACAAAATGCATCTGGCGAAAAGATACTCGTTCACAAGGCGGTAAGTGATTCCGACGAGGGAAACTGGATCGCTTCCAACATCTTTGAGAGTCACCAGAACACCCACGAACCTTGGAGTTCCTATTGCATTCTGTATCGCACCAACTCCCAATCTAGGGCATTCGAGGACGCCTTTAGAAAGCGAAATATCCCCTACCGGATTTACGGTGGATTGAGCTTTTACCAGCGCAAGGAAATCAAAGATCTCCTCGCCTATTTTCGCCTGGCCATCAACCACAATGATGAAGAGGCATTCCGCCGCGTAATCAACTATCCTAAAAGAGGTATTGGTGCAACGACTATTGCACGCATTATCAACGTGGCAAACGATCAGGGCAAGAGTATTTGGGAGATTGCCGAGAACATCTACCTGTATCAGACGGGCATCAACAAGCCTGCTCAGCAAAAGATTCTCGACTTTGTAGAGCAAATCAAAAGCTACTCTGTACTGGCACAGAAACACGATGCATTCGATGTTGCCGCCCACGTGGCTAAAACCTCTGGACTGATTAAAACGGTTTCAGACGATAAAACCCCTGAAGGTATTTCTCGCTATGAAAACATGCAGGAATTGCTGAACGGTATCAAGGACTTCACTGAGCAACAGAAGCAAATTGAAGATGGGAATGCTTCACTTTCTTACTTCTTGCAAGATGTGGCCCTCCTAACCGATGTGGATAGCGAAGACCCTGAAGATGTGAACAAGGTGAATTTGATGACCATTCACTTGGCCAAGGGACTTGAATTTCCGTACGTATATATTGTGGGGATGGAGGAAAACTTATTCCCTTCCATGATGTCCATGAACACTCGCGCTGATTTGGAGGAAGAACGTCGATTGTTCTACGTAGCTTTGACACGTGCCGAAAAAAGGGCATTTTTGACCTATGCTCACGTCCGTTACCGATGGGGGAAACTCATCGATTGCGAGCCGAGTCGTTTTATTGAAGAAATCGACGAGCAGTTTTTGGACATCCAAGTCCCTGAGTTTGGTGGATTCTACTCTCCTCCAGACGAAGTCCGGGCGGCCTTTGACCCGCCTGCCAACAACCGAGTAGTATCAAGAGGTAATGACAATTTTGGAGGAAGACCGAAAGTGACGAAAAAGAGAGAGACAACAAGCGACAAACCGATTGTACCACCCAAGAAGCATCAAAAGCTCAAAAGTGTGGCCGACATGCATGAATCTGGTGAAAGCACAGGCGCACCTACCGACTTAACCGCAGGAGCACGAGTAATCCATGATCGATTTGGATTGGGCACTGTGAAAGAAATTAGCGGGAGCGGCGCAGATGCCAAGGCCATTATTGAATTTGATAACGCTGGCGAAAAACGTCTCTTATTGAAGTTTGCTAAATTGCAGCATGCCCGCAAGAGCTAGACTTCAGGAAGAACTCTACATTTAGAACATGACGAAAGATTTAAGCCACATTCCCGATGTGGAATACAACACGGATCGACCTGATTTAGCGATTCCAGAATATGGCCGGAATGTCCACAGAATGGTGGAGCATTGCATGACCATTGAGAACCGCGAGAAGCGCAATGCCGTGGCACAGTCGATTATCGACGTAATCGGCAACCTCAATCCGCATTTACGAGACACACCCGACTTCAAGCACAAACTTTGGGATCACCTCTTTATTATGAGTGATTTCAAATTGGACGTAGATAGCCCCTATCCCATTCCTACTGCAGAGACGTTTTCAGGTTTGCCAGAGCAGTTGGACTATCCCGCTCGCACCTATAAGCTCCGCCACTACGGACACCTTGTACGCGAAATGCTGAAAGAAGCCGTAACCATGGAAGAGGGAGAGACGAAGCAAGAACTCATTCGTCAAATCGGTAACCAAATGAAGCGAAGCTATCTCACTTGGAACAAGGATTCCGTGGATGATAGCGTCATTTTGAAGGAGCTATCGCTTCTCGCTGAAGGCCAGTTGAACACCGAAGGTATTGAACTTTCAAACGAATTGGTTCTTCCGAGTAATACCACCGCAAAGGCGAAATCCAACAACAGAAATAAGCGAAAGAATACCCGTAAACGCAAAAAATAACATCCCAAAGACCACATCATCCATGTCAACATTTCAGATCAGAGGAGGAAAGCAACTCAATGGAACCATTACTCCTCAAGGCGCAAAGAATGAAGCTCTTCAAATCCTGTGTGCCGTTCTGCTCACCGATGAGGAAATAACTATTTCAAATATTCCGGATATCCGCGATGTGAATAAGCTCATTGATATCCTCGAAGATTTGGGTGTGAAAATCCGCAAGAAAGGGCATGGTGAGTACACGTTCCAATCGGACGATATCAACCTCGATTATCTCTTTTCAAAAGAATTCCGCGAGCGTGGTGGCTCGCTCCGTGGATCTATCATGATTGTAGGCCCGCTTTTGGCTCGATTCGGAAAAGGATATATCCCAAAGCCGGGAGGCGACAAAATCGGACGTCGTCGTTTGGATACGCACTTCATCGGCTTTCAAAACCTCGGTGCTGAATTTGTTTATGAAGAGGGCACCGACTTTTACGGAGTTGAAGCACCCAATGGCCTGAAGGGATCCTATATGTTGCTCGACGAAGCCTCAGTAACTGGTACTGCCAATATCGTAATGGCCGCCGTTCTCGCTGAAGGTACAACCACGGTATACAATGCAGCTTGCGAACCTTATCTCCAGCAACTGTGCAAAATGTTGGTTCGCATGGGGGCACAGATTGACGGCATCGGCTCGAATCTGCTAAAAATCACCGGAGTTGAGAAACTCGGTGGGTGTACACATCGCTGCTTGCCAGATATGATTGAAGTAGGATCATGGATTGGATTGGCTGCCATGACTCAGAGTGAGTTGACCATCAAGGATGCAGAATACGACGAACTGGGTGTAATTCCTGATGTATTTAGAAAACTCGGCATCCAACTCGAAAAGCGTGGAAACGATATCTACATCCCGGCTCAAGAGAAGTACGAAATTGATACGTTCATTGACGGTAGTATCCTTACCATCGCCGATGCACCATGGCCAGGTTTCACTCCGGATTTATTGAGTATCATTCTCGTGACGGCAACCCAAGCTAAAGGCAGCGTACTCGTGCATCAGAAGATGTTTGAGAGCCGCTTGTTCTTCGTTGATAAACTCATCGACATGGGGGCACAAATCATTCTTTGTGATCCGCACCGTGCCACCGTAATCGGATTGGAACGTAAGTTTTCGCTGCGTGCAACGACTATGACTTCACCTGACATCCGTGCCGGTATCTCATTGTTGATTGCTGCACTCAGTGCAGACGGTGTGAGCACTATTCACAACATTGAGCAAATTGACCGAGGTTATGAGCGCATCGACGAGCGACTTCGAGCGATTGGCGCGGACATTGTTAGAGTAGATTAAAAATACACTACCATGAAAGCAAGCATTCTATTAAAAGCTATTCCAATTGCCGCATTGATCGGGTTTGGAATTTACGATCGGGTGGACTCCGCTGAAACTGCGCCCGAAGCATCACAACTTATTGAAGTAGGACAGGAAGTTCCCGATTTGGAAGGACGAACTCCATCTGGAGAGATCATCAGACTATCTGACCTTCGTGGGCAAGTGGTACTAATCGACTTTTGGGCATCTTGGTGCGGTCCGTGTGTGTACAATATGCCCGCTGTGGTTGATACCTACAACCAATTCAGAGACAGTAAATTTGAATCTGGAGAAGAAGGGTTTACCGTATTCTCTGTTTCTCTAGATCAAAACAAAACGGCTTGGAAAAACGGCATTGAAAGATTGAATCAAACATGGCCTCATCACATCAGTGACTTGAGAGGTTGGGGATCTTCACACGCTACCAAGTATAATGTGAATAGCATTCCGCAGACTTTCTTGATTGATGGCGAAGGCAAATTGATCAACAGAAACCTGCATGCACAGGCGCTGAATGCGGTACTAGCCGACATGCAAGACTGACAAATTACTGTTCAATTCTAACAGCTTGACATACACTTAGATTTATGTGCTGTCAGTTTGGCGCAATCCAAGCTGTGGCACTACATTTGCCCTCCGTTTGCCGCGAGTACATATCGCGAAAATTAGCACAGACAATGAGCAAGAAAAGTGAGCGTGTGGAAGACACGGAACTAAAGGAGGAAAACACGACTGCTACCGCAGAGGAGCAAGAAGTGAAATCGGAAGAAACCACAGAGCAAGTGGAGGAGAAATCTGAGGAGGATCGTCTGCGCGAAGAAGTAGAGGATCTAAAAGATCAGAATCTACGGCTCTATGCTGAGTTTGAGAATTTCAGAAAGCGCAACGCCCGCGAAAGACTCGAGTTATCAGCTACCGCAAACAAAGAGGTGCTTACAGCCTTATTACCGGTATTGGATGACTTCCAGCGCGCCATCAAGAATATTGGCGAAACGGAAGCAGACACCGAAGTAGCGAAAGGCATTCAAATCATCTTCTCCAAGCTCAGCGAAACGTTGAAGCAGAAAGGTCTTAAGCCTATGGAGACAACCACCGGTAAGAAGTTCGACGTGGACTTCATGGAGGCGATTACCAAAATTCCCGCCCCTACACCGGACATGGCCGGCAAGGTTGTAGATGAAATCGAACCTGGATATTTGATTGGAGAAAAAATTCTACGCTATGCCAAAGTGGTGGTAGCCGACGGCGAAGCTAAAAGCTAATAGGTATGGCGAAAAGAGATTATTACGACGTACTTGGCGTAAGCAAAAGCGCCAGTCAGGATGAGATTAAAAAGGCCTACCGCAAAATGGCCATCAAATATCACCCTGATAAGAATCCCGATGACAAGGAAGCTGAAACCAAGTTTAAGGAGGCTGCCGAAGCGTACGAGATTCTTGGCGATGCCCAAAAGCGCCAGAAGTACGACCAATTCGGACACCAAGCCTTTGGCGCTGGAAGCGGTGGCTTCGGCGGGCAAGGCATGTCAATGGACGATATTTTTAGTCACTTTGGCGATATCTTCGGCGGCGCATTCGGGGGCGGCGGAGGTGGATTTGGTGGCTTTGGAGGCGGTGGATCACGTCAGCGCAGAGGAAGCAACCTTCGCGTTCGCGTAAAGCTGACCCTCGAGGAAATTGCCTACGGTGTAGAGAAGAAAATCAAGATCAAAAGATCTATGGCTGCTGAAGGACTCACCTTCAAGACTTGTGGAACCTGTAACGGTTCAGGTCAAGTGCAGCGCGTACAAAACACCATTCTTGGCCAAATGCGTACCGCAAGCGTTTGTCCGACTTGCCAAGGTTCAGGTAAGGTAGTTGACAAGCGTCCTGCTGGTGTAGGTTCTGACGGGCTTGAAAGAAAAGATGAAACCGTAAGCATTAAAATCCCTGCAGGGGTGGTAGACGGCATGCAATTGCGCGTTCAAGGCAAAGGAAATGAAGCTCCCATGGGTGGAGCTGCTGGCGACCTGATGGTACTCATTGAGGAAGTAGAGCATCCAGACCTAAAAAGAGATGGGAACAACCTCCACCTTGACATGTACATTTCATTCCCTACCGCAGCCATGGGAGGAAGCGTTGAGATTCCAACTATCGGCGGTAAAGCTCGAGTAAAGGTTGACACCGGCACACAGAGTGGAAAAGTATTGCGGTTGAAAGGCAAAGGATTGCCGAGCATCGAAGGTTATGGTCACGGAGATTTGCTTGTTCACCTCAATGTATGGACACCAAAGAAACTCACCCCTGAGCAGAAGAAGGCCTTGGAAGAACTGGAAGGTTCAGATAACTTCCAACCGAGTCCGGGTAGAAACGAAAAGGGATTCTTTGATCGAGTAAAGGATATGTTTGGTCAGTAAAAGAGACCAACTCTGATAAATAAAGCGCGTCATTCCAAAAGGGGTGGCGCGTTTTTATTTTGTGCCCAATGTCATCTATTCATCCGAGTTCCGAATAATAGTCACCGGAGCTTTATGGATAACATCAACTCCTTCCTGAAGTATATAATAGTACGTTCCATCGGGTAGCGGATCTCCGCCAGCCGATTGTCCACCCCATTGATCGCGATAGCCTTCCTCTTCATATACCACACTCCCCCATCGGTTGTGCAATACGAATCGAACATCTCTGCCCCGGACAATCTCGGATAAATCGAGGTAATCGTTCGCGCCATCTCCATTTGGCGTAATCACGTTCGGCACACGGTCGTAATCAGGATTCGGGTAGTTTGCGGATACCATAAATACCTGCATAGAATCTATACCCTGACAGCCATCTGCCGTGGTAACTTCCACGTAAAAGGTGGTAGTGTCATTAATTGGACGCGTTAAGGCATCCGCTCGGCGAGGATCTGAAAAATACACAGGCTGATCGGCATACCATAAGTACTCAACTCCTCCTGAGGCATTCATTTGAACATCTTCACCCTCAACGATAATTTGATCTGGTCCGGCGTCAACCACCTGATTGAAGAGAACAATCTCTACGGAGTCCACCACTGAATCTGAACAGGTGTTGGACTTCATCACGATGGTGACTGGATATTCGCCCGGAACAGGCCAAGTTATAGGCGGCGGGAATGGTCCCGACCAATACGGTATGTTCGGCGGTGGAGAGCCTCCAAAGTACCATTCGTAGCGCGCTCCAGGAGGAATGTTATTCCCAATTACTCCGAAATAAATGTCTTGAACACCGAAGCAAACGCTTCCGTCAAAAATGCCATACTCGATCTCTGGCGTTTCGTAAATCTCAAATACCTCAACTACGGTATCCGAGCACTGGGTGCCAGGGTTCACAATGAGTGTTACATTGTACACACCCGGACGAGAATAGGTGAAAACCGGATTCTGCACCGTGGAGGTATCGTCTGTGCGAGTGGTATCGCCAAAATCCCAGAGGTAACTGGTAGCTGAAGAGCTCGATTCGTTGGAAAACTGAATCTCACGACCCATGCAGAACAACGAACTGTCTTCTTGCTGCGTAATCATATCGCTAACCACATTGCGCACACAGTTGCTCACGTTAAATTGGAAATCGCGACGCACACGCGTTTCAAACACCCCATTTCTAAAGCTGCTCACACAGATACCCACTACGTACTGCCCTTGCAAATTGGCTTCTCCTGAGATGATACCTGTTAGGCTATCAATGGAAATCTGAGGATTGCTCGGTATCGGATTATCAAACGTTTGGGGGGCACTAAACGGTATGTTTTGATAAGGCGGAGGCAACGCCAATGGGGCCGGCGAGAATTGTGAGCCTCCATGGAGAATTTCACATAATTCATAGTAGAGCGAGTCTCCATCTGCATCTGTTGCTGAGGCATCAATGCTCAAAGGTTCATTTGCACAAATGACAATGGGCGGCGTATTGTTAAACACTGGTGACGAAGCACAAGGATCATTCGGTGGTATTTGAACGGTATACGTGTTTCCCCATGTTCCCGGGTTGGGAATATTGCTGATGGATCCGTTCCTACAGCAGCGCTGCCAAGTGATGTCATACCCATCTGGTGAAGAAGGCAAGTTCAGGGTTGTCACGTACTCCACATACTCTGTACAAAGTCCTGCTGGAATGGTCAAGCACGGATCCCCCGTGTTTAGTGGAACGGTTTGCACCGGCCCGGGTGAAACACCCGCCGAACTCGTTACGAAAGCTTGAGTCAGTGCATTAAAGGCCCTGATCTCTATGAATTGGTCAAAGGCAGCACCTCCGCCCGCACAATCGCGGTAAACACGGAGTCTTACCTCATAAGTTCCACCACCTAAGCACTCATAGGTGATTTCTCCTCCAACGAGGTGAGCGGCCTCCAATTGAGAAGCCACGAACAACATAAGTAGCATGAATGCTCTTTGTAGGAACATTCTCATAGGGTAAGGTTTAGGGCAAAAAAAGACCGCCTTCATCGAAAACAGTCTTTTCTTTATTCACACATCATTATTCAACAATCTTCACCCAGAGGCGACCGTCGTAGCGACCTCTTAGGCCGGAGTTACGCGCGCCATCTGCTGCATCATAATTGTTGAACTTCATAAGGTATACATAGTACATATTGTTCACACGGTCTTGGAAGATGTTTACGTCCAATCCCTGGTTTTGCAAACGCTGCATCAAGCGGCGCGCATTGTTCTCGCTACCAAATACACCTGCCGTTACATAGTATCCTGGTGAACCAGGTACAACACGACTCGCGTAGTTCTCTGGATTGTAATCCTGACCTGCTGAACCTCCGGTAGAGCCTCCTTGTGTGTTCGAACCTGTATCATTCGGATCGTAACCGTTCATTGGCTGGCTTTGTTGACCACCCTGTTGACCCGTTTGGCCACCTTGCTGACCTCCTTGTTGACCTCCACGTTGTTCGTCGGTTGGACGACCCGGCTGAGTGAGCTGCATACCGTCAATTACTTCACGAACGGTTTCCTCGATATCTTCGTTCTCCTGCGCTTCAAGCTCCTCTTTGAACTCTTCCAAACGCTCACGAACATACTCTTCGTTATCCTCGGCGTTCCGCTGCATACGGTCTTTCAAACGACGCACGTCGTTCTCCAAACGCTCGTTATCACGGTTGGAACCAAAGCGCCACTGAAGCATGAACTCGTGAGAAGTTCCGAATGATGTTCCGTAGGTATTCGTGCTGAAGTCGTATGCATAACCTACCGTAAGCGCTTCAGTTAAGTGTACACCAAGGTTCGCCGTGATGGCGTAATCCGAGCGGAACATAGCTCCTACGTAACCGTAATCACGCATATTGAAGATCGCACCTGCATCAATTTGAGTAGGCACGTTTGGAGCGGTACGAACGAGAATCATCGGACTCAATACGCGCTTTTCTCCTTGAATTTGCCAATCGTACTGTGCGTTGAAAACGAAGTGACGAATGAGGCTATACTCAACCGGACCACTATAATTGTCTGAATACTCGATTGGAGCGCCCAACAACTGAGGCACGGCTGCACCAATTTGGAATCCATTGATGTTCAAGTTCACACCAAAGTTTAAGTCGAAGTTTCCTCGTCTCAAGTTTGGATAGAGCAACGGGTCAAACTCATCGCTTACGCGAATCTTGTCTACATCGATGTTATTGTCGAGATATCCAGCAGAAAGACCGAAGCTCAAGCTGTTCTTATCCGATAATTTCACGTGATAGGCGTATGATCCGTACACACCCATTCTTTGAATAATGTCGGTTCGATCTGAAAATGCATACACGCTATACCCAACGGCCTCGCGATTCATCGCTCCGTTCAAGGTGAGCGCGGAAGTTTCAGGTCCGCCTTCTATGCCCGACCACTGACGGCGGTGCATCATGCTCACTTCCGTTACCCCACCTGAGCCCGACTGAGCTGGATTGAATATAAACGGAGTGAAGAAATAATTGCTGTACAGCGGAATTTGCTGTGCATTTGCCGCAGTTCCTAACATCAACACTACGGCCAGTGTAAAGAGGTTTGTCTTTTTCATAGTGCTTAGTCGTTATTGCGGATAATAGTTATGGCTCCTTTGTATCGAACTTCATCACCACATACGAGGATATAGTAATACGTTCCATCTGGCAAATCATCACCACCGGTTGATGTTCCCGCCCAGCCGTTGGAGTAATTCTCTTCCATATACACTTCGGATCCCCAACGGTTCATGACAATCAAGTCACAACCATCCGCGCGGATCACCTCGCTCAGGTCGAGTACATCGTTCGCGCCGTCCCCGTTAGGAGTCATCATGTTTTGCACATTCGAGAGATTTGGACCTCCTGCGAATGGATCTTGAACGATTACCAACATAGAGTCGATGCCCACACAGCCGTTGGCCGCGGTAACCTCAACGAAGTACCAAGTGGTGTCTTTAACCGGACGTGTTCTTGTATTAGGATCGCGAGGGTTACTGAAGTATACCGGTTCATTGGCGTACCAGTAGTAGGTTACACCTCCTGATGCGGTCATTACTACGTCTTCATCTTGACCGATAGTTTGATCTGGACCTGCATTGGCATTCACTACAAGTGGGAATATGATAAGAGTATCGTAGGTTACACACTGATTCACACCTACGGCCTCAACCCAATACGTTCCTGGTAGGCTCACATATTGACTGGTTCCGATGAATCCATTGGACCAAGTGTACTGCAAGCCGTTTCCTGTAACTGCAACTAGTACGGAGTCATCTGCACAAATGGCGACTGAATCACTCGGTAAGAATCGGAAGGTTGGAAGCGGCACAATATTAACCTGAATAGGTTGCGTGATGTGCGTACACGTGAAGTTGTTGATAATTAATCGGTATTCCGCGGAATCAGGGATTAAAGCGGTATCTACTTGCAGGCTTGGTAAAGTATCATTTGGAATGCTGGCCCATGTACCGCCGTTCAGCGGGAAGCGCACTTGCCACTGATACTCCCAATCGGCACCCACGGTGTCGGCTCTCAGCAGCACACTGTCTTCTATACAGATGGTGGTTGACACCCCAGTGTTTCCAGGCCAAGGAATGGCTGAAATCTCCGGATCTGGAACGGTATCCATCCAAATCCATCGCGGGTCTTGTCCAAAGGTTGAACAACCCGTCATGGTATCCGTCACTTCCAAGTAAATCACCAACTGATTAGGTGTAATCCCGCCAGCTACGATATCTGAAGTAATGTAAATCGTATCGTTGGTCTGACCTTGAATTGGCACTACAGAGTCGAGACCGAACTGGTTCACCGAGTCCTTGTACCATTGGTAGGTGTAGAACTCGCCTGGAAGGGCAGCTGGCAAACCGTAATATAAAATGGAATCTTCTTCACAGAACTGCACTGAATCAACCAGAGGTGTTCCTGGGAATGGAACATCGAGTATTTCGACCCAAGGCTGATTGAGCGGCATGATGATGAATGACGTCGGGATGTAGTCATTTACAATCTGTTCGTCACTTAACCCCGGACACAAACCCGCAGAAACTTCCACCGTGTACGAACCTGGAATCCATACCATGAGGCTGTCGAAGTTATCGTCGTTTCGCATTTGGGCTGTACCTACTTCAATTCCACCTACAAACCATTGATAGTTGTAAATCCCTAAGCCTGTGGTATCCTTATTAGCATAAAGAAACACGGTATCGCCTACACATTTTCCGATATCAGAAGTATCTCCAGGCGTATAAACATTGTCAAAGCCACCAAAGGATGAATCGATACTCGCCGGTGTGGTAACAGCAACAGACACCTCAAAGGTATCTGACACCACAATTGGATTTGATCCGACCATCCGAATGGAATAATCACCGTTTACCTGAATATCCTCAGGAATGATGATGGTCATCGTCTTAATACCGGCGTCATTCGTGTCATTTACCGGCAAATTAGTGTTCGGCGTCCATTTAACAATGGGTACTTGTCGAGCTGGTGGCGTCGAGAAGTTTGCAGCCGCTCCAATACCTGGAGTAAGGAATACGTCAAACGAGTTCGCAGGAGAAAAGGAGCCCGTAAGCAAAATGTTAATTGCCAAGGAATCCCCTGTGCATCGAGAAGCGTTTGGTATTTGAGTGAGTTGAATGGTTTGTGCCTGAGCGGACACTCCCATAATGATGATGGCAGCTGCCGCCAGCCATCTCGAGCGTAATGTTAGTTTCATCGAATAGGGTTTATTCTAAAGTGCAAATTAAGGCTTTTTGATAGCAATACGACTGAAGTAAGTAAAGGACTACTCACAAAAGAGCGACTGTTGCGCTTGAACGCTTGATTGTGCACCTTTGTTTATTATACGTTGATATTTTCCTTAAAGTTGGTATGGTTTTATGAAAAAGAGAATTCGTGCTTTCGCCTTTGCCTTTGCCGGTTTGAGGCAACTTCTTACTGAACCCCACTTTCGCATTCATATTCTGGCGCTTCTCGCAGTGCTGTCTACCGCATATTATTTTGAGGTGCAAAAATGGGAGTGGATTACCCTGTTATTAACAATTTCAGTGGTCCTTTCCCTGGAAGCAATCAATTCTGCTTTGGAGAATCTAGCCGATGCAACTCATCCAGAAATACACCCGTTAATCAAAAAAGCAAAGGACGTTGCCGCCGCCTCGGTACTCATTTCTTCTATCTTTGCTATTGTGATCGGATTGATCATCTTCATCCCCTATTTTTTGACTTGATATTTTTACTGATTGCACACTGGTGATATGATGTACGACGAAATCCAATCTTCTGTAGGCACTATTCTTTCGAGCAAAGGAAAAGACGGACTACAAGAGATATGTGAAGTTCTCAGAAATGAAATCCCACATTACAACTGGGTGGGTTTCTATTTCATGAACGACTCCGACCAAATGTTGGAAATTGGTCCGTATGCGGGTGCGGAGACCGAACACGTTCGCATTCCCTACGGAAAGGGAATATGTGGTCAGGTCGCGGTTTCGGGAGCCGTATTTAATGTAGATGACGTATCAGCCCAAGACAACTATATCGCTTGTAGCATAGACACCAAGGCCGAATTGGTCGTTCCGATGTACAAAGCTCAAAAACTCATTGGTCAAATTGACATCGATTCACACCACGCCAACTCGTTTACCAACAAGGATGAAGAATTGATGGGAAACATTTGCGCCATGGTGGCCAGACATCTCTAGCTTGGTTAACGGCCCGAATCGCTTCCACATCTGACAATCCGTTTATCCGTTTCTGGGTTTATACGTTGGTCCGTTGTGCTAGCCGGGAAGTTGAGGGTTACCCGAGAGGCATGCGGCTTTAGCCCGTGCCGTTGGTTTGGGTTTAATGAGTTTTAGGGGTTTACGGAGTTTTGGGAGTTCGTTTAACCGTACAATTCCATATCAGTCACCCACAACTGTGCGAACAGCGAGTAGCGTTGGCAGGGCTTAAGGAGTCCATCAGTCCGACAATCTGATCATCCGACAATCCGATAATGAGACCATCCAAAGCGAAACATTTCAACGTATGAGTCTGAGGCCAGAAACCAAGGACTAATTCCCCGCCCGAATCGCTTCCACGGGATTCATTCCACTTGCTTTGATGGCGGGTATTAAACCGAATATGAGTCCTATTAAGACGGAAATCACAATACCTGTAGTGATGTTCCCCCCTGAAAGCATGAGTTCAAAACCGCTGGCCGATCTAGCAATCCACACGAGCCCTCCAGTGACGAGCAAGCCAATGATGCCACCGAGCAAGCTCAACAACACCGATTCAGCTAGGAACTGATAGAGGATAAAGTTCCTTCTGGAACCGAGGGCTTTCTGTATTCCGATTTGCCCCACCCGCTCACTCACGCTCACGAACATGATATTGGCAATTCCGAATCCACCGGCTAAGAGCGCAAATCCGCCAATGATTAATCCTATCATTCCCAAGCCTGAAAAAATCGCTTCGGTGCTATTTTGAAGGACACTGATTTCGTTGATGGCGAAGTTGTTCTCAGCTCGAGGTCGTAGGCGACGAATACCGCGCATGGCGCCTTCTACATCATCCTGCAAACGCTCAACGGGCACTCCCTCTCGCGCCTTTACCATGATAGTGGTTTGAAGCTCGTCTTCATTCACCTTGCGAAGCATAAACTCTACAGGAAGCAGTACCAATTGGTCTTGGCTTTCGCCAATCAGCTTCTCGCCTTCCTTTTCAAAAACACCAATGATTCGGACTTTCTCGCCTAGTATTCGGATGCGCTTCCCGATTGGGTTGATGGACCCGAATAATCCTTCGGCTACGTCGGAACCCACTACGGCCACATTCCTGCCACTACCGGATTCTTGCGGACTGAAATATCGACCTTCAGCCATAGGAGTCGGCCATATATCGAGGTAAGCATGAGACACGCCCATGACGCCCACATTGTCTACCGTATTGTTCTCGTAATTCAAGTTAGCACTGATATTCACCAAAAAAGACATGGCTCCTTCAGTCGTAATTCGATCTTGAATCTTTGCCATTTCTTCGTACTTGGGCTCCGGACGCTGGAAGTACTTCCACCACGGATACTCTCCACCGCTTCCGCCCCATGGCCACTTTTGGATATAAAGCACATCAGAACCTACGCTTTCAATGGATGAACGAACGGATCGCTCGAGGCTATCCACTACCGATAAAACGAAAATGATACTAAAAACACCAAGCGTCATGCCCAGCAATGAAAGAGTACTTCGCAGTGGGTTGGCGCGTAATGCCTGTGCAGACATTCGAACTCCTTCGTTAATGATTTGAGTGAATCGCATGCTTTGTTGATTGATTCGAAAGTACGGAAATTCTCACTCATCAATACCTTGCTATACCCCCTGTATTTCACTAGTTTTGCTCCTTTGTAATTCCCACCACATGAGCGGCACGAAACGCATCAAGAGCGCACTCTTATCTGTATTTTATAAAGATGGCCTCGAGCCTATAGCACGTCAGCTTCACGCAGACGGTGTATTCCTGTATTCAACGGGAGGTACTCAGAAGTACTTAGAAGATCTCGGTTTACCGGTTATCCCTGTTGAAAGTCAGACTAACTACCCTTCTATTTTTGGAGGGCGTGTAAAAACGTTACACCCTGCCATTTTTGGTGGCATTCTTCATCGCCGCGATAACGAAGGCGATTTAGCAGAGAAAGAAACACACCGTATTCCGGACATCGACATGGTAGTAGTTGACCTCTACCCTTTCGAGGAAACGGTTGCATCCGGCGCTCCCGATCAGGATATCATTGAAAAAATAGACATCGGAGGAATCAGCCTTATTCGCGCTGCAGCGAAGAATTTTAAGGATGTACTGATTGTCCCTTCTCGCGAGTACTATGCTGAAACGCTAGAAGTCATTCAAAACGGGAGTGAAACTTCCATGGAAGATCGCCATCGTTTTGCCGGATACGCCTTTGATATTTCGTCGCATTACGACACGGCTATTCACGGCTTCTTTGCGCCGCAAAGCGAATCGTTCAAGCGCAGTATCCGCAGTGGCAAGGAACTTCGCTATGGCGAAAACCCACACCAAAAGGGTTGGTTTCATGGCAACTTAGACGACGCCTTCGAGCAACTGCACGGAAAAGAGCTCAGCTACAACAACTTATTGGATGTTGACGCCGCGGCACTACTCATCGCTGAATTCTGGGATCAAAATCCTACCGTAGCAGTAATAAAGCACAACAATGCATGTGGCCTTGCACAGCGCGATAACCTCGCTCAAGCATGGAAAGACGCCTTAGCGGGCGATCCGGTATCTGCCTTTGGTGGAATTATCGCGGCCAACCAAACGGTTGACGTAGCTACGGCTGAGGGCATCAACGAAATCTTCTGTGAAGTGGTGTTGGCTCCTGACTATTCCGTGGAAGCCTTGGAGGTTCTCAAATCAAAGAAGAACCGTATCATCTTGAAGGTGAAGAGCATTCAGCCTCAAGAAATGATTGCTCGCACGGCTTTGAACGGCGTGTTGGTTCAAGAGCGCGATCACCATACCGATTCAAAAGAAGACTTGAAGGTGGTTACCAAAATTGCCCCAACTTCGGAGCAAATTGACGACCTGATTTTTGCTAGTGCGCTTTGCAAGAATACCAAGTCGAACACCATCGTTCTCGCGAAGAACGGCCAACTCTTGGCGAGTGGTACCGGCCAGACTTCTCGTGTAGATGCACTTCGCCAAGCCATTCAAAAGGCAAAATCGTTTAACTTTGACTTAAACGGAGCCGTAATGGCATCTGACGCGTTCTTCCCTTTCCCAGACTGCGTTGAAATTGCAAACGGGGAAGGCATTAATACCGTGATTCAACCTGGAGGATCTATCAAGGATCAATTGAGTATTGACTATTGCGACAACAACGCAATGTCAATGGTATTCACCGGTTACCGTCACTTTAAACACTGATCCATTCAATGGGAGTATTTGACTTTTTCGTTCAGGATATCGCCATCGACCTCGGTACTGCGAACACATTGATTATTCACAATGACAAGGTTGTGGTTGATGCACCTTCCATTGTAGCTCTCGACAGAGCGACCAATGCCATCATGGCTGTGGGTCACTCTGCGATGCAAATGCACGGCAAAACCCACGAGAATATTAAAACCATTCGTCCACTTAAAGATGGCGTGATTGCGGATTTCGTAGCCTCAGAGCACATGATTCGCGAGATGATCAAGAGTATTCCTTCGCTCAAGAGCAAATACTTCTCTCCTTCTTTGCGCATGGTGATTTGTATTCCAAGCGGTATCACCGAAGTGGAAAAGCGCGCTGTAAAAGACTCGGCTGAGCAAGCCAAAGCCAAGGAAGTGTATCTCATTCACGAACCAATGGCTGCAGCAATCGGTATCGGCGTGGATGTACTCGAGCCGAAAGGAAATATGATCATCGACATCGGGGGTGGTACCACTGAAATTGCGGTTCTCGCTTTGGGCGGTATTGTATGTGACAAGAGCATCAAAGTAGCAGGTGATGTATTTACAAATGACATCAGCTATTACATGCGTACGCAACACAACCTTTACGTAGGTGAGCGTACAGCCGAGCAAATCAAAATTCAAATCGGTTCTGCTCTCGACGATCTGCCGAACCCACCAGACGATATGGATGTGCAAGGTAGAGACTTGTTGACCGGTAAGCCTAAACAGATTACGGTTTCGTACAAGGAGATTGCACGTGCCCTTGATAAGTCGATTACCCGTATTGAAGATGCCATCATGGAGGCCCTTTCTATGACGCCGCCTGAATTGGCTGCCGATATTTACAACAGCGGTATCTATATGGCCGGTGGAGGTTCTTTGCTTCGTGGTCTCGACAAGCGCATCAGCATGAAAACAGACCTTCCAGTATACGTAGCTGAAGATCCGCTTCGCGCGGTAGTTAGAGGAACGGGGATTACCTTGAAGAACATCGACAAGTACCGCACACTGCTAATTCGATAATTCTGCATGCAGTATTTGCTACAATGGTTGTGGAGAAGACGAGTACTCTTCGTTTTCATTGCTTTGCAAGCAGTAGCCATCACCTTTATAGCTCGTGCTAATTCTTACCAGCGTGCAGCAGTGCTCACCTCTGCCAATTCCATCAGTGGAGGCATTATGGAGACGTACAGCTCGGTGCATGATTTCATCAACCTGAGCGAAACCAATCGCAATTTAGCGGCTGAAAATGCCGCATTGAGAGCATCCTTGAGATCGTCGTACTTCCAATTGTTTGCCGACAACGATACGGTGATTGATACGCTCTACCAACAGCATTACACCTATATCGATGCAGAGGTGATCAATAGTTCCATTCACAAGAGGAACAATTACATCACTATCAATAGAGGTCGAATGCACGGCGTAGAAGAAGACATGGCTGTGATCAATGGATTTGGTGTGCTCGGCATTGTGGCCGACGTAAGTGATCATTTCGCTTCGGTCATTCCTATCATTCACGGTAGCTCCCGTTTACCAGGTCGATTCCAGAAGTCGAATTTCTTCGGTTCGGTTTCATGGCCAGCCACAGCCAGCTTTAGGGAGGCCTTGTTGAGCGACATTCCTCGACAAGCTGAAATTGCTGTAGGCGATACCATCGTAACCGACACACGATCGTCCCTCTACCCCTCTGGAATTCCCATCGGCGTAGTCGACACGTTCTACATAGAACCTCAAGATCAGTTTTATGAAGTAAAGCTCAATTTGAGTGTTGATTTCGCACAATTGCAAAAGGTATATGTGGTCGTGAATCTGTTGAAAAGCGAACAACTCGAACTCGAATCCAATCAAGAAGAATGAATTCAGATAACTTGAAATGGATTGGGCGATTTGCCTTCTTGGCCTTGTTTCAGATCTTCATTCTGAACAACATCCAGCTATTCGGTTATTTGAACCCGTATCTCTATGTGTTGTTCATTCTCACCTTGCCTGCAAGAACCAACCGAGTGAACTTGCTGCTCTGGGCTTTTGCCTTGGGTTGGATAATCGACATTGCTGAAAACTCAGGCGGTATACATTTATCTGCCACTTTAACGTTGGCCTTCATTCGTCCGTACCTCTTAGGCTTGGTAGTAGCATCAAACAAAGAATTGGAAAGAGTGAACCTCTGGACACTCGGAGCCTCTCGATTCTTAACCTATGTAACCGTAGGTGTGCTGGTTCATCATTTGTGGCTATTTAGTTTAGAAGCCTTTAGCATTCGTGAGGTAGTGTCCATAATGACTCGTACCTTAGTATCAGTGCCTATAACCCTGCTGATGATTTACATTTTGCAGTTGTTTGTGTACCGAGAAGAAGCATGAGAAGGGACCTATTTTTCTACATTTTATTAGCGCTGATGGGATTGATCTTTATGGGGAGACTCTTCTCCATTCAGGTGATTGATCCGGAGTACACGCTATCCGCAGAAAACAACGTAAAGCGCGAAGTTCGGGTGTACCCACCTCGAGGATACATCTACGACCGAAATGGCAAATTGTTGGTGGCCAATCAAGTGGCCTACGACTTGATGGTGATTCCTCGACAAACCAGTGAATTCGACACCGCGCTGTTGATGGATCTTCTCGAAGTGGACAGCGCATACATTCACACTAAACTCGCACAGGCGCGTCGCTATTCCACCTTCAAGCCCAGCGTTTTCTTCGGCATGATGTCGGACGATCGATACGCCCGAATTCAAGAAGAACTGTACAAGTTTCAAGGGTTCTATACCCAAAAGCGAATTCTTCGAGACTACCCTATTGAGGGAGCCGCAAATGTGGTGGGCTTCATTGGCGAAGTGAATCAAAGTTTTATTCAAAACAACCCTGGTTACTCCATGGGCGACCTCACCGGAAAAGGAGGGATCGACAAGAGTTATGAAGACATTCTGAGAGGAAAAGCCGGCAGGAGGTTCTTGCTCGTTGACAACCACAACAGGGAAGTAGGTCAGTTCATGAACGGTGCTTTTGATACGCTTCCCCAGCCCGGGAAGGACGTAGTGAGCACCATCGATTACGACTTGCAGCATTTAGGCGAGATCTTGATGTCGGGTAAGCGAGGTAGTATTGTAGCTATTGAACCGAGTTCCGGTGAAATTTTGGCCCTCGTAAGTGCGCCTACCTACGACCCCAACTTGCTCATTGGCCGCCAGCGAAGCAGGAATTACACAGAGTTGTACTACGACAGTATTAATAAACCACTTTACGACAGAGGCTTGCTGGCGCAATACCCTCCGGGTTCTCCGTTCAAAGTAATCAACGCCTTAATCGGATTACAAGAAGGCACGCTCCGCCCGCAAACTTCCTATACTTGTCGAGGCGGATTCCGCTACGGATCCCTACATGTGGGTTGCCACTGTGGGGGCGGCTCCATGCGACTCCGGAAGTCGATTTCTGAGAGTTGCAACAACTACTATTGCAATGTTTTTAAGGGTATCATCGAAAACTATCCATCAGCCCAAGAAGGCATGAACGCTTGGCATGACCATGTTACCAGCTTTGGATTGGGCGAATTCCTGAACAACGATTTACCTACAGGGCGACGAGGCAGAGTACCTACGGCAGATTATTACGACCGCGCTTTCGGCTACACCGGTTGGAAAGCTGTGAGTACGATATCCTTGGCCATTGGTCAGGGTGAAATGGAAGTTACGCCGATTCAATTGGCCAACATGACAGCTGCAATAGCCAACCGAGGTCACTACTACACACCCCACATTGTAAAAGCCATTGGAGGTGAACCGGTTTCCGATCCCCACTACACGGAACCGAAGCGAACCACTATTGATAGCGTTCACTTCCCCGTTGTGATTGAAGGTATGTACGACGTTTTCGAGAATGGAACAGCCCGAATGAGCCGCTTGGAATCCATTCCGATGTGCGGAAAAACCGGAACGGCGGAGAACCCACACGGTCAGGATCACTCGATTTTCATCGCGTTCGCCCCCAAGGACAATCCGCAGATTGCCATTGCAGTCATTGTGGAAAACGGATATTGGGGAAGCCGATGGGCCGCACCTATTGCCTCGCTCATGATTGAAGATTACGTGAACGGTGAGATCAGCAGAGATTGGTTGTATCAGCGAATGATAGACGGCAACTTATCCGAGGAATACCGTTCACAGTACATCGAGATTTTTGGTAATGATAGCCTCTTTGTTGCCCCATGAGTGATCGGTTAAGTAGCAGGAACGTATTCTCGAGAGTAGACCGATGGACGGTGCTTCTCTATGCCATCTTGGTATTGGTGGGCTGGATGAATATCTATGCGGCCATTTACTCCGAAGAACATCAGAACATTTTCGATACCAGTCAGGAGTACGGCAAGCAAATGATCTGGATTGTCACTTCCGGCATCCTCATCCTGGCTATACTCCTCAGTGATGCCAGGTTATACCAGAACATCTCCTACAGCACCTACGGCGCCACGCTCATTCTATTGCTCCTCGTTTTGGTGATTGGTAAAGAGGTGGCAGGAAATAAGAGTTGGATAGCCCTTGGCCCCTTTAGCTTGCAGCCTTCCGAGTTCGCCAAGTTCGGTACGGCACTTGCCATGGCGAAGTACCTAAGCACCCTTCAAGTAGATATAAGCAAATGGAAGTATCGCTTGTGGCCGGTGGTAATTATGGGCTTACCGTTTCTTTTTATCATGGCTCAGCCCGACACAGGATCGGCATTGGTGTTCCTCTCTTTCGTGCTCGTACTATACCGCGAAGGACTTCCCGGAATGTATTTATTCATGGCCTTCCTCACTGCTACGGTCGTCATTTTATCGCTTATTTACCCAACAACATGGGTAGCTGTTGCCCTCGGTGGAGTAGCTGTTTTGCTCGCTATCTCAATGCGTAAGCAGCGCCGCATGATGTGGACTACCCTTCTTCTCGGGGTCTTTAGTATTGGTCTGACTTTCGTAACCGACTTGGCCTTCAATAAAATCCTTCAGCCTCACCAGCAGAGTAGAATTGAAGTGGTATTGGGGATAAAAGACGACATCAAAGGGGTGGGTTATCAAACGCATCAATCGTTGATTTCTATTGGCTCGGGTGGCTTTACGGGCAAGGGCTTCTTGCAGGGTACCCAAACGAAGCTAGACTTCGTACCCAAGCAGAGTACCGATTATATCTTCTGCACGGTGGGTGAAGAATGGGGCTTCATTGGCAGTTCGCTTACCGTTATTCTCTTTGTTGCCCTCATGGCCCGATTGGTATTCCTTGCCGAACGTCAAAAGAGCAACTTCTCCCGCATTTACGGCTACGGCGTCGTGGGCATTCTATTCATCCACTTTGCTGTAAACATCGCCATGACTCTCGGTCTCGCCCCGGTAATTGGTATCCCGCTCCCCTTCTTCAGCTATGGCGGCTCCTCGCTTTGGGGTTTCACCATTTTGCTGTTCATTTTTGTGAGATTGGACGCCAATCGGTGGAGTGAGCTGTAGGTCCGGCGGAGCCGGACTGACGAGCCCCGACTTGAGGTCGGGGGGGGCTTGTGAGGGCTGGATTGGAATGAGTTCGTCCGACTCTAAATACAGAGCAGTAAACAAGTTGAAAATTCGTGAGCGAAAGACTTGATTGGGATGAGCGGTCAGGCCTAATCCCATTTCTTAACGGCTTTGATGAGGTTCCGCAGCATGCGGTGAACGACTTTGCACTCTGCTCGTAGATCATTGATTGTTTCATCGTCGTCGTGAAGCGAGAGAACAAGAAGTTGTGAATCAAGCTCAGCAGATGACCCCAAAGAGTAAGTAAGAAAACGGAGGTAATTTTGCTGGTTGGATACTGGGACCCCTCGGCTATATTGCTTGAGATACTCAATGCACAACTCGTCAATTGGGACGCCAATCGGTAGTTGCGAATCCGCTCCGAATATCGGATTACGTCTGAAGCTAAATGTGCAGCCCGTAGGTAACAATCCAATCGTTCATAATTTCTCATGGTGTATTGGCTTTAGGCCAAGTTACTCTGAGTCACTCGAACATGTCCGATTTTCAGATGACAGATTCGCGATTCTTAGTTTGTCCTTGGATGACTTCCGGGAATCAAGAGGCATATGGTCCATTGGTCGACACTCGAAAATTACTATACCCTGAGCCCGTTGCCTGCGGTCTGTTGCCCTGCGTCCGAAGGGAGTGAGTTGATTGTCGAACTTCCAACCCTGGCCGCCGCGAGCCTCATAGCCCCATTGCCTCATAGCCTCATAGCCATAAAAAAACCGACTCTCTCGAATCGGTTCTTTTATTCTAATTATGTCGTTGTCCGCCTAGAAGAAACGAAGTCTGTTGTCTTCAATTTCAACCTCGTTGCTGATTGAGCTGAGGACAATTTGGGCAGCGAAGTTGGACTTGGCGCGGTTGTTTATGTTTTGAACGTCTTGGCTGTAGTCTTCTTTATCTGTAAAAGGTGTAGCTGCGTTTACTTGCCATATATATACTCCGCGGTTTCCTGCAACTGGACCTCCAACAGGCCCTACAGGCGTTCCGCTCATCATACCTACTACCTTTGGCTCGTTACCTACGCCCGTGATTGAGCTATTGCCCAAGCGCACTTGTTGGATAACCATGTCTTGCTCAGAGCCGTTGGCGATTTCTTGCATGGCGGTTTTGCCTTCCATTAAGCTTTCAGCCAAAGGAAGAAGCACGCGCTCTGCTTTCACCTGGTTGGTCACCATCGGTCTGATATCCTCGCGAACGTCGTCCAAGGTCTTGTATCCTTCTTCGGTGATATCCGTTAGCTGAACCACTACGAATGACTCACCGTTGTTGTTGATCAACTGTACATCACCAATGGCCACTTCCTTTTCTCTACCGAAAGCCCAAGTCACAATTCCGCGAGCTTGTGCCAAGCCAATTACCCCATCAGCCGTTTGCTGTAGTTCGGTCATTGGTCGAGCTTGGTAGCCCAATTCCTGTGCTTTCTCAACGAAATCACCGTTGGCAGCTGCATTGGCAAACGACTGTGCGTTGCTATAGATCTCTCTTTCTGTGCGAGAAGAAATAACCACCTCTTGGTAAACAGTAGCCACTTTCACAGCTTTCGACCTACTTCTAGAGTGCTCCATCACTTCCATGATGTGGAAACCGAATTGCGTTTGAACCACGCCGGTCGAGCCCACTGGATTCTGATAAGCGAAGTTCTCAAAAGGAGCTACCATCGCCTTAGGCTTAAACCACTCGTAGAGTCCGCCTGATGCTACTGAACCCGGATCTTCTGAGAACTGAGTTACCAAACTGTCGAATGGTGTAGTACCGTTGTTGATTACCTCTAGCAAGCTATCAGCCAAAACGCGAGCGTCAGCTAGGGTGCGTACAGATTGGTTGTTCGGTTGACCGTTGTTGAATCCGATCAATATGTGACGAGCTGAAACTGAATCAGGCAACATGGTGATTTCAGAAAGCTTCGTGAGCTTGTAGCCACCTGCTTCTTCATACGGGCCATATACGTATCCGGGTTCTGCTTGGAACATGATAGAATCTACATTGCTGCTCAAATCGCCTGTTCTCCAAAAACCCGGACGGTAAGGCAGGGTGCTATTGGCAGCCACAAATGCGCTATCGTCATCCGTATTTCTGAAACCAACGAGCGTATCGTTCATGTTGGTCACGTTATTAAAGCGAACACGGTCTTCGACCATCGCTACCAATTCATCGCGTACTTCTTGCTTGTCCAATTCACTTGGAGCGAGCTCGAAGTTCACGTAAACCACATCGCGTGTTTCGAAGTCTTGCTTGTAGAGATGCTTGTTCTCGTTGTAGTACGCCTCAAAATCTGCTTCGGTAACCTCTACCTCATCATCCGCTACAGAACTGTATGGAAGTTGGATGAAGGCCACGTCTTTGCTCATGCTGTTTCCCGCAAACTGGTGCTTAGCCAATGCCGCTGGCGTGTAAATGGCACCCTGAATGGCGCGATCGAACTTGAATTGCAAGGCTTGGTCGCGAACGTCATTTTCAAAACGAGTCCATGCAGCCCACTGAGCTGCGGCTTCTTCACTTGAGCTACGGTTGTCACGCAAGTTTCTCAACAAGGCGTTGAAACGGTCGCGTGAAAAACGACCTTGCTCATCGATGAAATTCGGCTGCTGCTGAATATTCGGATTGTTAATGATTTCCTCGTACAACTCATCGGCTGTAACGGTAAACCCGAGGTCTTCATACACCTCTTCAAAAATGATTTCTGAGATGAAACCCTGCCATACGATATTGGCCAACTGATTCTGAGGCATATCGGCATAGGCCTGGTCTTGCTGGCGAAGCTCTTGCATACGCTGGTTGAACTCGGTGATGGACACCTCAGTGCCATCAATAGTTCCAACTGCGTTTGAGTTTGAAGCGAAGATATTCGTACCTCCCATCATCAAATCACCTAACAAAAAGGCGCCCAAAGCGACCCCAATAATAACGATCAATAAACCTGATCTTCTGCGAATGTTTTCCAAAGTAGCCATGTGCTCTTACGGACTTTTAGTTCAAGGTTGCGAATATACAGTGTTGGCGGGATAAAACGGGCAAAAGTTTGAGGGATTTTAAGCCTCCCTGCGGTCGGCAGGCAGGCAACTCCCTTCGGTCGTTGGACAACAGGCAAGAGCCTTACTTCGGTCGGCTGGCAACGGACAACGGGCTGGCCGCATTTGTTCAGATGGCAATGAGACAATGAGGCTATGAGGCTTTTAAAAGCTAACATTGGAGTTTGAAAGTATCCAACGCATTGGTTGTTGGACTCCCTCTTTTCTTCGCCGCAGGCGAAGAACCTTATGCTTGCCGCAAGGCAATGCATCCTTTTGCCAGCCGCGAAGCGGAGGCATCCTTTTGCTCGCCGCTAGGCGAAGCAACCTTATCGAGGCGCCATAAAGCGCCGAGATCCTCACTCCCTAACCAACAACCTTACCTCTTCCAACCTATTCGAACTTACCGTAAGCACCTCGAGGATATAGTCGTCCAACGCAACGCGTTCACCTTTTTCAGGAATGGATTCAAGCATGTCCATTACCAAGCCGCCTAGGGTGGTGTAGTTATCCGATTCTGGCAGATGGAGTTTGTACTGATCGTTCAGGTAATCGATTTCCAAGCGGGCGCTAAAGACGAATTCCGCCGGACTCACCTGACGTTCGATTAGATCGTCGGTGTCGTGTTCATCGTCGATGTCGCCAAAAATTTCTTCAACCACATCTTCCAACGTGATGAGTCCTGCCGTGCCGCCATGCTCGTCGAGTACGATCGCCACATTTCGTTTGTCTCGGGTAAAGAGATTTAGGATATCATCGGCGGTCATGGTTTCAGGAATGAAGCCCACCGGACGGAGTATACTGCGGATGCTCTTCGGACGTTTGAAGAGTTCATAAGCGTGCACATAGCCCACCACATGATCGATATTCTCGTTGTAAACGACAATTTTTGAATAGCCGGTTTCAATGAATTGACGCTTGAGTTCTTCAATGCTCTCGGTTGATTCAACGGCCAGGATTTCGGTGCGGGGAATCATGAATTCTCGCGCCTTGATTTCGGAAAAGTCGAGGGCATTTCTAAATATTTCGATTTCGTGATCTACGTCTTCATCATCTTCATTGGTATTCTCCTCAATGTAATGATCGATATCGACCTTCGAGAACACTTGCTCGTCGTTGCTAAGCTCGGCCCGTAACACGCGCTTCAGTAAAAAGCGAGAAAGCCAGGTTACTCCAATCACAATTGGAAAGATCAGCGTATATACAAAGATGACCGGCAGGGCAAAAAACTTCAAGCTTTGGTTAGCGCGGGCACTGAACACTGCTTTGGGCAGATACTCGGCCAAGAAGAGCAAGATGATCGTTGAAATGATGGTTTGAAGGAACAGAATCAGATACTCCTGTTGAGTCCATTCAAAGTAGGGATCGAGGATTTCTGGAAGATAGATTCCAAAGAGAACCAAGGCTACATTGTTTCCCACCAGCATGGTTGCAATAAACCTAGCTGGATGCTTAATCAGGTAGGAAAGAAGAATATTTGGCAGGCGCTTCTTCTTACTTTCCAGTTCTATTTGAAGGCGGTTAGCCGATAGAAAAGCAATCTCCATTCCGGAGAAAAACGCGGAACCCAGCAAGGCAAAAATGATAACCAGGAATGAACTCATTACTCGTTGTCTTTCATGCGTGTTCGTTGCTTCCTACTCCACCAGTAGCGGAAGATTCCGAAGCCAATGAAGAAAGTAAAAATGATCACTCGATTCCATTCGGCGTCGAGGTATGAATCGTAAACTTCAACCACGCTCACGGCGATAATCGCCAACCACATGATTTCGAAAATTCTATAAATCCGTGCTGTCCTGTTGCTCTTCATTGAGGAATAGTGTTCCGTAAATTTCGTGAATTTTATAATCCTGCATGTTCTGATCGGCATCAAATCCCTTCCCCCAGATCTTACTGTCGGGGGTAGTAATGGCCACCGACACATCTGAAGATATACGCTGTTCGGCTTCATCCCACTCTAACTTCTCGGATTCGAGCTCTTCTTGCTCAATGTTTTTAACATGCACTTCGCCTTCTGCCTCCCATCTTCGCTCTTCGATATAACGTTTGGCGTAATTGGCGGATATTTCTGATTCAACCGCTCCGGTATCGTTGTAGAAAGTAACGTGAATTCCGTCAGGAAACTCGAGATAAGCGTCTTCTTCGAGATGGGAAAAATCGAGAGCGGTAGGAGCGGCAAAGTTCATGACAACCAATCCGCTATCGGTATAGGTATACTCTACGTCCTTTTGCGTGCGCAATGGGCCGTCATATTCATTCACCACTTGCTTCACCACCTTAGGGTCGTTTTCACAAGCGATTAAAAGTAAAAAAAGAGGGACAGCATAGGCTATCCCCCTCTTTATCGAGTAACTCATACGAGTTGAATTATTAATACCACTTTGCGGTGATGGTCTCGTTGATCCAACAACCGATGGTGTAGGTATCTCCTTCTTTATAGCCTAATTGGAAAGATACCGTTTTATCTGGTAATCCTCTGATATAGGCGTTAATGGCAGTCTGAGCGCGACTACTCAAGCTAGGATCCAAGCTACGTGCTTGCTGAGCTTGATTAATTGCAGCCCAGTAAACCGCTTGCTTCTCGAAGGCATTTGTTCCACATGCATCAGAAGCGCTTGCATAAATGGCTGAAAGCTGTAAGTGCGCTTCACCACTTGCTGGGTTCAAACGAATGGCAGCCATAGTTGCTGATTTTGCAGTCGCCAAAGCACCCAACTTCAGCAAGGCGTATCCACGCTTTAAGTTGTCCTCCGACTTTACCAATGGATCCACTTCACCTTCGGCGGCTTGCGAGAAGTACTCAACGGCCTTCTGGTAATTGCTGCGAACGAGAGCCAAACGTCCCATGTTACGAGCCGCTTCCGTAGAAGGATTCATTTGGTACAAACGCTCAGTTAGTGTGAAGTAAAGCGGGTTATCGCGACAACTTACTACCTCACCACTATCGTTGCGGTATTCTGCACCGAGGGTACGTACAGCACGACGAATCCAAACTTCATCGTCTTTGTTCTCTTCGTAAGTCTCTTCATTGTATACACGTGCAATCACATCACAAGAAGTCAAGAAAGAACGAAGCGCTTTTTCAACATTGCCCAATACCTTCTCGTAGTTGGTCAACAAACGCTCGTCGCGGTCAAGCTTGCGAGTACCCACCTGATCGATGGTACCGTTGGCTTTCTGCTCGCTAAGCGTAGCAATTTCTTGATTCAACAAGTTGGTGTTTACCGTGATGGCCTCGTTAATCTGGTTGTACTTGTCAAAGATATCGGCCAAATCCAATGAATCCATTTTGTTGAGTTCAACCGCTGAAAGGAAGTACGTCCAAAAGTGAACGGCCGACAATTCAGAAGCGTCGAGGTTCATGGCATCATCCAATGTATTGAATACTTCAACTACGGTTGTTTCCTTGCGGTACTCGAACATATCCTGTGCTTTGGAAGCCATCACGTAGGCTTCACGCTCAGGGAAGTACTTCAGGCGATTATCCGCCAAACCGATCAATTGATCGATAAGGATTTCGCGATACTGCGTCAAGGAATCTGAAGGTGTAGCTTCGATTGCTTCTTCGATGGCTTCGATTTTCGCTTCAACAATACGACTACCGTAAATGTAAATCGACTTGTTTACGGCTGGACATTCGTTGTAAACCGAGTTCCAGTAATCATAAGCCTGGAGGTACTGGCGAGCATTGGCCAGCTGACCGAAGTTGTTGTAATTCTCAAAGCAGCGTAAACTGTCTGCTGGAGTTGCGCCCCATTTGCTTTGAGCGAATGCGCCTTGGGAAATCAGTGCCAAGGTCAAGATAGTGAGTATCCGTTTCATCATTTTGAAATTAGCGGTACTTAAATTGCGTAAACCATTTATCGTTTAGGGTGAGTCCGAGAACGAAACGTGCGTAATCTTCTTCAATATTCCCATTGTTATTATTACCTCTACGGCCAAATATCATACCAACATTTAGCATGGCGAGTTTTACATCACCTGTAGCTGCGGAGCGGTTCCCTAATGGGAATCCAAAGCCAAGCGTCAATCCGGCATCGGTAACCGCCTCACCATTCACATTGAGACCTACATCTTCATAATATGCACCGATGCGATAATCCATCTGAGTGAGATAATTCCCGCGGTTCATATCGAGGGCGAAGTATGGAATGAACTGGGCTCCGAAACTCGCTCTAAATCCGTTGTTGTACGTTCCTCTAACCTCAGAAGAGCTATTGAGTTCACTGCGGTTGAGAATTTGGTAATCGGCACCCACACTCCAAGAGTACTGGAGGAGTTGCGGATGGTGACCGCCTAGGGTAAATCCTAAACTGTAATTGGAATTGAAGGTCACGTCCACATCGCGGTTATCGATGTTGTAAACCGTGTCGCGGTAAACGCGTCTGCCTTGAGCTGGTTCGGTAAAGGTGTAGAACAAATCGTTCAGTGAGCCTGATAGATTGGTCGGGTGAACGTACGTAGCACCGATGACGAGTTCCGTTGTGCTATCAGCACCGAAGTACATGGAGTACTGCAAACCCGCATCGAACGAGAAGCCCGTAGCACCTACACTTTCCTCTTGGGTGGTATTGTAAAAGCCCGGTGTATCGAAAAAGGCCGTGGTGGTTCTTTCGAGGGTTCCAAAATAGTAGGATCCATTGATGCCTACAGATAGGCCTGGGAGAACTTCGATAGACTGACCAATGTAAAAGCGGTCAAATCCACCATCCCCTTCAAACTGTAGCGTGGCATCACTGAAGGGATAGGACGTTTGAGTCAGGATATCGTAACCTACTTTAGAATAGGGCGAAATCCCGAAGGCCATGCCCCATCCTTCGCCGAGGGGGAAACCGAAGGCCAGGTAATTGAAGCCTCCTGTAGAAGTAGAAACGGTTTGCGAGGCATCTTTGAGCAGCGACTCTTGGTAGAACCCACCAATTTCGATGGTGGTGTACTTTAGATTAGAATAAGAGGCAGGCTGAAGTACATTTAGCTGAAGGGGGTCACGCACGCCGGCAGATAAACCGCCGAAACCAATTTGATGTGCAAATCGACCACTCTCGCGTTCTCCAAATCCAAAAATGGAATAGGGAGAAATGGCATTCTGTGCCGACAAGCTGCCAGCAGAGAGGATCAAAATGACAAAGCCGACGAATCGGCGAATATTACTGCGCATCATGTTGTACAATCGCGTTCAGTCCGTGTAGCGTATAATTTGGACGTGCAAAGATGTCTTTTTTTGCTTGAAGGTCAAAGGCCTGAGCGTCTCCTCCTGAAACAATTATTTGCAGGGGGCTATAACGCGCCTCATACTGCTGTACTGTTTGGAGCAACTCATTCCGCATTCCGTGGTAGGCACCGCTCTGCAATGCGCTCTCTGTGGACGTTCCCAAAAGGTCTACATTCTCCGGCTTCACCTCTGGGAGTCGTGCGGTTTGTTCGTGCATAGCCTTGGCTCTCATTTGCAAACCTGGAGAAATACTTCCTCCGCGGTGCACACCTGAGGCATCGAGCAGATCATATGTAATGCATGTTCCCATATCGATAGCCAGCACATTCATTCCTTTAAACTCGTGGTAGGCCGCTTCCATCAGGAGGATACGATCTAGACCGAGGGTATCTCTAGTAGTATAGACGGTAGAATGCAGGACGAGGGTTTGGTGTGTGAAATGCAATGCCTTTTTTTCCGTAAGTAGATCTATGAGCGACCTAGGCATTTCGCCTGACTGCGTATAAATCACATGCTTGGGATCCACCACATCCAGCCAATCCGCCACTTTTTTAGCTGCCAGAGGGTCTGTCACCTCAAAGTGATCCACCCTCAAAAGTGACTGGTTTTCAAAAAGTCCCAGTTTCACTCTTGTATTTCCCCAATCCAAAGTGGCATTCATGGCTGTAAAAGTACACTTCCATTTCGTATTGAATATGAAATTATTGTTTACATTTGCCGCCGCAACGGAGGAAACGAAGTTGTGTTTTACTGGTGCTGTAGCTCAGTTGGTAGAGCAAAGGATTGAAAATCCTTGTGTCGGCGGTTCGATTCCGTCCAGCACCACAGCGAAAAGATTAGGGCCTCGCAGCGTTGCTGCGAGGTCTTTTTGTTTCTGGACTTATTTGAGCTTGCTCACCACTTCCTGACGTAATTCTTCATCAACATGAAGCTCAACTTTTTTTCAAAAGTCCTCGCTCAATGCGCTTTTGTTTCAGCAAAGAGCTTTAATCGACAGCACCTAGAGTCTAAACTTCTCGACCGAGAGCCTTCAGGCTAAATCGCTTGACTCCCCTAAAAACTCCAACCACTCGTTTTGTAACGCAGGTCATAATACACGGGGTGTTCACCTTCGAGCGCGAAGAAGTCGAGGTTTAACTCGTAAAGGTGGTAAATATTTGGGGCGCAGAGCATGAGTGTGGGTTAAGAAGTTGTGCTTCCCCACTTCGGGCTAACTCAAAGCCTTTCGCTACTGGCTGTTCGCTTGTCGCTTTTAGCTTTTCGCCCAGTCGTGCTTAGCTTCTGCGGAATTGTATTCGCCCACACGCACACACACCCACTAACGGCACGGGCTAAAGCCGCATGTCTTTCAGGTGATCCTCTAATTCCGGGCTAACCCAACGGATTAACGGTTTCAAAGGACTCAGGATTTTAAAGGGCTCAGGGAAACGGAGCGGGTTGGTGAGGTGCTTAGGTTAATAAGGTGCTCAGGTTATGTTCGACAAACTCAGTAAACAGGTAAGATGTAACGGGAAAAAGAATTCAGGCTTCACGTTCGTGAATGGTAGTTTCAATAGGTTTGGTACTCCCCACCTTCCGGGCTTTCCCAACGGATTAACGGAGAAACGCATTAACACGTCAGCGTAACCTTCTCGCCAACCCCACCAACAAAATAAGCGCTGGGACTTCCACAAGTGGACCGATAACGCCGGTAAAGGCTTGGCCGGAGTTGAGTCCGAAGACGGCCACAGCTACGGCAATGGCAAGTTCAAAGTTGTTACCGGCTGCTGTGAAGGCGACCGCCGCTTTTTGGTTGTAGGGAGCGCCTACGGCTTGGGTCATGAAGAAACCAATGACGAACATGACGGCGAAGTAAATTAGTAGCGGAATGGCTATGCGAACCACATCCATGGGCAAGGCCACTATGTTTTCGCCCTTTAAGCTGAACATGACTACAATGGTAAATAGCAAGGCGATTAAAGTGAGGGGCGAAATGGCGGGAATAACCTTGGTTTCGAACCATTGGAGTCCGCGTGAACGGATGCTGAACTGGCGGACCAGAATGCCCAAGAGGAATGGAATGCCCAAATAAATGGCCACGCTTTCGGCGATGGTAGCAATGGAAATATCAATGGCAACCCCTTCCAAACCGAGCCACTCGGGAAGCTGTGTCATGAAGAGCCAGGCATAGAAGGAATAGGCAAATACCTGAAAGATGCTGTTGAGTGCTACCAGTCCTGCTCCGTACTCGGCACTCCCGTCAGCCAAATCATTCCACACCAACACCATGGCAATGCACCGAGCCAAACCAATCAAAATCAATCCGGCCATGTACTCGGGATAGTCGCGCAAGAAGATGACCGCCAAGGCGAACATCAGCACGGGTCCCACAATCCAGTTCAATATGAGCGATACACTCAGCACCTTCACATTGCGAAACACCTTCGGGAGCAGTTGGTAATTGACCTTGGCCAGTGGCGGGAACATCATTACAATGAGTCCAATGGCAATGGGAATATTGGTGGTTCCCACAGATAAGGATTCAACCATCTCAGAAACCTGAGGAAAGGCGTATCCAATGCCCACTCCTATGAGCATAGCTATGAAAATCCACAGGGTGAGGTATCGATCTAAAAAACTGAGCTTTTTCACTTGGTGATGTTTATGCGGCTGAATACAGCGTGTAAATCGTTGCGGATTTGAGCGCAGGTGGCATCGTAGGCCGAGGTTTCTTCTGGCGTATCATCTTTCGCCTTTGGATCTTCATACGGCATAGGAATGCGATGAACGGCGCCAGGAATCATGGGGCAATTGGCCTCGGCATGGGCGCAGGTCATTACCGCAATAATTCGCTCTTCAGGCTGAAACGCATCGGTGTAAATTTTCGAATACAACTCGAAGGTAGTTCCCTCTCCGTACTGCATTTCATAATGCGGATTGCTCCCCTCCTTCTCCACTCGACTTTTGAATCCCGATCGCTCTAAGGCTGCAACGGTACGCTCATTACAAGCCGTAACCTCCGTACCTGCAGAAGCTGATTGTATCGGCAAATTCCATTGATCGGCGAGCACATGCGCCCAAGCTTGAGCAAACTGGCTCCTTCTTGAATTGTGCGTACAAACAAATAGCAACTTGGCTTCACCAAACTTCTGCAGTTCATTCGAAATGGCTTGTTCTAATCTCATTGATTCAAACTATTCATCTTCACACTCACATTTGGGCCTTGTGTTAAAGAATCCCCGATATGTGTTCATGTTACACAAGACGAAATTAGACTTTTACTTGGTCCTTTTCGGTATTCGGAAATTAAATGAACTTTACCTTCTTTGGGAGGATTAATACATCGATATGAAACAATTTGGCGGCAAGGTAACTCCGGAACTCATCAAGCGTTATGAACAATCTCCGAATTGGAAGATGGGCGCATTTCAGAATCTAGAGACGACGAGCATGGATATTTCGTTGCGGCAGTTTCCATCCATCATCGCCAAGCAAATCAAAGGCACACAACCGTCCACACCCGCCGAGCCTTTGCGCATTCTCCCCTTTGATAAGGAGGCTTTCCTCGCCGATTCAGATAAGCCGAAGTTCATTTGGTTTGGACATTCCGTGGTGCTCATGCGTTGGTCGGGTAAAACCATCTTAATCGACCCTATGCTTGGGCCCAATGCGGCTCCCATTGCACCTGGAGGGGTGAAGCGATTCTCCAAGAATACGCTAGACATTATTCCTCAACTTCCGGAAATCGACTTGGTAGTGATTACTCACGATCATTACGACCATCTCGATATGAAAAGCATTGAACGCTTGATGCCCAAGACGAAGCAATATTATGTAGCATTGGGTGTGGGCCGACATTTGGAGTATTGGGGCATTCCCGCAAGTCAGATTACAGAATTCGATTGGTGGGATTCGGCCGACTTCAACCATCTAAAAATAACCTTTACACCTACTCGACACTTTTCGGGAAGAGGCTTAAAAGATAGGGCTAAATCACTTTGGGGTGGCTGGGCTTTTAAAGATGAAAAAGTCAACGTGTGGTTCAGTGGTGATGGCGGATATGGCGAACACTTTAAAGCCATCGGCGAAAAGTTGGGTCCTTTTGATTTTGCCTTCATGGAATGTGGTCAGTACGCACCGGAGTGGCACCTCATTCACATGTACCCTGATGAATCCGTTCAAGCGGCACTCGACGCACACG
>CBFHVA010000016.1:0-61732 GCA_965659415.1 Phaeocystidibacter sp.
CGCGAACTGGCTACTCAGATCGAGGGAGTGATCCGCGAAATGGGAACCGGACTCAAAACCAACGCGGTGTATGGAGGTAGATCGTCGCATAAAGATCGCCTCGACCTGCAACACGCACCTACCATCCTCATCGGAACCCCTGGTAGAGTTGCCGATCACATCCGACGCGAGAACATCGATACTAGCGAGATATCGACCTTGATCTTGGACGAATTCGATAAGTCGCTGGAAGTGGGCTTCGAAGGCGAAATGCGGGAGATCATCGGATCACTTCCCAACCTGAAGAAGAAGGTGCTCACCTCGGCGACACAAAAAGTGGAGATCCCTGATTTCGTGGGAATCTCGAATGCAACCCGACTTAATTTTTCCCAACGAAGAAGCAAGAATCTGCTCGAGATTCGCAGAGTTTCAGCTGTTGATCAACTCGATTCACTGGTTCAACTGCTTCATCATCTGGGGAATCAGAACGGTATCATCTTTTGCAATTTCAAAGACAGCATCAGCAGAGTTAGCGATGAGCTAGAAGACGCGGGAATAGATCATGGCTGTTTCTATGGCGGTATGGAACAAAGAGATCGAGAGCATGCATTGATTCAGTTTCGAAACGGCACTCATCGATTATTGCTCGCCACCGATTTGGCAGCACGTGGACTGGACGTGCCTGAAATGGATTTCATCGTGCACTTTGAGATGCCTATTCACGAGGAAGAATTCATCCATCGAAATGGACGAACGGCTCGAATGAAACAATCAGGGAAGGCCTTTGTGATTCAACAAGAAGGACGAAATCTTCCATCATACATGTACAGATTGGAAGAGGAAGCCTTGAACGAATCTAAGCGTTACAAACCTTCCAAATGGACCACACTTTACATTACAGGTGGTCGCCGGGATAAAATATCAAAAGGAGATGTAGCAGGTTTATTCTTCAAACAAGGCGGGCTAGACAAAGGCGAGCTTGGAACCATTGAACTCACACCAGATTCAGCCTATGTAGCCGTTCCAAAGTCTAAGGCAAAGACATTAGTTAAGACACTGAATAACAGTCGACTTAAGAAGAAGAAGGTTCGAATAGCAGAGTTGGTTTCTAGATAAAGGGGTTTACGGGGTTTAAGGAGTCTGTTTTGCCGGTACAATTCCGTAGAAGCTTTACACAACTGTGCGAATAGCGAACAGCGAATGGGCGATCCACAAATAGCTTACAACTTTGCGACCAACGGGAGCACCTTTCCAATTCGTGGAGCGAGTTGGACCTTGCAAATCGACCGAAGGAAGATTTGCCCTTTACGGTTCGAAGAATTCGGATCAAACATCATTTCTCCTCCTCAAAATACAACTTGTAATACTTCTTTCCATCCGGATCTTCACCTCGCTCGATGAGCTTGCGATCACCGTGAACGTATATGTGGAAGTTCTTATCCAGTTTGATGACGCTTTTATATTGACCGGCATGTTTTTTAGCTACGGCATTTACCATAGAGAAAGACTCAGGCACAGAAACACCGCTTTCGGCCGCGAAACTGTTCTTATGTGAACGGAAGGAGTCGATTACATCGGGATCTACCAGTACGGCACTTTCGTATTCCGCCTGACTGAATTGATCCGTTTCCTTGAAGTAATCCATCGAGCGCTTCATGTACTCAACTTCATCCATTTTGGTCATTTCGAACTCTTGAGGCATTTGCTTCGTGAGAAAATCCTTTGCTGAATGGATGATTTCAGCTGTGAAGTTGGCGGCTGCAGATGCAGGTTTGGCATTGATGAACTGATGGGTCCAAAACTCGGATTCCTTTTGATCACTATCTAAAATCAACACCGTGGGTTCGATGCCATCCTTTAGAATTAGACACGCCTTATCCGGTTTCTGACTGCCAATTCCAGATTTGATGGATATTGATCCAGAGGTATCAATGCTCAAAATACGTTGACGCGCATCGTATTTGAATATGCCAATGGCTTCAGTGGGTAAGTCGTCATATTCCAAATCGGTGAACTTGGCAATCAGAATATCACCAGGCTTGATGTTGGGGTGTGATGAGACATCTCGAAGGTGGGGATTTACGACATCTGAAAAGCGATTGATGTCGCCATCTTCAAAAAATGCCCTAGAAGCTTCAGAGAGTACGTTGTATTTGATATCCACATTATGTGTGAACTCAAACCGCAATAAATCTGCTTGCTTGAAGTGCTTTAATAAGGATGATGTAAAGAAATCCTGATTCTCTTGAAGGATATTAGAGTGGGCTACATCTACCTTTTCAGGTTTTTCGCTTGTGATTAGCGCCAGGGATGAAGTATAAGCTTCGGATATATTCATGGTGTAAAGATAGGGCAGGTGCGCAATGTGATAGCTGCTCTATTGTTTTATCAAAAAAAAGAACGACCAGTTTCCTGATCGCTCCTTAGTTCGTGTGATTAAGTCATCAGCTTAGAACTGATACTCAACGTGCACATAAAACTGACGCCATCTGGAATCAAACAAATCGGTATCCAACACATTTGAAATACCACCTTGATATCGAGCACCTACGTGCATTGGGCCGAGTTCTACGCCCAAACCCACTTGCCAACTTGTTGCAAAATCAGCGTAAAGATCTAAGTCATCCACATCACCAGTGGTAGAAGATAACGGAGCGTGAAATACGGGTCCGGCATTTAGGTCGAATATAAGCAGTTTCCAGCCCACATTAATAGGAACGTCCAAGCGATTGTGCGTAGACATAATATCTTCCCCAGTGCTCAGACTTTGAAAAACAATACCCGGTTGTACATAGAGCATCAAGACTTTAGCTCTTACAAATCCACCTACGTGATAGGCAAATCCAGCTTCGCTTACTTGATCATCGAGTCGAACCGTAGACGCTCCGACTCCAACCATAGGGCCATAAGTGAGCATTTGAGCGTACGTCATGCATGAAATGGCCACTAGGACCAGGGTAATACCAAGTTTTTTCATGGTTTTATTTGATTAGGTTTTGTGGAAGGTACGAAGAATTTTAATCCTTCATTGGGATGGTAACGAATGAAAAAAGGGCTGCTCATAACTGGCAGCCCATCACAAATTCTTCTTTGCTTGTTGAATTGAGAGGAGCAAAGAGAGACTCTTAATTGATACAAAGATTACGACACTTTATATAGATGAGTTGGAGAATTAGTCCGAATGTTTATCCGAATGCAAAGAATGATTGTCCGGGGGAGTTTGGTGTCTCAGGACTAATGAAAGCGGAATGGATCAAAAAGAAACAAGGCTCCATTTCTGGAGCCTTGCTACAACTTCACACAAATCGTTCGCTGTTTAGCGGGCGGTTCCTTACGAATATATAGTTTATTTTGTAACTAAATAGCTAAGAGGTCTAAAAATCTGCTGATTAGAACTTTTAGAATTGCGCAGGCTGATCAAGCGAGCCAAATACTCGCTTCAGTAGGTCATTTACGCGGGCCTGGGGATTTTCTCTGATCTTTTTTTCTTCCTGAGCAACAACGATGAACAATCCATCAATAGCCGCATCATTTACATATTCGGTAAGGTTGGTTTGCACCGGCGTTACAAATGGAATATGGTTGTATCGAGAGGTGATTTGGCCCCAGAACTGCGTCACATTTCCATTTTGAAGAGCGGTATTAATGATAGGCTCAAATTAAGCTTTCAACTGATTCTCTGTAGATCTTTTCAAATAATCGGTGGCTGCATCATCTTCACCATTCAGGATGCCCATTGCATCGGTAATGGTCATCTGTGTAATCGCATCCACAAAAATGTCAGTGGCTTTTTCTGAAGCGACCTCCGCAGCGTGGTTCATGGATTCTTCAAAATCATCAACTAGTGAATTGAGCCCCAGATTGGTGAGAGTTTCCTTTACGCGAATGGCTTCTTCAGGGAAAGGAATTCGAATGAGTGAATTACCGAGATAACCATCTTCTTGGCTAGTCTGCAATGCGGCGTTACGAATCCCCACTTTAAGAGCCTCTTTCAAACCTTCACTCACTTCAGCTTCAGTGAGATGTAGATTACTTGGCATGGTTGAAGCCAATTCATTCAGCACGTCACAGCCCGTTGTGGAAAAGAGAAGAACCGCGCAAAGGGAGAAGGATAATAGTCGTTTCAATTGGATTGGGTTTTTGATTCGAATCGAAGATAGCCACTCTCGTGAACATTTCTAATTGCCATGCATTAGTCCATCCACGCAGGGAAAGGTATCTTTACGCCCCCCTATGAAATTGAAAAGATGCAAGCAGAGATAATTACGATAGGAGACGAAATTTTGATTGGTCAAACCATTGACACGAATTCAGCTTGGATGGGTTCAAAGCTCAATGATTTCGGAGTCGATGTGCATCAAGTTCGGTCGATTCGCGATACTCCAGAGGCCATTGTTCAAGCGATTGATTCGATTCATGAGAATACCAAGTTGGTACTAATGACCGGTGGATTAGGCCCTACCAAGGACGACCTAACTAAGCATACCTTGAATGATTATTTTGGCGGAAAGTTGATATATCATCCTGAAGTATTTGAGCATATCATCGCTTTGTTTGCCAAGTTCGACCGTGTTCCGAATGAAATGAATCGCGGTCAAGCTGAACTACCGGATGTTTGTACGCCCATTGAGAATCCGCACGGCACAGCGAGCGGGATGCGCTTTGAGAAGAATGGGGTGTATTTTATTTCGATGCCCGGAGTGCCTTATGAGATGAAGGGAATCATGACCACTGGAGTGTTGCCTTGGGTGAAAGAAGCTTTTGATTTACCGCCCATTGTTCATCATACATTGCTTACGCAAGGCGTGCCTGAGTCGGAACTGGCTCAAACATTGGTGGAGTGGGAAAGCCGACTTCCTCATCACCTTTCGTTGGCTTATTTACCATCTGCAGGGGCTGTGAAGCTCAGATTAACGAGTAAATCAGGCGATTCCGATGCAAATCGGGCTTTGATGAGAGAGCTGTTCGAAGAAGCTCGTGAGCTGATTGGTGATGCCGTGTATGGGGAGGGTTCACAGAATATGGAGGAAGTAGTGGGAGCTCTGTTGACTCGAAACAATGCTACGGTTGCTACGGCAGAAAGTTGTACGGGAGGATCAATTGGCAGTATTCTCACGAGCATCCCAGGTAGCAGCGCCTACTTCATGGGCGGGATTATTAGCTATTCAAATGAATCCAAAGTTCGTCTGCTAGGCGTTAATGAAGCCGATATCCTCTTGCATGGAGCGGTGAGCGAGCAGGTAGTTACACAAATGGCACGAGGAGCGGCCAAGCGCCTAAGAACTGATTTTGCCATCGCTACTTCGGGTATTGCGGGTCCCGATGGAGGGACGGATGAAAAACCAGTCGGTACCGTGTGGATAGCTGTTCATTCTCCGCGCGGAACCACGGCTCAAAAATTCCAATTTGGAAACAACCGCGGGCGAAACATTCGGAAATCGGTGCTTATGGGACTAGATTTGTTGCGCCGATCTGTTCTTCAGCATGTGGAGAACGAGGAAATTCAGGGATAAAAAAGATATTAAATTATATAGCTAAGCAGTATTGCGAGATTCAAATGAATGTCGTTATTTTGCAAGCCAATTTCGAAGTACGCGTTTAAACGAGGAATAGCATGTCACGAGTTTGTGAATTGACGGGTAAAAAAGCCATGGTGGGTAACCACGTATCGTTCTCTAATAAGAAGAACAAGCGTAAGTTCAATGTGAACTTAACTCGCAAGCGTTTTTATATCCCTGAAGAAGACAAGTGGGTAACTTTAAGGGTATCTACCTCTGCATTGAAGACCATTAATAAGAAAGGTATTACAGCTGTGCTTAAAGAAGCACGTGCTAATGGATGGACATCCAACTAATCTGTAATACGAAGGAAACCGACTAAGGGAATAAAGTCATGGCAAAGAAAGGTAACCGAGTACAAGTAATTCTTGAGTGTACAGAGCACAAAGAAACTGGCATGCCGGGAACGTCAAGGTACATCACTACCAAGAACAAGAAGAATACGCCGGATCGTATGGAGTTGAAGAAGTACAACCCGATCTTAAAGCGTTACACCGTTCATAAAGAAATCAAGTAATCACCCTTAAAGCACAGGAATTATGGCAAAGAAAGTAGTTGCAACCCTGAAGAAAGATGGTGGTTCTAACATGTTCACGAAAGTTGTGCGCATGGTGAAGAGCAACAATAGTGAAAGCTATTCTTTCGAAGAGCGCATTGTTACTAAGGATTCAGCAAAAGAGTTCTTCAAGTAAGCAGCGCTAGCACTAGTATAAAGAAACCCGGTTGTCTGAATGATGACCGGGTTTTTTTGTGGCCTTCCTGCGGTCGGCCAGACTCTTGCCTCCTTCGTTGGCGTGCAAGCTGCTCCCCCTGGTCACGGGGCTATGAACTCCCTTCGGTCGTTCGGCTGCGGACAACGGGCTGGACTCCTTCGTCGGGCTGAAAAGGGCTTAGGGAATTAATGGGCTCAGGGAACCGAAGTGGATGGACAATAGGCTATGAGGCTATGAGGCTTTGAACGAAGTTGCACTGGGCATCACATTCCGGACTCACCCTCCCAGTACATGGCTTTAGCCAGTGCGCTTTTTGGATAACCTCAGGCTACAGACAACAGGCACCAGGCTTGTGAATGATAGTTTTGCTAGGATTGATCCACCTAAATTCTGGGATAGCACAACGGAGTATGGGGTTTAAGGTGCTCAGGGTTTTAAAGGACTCAGGGAAACGAATTGATAAGGCATCAGGCCAGAGACTACAGGCATCAGGCTTGTGGGTGGTAGTTTTTCTAGTATTGATCCCATCCGATTTCCGCGCTAGCACAACGCAGAAACGGATAAACCCAGAAACGGATAAACCCATTAAACTTTTTAAACCCCGCAAACTCCTAAAACCCCTAAACCCCGTTATTCCCATTTTCATTTCAGATATTTGCATGTTCAAACTGAACCTATGGGATTGCTGGGTAAATTATTCGGTCGCTCCGAAGAGAAAGATCAGCGTTTAGAAGAGGGCTTAGAGAAAACCAAAGAGAATGTATTTGGTAAGTTAGCTCGCGCTGTTGCTGGGAAAAGCACGGTAGATGTAGATGTACTGGATGACCTTGAAGAAATCCTCATCACTTCTGATGTTGGAGTAGATACTACGGTAAAAATTATAGAGCGAATTGAAGAGCGTGTGGCCCGCGATAAATACATGGGCACCGCAGAGCTTCAAGGCATTCTTCGGGAGGAGATTGCAGCCTTGCTTGAAGAGAATGATGCTGGAGACGGAGCTTCTTTTGATTTGCCGGATCACAAACCCTATGTAATCATGGTGGTGGGCGTCAATGGAGTGGGGAAAACTACTACAATTGGTAAGCTAGCCGCACAGTTCAAGGCAGCTGGAAAAAAGGTAGTTCTCGGTGCTGCGGATACGTTTAGAGCGGCTGCCGTTGACCAGTTGGTTGTATGGAGTGAACGAGCCGATGTACCGATTGTGAAGCAAGGAATGGGTTCTGATCCAGCTTCGGTTGCTTTTGACACGTTACAGTCAGCCGTGACTCAAGATGCCGACGTAGTTTTGATTGACACGGCAGGTCGGCTTCACAACAAAGTGAATTTGATGAACGAGCTCGGAAAAATCAAGCGCGTGATGCAGAAGGTTATTCCGGATGCTCCACATGAAGTACTATTGGTACTCGACGCTTCTACTGGCCAGAACGCATTGCAGCAAGCCGTTGAGTTCAGTAAGGTTACGGATGTGTCGGCATTAGCTCTGACCAAGCTTGATGGTACCGCCAAAGGTGGTGTGGTTATCGGAATTTCCGATCAGCTCAAGGTTCCTGTAAAGTATATCGGAGTAGGAGAGAAAATTGAAGATTTACAAGTATTCGATCGCAAGGCATTTGTGGATCGTTTCTTTAGTTAATACAACATGCGAACGAAGAGCAGAAAGAAAAATGTCATCAACGTAGTTACTCTGGGGTGCAGCAAGAATATCTATGATTCTGAAGTACTGATGGGTCAGTTAAAGGCTAATGGAAAGGAAGTTCGTCACGAAGCCGAGGAAGGCAATATTATCGTAGTCAATACTTGTGGTTTTATTGATAATGCCAAGGAAGAAAGCGTAAATACGATTCTTGAGTACGTACAAAAAAAAGAAGATGGAGAAGTAGATCAGGTTTTCGTAACGGGTTGTTTAAGTGAGCGTTATAAGCCTGATTTGGAAAAGGAAATCCCGAATGTTGATCAGTACTTTGGCACGCGTGACTTACCGAAGCTGTTGAAAGCATTGGGTGCGGATTACAAGCATGAGCTTGTAGGGGAAAGGTTGACCACCACACCTCAGCACTATGCGTACATGAAAATCGCTGAAGGATGCGATAGACCGTGTAGTTTTTGCGCCATTCCTCTCATGCGCGGTGGGCACAAGAGTACGCCTATCGAAGAGTTGGTAATTCAGGCGGAGAAGTTGGCTGCAAAAGGAGTGAAAGAACTCATTTTGATCGCTCAAGACTTGACCTACTATGGACTCGATTTGTATAAAGAACGACGTTTAGCCGATTTACTGCGTACACTCGTAAAGGTCGATGGAATAGAGTGGATTCGATTGCACTATTTATTCCCAACCGGTTTCCCTGAAGATGTGCTCGACGTAATTCGAGAGGAACCTAAGGTTTGCAATTATATTGATATTCCTCTCCAGCATATTGCGGATCCAGTGTTGAAGAGCATGCGAAGAGGAACGACAAAAGAGAGAACGGATCGTTTGCTAAGGCAAATGAGAGAAAAGGTTCCTGATATTACTATCCGCACCACCTTGATTGCCGGTTATCCTGGCGAAAGCGAGGAAGATTTTGAAGTAATGAAAGAGTGGGTTAGAGAGCAACGCTTTGAACGCTTGGGAATATTCACCTACAGCCATGAAGAGAACACGCACGCCTTCAATTTGGAGGATGATGTTCCCGAAGAGGTGAAGCGACAACGTGCCGATGAAGTCATGGCTATCCAGCAAGAAATAAGTTTGAACAAGAATCAAGAACACATTGGTAAGGAGTACCGCGTTCTTGTTGATCGTGTAGAAGGTGACCATTTTGTAGCTCGTACCGAGTACGATTCACCGGATGTGGACAACGAAGTACTCATTCCAGCGGAAAACACCTACTTACGCCTGGGCGATTTTGCCAAAGTGAAAATTGTGGATGCTACCGACTTTGATCTCATGGGTGAGGTCGTTGAGTAGCACGGGCAACTTAGAACATGTCGGCAAACTTAGCCAGCCTCACAAATGAATAAGTAGCCATTTGATCCTTGCTCTCGAGGTATTTGAGGTAAAGGTTCAGACGACCTTCATCGAATCCATCATCAATGACTTCGATGTCGGCTTCGTTGTTTTCGATACAATCATCGAGTTTGTCATCCTCCATGATTTCTTCCAATCGCTCTGCTTGCTGAAGATAGGTTTGTAGCTCAGTCTCGCTAAGGTTTTCCATCAGTTCCTCTTCAAAATCTCCACTGTTCTCAGGGTCGTATTTAGAGGCAAAGTTGTACCAGCTGTCCATGAAATACTGGACTTCAGTGAATGGCTCCTCCATGCAAAAGCTCAATTGGTCGAGGGCAGCTTTTTCCGATTGCGTAAGTTCAGTCTGACCCAATCCAATGAATGGAGCCAAAACCAGTGATAGGAATAGGATGATTTTATGTAACATAGTCAATCGTATTTCTGGTATATGGTTATCGACCATTGCATTTCTTTACAATCTTCCGTGGCATAAGTGGCCAGAATATCGACCAATTCTTCGGTGGTCAATTTGTCGAATTCAGGATACTTCTCCAGCAAGGGCTCACCGCATGTTTCTGTGTACTCTTCGTAATCAAATTCGGTCATGATATAATCCATTTCGCCTACAAATACTGGTAGTTCACTTGGATTCAATCGCGCTTTGACCTCGGCAATTTTGGTCTGTACATCGCTCTCGTCATCGGTCACTTCTCGTTCCACCAAATAATCGAGCACTTCCCATGTGGCCTCGCTGAATTTTGGAAACTCCTCACTCATGCATTCGCACAACTCTTGAGTAAATTGTTCAGCCTTTGATTCTCGAACCCCGTGAATTCGAGCACAACTTGACAGCGTGAATAATATCGCAATGGGAAAAAGAAATCTGTACATGGTAGTAAAGTCTGTTGGGAAGATAACGAGAAGAAATGGGATATGGTGGGGTGTTTGGGTATCCGTTAATCTGTTTCTGCGTTTATTCGTTTCTCCGTTTTTGTGTTTATTCGTTTCTGTGTTGGGGTAGCCTAGAAATTGAGAATCACCCGGGAGGCATGCGACTTTAGCCCGTGCTGTTGGTAAAGGTTTAAGGGGTTTAAGGAGTTCTAGGAGTTTGATGAGTCGTTCTACGAGTACACTTCCTTAAAAGTCACCCACAACCGTGCGAATGGCGAGCAGCGAATGGCGAATAGCCAACAACTCGCAATTTTACGACCAACGGGAGCACCTTTCCGGCTCGCGAAGTGAGGTGGACCTTTTCAATCGACTGAAGGGAGATTGAACCTTTGCAGGCCGACGAAGGAGGCCTGCATCTTAAGCCGACCAACGAGAGGCTTCTTATCAACACACGTTCATAACTCTCCTTGGCCTTTAACTTGGTTCTCCGTATCTTTTACTCTTACATCATTTTGTAAACACAACGCTGCAACACCCTGAAAACTAGATGTTTTTAATTTTTGATACCGAAACGACCGGACTTCCAAAAGACTTTAGAGCGCCGATAACGGATACGGATAACTGGCCAAGAGTGGTACAACTCGCTTGGCAACTTCACGATGCCGAAGGAAAGTTGATGGAACAGGTAGAGTATCTGATCCAACCTGATGGTTTTGACATTCCATTTGAGTCGGAACAAATTCACGGCATATCTACGGAATTAGCGCAGCGTGATGGGGTTCCTCTTAAGGAAGCTTTGGACCACTTCCTTCAGGCAATGGGTAAGGCCAAATTCAACGTAGGACAGAATGTTGGGTTCGATATCAATGTGATGGGCTGTGAGTTCTTTCGGCTAGAGATGGAGAACAACCTCGCCGAAATGCCTGTACTGGACACCTGTACGGAAACTACGGCCCAGTTGTGTAAGATTCCTGGAGGCAGGGGCGGTAAGTTCAAATTGCCAACGCTCACAGAACTTCATCAACACCTGTTTGGCAAACCCTTCGGCGAGGCACACAACGCCACCGCCGATGTAGAAGCAACAACACGATGCTTTCTTGAATTAGTTCGTACGGGCGTATACTCCAATAAGGAGCTAGGGTTTGACGACCCAATGATTCAACGTTTTGTCGAGCTGAATCCGGAGATCATTCAACCCATCGGACTAAAGCATCGGAACCTCAAGAAACAAAGCGAGCAAATCAGAAGAGCTCAGCAATCGGGATCTTCACCGGGTTTGAGTGCTACCGAGATTGACGATAACTTGAGTCGCCTTTCAGAGGTGCCTTTCGCTCATCTCCACAACCACACTCAATACTCCATCCTTCAGGCTGTAACTGATGTAAAATCATTAGTAAAACGCGCGGGTGATGAAGGGATGCCAGCAGTGGCAATGACCGATTTAGGAAACTTGATGGGAGCTTTTCACTTCGTGAAGGCGGTTAAAGATTACAACAAAGGCATAGCATCCAAAGCAAAGGATGCCACTGAGAAAGGTGAAGATTTCGAAGGAAAACCCATTAAGGCCATCGTAGGATGTGAATTCTACGTTTGTAAAAGCTATCAGGATAAAACCCGTAAAGACGACGGTTTTCAGATCCCTATGCTTGCCAAGAATAAGCAGGGGTATTTGAATCTGGCCAAGATGAGTTCGGAAGGTTATATCAACGGCTTTTACTACGTCCCGCGGATTGATAAGACACTTGTTGAGCAGTATAAATCAGACATCATTGTAACCACAGGCGGGCTCCAAGGTGAAGTGCCTCAACTCATTTTGAATGTAGGTGAGAAGCAGGCTGAAGAGGCCTTTCAGTGGTGGCTAGAACAGTTTGGTGAAGACTTTTATGTAGAGCTAAATCGGCATAATCTTCCAGAGGAGGATCGAGTGAACGAAACGTTACTTCGCTTTGCCAAGAAGTACAACGTGAAGTGCATTGCGGCCAACAATACCTTCTATCTAGATCAAGCGGATTCAGAAGCACACGATATTCTTCTTTGTGTGAAAGAAGGTGAGAAAAAATCGAAACCCATTGGGAGAGGAAGAGAGTTCCGATATGGCTTCCCCAACGATGAATTCTATTTTAAGTCGCAGGCCGAGATGAAGAAAATCTTTGCCGATGTTCCTGATGCAATTGAGAATATTGCCGAGGTTATAGATAAGGTGGAACCTTTCGAACTGGCTAGAGATGTGCTTCTTCCCGCTTTTGATATTCCGGAAGAGTTTCAAGATCCTCAAGATGAAGAAGATGGAGGCAAGAGGGGCGAGAATGCTTTTCTTCGCCACCTCACCTATGAAGGTGCCATGAAGCGATATGACGTCATTACTGATGAAATCAAGGAAAGACTTGACTTTGAATTAGCAACTATTGCGAATACGGGTTACCCGGGCTACTTTTTGATCGTTCAAGACTTCTGTAATGAAGCTCGGAATATGGGGGTTAGTGTGGGGCCTGGTCGCGGTTCGGCAGCTGGTTCGGCCGTTGCCTATTGCATTGGCATCACCAACGTGGATCCCATAGCTTATGATTTGCTATTCGAGAGATTCTTGAATCCCGAACGTGTATCACTACCCGATATCGATATTGATTTTGATGACCGAGGTAGAGATAAGGTTATTCAGTACGTAATCGACAAATACGGCTCTAGTCAGGTGGCCCAGATTATCACTTATGGAACGATGGCTGCAAAGAGCTCAATTAAGGATACCGCCCGCGTGTTGGATTTGCCGTTCGACGTAGCGGATCGTCTCACGAAGCTCATGCCTGATACAAGCTTGAGAAAGCTCTTCGCCATGGATGAGAAAACCATGAAGAGCAAGTTCCGAGGTGAAGACTTCGAGAAGGCTAAGTCGATGATAGACATCTATCAGAAAAACGACGAAGAAGGTAATACGCTGCAACAAGCCCATGTACTGGAAGGGTCCGTGCGAAATACTGGCATTCACGCTTGTGGGGTGATTATCACACCAAGTGATATCCGTGATTTGGTGCCGGTGAGTTTGGCCAAGGATTCCAATATGTGGTGTACACAGTTCGACAACTCAGTGGTCGAGAATGCGGGCTTGCTCAAAATGGATTTCCTGGGCTTGAAAACGCTCACGCTGATTAAGGATGCGGTAGAAATTGTGAAGGAGCGACATGGTGTAGAGTTGGATATGGAGGCTATTCCACTTGACGACCGAAAAACATATGAGCTCTTTCAGCGCGGTGAAACAGTTGGCATCTTCCAATACGAATCTGCCGGTATGCAGAAGTATTTGAAAGACCTGAAGCCTACGGTTTTTGCGGATTTGATTGCCATGAACGCTTTGTATCGTCCGGGTCCACTTGAGTACATCCCGTCCTTTGTAAAGCGTAAGCACGGACTTGAGGATATTACGTACGACTTGGATGATATGCAGGAATACCTGGAGGAAACGTATGGTATTACGGTTTATCAAGAGCAAGTGATGCTCTTATCCCAAAAGCTCGCCGGATTTACCAAGGGTGAAGCCGACACACTTCGTAAGGCTATGGGTAAGAAGATATTCGCGCTGCTAGAAACCCTGAAGCCGAAGTTTATCGATGGAGGAAAGGAGCGCGGTCACGACCCAGATAAACTTGAAAAGATTTGGAAAGACTGGGAAGCATTTGCTTCCTATGCCTTTAACAAATCACACTCCACTTGCTATGCATGGGTGGCATACCAAACCGCCTACTTGAAAGCGCATTACCCAGCGGAATACATGGCCTCGGTCTTGAGCAATAACATGAACGACATCAAGCAGGTAACCTTCTTCATGGAGGAATGCCGCCGCATGCAAATTCCTGTTCTATTGCCTGATGTGAATGAATCGGCTTATCGGTTTACGGTTAACGATGAAGGTTCTATTCGATTCGGATTAGGAGGAATGCGAGGCGTTGGAGGTAATGCGGTTGATCATTTGGTTGCTGAGCGGAAAGAGCATGGGGAGTTCAAAGGAATCTTTGATTTCTTGAAACGACTCGATCTTCGCGTGGTCAATCGAAAAACAATTGAGAGCTTGGCTCTTGGAGGCGCCTTTGATGGATTCGCTAATGAGCATAGGGCCATCTATTTTGCTGATGAAATGGGGGACGGCCGTTCATTTATAGAGAAAGCTATCAAGTATGCCCAGAATGTTAAGGCAAGCGAGGATTCAGCGCAGGTGTCCCTATTTGGAGAATCGTCGGAAGTTCAAATTCCAGAACCCCCTTTACCTGAAGTGGAGCAATGGTCGAGGATTCAACAACTGAATCGCGAAAAAGAAGTAAACGGAATGTACTTGAGTTCGCATCCATTGGATGATTTCCGTTACGAGATAAAGTCGTTTTGCACACATCGCGTAGAGTCATTCACGCAAGAAGAGAAGTTAGTTGGGCGTGAAATTCACATTGCTGGAATTATTACAGATGTTCAACATCGCGTTTCGAAGAACGGGAAGGGCTTTGGATTCTTTACACTTGAAGACTTGCGTGGGTCACATGAGTTCCGACTATTTGGGGAGCCGTATTTGAAATTCAGACACTTTTTAGTGAAAGATCAGATGATCTATGCTAAAGTGAAGGTTTCCAAGAGGAGTTGGGAGAAAGATGGTGAGGTGATAGAGCGAATCAATACCGATTTCTTTGATATGCGCATCCTCAGCGAAATCCTCGAAGAGATGGGAAAAAAGGTAAATATCACCGTACGTCTCGATGAAGTAGATGAGTATCTCTTGGATGAAGTAGAGGCTACACTTAATAAACATCCCGGTAAGAAGAAAATCAGCTTCGTAATTGCTGACACTACCGAGAATCTTCAAATCACCATGCCAAGCCGGACAAAACGAGTAAGAATTTCAAAAGAATTACTCGACGAACTCAATAATATTGATGCCTTGAAGGTTAAACTCAATTGAGTATCTCGATCTCATTCGTTGTAACTTTGCACCAATTTTGAAAGGAATGAAAACCATTTACGTATTCACGTTGCTCCTACTTGGTCAATTTGCATTCGGTCAAATCAACCAGACTGATGCGCAAGGACGCAAGCAAGGATCTTGGAGAAAGTTATTTGAGGGAACAGATTTAGCTCGCTATGAAGGCGAGTTTGTTGATGACGTCCCGGTTGGAACCTTTACGCACTACCACCGCAATCGACGCAAAAAGGCGGTTATTGAGTATCGCGGAAATACAGGCGTTGGATACGCCACAATGTATGAGTGGGACGGTTGGAAAATGGCTGAAGGACTCTTCAACGATGAGAAGCGTGATTCAACTTGGAGATATTACGGTCCGGATGGAGACTTGGTTTCAACAATTGAATGGACGGATGGGGTAAAGAATGGCAATGAGCTAATCTTTTACGAGGATGGATCATTGGCCGAGAAGACAGAATGGAGTTTCGGCGTAAAAGAAGGTCTTTGGATTCGCAAATTTCCTGATGGATCTATGCATTCTAGAGCGACGTATGCAGGTGGAAAGCTTGAAGGAGAAATGCGCTTATTCGATACTGATGGGCACCTTTCTTGGATTGGCGAATATGTAGAAGGATTGAAACACGGTACGTGGTTTATATTTGAAAATGGCGAGCAGAAGATTAAGGAAACCTATGAAATGGGTGAATTGATGGAATCAGAATGCTTGGTGGATGATTGTCCGGAACTTGCCGGTCAGGAGGAAGAAAATGAGTAGAGTAGTAGTAGGGTTAAGTGGTGGAGTGGACTCCAGCGTAGCAGCCTACCTCTTGCAACAACAGGGGCATGAGGTGATAGGGCTATTCATGCGCAATTGGGTTGATGAGTCAGTTACTTTACATGACGAGTGCCCGTGGATTGAAGATTCCAATGATGCCATGATGGTGGCGGATGCCTTGGGTATTCCATTTCAAGTAGTTGACCTGAGCGCCGAATACAAAGAGCGTATCGTTGATTACATGTTCGCTGAATACGAAGCAGGCAGAACGCCAAATCCAGATGTACTTTGCAATCGCGAGATTAAATTTGACACCTTTCTAGATACTGCCCTGAAGTTAGGTGCCGATTATGTGGCCACCGGGCACTACTGCCGCAAGACTTCCGAAGTCGTTGATGGTAGAGAAGTACACAAGTTGCTCGCAGGAGTAGATCGGAATAAAGATCAATCGTATTTCTTGTGTCAATTGAACCAGTTCCAATTGAGCAAGGCACTTTTCCCGATTGGCAACATGGAAAAGTCGGAGGTGCGCAAAATTGCCATGGAGCAAGGGTTTGTAACAGCCGAGAAAAAGGATAGCCAAGGATTGTGTTTTGTGGGTAAGGTTCGTTTGCCGGAATTCTTGCAGCAACAACTCAAGCCCAAAAAGGGCAAAATCATCAACATTTCTGCTGATCATCCTGCTTTTAAAGTCCCTGTTTTAGCTGGGGGAGATGAAGACTTAGCCACGCTTGCTCGTCCAGTAGAATTAAGTCCAGAAATGGGTGAAGTAGTAGGTGAACATTCAGGTGCGCATTACTTCACGGTAGGTCAACGCAAAGGCTTGATGGTGGGAGGTACGCCCGAGCCGCTCTTTGTGATTGGTACCGATGTGGAGCAAAATATCATTTACACGGGCATGGGCGAGCAACATCCAGGCTTGTATCGTCAGGCATTGTTTATCCGTGAAGAAGAGATTCATTGGGCGCGTCCGGATTTGGAATTGAGCATTGGCGAGGCAAGAGATTTGGATGTGCGGATTCGCTATCGCCAGCCCTTACAGAAGGCAACTCTGAACCGCGTAACCAACGGTTTGTATGTATCATTCGTAAAGGTTCAAAAAGCCATCACTCCGGGTCAGTTTGCCGCATGGTATGCTAATGAGGAGTTGATAGGCTCAGGAGTAATACACGAGTGATTCACGAGTGAAATGAAAAGACTTATTGTGTTTGGAATATTGCTTGCCTCGTCTCTTTCGGGATTTGGACAAGAGCGCTATTGGCTTTTTTTGAATGAGCCGATTGTTACTTCCAGAGCAGATGGTTCCAAATACTATGTAATTGACTCCACAACAATAGCCCTTTCTGAACGCGCCTTAGAGCGCCGCCGGCGACAAGGAATTGAATTGCAATCTACTGATTTTAATCGACCAACGGGTCAGAATATAGTAGGATACCTAAGGACATTAGGATACAGAATACACGGCTATTCGCGCTGGTTGAATGCGTACAGCGTTGAGGTGCCTGCTGGAGTGGAAGATCCAAATGGGGCCATTGAGCCTACCATTGCTTTTCAAATAGGATTGAACTTGCCTATGCAAAAGGTTCAATCACTGGAAGTTCAAGAAGCACCCAATACCGTTTTATCTGAGAATAGGTCAGCCGTTGCAGCAGTTCCTTGCCCGCCGGGCGACCATTGGTACAATTACGGCGAAGGTTGGCAACAAACGCATATGGTGCGTGGAGAGGTTCTTCACGATAATGGTTTTGAAGGGAGGGGTATGCTGATTGCTGTTCTGGATGGATCTTTCTATGAAGCGGATGTGTATGGCGGATTGATGCGTGCTTTCGCTGAAGGTAGAGTAGTTGCAACGTACGATTTCGTGAACGGGGATACTAACGCTTTCCGAGCAACAGGAACACATGGTACACGGGTCTTCTCAATTATGGCCACGGAAAATGACGGACGTTTGGTAGGTTCAGCTCCTAAGGCATCTTACGCATTGCTTCGTTCGGAAGATGAACAGAGCGAAACGAAGGTGGAGGAAGACAATTGGATTTTCGCCGCGGAATTTGCTGATAGTATCGGTGCCGACGTGATCAATTCTTCTTTGGGTTACACCACCTTCGATTCTGGAAATAACTACGGTCCGCAGGATATGAATGGCCGTACGGCTATTGTTACTCAAGGTGCGGTAATGGCACATCGAGCTGGAATGGTTGTGGTTTCAAGTGCCGGAAATACGGGGTCAAATACGGGATGGCGCATTGTAAGCGCCCCTGCTGATGCTGATAGCATATTGGCTGTAGGTGCCGTTGATTCTACAGAATTCGTGGGCGGTTTCTCTGCTCGGGGTCCGACGGTAGATGGACGAGTAAAACCCGATGTGATGGCACAAGGCGTGCTCAATGCGCATTTAGGACAATGGGGAAGTGTAATCAGAGGAAACGGAACCAGTTTTAGTGCACCGGTTATTGCTGGATTCGCAGCGTGCTTTTGGGAGGCTAATCCAGAGGCGACTAACTATGAAATCATGAACTGGATTCGTCAGAGTTCGAATCGATACAATAATCCTGATTCGGACTACGGATATGGAATACCTGACTTTTCGAGGGCTATGGTTTTGTCAGGAGCAATGAGTTCAAGCGAGGATATTTTGTTTCCCAATCCAACCTCAGGGGAGTTGCGGATTCAGATGGACCTGCCTGAAGGATCTGCTTATCGCATCCACGATATTATGGGACGTACCATCATGCAAGGGGAGCTAGACTTACCATTGAACGCACGTCTTGAATTGCCGGCTACTACGGCGAATGGCATTTATTTCTTCGAAGTAGAGAAATCTGAAGAATTGCTGGTTACCCGCTTCGTTCTATCTCGATGAAAATGAATCAGAGTATGCAAGCGCTTCCAATCTTGGTGGTGCATGCGGAATCTCCTATTTTCACGGTTCCAAGAGAGAACTATGGCAAACCGTGTAATATCCCTTTTCAATATTCAATATCCAATTATTCAAGCGGGCATGATTTGGTGCTCCGGTTGGGAATTGGCCGCAGCTTCATCCAATGCCGGAATTCTGGGCATCATCGGATCTGGCTCCATGTATCCTGATGTTCTTCGAGACCACATCCGGAAAGCTAAATCTGCCACCGATAAGCCATTCGGAGTGAATGTACCCATGCTCTATCCCGATATCGATAAGCACATGGATATTATCATGGAAGAAGGAGTGAAGGTGGTGTTCACATCCGCAGGAAATCCCAAAATATGGACTTCCACCTTAAAAGAAAAAGGGATAACGGTGGTTCATGTAGTTTCCAGCGTAAAATTTGCACTTAAAGCCCAAGAAGCGGGAGTAGATGCTGTTGTGGCTGAAGGTTTTGAAGCGGGCGGACATAATGGAAGAGATGAAACTACCACCATGTGCTTGATTCCCATGGTGAAGGAGCAGGTTGATATTCCGTTGATTGCGGCCGGAGGAATTGGAACAGGAAAGGGAATGTACGCCGCTATGAGTCTAGGTGCCGATGGTGTTCAAATCGGGAGTCGGTTTGTGGCTTCAGAGGAGTCATCTGCACACTTGGCTTTTAAGAACGCAGTACTTGCTGCAAATGAAGGGGATACGGTACTTACGTTAAAGGAACTCGCACCTGTTCGTCTCATCAAGAATAAGTTCTATCAAGATGTGGCTCAAGCTTATCAGAATGGAACTTCTCGCGAAGATCTGATTGCATTGTTAGGACGGGCTCGAGCCAAGCAGGGTATGTTTGAAGGCGACTTAGAAGAAGGAGAACTCGAAATTGGTCAGGTTTCTGGATTAATAAACGAAGTAAAATCTACAGCTGAAATTGTGAATGAGATTGTAGCTGAATTCGAGGTAACGCGGAATTCTATGAATCAAATACAGCTGTAAGAGGGATGGGACATCAATTAAAACGAGCACTTATTCTGGCAGGTGGAAAAGGAACTCGCCTGGCTGAAATTAGAAGTGACATACCTAAACCTATGATGCCCGTACTGGGCAAATCCTTGTTGGAGTACCAACTTGAAATGTGTGCAAAGCAGGGGATTAAAAGAGTGACTCTGCTGGTCAACCACCTAAAGGACAGCATAGTTGATCACTTTGGTGATGCCTTCAATGGTATGCGCATTGAGTATTTTGAAGAACCGGAACCGCTAGGAACGGTAGGCGGAATCGCAGCCATTTCGGATGAAGTTGAGGAGGACGTGCTGGTTTTGTACGGCGATGTGATGATGGAAATGGACCTTTCACGTTTGTATGCGTTCCACCTTTCAAAGGAAAGTGAAGCCACCTTGGTTATACACCCGAACGATCATCCGTACGACAGTGACTTGGTTGAGCTAGGTGCTGAAGATGAGGTGGTTCGATTTCTTTCGAAACCCCATGAACCCAATTTGCAATACCACAATGCGGTGAATGCCGCTGCATATGTGTTTTCTCCTGGCGTGCTCAAGAAGCTAGAGAAAGATGTAAAGGCTGATTTTGGGAAAGATATTTTTCCGAAGTGGGTGGGGAGTGTACGCATGTTTGGATACAGCACTCCGGAGTATCTGAAAGATATGGGGACACCTGATCGATTGGAACGAGTTGAAGGAGATGTGAAAAGTGGCAAAGTGCAGCGAAGATCCTTGGTGAATCGTCAGAAATGCATCTTTCTCGATAGAGATGGTGTGCTGAATTACGACACCGACTTAATCGACCGTCCTGAAGACTTGAATCTGTATCCGTGGACTTCCGAATCGGTTAAAAAGATCAATAAGTCGGACTACTTAAGTGTAATTACGACCAATCAAAGCGTGGTTGCGCGTGGAATGATTGACGAGACTGGTCTTGCCGAAATCCACAAGAAGATGGAAACCGACCTAGGTAACGAAGGGGCTTTTGTGGATGCTATTTATTATTGTCCGCATCACCCAGACGGCGGATTTGAAGGAGAACGCCCCGAATATAAAATTGACTGCGAGTGTCGCAAACCTAAGCCGGGTATGATTATGAAAGCAACCGACCGATTCAATATCGACCTTCGCCAAAGTTGGATGATTGGTGATTCTTCTCGTGATATTGAAGCAGGCAAGGCGGCTGGAGTGCGAACCATTGCTCTGCGCACCGGACATGGCGCCGTTCATCTTAATGCGCGTCCTGATTTTCACTTTGACCATCTGGACGATGCCGTGAATTTTATTTTGGATCGACCGTACAAGGACGCTTACAAGACGCTAATCAAGCGCTTTCAATCCTCAAGAAATTCCCCCTTTGTAGTGTTGGTAGGCGGGCAATCGCGTTCGGGTAAAAGCACCTTTGTAAGTGAAATGAAATTCCGCTTGATGCGTGATGGCATTCAGTCCATTCGAATTCCGCTGGATCAATGGATTCTTAAAAAGGAAGATCGAGGAGAGTTGGAAGACGTGAAGCGCACTTTCCAGTTGGAGAAACTAAAGAGGGATTTAAAGGACTTCGTAGATGGGAAGCTCATACAAATTCCTGGATATGCAGATCATCCCGAGCGCATGTCGTTTGGGCTGAGCGCAGTATGGAGTGGAGAGGCCATTGTTTTTATTGAAGGAGTACCTGCGCTTATCGACAATGAAATGGCCAACCTAGGGCATTGGAAGGTGTTCATGGAATCTGATGAAGAAAAGCGAAAAGATCGATTCGAACGTTTTTATGCCTGGAAAGGAAAGAGCGAAGAGGATACCTTGCAGCTTTACGAAGCTCGTAAGTCTGCCGAATATGAAATCATAGCGCAAGGCCGTACCTTCGCTGACGATATTTATTCTTCATGATCATAACTAAAACGCCGTTTAGAATCAGTTTTGTGGGCGGAGGTTCCGATTTGGAAGCCTTCTATTCGAAGCATCCGGGTGCTGTGTTGAGCACGAGTATCAACAAGTACATGTACATTTCGTCGCACAAGTTTTTTGAGCCAGATAAGATTCGAACGAAGTATTCTCAGACGGAAACCGTAGATCGCGTAGAGGATTTGAAGCACAACTTGCTACGTACGCTGCTTCAACGTTTTGATATTAAAGGCGGATTAGAAATCAGTTCCATTGCCGATGTGCCCGCAGGTACGGGAATGGGCAGCTCCAGCAGTTTCACGGTAGGTGTGCTGCACAATTTATCGGCTGTTCAGAATGTGTTTGTATCGAAGGAGACCTTGGCCAAAGACGCATGCGAGGTTGAAATCGACATCCTCAAAGAGCCCATTGGCAAGCAGGATCAGTACGCGGCAGCATATGGTGGATTGAATGTGATTGAGTTTCACCCGAATGGTCATGTGTCAGTGAATCCTGTACATCTGAATTCTGAAGGGCATAGAGAATTGCAGGATCACTTGGTGATGTTCTATATCGGAAACCAACGAAGTGCCTCGAGCATTTTAGCTGAGCAGAAGAAGAACACCTCGCAGGATGATAAATTCAACGCCCTGAAGCAAATGGTGGCATTGGTTCCAGAATTGAAGTCGACCCTCGAAGCTGGGAATTGGCAACACTTTGGTGAGTTAATGCACGAGAACTGGATGCTTAAGCAAGGCTTGGCGAGCGGCATTACCAACCCGTTGATTACTGAAATCTACGACGCGGCAAGAGCTGCGGGCGCAACGGGAGGAAAGCTTCTCGGAGCCGGAGGAGGTGGATTTATGTTATTTACTTGTCCGCCAGAAAAACAAGAAAAACTGAGAGCTGCACTGCAGAAAGTACGACCTTTCGAGTTTAACCTTGAACAGGAAGGAAGCAAATTAATTTACTATGGCGACCAATAAGCACATTGCTGCATATATCTCATCTGTTAAGACAACCTTGGATAATTTAGATTCAACTCAGATTGATAATCTGATTGAAGCATTTGCGTCCACATATGAAGCGGGCGGGAATATATACACCATGGGTAATGGTGGTTCGGGAGCCTCTGCTTCACATGCTGCTGGCGATTTCCTCAAAGGTGCTAGTTATGGTTTAGACCGTCGATTTAAGATGATTTGCTTGAACGATAACCTGCCAAGCATGATGGCCATAGCGAATGACATCGGTTGGGAGGACATCTTTGTTGAACCGCTTAAGAATTACCTGGGTCCGAATGACTTAGTTATTGGAATCAGCGGAAGTGGCAATAGCGCCAATGTGGTTAAAGCGCTGACCTATGCGAAATCAGAAGGTGTTAGAACTGTTGCACTAACCGGTTTCAAGGGTGGAAAGATAGGCGAGTTGGCAGATCTACACGTTCATGCTCCTGTAATGGATATGGAAGTTACCGAAGACATTCACATGGTAATCTTCAATATCGTTAAAAAGGCCATGATGGAGCGTTACTTGGGTGATAACCCGAGCATGGGCGGAACATATGATGCGCGGGTGCAGTAATTTACCCTTGGCTTTTAAGAATGTTGATGAATTTATCTAAGTATTCATCCATTCTCTTACGTCGATACTGCATAACAAATCGTGGATGTTCAAGTGCAGTTATTGAGCTGAACCAGTTTTCACGTTCATTCCAGGCATTCATCGCTTTTAGGTTTTTACCTGACCCAAATAGGATTACAGCTTGCGGATTCCCTACCAGCTTTGCTTGGAAAGTGATCTGCTTCAAGATAAACGGTTCGAGAAGCTTTTGCACCGCCTTATCATCGTAGTAATTGAAATTCACCCAATTGTCCTTGTCATTTTTGCGGATGAATCCGAGGGGAGAAACTCCACCGATGAACCAATCTGCAAAGAAAGCTTCAGGTCCACCATAGGCATCAATCAAACGCCAAACGAAGTATGCGGAGGTTTCGGTAGTATTCACGTCCGGCATTTGAATTCCTGTCGATTCGAGTGCCGGTGTATCCGTAAATGGTATACCCGTCAGCCCTGCACCCAGTCTGCCTGGGTTGATTCCGAGCAAGAGCTTCCTTGGGTTGTAGTCTGAATAATAGCGTTGGTAAAATTCACTAAGTGCCTTCCAGCTCGAATCTGACATCGATTGGTACGGATGAAGCACGCGAATATCCTCGGGTAATTCAATGTCGAAATTCAGTTCGCGATACCATGATAAGATGTTCTGAGCTAATGTCATGTCGCAAACATAGGTACTTTGTGTGGTTTGAGCGAGGATGACTATTTTCAGTGCGCGAAATACAAATTAGACCAATTCATGCGCATTTTACCTAATCCGAAGATAAAACGAGCTATAGCATTGAGCCTTATCGTATTTGGGATTCTCGCGGATGCGTTCGCCTTACTGGTTGGTGGGTCTTGGATCCTCACACTGGGTATATCCACACTATTAATAGTTGTGGCTTTAGCTGTTCTTTCGATTTTCTTTCAAAGAATCAAATCACTTGAATGGGATTCGGGCAACGAAGTGCTTGGCGTGGAGTACAGAGGGCGGAAACCAAGTCTGAATATTCCTAAATCCAAGCTACAACTCGATTTCGTGATTTCCAGTTCTGCGGAAAGTACTTTGAATAACCGAGATATGCTCATTTATCAGGATGACAAATTGGTTGAGCGCATTTCCGCGTTATCGGGCTTTGCACCAACTGAACTCGAAGAACTCGCGAAACAAGTAAATGGTGAGGGCGAAACTGTGGATTGATTCGGTCGAGTAAAGTTATGTACATGAAACCTGTGGTGATGGCGTGGGGTAGGATGTTGGGCCCCGGGGCGAGTTCCCTCGACCCTAGTCAAGTTATGCTTTTATTGAGCATTAATTGTAGAACATACGTTTAGTTCTGACCATGGTTTTTTATGATATGATTCGATTTGAAAACCGCAATTGTATCTAATCAAAATGAGAACTTTAAACTGGGGACAGGGGTGCTGGCCCCAGGGGCTGAGAATCGCCTTCGTCAATAGAAATGCATGGGTGAACATAGAATCTATGTCATTTCCATTTTACAAATCACCTGTGATCGTTTAATGCACAGCGCAAATGGCTAGAGTTGAATTCTTCGCTCAAGTTGTTGACTATTGGAAAAATGACTTGATTCTTGACATAGAGTCCGTTTGACTAGTATTTTTAAGCTTATGGTTTTAACTTTGAAGCCAGAACAACACCTTTCACCTATGAAAAGATTCTTATTTATTATTCTCGCCATTTTCTTTGTTGACGGTGCTGCCTTTGCACAAGAAGACAGAGAGAAGTGGTTTCAAGAAGAAGTTCAAGGCACAATTACCGCTATTGATGCTGAAAGCCGCCAAGTAACCGTTATGGGGCAGGAAGGAAACCTCGCAACACTCACTGCGGGAGATGAGGTTGAACGCTTCGGTGAGCTAGCCGTGGGAGATATTATAAAACTGGAGTTTTGGAGTTACATCCGTGCTGAATTTCGAGCTCCGACCGAAGCGGAACTTGCAGAACCTCTCGTTCTAATCGCCGAAGAAGGAAAGACTGAACTCGACAGCCCTCCTGGAGCCGCCATTGGAGCATTGGTTCAGGCGATTGTTACTATTGAAGTAATCAATCGGCCTTATATGAATGTTGTGGTGCGAGGACCTCGAGGGAATTATGTGACTATTCCGGTGGAAGATCCATCTTTATTGGAAGAATTACAGATTGGCCAAGTGGTCGTGTTGACATATGGCGAAGCCATGGCACTATACATTGAAAAAATTCAAGAGGGCTAAGAGTCGTTCGTCTTCAATTTATCGCTCGTATTTGGAGTCTGTAATGGTTTACTGCATTCAAGTTCTAGCATCTTCCCATCCACAGGTATGGAGGTGTGGGGATGAAGAAGTTTCATGCGTATAGCCCCGGGGCGAGTTTCCTCGACCCTATGTCAAGGTAAATAGAGCATGATGGACAAACGTAGAACGTACGTTTAATTCTGCCATACGCTTATTTGATTCAGAATAGATTTGAAAACGACGTTGGATTCAAATCAAATGGTGAACTTTAAACTGGGGACAGGGGTGCTGGCCCCGGGGGCCGAGTTAGGAGCCAACCGCCATTTCCAATCCCTACTGGTAACAGAACGCACGCCACGTTTCGATTACTATGTGCTTTTGTTCCGGGAACGCTACCTTAACCTAAGCACCTAAATACCTTAATTCCCTTCAGGTGCCGCAGTTTTTCTACTCACTCTTTCCGTCAATCGATTCAATACAGGCGGTGTGAAAAGAGTAGTGAGAATCACAACCAAGATGACAATGGCAAAGAGGCTGTCGTTCAGCACTCCGGTAGCTTTACCTATGGATGCAAAAATGATCCCTACTTCTCCTCTGGGAACCAGGCCAATTCCAACCATCCAGCTATTGTAACTGCGACGGGTAAAGAACCCGGCAATAAGCTTACCCACAATGGCCACTACCGTGATAGCAAGACCAACCAACACAATATTCCAATCCAAGAATGCTGTAACATCCACTTGGAAACCCATCATCACAAAGAAAATAGGAGCGAAGATTTCTTCGATGGGTCCCACTAAATCTTCAATGTCTTGATGTTCTAGACGTACGTTATCGAAGTACTTTTCATTGATTACCATTCCAGCGGCAAAGGCACCGACAATGGTCGCAAGCCCAATGGCATCAGCTGCCCAGGCTAAAACCATGAGCAATGCGATTGGAAAGAAAAGAAAGGTGTTATGGCCGGCAATTATAGAGAAGCGCTCTATGGATTTCTTAATCAGATACCGCTCAAACAAGTAAATCAACCCGAGGAAGCCAACGGCTTTTCCTAAAATCAATAAGAGTTCACTCCATTGGAAAACTCCAGAGGTTACGAGACCTGTAACCACGGCAAGCAAAATCAGTCCGAGTATATCGTCAAGAACCGCTACTCCGAGAATGAGTTTGGATTCTTTGAGGTGCAGAGCATTTCCATCTTTCAATACACGAGCGGTTATGCCAATGGATGTTGCGCCCAAGGTGGCACCAACAAAAATGGCCGTGTTATTCGATTCTTCAGGAAGTAGTAGCAATGTTGTCAAATAGCCGAGAATAAAGGGGGCGATGACTCCAATTAAAGCGACTACAAGAGCTGGCCTCCCCATACGCAGCATCTCTGTCGTTTTGGTTTCCAGTCCAACCATAAACAGGAGCAAGATTACGCCCATAGACGAAAAGAGGAGTGCATATCGAGCGTGTAGGGTAATCACGCTATGATCGCGAGTCATCAGCACATCGCCTAGTTTCTCTTCAATGTCCGGACGAAGTTCCAACTCGGGGAGATGTGTGGAAACCGTATGTTCCCAACTGTCTTGAGGTCCTTGAGCCTCCATAATGTGCTCGATTTCAGGTAAGTGACGTATGGCAATTGTGACCGGGTCGTTGAGTTGGTAAAGGATGGTACCCACGACTACTCCCAATATCAGTTCTCCGAGTACTGGCGGTTGGTTGAGTTTTTTGGCTAGAAAACCTCCTGTAGCCGCTCCGATGAGCAAGAAAAATATGGCTAAAAATTCGTTCGCGTAGGGGTCGCCAGAAGAGGCACTAAGAAAGGCAGGGGAAAAGAAGAGTAAGACGGCGAGAAGAAGCTTGTTCATTTCGTTCCTGGTTAATCACCGTAAGATAGAACCTTCATTGTAACCAAAATATGAATAATATCAGCAAAAAAAATCCCGTCCACTAGTGGACGGGATTCTCTATTCATTCAAAAAGAATGCTATACCATGGCAGCGTCAATCTTACCTGCCAAAACATGCTTCGGGGCTACGCCTACCTGCTTGTCAACAATCTCTCCTCCTTTGAACACCAAAAGGGTAGGGATGTTGCGAATGCCATATTCCATCGCGATGCTCTGATGCTCATCAACGTTGAGTTTTCCAATAACTGCTTTTCCGTCGTATTCTCCAGAAAGCTCTTCAACTACTGGACCTACCATACGACAAGGACCACACCATTCAGCCCAAAAATCAACCAATACTGGTTTGTCTGAATCGAGTACCGTAGTCTTGAAGTTATCAGCAGTGAGTTCTAGTGCCATTTGTTCTTTTTCTTATATTGAGTTTCAGTAAATTCTGCTGCGCAAGGTACATTTTTCTGCTTTCCTGCTCAGCACAAAGAATGACGAAAGTACGTCGTTTGCCTTACGCGTGAAAAGAGCGTCAATCAATAATTGCAATACCGATATTTAGCCTACTTATGATGCAAGAGTTCATGAAGGATTCCAGATGCATCTGTCGCTTGATTCTGTTGAAGCCATTGCTCATATACCTTGGCGCCACTGCGGGCGCTGCGCAAAGCCCATCTCAACCGAATCAGGTGCTTTTCATCTTCTGAGAGATATTGAAGCGTAGCCTTATCTTCCATCTGCCAACGCAGGGCGCTGAAAACCATTCCTACTGAGACACTTAAGTTGTAGCTCTCCACAAAACCATACATGGGGATTTGTAGATAACTGTCCGCATACTTGGCCGCATCTTCAGAAACACCCTTGAATTCGTTACCAAAAACCACAGCGACAGGTTGATGAATGGGAAGTTCTTTGTGGGTGATGCCCTCTTCGTGTGGAGAAGTTATAGCGATGTGATAACCTCGGGACTTCAGGTCGCTCAGCGTGGTGCATAGGGAGGTTGACTTACGTACATCGAGCCATTTATCCGACTGCTTCGATATTTCGGCGTTAAGCTTCACCTTCCAGTTCTGTTCAACCATATAGACTTCATGAAAACCCAATGCATCCAATGTGCGGAGTACCGCAGAGGCATTCTGCTCTTTTGCGGTGTCTTCAAGTACAGCTATAGCTGATCTCGACCTTTTTTTCAGCACAGATTCGAAACGCTCCTTTCTTTGCTCCGTCAGAAATTGAAGCATAAAATTGGCGTGGTCTTCAACATTCATGCTGCAAAGTAACAACTACAGATTTACCGAAGGAGCGTCACTTCTGATGTTCGATCTACAATGGTGCGATCGCCGAAGAGCTCATATGTAAAGCGGATTCTCGCCACATATGTGCCTTGGGCAACGGACTGATCAGGCATCCAAGTGGCGTTAACATCAAAAGTCTCAAATACCCTGTTTCCAATCCGATCATAAACCTCAACACGGTATTCGATGATGTCACAGTCGAACTTTGGTGCCCATTCATCATTGGTTCCATCGCTATTCGGCGTAAAAGCGGTGGGTATGTAAACCGCACAACGTGTGCAATTGACTTCTTCTACAACCACTTGATCTACCCTAAAACATATCCCATCTTGATAGCCGTAAGTGTAGGTGCCTGGTTCAGCAACCACCCTTTCAGGATTGGTTGATCCATCGTCCCAAGTTCCAAAAAGCCCATCCGGTACCGAAAGCGTAAGCTCGCCATCTGGACAAATCTCCGCAGTCGAGGGAAGAACAGGTTCATCAATAGGCTCAACCACTAAATTGTCAATTAAGTAATATCCCAATTCAGGAGTAGGAGCCCCGTTGAGCCCGACAGCCGTTACTTCATCGTCTAGGCGAAAGGTGCCTAAAGCTACATAGCGTTCATAGCCTACAGCCACAAAGTTCAAACAAACCTGCGTCCATTGGTCCGTTCGAGTAATAGGTTCCTCAGGATGCAAGGCTGAGTCGGAAGAGTAGTAAAATTGCGGATCAGTAAGTCCGGTGAAATCGTTGGCGTTTTCGAAGAACAGGACATCCGGACCGTTGATTCCTGCATTGATGTTGGAGTTCTGTACAACCACTGGATGTACCCAATACGAAACGCGATAACGCTGCCCGGCTTGTAGAGGCTGAACCAATCGACCTAAAGCATATTCACGATTATATATCACATTGAATTGTCCGTAGCCGCTTAAACCAATATATCCGTCACCTTCCTGAGGGGCAACGTTGTTATTGTAATTCGGACCTCCAGGATCTGAACAAGGACCATAGTGCTCTACTACAGAATGGGGTTCATTCCAAGGTGGAGCAATCTCGAAAAGCGTCGTACCGGGTGAAGGACAGTCCACAGGCTCAAAGCCACCATTGATTACCATGTTCTGGGCCGATACCTGAGCGCTTATGGCCAATAAGGTAAATGAACATGATATGAAGTACTTGATACACATTGCTCTTTTTATTTCATCACGACTAAAGAAACGCGTTCGTCGATAAACTCTCTTTTACCGCGTAGTTCATACGTAAGTTGAACACGTGCCACATAGGCTCCTGCTTGCACAGATTCATCTGGATTCCAAGATTCTTGAATATCCAAGGTACGAAACACTAAGTTCCCAAAGCGATCGTATACCTCAACGCGGTAATCAATGGCATCGCATTGTAAAACGGGTTTCCAGGTATCGTTCGTACCGTCGGCGTTCGGTGTGAATGCGGTGGGTAAATAAACGTAACATTCTTCGCAATTGTACATTGAAACCTCAATGAAGTCCGTGCGCTCGCAGACCCCATCTTGATGCGTGAAACTGTACATCCCAGGCTCTGTAATGGCCCGAGCAGAGTCCGTTGATCCATCTTCCCATTCGCCCTGAACCGAACGATTCAGTGTCAAGGTCAATTCTTCATTGGGGCAAATGCTCGCCGTGGTTGGAATCACATTTGGTCGACTTTCATGTAGAATGAGTACCACATCATCGATGAGATAATAGGCCCATTTCCATACCGTTGTATTAGGGTCGTCAGTAAGATTGAATTGTGCCTTAGGGGTATTCCCGTTGGTTCTGAAATTTCCAAGAATGAGATTTTCTTCTGTGCCTGCAGCTGTGTAAATCATACACACCTGGGTCCATTCGTTCCGATTTATGATTATATCAGTCCCATATATGGCTCGGTTAGACACCAGCACGTGTTCATTGTTGAAGGGAAGATTCTCTTTGGATGAAACAAAGAGGGCTCCGGGGCCTTGAGTGGCGTAAATCAAATTCGGACTTTGATACAGCGGTTTTACCCAATAGGAGAGTTGGTAGGTTTTTCCCGATACCAAACTTGAGTTTAGATGGCCGATGGGATATCCACGTGATTCGTGTGGATCATCAGTGGATGCCGGCCATCCGTGTAAAGGAATGCCAATGGCTCCTTGTCCACTTCGCGGCGACTGACTACTGGACTGTGTTCTTCTGGAGCATTCACCAAAGTACTGAACGATTCCATCCTGCCAATACCCTGCTTGGCCTAGCGTATCCCATGGGGAACATATTTCTTGAAGTCGCCAGGCTGGTAATACACAATCATCGGGCTCAAAGCCACCGTTTTCTATCAAGTTCTGTGCGTGCAAGGAACTCGAGCTAACAAAGAGGAGTAGTAGGAGTCCTTTCATTCTTAACAAGGACGGTTTGGTTTGCTCGTCACATTACCCTGTTCGTGAGAATTACGTAAAAGATACGCGATATCAGACAGATGATTGAGTGAGTGCTGGGCCTTGTCGAGTAAAGTAATGGCTTAGTCGTACAGCAAATAAGCTTCGCGCATGATTTTGAAGTCGAGTAAACCAGGTTCCCATGAAGCTCTGATTTCTTCTTCTGATTTACCTTCTCTAATCTGTTGGGCTAAATCAGGTGTACCCGCCAATAGAGTGAAGTAATTGGTAAAAAAGTCCTCCTTTTCCGGCGCCATTCGGAAGGCTTCAATCAACCAGAATAAATACAATTGCTGATGCTCGGGAAGAAAACTCTCTCCAAAGGAGGTAAGATCAACGCCTAAACATTCTTCATTCTTAAACTTCGGATTAGGTGCCTGCGGAACGGATTGCGGCGTAAATGAATGACCCAGCTCCGGAAACCAAGGAGCTCCAATTTGCTGAAAGGGTTTATTAGTTCCTCTGCCTACACTCACCGGAGTTCCTTCAAATAAACACAATGATGGATAGAGTAGAATAGAAGCCTGATTCGGCAAATTAGGTGAAGGCGCCACAGGAAGCTCATACGGTGTGGCATGGGTGTAATCTTCGCAAGGGATCACGGTTAGGTCGAGCTCATTTGCAGCATCGATCCATGCTTCACCAACTACCATTTGGGCGTATTCACCCACAGTCATGCCATGGGAAATAGGTATAGGGTGCAAACCCACAAATGAAGCGTGCTGGGGCTCTAGTACAGGTCCGTCGATTAAGCTACCATTCGGATTCGGACGGTCGAGGACCATCATTTTAACGCCATTTTCAGCGCACGCCTCCATTACATAGGTCATGGTTGATATGTAGGTGTAAAAACGCACGCCTACATCTTGAATGTCGAATACCACCACGTCCACATCATTCACCTCATAAGGCAAAGGCTTCTTGTGATTTCCATAGAGGCTCACGATGGGTAAACCCGTTTTTGTGTCGTGTGAATCTTCCACGTGCTCACCGGCCGCAGCCGCTCCGCGAAAACCGTGCTCGGGAGCAAATACGCGTTTTATGCTGATGTTCTGATCTACCAAGAAATCCACAAGATGTACTTCGCCAACCATGGAAGTTTGATTGGCAACTACTGCTACCGTTTTACCTTCAAGTAGGTACAAGTATTGATTGGGATGATCCGCAGCGGGCGATGGAGTTTGTGCCCGAAACAAGATGGAAGAGAATAGGAGCAAAAGCAGAAGAGGGAGGCGCATTTGTATATCTTTAGGCACGAAAAATTTTTCGATGCGTTGGGAATGGTTCATAGCTAAAAGATTGGTGCGCTCCGAAGGGGCCAAAGACTCCATTACCGGACCGGTCATTTCAATATCCATAACGGCCATTGCGCTGGGTATGGTATTGATGATTGTGGCCGTTGCAACGGGCATCGGACTACAAGAGCGAATCAAAGATAAGATTATTGGCTTCTCCGGACATATTCAGATTCAACCTTACGATGCCAATATTTCATACGAAGATCAACGCATCAACACCAACATTGAATTTTATCCCGATGTGCAGAAATTGGATGGCTTTACACACATTCAGCGAACTGCGAGTAAGGCGGGAATTCTCACCTCCGAAACGGATTTTGAAGGTGTAGCCCTAAAGGGTGTTGGACCCGAATATCGCTGGGAGTTTTTTGAAGATGCACTTGAGGAAGGTGTGATTCCATCCTACCGTGATGGAGAGGAAAGCGACGGAGTGTTGATTTCGAGAACAACGGCTAACCGACTCCAGCTCAATCTTGATGATGAAGTGGTGGTTTATTTTATCCGCGAAGCGCCTAAGCCTCCGCTCACCAGATATTTATATGTAGATGGCATCTATAACACCGGATTGGAAGATTTTGACCGACTTTACGTGTTGTGCGATTTGGATTTGATCAGAGGATTGAACGATTGGGAAGAAGATGAAACGGGCCGATTTGAAGTGTTTATTGACGACTTCAATGAAATCACTCCACAAACGGATAAGCTCAGAGAATCGTTGCCTTTTCATCTTACCGCCACTTCGGTGGAATCCGAGAATCAGCATTTATTCAAGTGGTTGGAGTTATTCGATGTGAACATACTCCTGATCATTGGAATTATGCTGGTAGTGGCCACGATAAACATGATTGGCGCTTTGTTGATTCTGATTCTAGATCGAACGAGAATGATTGGCATTCTGAAATCCATTGGTGGTGCCGACACGAAGATTCGAAGAATTTTCCTCTACCAAAGCGGTTATTTGATTTTGAGAGGGCTTTTTTGGGGCAATTTGATAGGGATTGGATTATGTCTACTGCAACATTACTTTGGCTTGGTAAAGCTCGACCCAAATACCTACTACGTATCTGAAGCTCCGGTACTTCTTGATCCGTTATTGATTTTGCTCTTGAACGTCGGAACAATGGTCATTTGCTTGGCAGCCATGTTGGTACCGAGTTATATGATTATGCGTATACGTCCGGCAAAAGCCCTGCGTTTTGATTAGATTGTCGAAGGATGGCTGATAGTAAAATAGATCTTCACGGTATTCGCGATTTTGAGCGACTCGACTTCCTAGCCAGGCAAGTGGTGGAAGGGTTTATTACGGGTATGCATCAAAGTCCGTATCACGGATTTTCGGTAGAATTTGCCGAGCATCGGCTCTATAATGCTGGGGAATCAACCCGCCATATTGATTGGAAGCTCTATGCCCGAACCGATAAGATGTTCGTAAAACGGTATGAAGAGGAAACCAACCTACGTGCCCAAATTGTACTCGACACCTCAGGTTCCATGTTGTTTCCGAACCCGAAAGGTGTTGGATTTGATCAACCCAATAAATTGGCCTTTTCGATTTACGGCGCGGCGGCATTAATGAACTTGTTGCGCAGGCAACGAGATGCCGTAGGTCTTTCTACCATCAATGAAAGCTTGGAGATACATACCGAAGCCAAAACCAATCGTGCTCACCATCATAGATTGCTTACTGAACTGAGTAGTTTACTCCAAAACACCGAGCAGCGAAAAACCACTCACCTTGCACTTCAACTCCACTTGCTAGCAGAGCGCTTACACCGACGATCGTTGGTGATTATTTTTAGTGACTTCCTAGAACGAGCCCAGACTGAAGGGGAGGAGCTGTTTGAAGCATTACAGCACTTTAGGTACAACAAGCACGAGCTCATTCTCTTCCATGTTGAAGATGGAAAATTGGAGCGCGACTTCGATTTTGAAAATCGTCCGCATCGTTTTGTGGACTTGGAAACCCAGGAAGAGGTGAAACTTCATCCCGAGGAAGTGAAGGCTCATTATCGAGAGGTGAGAAACGCCACGATAAAAGAAATTGAAATGAAATGTGGTCAGTTTAAGATGGACTGGGTTGAGGCGAATATCCGCGATGGGTACAATCAGGTATTACTTCCTTACTTATTGAAGCGCAGAAAGTTGTATTGAGCGTTGGAAACCCGCATCAGTGCTGCCTCTTAAAAAAGATATTTTTTCTTTCTAAACCACTTGACACGAAAGGAAACCGTTGTATATTTGCCACCGCGTTACAGCAATGGGGCGCAAACAACTATCAGGTGTGGTAGTTCAGTTGGTTAGAATATCGGCCTGTCACGCCGGGGGTCGCGGGTTCGAGTCCCGTCCACACCGCAAAAGGGAAATCAGAAATGGTTTCCCTTTTTTGTTTCTAATGCTCAGGAGTAGGTGAATTACTCCCAATATAAGGGAATATATTTTCAGAAATTATTGAAAATAAAATAATTAGTTGTATATTTGAGTCATGGAATACCAGCAAGCCAAAGAACGATTCATTCAAACATGGGGCACATTAGGATCTCAGTGGGGGATAAATCGCACCATGGCGCAAGTGCATTCGTTGCTGCTGATAAGTCCGAATTCACTCACCACAGATGAAGTGATGGATGAACTCGGAATCTCCAGAGGTAATGCCAACATGAATCTTCGCCATTTGGTGGATTGGGGTCTCGTATATCGGGATTTACAAAAAGGAGAAAGAAAGGACTTCTACCGTGCCGAAAAGGACATGTGGTTGGTAGCACGTAGAATTGCCGACGAGCGCAAGCGTCGCGAATTGGACAGTGTAAAAGATCAACTCAAACTCCTTCAGCAAGTGGAAGGAAAGGGTCCAGAGGTTGAAGAGTTCAAGAAGGTAGTAGGGGATATCGACAATGTAACTGGTCAGGCACTGCAAATCTTAACCGTAATGACATCCGCGGCAGATAACTTCTTGCTCAAGGCGATTCGCAAACTCAAGGTTTAATTTTTTTATATCAAACTTTCAAAAATTATTGAAAATTATGAATGTCGTTGTAAGTTTTCCTCTGAAAGCGGCTAGTTGGTTTTTCCAACTCATCTTGGCAATAGCCGCGGTTGTGTTCTTGTTCATAGATTTCAATACTACAGCCATATGTACTGGAATATTGGGCTTCTATCAAGTAGTGAGTGCCGTTTACATCCGCTCCATGGGGCGGATTGAGTTGAGCCATTTACGAGAAGCTTGGGAAACCGTGGCAGGAGCTGCGGGCATCTTCATAGCTACCTTTGCTTTTAGCGCGTTTATTTATGCCTTGATAGATGGTAAAGGAGACGACTTTCTCCTGGGGCTGTTGGGCATTTTTATAGGAGCCGTATTTGTAGCGCTCCCACTTATTATGCGAGTTAAAGCGCGACATCAGTGCATGCCATGGTTTGCTGCCATTGGAACGTTGCTTTTCTTACCGCTACTGAGCTCCATTTTCTATTCTGAATTCTTTCATCAAGCCTTGGAGGTGACCACCGGCGGACTATTTGTCGCTTTCACACTTATGCTCTTCGTAGGCCCCATTCTCGCCATAACCTATTTGGTAGGTGAAGGATTTGAGCTGAATCAAGCTATGAAAGTCAATAATCACTCACCAATAGATCTTTAAAGGGTTAAGGTGCTCAGGGTTTTAAAGGGCTCAGGGAGGTGAAGTGGGTGGACGACAGGTAAAAGGCAATGGGACTATGAGGTAATGAGGCAATGAGGCTTTGAGCGACATTGCAGTAGGTTCAACATTCCGGACTAAACCAACGCAGAAACACAGAAACGGATTAACGTACAAACGGATTAAACCCTCACTAACGGCACGGGCTAAAGCCGCATGCCTCTAGGGTAATCCTCTAGTTTCGGGTTTTCCCAACGGATAAACCCTTTAAACCATCTTCAATTTCTCGAACGATTCGAACGATGTCGAGCTGGCCATGCATCCATTCCAAAGTAGTGGTTAGGGATTCAGATCCGAGTAGTTGGTAGAGCCCTTCCAATTCGGACACTTCAAAACCAAAGGCCACGAACAGTTCCGCATAGTCAAATCCATTAGACTCGCCATGCGCTTCTAGCCAATCGGCAATATCCTCTTCCATTTCATTGCGTTGCATCATGGAGAGGGTAGGCATGGAACTTTCAATCTTCTTTGTCAATAGGGCTTGTACTCCATTAACTTGGTGCTCTTCCATATCGATATTGAGCAGTTTCTTGAAATTATCAGGTCCCTGCTTGAGCAGCTTCGCCAATTCACTAGCGCTTCGGACCATGGCGCTGGAAGGATTGTTGAGCTCATGGGCAAGTCCGGCGCTGAGTTTCCCGAGTGCAGCAAGTTTTTCATTCTGAACTTGCATAGTCGTAAAATTTCGAACGCGACTCGTCATGTGATGAACTAATGCAGCTGTCAACTCGTAGTGGTCAGCAATCATGGTTCGGAAATAATCCTTGTGAAGTCCGAATACTTTTGAAGGCTGTTTCGCTTCCGCATAAGCTGTAGCTTCTTTCAACCTTGAATAAGGAAGCAAACTGGTAATGTCGCCCTTCACGAGTTCAACGAAAAATTCTCTACCTCGATTTGTAATTTGATAAGCCTCAAAATCTCCTTCGAGAATTACATACATATACTCGACGGGTGAACCTTTTGAGAAAAGAAACTCTCCGGTGTCGTAATTCTTTATTTCACCGCACTGAATCATCCAGGTTAATGAATCATTGGGGACTTCAGCGAAGGTGGGTAAGCTTTTAAAAAAGGGTAGCAGGTCTTTGGGCATAGTGGTTTAATTGAAACTTGAATATAGGGTTAAAAAAGAAAAGGCGAGCCTTTCGACTCGCCTTCCTTATTTTCAGATAATCAGAACGTTAGAACTCGAAAATAATGCCGACACTTGGTACGGCTGTACCTGTTTCGTTGGGTAGAGTAGTCATGAGATATTGATCTGGGTTGTTGGGATCTACGATTTGATCGCCATTGGCATCAACTTGAGGAGTTAAGAAAGCCGGACCCGTAACACTTGCCGCAAGGGCATTCTGGATATCAAAGTATACGTCAATGTTGAATCTTTCGAGAAACCATTTCTTATCGATTCTCAAATTGAGTCCGTTGAAGTTGCCTAGTCTTTGGGTGTTGAGCTGTGAGTAATCCGGCACGGGTCTACCGATGTTATCCCAGTTTTGAATATTCGCAGTGGCTTCTACGTCGAAAGGAGTGAACGGTGTACCTCCTAAGAATTGATATTGGATGCCCAATTCCCAGTTTTTACCAAACTTCTTACCCGCCGTGATAGACACTAAGAATCGGTTATCCCAGCTTGCTGGAACTGGATTGCCGAATACATCGTCGAATTCAGATCGCACGAGCGTGAAAGCTGCAATTCCGAACCACCCTTTGTATAGTTTCTGCTGCCAGCTGATTTCCAAACCATAAGCTCTACCGTCGTTCGTGCTTTCTGCTTCACGATTTCCTACCACTCCAAAGTCACCGCCCAGGTTAGCAAGGGAAATGCTATCAGGATAAAGGATTGGGTATTGGCTGTAATCTTTGTAGAAACCTTCCACACTTAGCTTCGCATTGAAGTCGAACAAGAAACTGGTTCCAAGTACATAATGTGTACTTCGAATATACTTCAGATCGGTATTTACTAAATCGCCTGCAGGATCGCGGAACCCAATGGTAGTGTAAGGAGGAAGTTGGTAGTAAATACCCCAGTTTCCATCCAAGGTCCAGTTTTCATTGATTTGGTAGCTCAAGGCAATTCTTGGCGATAACTGGTTGAGCGGATTGCTCATGTTGGAGTTGAAGGTGTTCCCATCGGTTCGTAGGCCAATGCTGAGGTTGAGTCTCTCGTTGAATAGTCGCTTCGCATAATTCGCGAATACGGAGTACTTGTAGAGGCGGATATCTGATTGATAGTCGAGTGCAAAATCGGGAATTTGCTGATCGAAAGTAGACGTATTGTACTTCGCTTCCTCAAATCCAAAGCCGAAAACACCTTCCCATTCACTTCTCTTGTAAATACGCTCCACACGTAATTTGTTCTCTATCTCTTGACTCACATAATCGAGAAGTTGTCTACCATTGGGATCGTTGTCTTCGAACTTTTCGGCGGTGTTGTTCAGCATGAATCTACTCAGCACCACATTCGTGTAACTGCTCCCTGTATAGTAGCTATACTTGGCGCCAATACTGTAATTCCACTGCTCATTTACGGGTAGGGAATTCAAAATGTAACGCTGTTCAGGTGTTTCGTTTGCATCCAAGTTCAAGGAAAACTGATCGATGGCACCAAGACCAAGAACAGTAAGCGTGGAGTTCTCCGTAAGTTGAGTTTTTGTTTTGAATTGGAAGTCGTTGTATGTTGGTAAGAAAGGCAGTTCCAATACACTAAACAGGAATTGGAGATAGGACCTTCTAGCACTAGCGAGGAAGGAAGTATTCTCGCTTATCGGACCTTCCACGGTTAATCCGATATCGCTTGCGCCTACTTGAAAAATACCCCCAATGCGATCTTTTCTACCGTCTTTCAGGTTGATTTCCATGACCGAGCTCAAGGCATTTCCTCTTTCTGCAGGAAAGGCCGAGGTATAGAAGTCTACATCGCGAATGAAGTTGACGTTAATCATACCTACTGGTCCGCCGCTTGAACCTTGCGTCGCAAAGTGATTGATCGCAGGAATTTCGATTCCATCCAGATAGAAACGGTTTTCGTTTGGACCACCACCGCGAATGATCAGGTCGTTTCGGAAGGCTACAGTGGATGCTACACCAGGTAAGCTCTGAATTACCCGACTGATATCTTGGTTACCTCCTGGATTTCTTTGGATTTCATTGAGTCCAAGGGTTTGCAAGGAAACGGGAGATTGTGTTTCACGAACGAATCGATTCTGGGCATTTATGGTTATTTCTTCGATTTGCTCGCTTGAAGGTTCGAGTCCGAAGTCGAGCGTCACCGGACGTGCCGGAGTTACCCGAACTTCAAATTCTACCTTTGGACGATAGCCTAAGGTTTGAACGCGGATGTTGTATAAACCTGCTGGTAGCCCGGTGATTTTATAATTACCGTCGAGATCGGTGGCCGCCTTTTTCTCGGTTCCCTCAACGATGATTTCTGCAAATGGCAGGGATTCATTATTCCCTGCATCGAATACGCGTCCGGATACAATTCCTTGTCCGAAACTGAGTCCAGACAGGAGCATAGCTCCTAAAAGTGAGATGTGTTTCATTGTTGTTTGTTTGTTCACGGCTTTAGAACAATTGCGAAATTAAAATGTTTTCGCTATAAATAATTATTTTTGTTTCAGATTCGTAATAACGAGTAGATGGATGATAAGTTCACTTTGCTGGAAGGATTGATTCCCAGCATAAACGAATACATGGAGAGAGGAGGGGAACCGAATCCACAAAGATTTGCGCGGTGGCTCGCGCAGGATGCGGAGGAGTGGTCCATGCCCAGGGTGAAACCTACTAAGCGTGATTCGTTCGATCCGGCCGCTTTCATGAGCAAAACTGACCCGAATGCCGCCTTGAGTTTTTACATCACTCGTTTGAATAAGTATGCCAAGTACTATCTGAAAGAGGCGTTTAAGGACTCTCCTCTGAAAACGGCAGATGACTTCGCCTACTTGGCCACCTTGGCTTATTTGAAGAGCTGCACAAAGTCGGAGCTCATTCAGATGAATGTAGGCGAGACGAGCGGTGGAATGGATATAATTAAACGACTTGAGCGATTGGAATTGCTCGAAACCTTTGTAGATGAATCTGACAAGCGAGCCAAGCGAGTTCGACTTACCGAACAAGGACAAGGCGTGTTCTTTTCCGTTTTACAGCCTTTGAACCGAGTTGGTAAGATTGTAAAGGCGCATCTGAAAGCTGAAGATGTAAAAGGACTCGTAGCTGTTCTTCAAACACTCGACAACTTTCACAAAGAGATTTATGACGATCTCAAGGAATACGATTTGGATGAGGTGGATAAGAGGGTGACGAGTGGTTTAAGGGGTTGATCCGTTTCTGTGTTAATCCGTTGATGCGTTTATCCGTTGGTTTATCGCTGAATTCGGGTGGGATCAATTCTAGAAAAACTGCCACCCACAAGCCTGAGGCCCATAGCCTCTTGTCTGTTGTCCATCTACTTCGTTTGAACGAACATGCTCGAAATTGTACGACCCGATGAGCCTTATAGCCTCAAAGTCTTATGGCCGCCGGCGAAGGAGGCAATAGTCCGGCCGACCGCTGGGAGGCCAAAAAAGAAAGCCGATAATCACAATCGTGCAACTATCGGCTTTCGGCGGAATTCAACTAAATCTCACAGTGGAGATATCAGTATAACTCTTGTATTGAATTTTTGTTCATCCCTTCCTAGAGTTTATCTACGCTTCGTTGAATAAAGGACGTGAGCGCTTCACCGTGCAACAAGTTTTGCTGTAGCATAGCTAAGTCGGTAGCGTCTTTGATCAACTGTGTTTTTGCTTCGGCCTCGGCATTTAAAATGCGGGAAGAAAGTGGGTGATTGGTATTTACAATCATCTCATAGCTTTCAGGTAGATCGCCCATCATCATACCGCCTCCCGTCATTTGCATTTCTTTCATACGACGCATAAACTCAGGAACGGTAATGGTTAGGGGAAGCTCCTCGCTATCCATATTCTCCAAGCGAATGGTGAATTTGGCCTTATCCACATTTTCCTCCAGCGCTGCTTTGAGTTCTTCTTGCTGCTTCTCGCTCAAGGCAGATACGGATTCTTCATCCTTCTGAATTAGCTTGTCGATGGTGTCAGAATCCACTCGGGTGAATTTCACCTTCTCGAATGAGCTTTCAAGCTTCTGAATGTAATGCGAAGTAAGGGGGCTGTCGAGTACTACAACATCGTAGCCTTTTTTGTTAGCCTTATTGATGAAGGAGTGCTGCGCTTCTTTGTCGGCGGCGTACAGAACCACGGTTTCGCCATCCTTGTTTACTTGGTTTTCTTTTGCCTTTTCCAAGTATTCTTCAATGGTGAATTTTTCATCATTTGTATTGACGAGTAAGGCAAACTTCTTCGCTCGCTCGAAGAATTTATCTTCACTCAACATACCGTACTCAATGATTACTTTAATGTCGTTCCACTTCGTAGCGAAGTCTTCACGATCGTTTTTAAAGAGTTCCTCGAGTTTGTCGGCCACCTTCTTGGTGATGTGAGAGCTGATCTTCCGAACATTGTGATCGTTCTGCAAGTACGAGCGGCTCACATTCAACGGAATGTCCTTACTATCGATAACCCCATGTAGAAGCGTTAGGAAATCAGGAACAATTCCTTCTACGTGATCAGTTACAAATACCTGACTTTGATAAAGCTGAATCTTGTTCTTTTGAATCTCCATGTTCGGCTTGATGCGCGGGAAGAACAATATTCCCGTCAAGTCGAATGGGTAGTCAACATTCAAGTGAATGTGGAACAACGGCTCCTCAAATGTCATAGGATATAGCTCTCTATAGAACTGAGCATAGTCCTCATCCTTTAATTCGCTTGGAGACTTAGTCCATGCTGGATCGGTGTTATTAACGATATGAGGAACAGTGACTTTTTCTTCCTTCGCATCCTCTCCTTCACCTTCTTTCCGCGTCTCCTCACGTGTTCCAAATTGGATGGGAACTTGCATGAACTTTCCGTACTTGTCTAGCAACTCGCCGATTCTTGACTCTTTCAAGAACTCATTACTGTCTTCGGCAATGTGGAGGATGATTTCTGTGCCGCGGTCATCTTTCTCGATAGAATCTAAGGTGAATTCGGGATTTCCTTCACACACCCAGTGTACGGCCTCATTGGCTTCAGCTTTGAAACTGCGGGTTTTGATTTCCACTTTTGAAGAAACCATAAAAGCTGAATAGAAACCAAGTCCGAAGTGGCCAATAATATCGGCACCATCGAGCTTTCCTTCATATTTCTTCAAAAAATCTTCAGCGCCGGAAAAGGCCACCTGATTGATGTATTGATCAACTTCTTCAGCGGTCATGCCCACGCCACGGTCGATGATGCGCAATTGTTTGTTTTCCTCATCTACCTCTACGCGAATGGTGAGATCACCCAAATCACCTTTCGCTTCCCCCATTCTGCTCAGCTGCTTCACCTTGGTAGTGGCATCAACAGCATTTGACACGAGTTCTCGCAAGAAAATCTCGTGATCCGAGTAAAGGAACTTTTTGATAATCGGGAAGATATTATCCGCCGTAACGTTGATCTTGCCGGTGCTCATGATATAGTTGGATTTAGTTTCAGTTTATATTTTAACTGCCGACCTTTGAACAATCGATATGCCATCGCATGTTTTCACTTCTAGCGCTGTCAGTTTGTCTGATTTGGGCTGCCATCGAGTGACATCATCGAAAATAAGTACATTGGTATTTGAATTTGAAGCTTAACAATATGAGTTATACTGCCCGAATTGCAGGCATGGGTTATTATGTTCCTGAGAATGTGGTAACTAATGACGATCTCTCTAAATTAATGGATACTAACGATGACTGGATTACCGAGAGAACCGGAATCAAGGAACGTCGATTTGTAAAGGAAGGAGATGGGAATTCAACTTCTGGAATGGGCGTTAAGGCAGCTAAAATGGCCATAGAGAACGCTGGTATCACTAAGGACGACATCGATTTCATCATATTCGCTACGTTGAGTCCAGACTATTATTTCCCGGGACCAGGAGTATTGGTTCAGCGCGATTTAGGAATCAAGGAAATTGGCGCTCTAGATGTGCGCAATCAATGTTCTGGATTTGTCTATGCAATGAGTGTAGCTGATCAGTACATCCGTTCAGGAATGTATCAGAACATTTTAGTGATTGGCTCGGAACTGCACAGTGGAGGTTTAGATATGACCACACGCGGACGAGGAGTGAGTGTTATTTTTGGTGATGGTGCTGGAGCTGCGGTTGTTCGTCGCTCTGAGAAAGAAGGTCAAGGAATTTTGAGCTCTCATCTGCATAGTCAAGGTGAGCATGCCAAAGAGTTGGCGTTAATTGGACCAGCTACTTCGCGTTGGGTAGACCAGATCATCGAGGATAACGACCCAGAAGAAACGGATTACTATCCTTACATGAATGGCAACTTTGTCTTCAAACATGCGGTGACTCGTTTCGAACAAGTAATCAATGAAGCGCTAGAAGCTAACGGTTTTCAAGCGAGCGATATTGACATGTTGATTCCGCATCAAGCCAACTTGCGCATCTCTCAATTCATAGCTAAGAAAATGGGCTTAGGTCCAGACCAAGTATACAATAACATCATGCGCTATGGGAATACCACAGCCGCATCTATTCCAATTGCGCTAAGTGAAGCCTTGAAGGAAGGAAAGGTAAAAGAAGGAGACCTGGTTTGCCTTGCTGCTTTCGGCTCTGGATTCACGTGGGGATCTGTATTAATGCATTGGTGAACCTAGTTCGCGTTTTGCTGTTGCTCACACATGCTTACATCGGTAATCTCATTTACCTACAAAGGATTTAAGGATATTCGCTGGGCTTTGGCTCAGATGAAATTTATCCACCCCGAAATGGAAGACGTTTCGGGGTTGACTTTTTATAAACTCCTAGGCAGTGGAGCAGGTAACGGTTTTTCTATTTGGCCCGACTTTACCACGTTCGTATTGATGACGGTTTGGGAAAGTAAAGAGGACTTAAACACCTTCAGAGAAAAGCACCAAAGATTGAACGAAATGAAATTACGCTCGGTTTCTTGGGGAGGAGCCGTTTTAAGACCTTTCAAGGGACATGGCACCTGGAATCAAAAGAATCCCTTTGTGTACGGAGCTGCGCCCGTAGGAGATGTTCCATTGGCCGTGCTCACTCGTGCAAGTATAGATCGCAAAAAAGCACTTCGATTTTGGTGGCGTGTACCTGGTGTGAGTAAGCATATAGAAAGAATGCCCGGGTTATTGTGGGCTAAGGGGGTAGGTGAACTACCTCTGGTTGAGCAGGCTACTCTCTCATTTTGGCGAAGCTCGGAAGAGCTGAATCAGTTTGCCTATAAACCCGGCGGAAAGCACCAGCCCATGGTGAAGATGACGCGTGAAGTGGGTTGGTATACAGAAGAGATGTTTGTTCGATTTGAAGTGCTCGCCTGGCAAGGAAGTTTTGAGAATTTGATCAATCAGCCTTCAAAAAACTAGAACTGATAATTCATCCGCAAGCCATACCTTGGAAAGGCATTTTCAGCCGCTCCATTGTCAAGTGATCGAGCATTGAAAACCATCATGAGTCTGTAATTGGCTAAACTCACCCCCGCTTCCCATTGAAACGCTATTGAACTGCTCAAATTTGAACTAAGTGGGTTCTGTTCGACCAGTCCAACTCCAAAGTCTAGAAAAACAATGTGAATATTGCTTGACCACCTCAAATTCAAGTTGTTGGATGCATTCCAATTGTAGAATTCAGCATTGAGCGAAGTTTCGAAGCCCAAGAGTAGGTAGTCGCCAATTAGAATGCCATATTGAGCGAAATACCCAGCATATATGCCACCCTTCATGGTACGAGTACTTAATGGACTTTGATCTACAAGCATTAGCCCCACTTGAGGGTCGTGTGTCCAACCTAGCTTAATGATGCTTTTTATTTCTTGATATGAACCGGGTTCAACATAATCTGAATCAAAAAAGAGCGCACTGGAACCAAACTCAACTTTTCCATTGGGTGCGTCAATTTTTAGCTCAAACCAACCCAGTGTAGTATCGTTTCCGTCGATAAAGTAAAATGTGTAATACTCCGAGCTGTCGAGAACTGTCATCCACTCGCCATTCGCTGAATTACCGTAGGGGGTAAAGAGCAATTGGTTCACGCGGCTGTAATTAGACGCTATATACTTTGCCGTGTCCTTATGTTGACGCTCGGAAATACCAGAATGAAAGTTCCAATCCTCAGGAACTAAGAAACCCATATCTGCATTGATAAATTGAATCGCGTAAAAGCAAACCCCCGATGAACTGGGCACATCATCAGTGCCTTCAGACGACATTTGAAGCATCAAGTCCGCCTTGCCGTCGTTATTCAAATCCCAATAAGGAGAATCAATGGTGTAGTTGCTGCAAGGTTCCGGATATTCTGGCTGTGCAATAAGTGAATGCGCGAAAAAACCGAGAAAGGTAAGGAGTACGTTTTTCATGCTTCTGTGTTAGCAGGATTCATGCCGAAGGAAGCTTCCATCACTATTTGCGTTTCATTACACGCTCAATAACGCGCTTTTCCACGTCAAATTCTCTGCGGTGGCTGAGTCCCAAGACGTGCACCGCATTCAACATAGACGGTAAGTCACCGGGTTCAGGTACGCCCAAGTCTCTCGCAGATTGGACGAGTACATTTTGCGGAATGAGCCCGATCAACTCAGAACCCATCACGCGAATACCCATGCGGTCGGCTTCGTGTTTAACGGCAGCAAAAACGCGACCTGGACTGCACTTTCGGATGTCCACAATATTGGTGCTTACCTGAGCATTTCCATATTCTGGGATTACCCATCCGATGGCCTTCACTCCTTCAAGTAAACCGGGGATTCGCTCCCTAGTTCCATCGTCGTTAAACTGCAATCGTCCTCGTTCTCGAATGGTTTCGGCGATGTGTTGTGCCATGTCCACATTCTTAGTTTGAAGATCGATGTTATAGGCAATCAAAAAGTGACGCGCTCCAATGACTGTCGCTCCGCTGCGCTTCCAAATGGCACCTTCGAAAGTTCCGAAATCGGGTTCCCAATATGGATCGCTAGCCTTTTGCTCAAGAGCTTCATATTCGCCCTTGCGCAATTCGGCGAGGTTGCTCCGGGCTTCAGATGTCGCTGAAGCTTCGTAAAACCATCCTGGTATTCCTAGCTCCTCGCCAATTCGATATCCAAACTGTTTTGCCAATTGAGCCACCTCCTCTAACGAGACTCCGCTTAGAGGAACAAAAGGACATACATCTACAGCACCTTGTCTGGGATGCTCACCGTCTTGTTTGCGCATGTCTACCGTGCGATTCACCACTTCAAACATGCGGAATGCCGCTTCGATTACTTGAGAAGGTGCACCCACAAAGGTAAAGACGGTTCGGTTGGCACCGTGACCTTGGTCGATGTGCAAGAGATGTACACCTTCAACCGAACGAATCGCCTCGACAATCTGCTTGATGACAGACTTATCGCGACCTTCGCTAACATTGGGAACACATTCTATTAGTGGACTAGCCATGCTCGTTTCTTTAGTTCATTTTCGCCTTCATCGCATCAGCCATTAAACAGGCCAAAACCTTTCCCAATTCCGAGAGTTGATGGGCAGAGGCCAATCCTGCTGACCCCTCGCAAATATGTAAGTACTTAGATTCTGGACGTATAGCCGTTCTGTGTATGTATTGTCGCGCCTCTTCTAGTGAAAAACCTGTAGGAGTAGCCGCGCTAACGGGTACTCCTGGAATACTGTCAAGGTCTATTTCAATGCCAAACGGTCCCTCTGAAACGAAATCCAAAGAATCATCTATAGCTTGATGATAAGGTAAAATTTGTCGCACGGTGATATCTTCAAATGTGCTATATCGCAAATCAGGATCTCGTCTAAGCAAACTAAGCATGCTGTGCGAGTTATAGCTCTCGTGCAAACCCACAACGGCATATCTATCCAGAATACCATTTTCATGAGCGTATCTAAAGCCATTACCACTATGTCGACCTTCCATCTCACGATAATCAGCATGAGGATCCAGATTAATTGCCGACAAAACGGTTTCAAAAGCATCGAACCAACCTGCCAAGATTGGATATACATTATTGTGTCCACCGCCTATCACGATGGGGAACAGCCCGGCCTTGAATATGGAGGCGAGCACTGTTCTGACACGGCTATCGATTTCCGCTGTAAGAGAACGAAGGGCAGCTAAACCTTCTGACGTATCTTCTCTCAACGAGCGAGCCTCTTGCATGAGGTCATCAGTGTGTACGGCACCCAGCAGAAGAATGTTCTCTCCGTGCAACAGTGCGTTGTCCTGTATGTTGCACAATCCGCGTAGGGCGGGTTCCCAAGTGCTCGCTGCTCCGGGTCTTCCGCAATTTGCTCGGATGCCCACATCTTCCGGTATGAAAACGACGGCAAAAGCGGCCTCGCTTTTAGTCAGGTTTTCTTCAAAATCTCCTTCCTCACTGAGCAGTTTTATTTTTTGGCCGATTTTCTCTTCTCCATTTCTCACAGATGTATGAGAAAGTACAAAGGCGCGGTCGAATAGGTTTAAGAGTTGATTCATGGCTCGAATTCTTTGAAGGGTACGCCATTGATCAGTACGCGATCGATGCTATTACGTGCAAAATTATAAGGAATATAGCCCAGGCTGTTCATCTCCTCGGTGACAATCAAGTTGGCCTTTTTCCCTTTAGCGATGCTGCCCATTTCATCTTGCAACCCCAAAGCATAGGCAGCATTGTGTGTAAGAGCGGTTAGGGCCTCTTGGGGTGTCATCTTCATCTGAATACATGCCAAACTCCATACGAAGAGCAAATTGCCTGAAGGGGTACTTCCGGGGTTGTAGTCGGAGGCCAGGGCTACGGGTAAATCGTTTTTGATCAACTCTCGAACGGGAGTGTACGGAATACCCAGAAAAAAAGAACAGCTAGGCAGTGCAACAGGCATGCAGTTGGAACCTTGCAGGACCGTATAGTCCTCTTCATTCATTACCTCGAGATGGTCTACGCTGAGCGCACGGTTATCTACACCAGTCTTCACTCCGCCAAAAGCATTGAACTGATTGACATGCACTTTTGGAATCATTCCATGCTCAACACCTGCTTTCAGAATGCGGTCGGTTTGTTTCAAATTGAAATATCCCTTCTCGCAGAATACATCGATGTAATCGGCGAGATTCTCTTCCGCAACCTTGGGTATCATTTCGTTCACTACTAGATCCACATATTCATCGGGGTTCTCCTTGAATTCAGGAGGTATGGCATGCGCTCCTAGAAAAGTGACAGAAACAGGAATGTCAACTCGCTTTTTAATTCGATTAGCCACGCGGAGCATTTTGAGCTCTGCCTCTAGAGTAAGACCGTAACCGCTTTTGATTTCAACGGCGGTAGTTCCAGTGCGTACCATTTCATTTAAACGCGCCATGGATTCGTCATAAAGTCGCTCTTCATCAATGGCTGCCATTTTTGCCGCACTGTTCAATATGCCCCCGCCTCGTGCGGCTATTTCTTCATAGGATAGCCCCTGGATTCGGTCCTCAAACTCACGGTCTCTAGGCTCCGCAAAAACTAAATGGGTGTGACTGTCAATTAAACCTGGAATTACCCATTTGCCTGTACAATCTTCAACCCCGGTGAGGCCTGCGATATCCTCAGGAGGAAGGTCTTTCATAGAACCGAAATCGGAGATATGGCCGTCAATTATCTCGAGGAAGGCGTTTTCTATTTCACGTATCTGGTTCATTTCCTTCCCTTTGAGAAAAGGTCGAGGTTGATCCTCTACATGTACCAGCTTTTTGATGTTTGTCAGGAGTCGTTTCATGGGATAACGAATATACAAAACAGCAAGCCGATATCAGCGGAATAGGTAGGCTTCATCCACGTGTGAATTGCGGAAATAACTTACGATTCCCCTTTGAAAAAGGAAGTACCTTGAAAGCGTAAAAGTGTGTTGTAAGACCGCCTTAAAGCCCTATTTTTGAAAGATGGCCGGTAATACGTTTGGCAATAGTTTAAAGCTTACCACATTCGGTGAATCTCACGGTGTGGCAATAGGGGGGATTTTAGAAGGATTCCCAGCAGGAGTTAAGGTGGATTTCGATGCGATTCAACTCGCGTTAGATCGAAGAAAACCCGGACAGTCGGAATTAACCACAGATAGAAAGGAGAGCGACACGGTTCAGTTCTTATCTGGATTCCACGAAGGTGTTTCAATTGGAACGCCCATCGGATTTATCATTCCGAATACCAATCAGAAAAGCAAAGATTACGATGCATTGAAAGAGGTGTACCGACCTTCTCATGCTGATTATACTTGGGACGCCAAGTTTGGCCGCCGAGACCATAGAGGCGGAGGTCGAAGTTCAGCTCGTGAAACTGCGTGCCGAGTTGTAGGAGGAGCTCTAGCCGCTCAACTTCTATCGGGCGTTGAGGTCAGGGCATATGTGCAAAGTGTAGGTGAGATATCTACACAAACAGATTACCGAGAGCTCAATTTGAATGCCATCGATGATTCTCCCATTCGTTGTCCAGACCCTCAAGTTTCTAAGAAGATGGAAGCTTACGTGCTCGATCTCAAAGAAAAAGGAGATTCAGCAGGAGGATGCATCCAATGTGTTATAACTGGGGTGCCCGCTGGTTGGGGAGAACCGGTTTTTGACAAATTACATGCTCGACTTGGAGCAGCAATGCTCAGCATAAATGCAGTTAAAGGATTTGAATACGGATCTGGCTTTGCTGGAACGGAACGGACTGGATCCGAATTGAATGATGAGATCCAATCCCTTGGGGTGAACAAGACGAATCACTCCGGAGGGGTGCAAGGTGGAATTTCAAACGGGGAGGATATTTACTTCCGCGTAGCGTTCAAGCCCATAGCTAGCATTAAATCAAAGCAGCGAACGATTAATAAGCAAGGTGATCAAGTTGACCTCCAGGTTGAAGGTAGACATGACCCAACCGTTTTACCTAGAGCTGTACCCATTGTAGAAGCCATGGCTCAACTCGCTTTGGCCGACCTGATGCTTCAGAGTAGAACCAATCAACTATAAACGAACTTCGCCTTCATGAAGAAGCTACCCCTACACGTCCGCATAATTATTGCCCTAGTCCTAGGTATCATTTGGGCCATTTTGTCAAGCGTTTTTGGCTGGACAGATTTCACCCTGAGTTGGATTAAGCCGTTTGGTGATATGTTCATCAACGTGCTGAAGATGATCGCCGTTCCGTTGGTGCTTTTCAGTGTGATTTCCGGTATTCACAGCTTGGGAGGAGGAGCAGCCTTGGGCAGACTAGGAGCAAAGACGCTCGGTTTTTACCTCGTAACTACGGTGTTTGCCATTTCGCTCGGGTTAACATTGGTCAATCTCATTCAGCCGGGGAGTTTTGCTGGTGATGAAAATCTTGCTATAAATCGCATCAAATATGAGCTTTGGGCTGAAAACAATGGCGTGGAAATAAAAGATGATTTGCGCCTTAGTGCCGACCCAAAGTATGCCGCCTATTTGGATAGCGCACAGTCGGCCTTCAGTGCTGAGAATGACCCTCAACAAATGAGCGAGGCGGTGGCCAAAGCCATGGAGTCCGCTCAATCTCAAAAGGATAAAGGACCGCTGAATTTCCTTGTTGAAATGGTTCCGAGTAACATCTTCAAATCCTTCACCGAATACGAGATGCTTCAAGTGATTTTCTTCGCCATTCTCTTCGGATTGGTGATGGTGAATCTCCCACATGAGAAAACAGTAGCCATGAAGGGTTTTGTGGATAGTGCCAACGAAATCTTTATCAAGATGGTGGATCTGGTCATGATGTTTGCCCCCTTCTTCGTGTTTGCCTTAATGGCCGGTGCTATGGCGAAAATGGCAGGTGATGATTTAGGAGCCATGCTAGACACTTTTAAAGCTCTGGGAGTATATAGCTTAGTAGTTGTGCTAGGTTTGGTAATCATGGCCTTTGGTGTGTATCCTATGGTTATTGCTTCGCGTATATCGAAGGCAGCGAATTGGTCTTTTGGAAAGTCGTACATGTACTTTTTGAAAGGTATACGCCCAGCCCAATTGCTTGCATTTAGTACGAGTTCATCGGCAGCGACTTTGCCAGTTACCATTGAATGTGTGAATGATAATCTTGGAGTGGAAGAAGAGGTGTCGAGTTTCGTTCTGCCTATTGGTGCAACGGTGAACATGGATGGAACAAGTCTTTATCAAGCCGTAGCGGTGGTGTTTTTGGCCCAGCTGCACATGGTTGAGCTCGATTTTGCGCAGCAGGTTACCATCGTCTTGACGGCTACATTGGCGTCCATTGGTTCCGCTGCTGTACCAAGCGCCGGACTTATAATGCTCATTCTTGTTTTATCGAGTGTCGGACTAAATCCGGCTTGGATTGCGCTCATTTTCCCGATTGATCGCTTATTAGATATGTGCAGAACGGTAGTGAATGTGACGGGTGATGCAACCGTATCTTCTTTGGTCGCACAAACAGAAAACAAGTTGCACATCGTTATGGATAACCAGGAGTAACATTAAAGCATCCAAACCATGCCGAAATTTCTACGATTCTTCCTTATTCTGATTGCGCTTATTGTTGCGGCCTTAGTTCTCATTCCCATTCTATTCAAGTATCAAATCTTTGAACTGGTGAAGGAAGAGAGTAGCAATGCCATCAAAGGAGAGGTGCTCATTGAGGATATGTCGCTCAGTCTCTTTAGCGACTTTCCCAACTTGACTCTTTCTCTGAAAGATATTCAAATCACCGGTGAAGGAGATTTCGAAGGCGTGGATTTGATGAAAGTGGCTGATTTTGAAGTGGAGATCGATCTATTTAGCGCCATGGATGGAACAAACTTGGAGGTAGAGAGCATCCGGCTGAATCAAGCCGATCTCTACATTCTCGTGATGCCTAACGGTTTGGCGAATTACGATATCGCAAAGGAATCGGAGGAGCCAATGACTGAAGAAACTGAGAATTCCGAAAGCTACTCACTCAGTTTGAAATCTTTCCAAATAATTGAGTCCTCCATAATTTATGATGATCGCTCAAGTGATGTATTTGCTCGCGTTGAAAACTTGAACCATACTCTTTCAGGAGATTTTAGCCAAGGACTTGTAGATATCCGTACACAAACCAGCATGGATGCGCTTACCGTGAGCATGGGAACCACCGATTACTTGAGGCAAGTTGAGGTTGATGCCGATATGGATATGGCCTACGAACTAAGCTCTGGAACGCTCTCTTTAAAGGAGAATGAGGTTGCGCTCAACGGATTGATTTTACAGGCTGATGGCACGGTGGTTATGTCTGATGACATGCAGCTTGATTTGAGTTTTGGAGCTCCTCATACCGAGTTTAAAGAAGTGCTTTCATTGATTCCCGAGCTTTACAAAAACGACTTTGATGATATTGAAGCGAACGGCTCATTCACACTCGACGGCTCCGTTGAGGGAACATTGGACGAGACCGACAATTTACCAGCGCTTGCTTTGAATTTGAAAGTGTCAAACGCATCCTTCCTTTATTCAGATGTAAGCGAGGGAGCGGAGAATTTGAATATTGAGCTTCACATCGCCAAGCCGGTAGGCGTTTCTAATTTGACCACTATAAATATTCCTGCTTTCTCTGGAGATCTCGCTGGTCAGCCGATAGATATGAAGTTGAGCATCACTCATCCGGTTTCTGATCCGGAGATTGACCTAGTGGCCAATACCGATTTAGACCTTGACAAGGTTGCGCAATTAATGCCTCAAGAAGATTTGTCGTATTCAGGGCGCGTGGTAACTGATTTAGAGCTAGCCGGCAAACTTTCGGACTTCGAGAATCAGAATGCTTCGGCCATCACGGCTAAGGGTAAAGTTCAACTTTCCGATTTTGTTGCGAAAACGACCTCCTTTGGGTTGCCATTTGAGCTGGATACCATGAACTTGAGCTGGTCGCCAAGATCAGTGCGCGTTTCAACCCTTCAGGGAAATTTGGGAAAGAGTACTTTCCAGGGAAGGGGATCACTTGATAACCTTTTGAGCTATTTCTTGTCAGACACCACCCTAGTGGGTCGTTTCGACCTTCAAAGTACCCTCTTCGATTTGGATGAATTAGCTGCTGCAGCACCAGCTAGCGAAGAAGGGGTTGAAGAAGAACCGTCAGAGGCCATGACCGCCGTGCGCATTGCGCAAAACCTAGACATGGATTTGAATGCCCGAATAGACAAGGTGATCTACGACGGTATGGAAATCGATGATGTGCGAGGAAAGGTGATGTTGGTGAATGGTGTGGCCTATTTAGAGCAACTGAACATGAATGCCTTAGGGGGGCGAATTGGCTTGAATGGCTCATACGATTCTAAGCATGAACAGCCCGAAGTAGTGATGAATGTCAATCTTCAACGCCTTTCGTTTGCCGAAGCTTTTGAGTATATCGACCTCCTGAGTTCTTTCGCTCCCATTACTCAAAGTGCGAAAGGAAAGTTGAATACGGAGTTTTCACTCAACGCGTTATTGGAAGGCGATATGACGCCTATTCTTACATCGGTGTCATCAAAGGGTCTCCTAAATACATATGGAGTTAAGGTCGAACCTGAAGTATTGAACAATGTTGCAACTCAGCTGAACAGTGATCGTTACAGCGCCCTTCAATTAGGAAACACGGAGGTGGCTTACACTATCGATCAGGGCCGTTTAACGGTAGAACCTTTCACCGCGAAACTAGGAGGTAGATCGGCTGTCGTTACAGGTTCCGCAGGGTTGGATCAAAGCATGGACTTTAACCTCGCAACTAAACTTCCTATTAGCGGTATTTCTGTTCCTTCGGAGATTGAGCAATTGGGATTGACTGGAGATGTTGACGTGAACATTGGCATTGGAGGCAGCTTTACAAATCCATCGGTGAAATTGAATTATGGTGATATTACCTCTGATATTCAAAACCGAGTGCAAGGTGCTATCCAGAATGAAATCAACAATCAAGTCGTTCGGTTTAACAATCAGGCCAATCAAGAAAGAGAACGATTATTGGCCGAAGCTCGGGCTCAAGCTCAGCGCGTTAAAGATGAAGCGAAAGTGCAGGCCGATCGAGTTCGGACCGAAGGCGACCGGCTAGCTCAAGCTACGAGAGATGAAGCCAAACGTCAAGGTGAAAAATTAATTGAAGAGGCCGGGAGCAATGTAATTGCCAAAGCGGCTGCAGAACGAGGTGCACGTGCTCTAGAAGCGGAGGCGGATGATAAGGCCAAAGAAATTGAGGCTGAAGCTGAACGTCGTGCGGTTCAAATTGAGACAGAAGCGGCCAACAGAGCGGCTCAAATCATTGCTGCAGCCGAAGAAAATTCACAAATCAACAATTGATATTTATGCGCCAAGCGCTTTTGGTTCTAGCACTCTTATTGAGCTTTTCATCTCTAGCCCAAATGCCCGATCCTGAATTGGGGGAATGTGAAACAGCCCGACCTGAGGCGGATGAGTGGGTTCAGAAATCACTTCGCGCCTTGCTTCAGCGAAATATCCAAATGGCTGAACTTTATGCCAAGAAAGCCATGGATGCCAACGAGGATGACGCACATGCCTTCTATTTGATGGGAGAAGTGGCTATTCGCAGAGGGAATATTCGGGCCACAGAGGCTTTTTGGTCCCGTTGCTTAGAGATTTGTCCAGATTACAAAGCGGAATTGCAATATTTCTTGGGCATCATGCTTATAGAATCAGGAAAGACGGATAAAGGTGAAGAGCTGATTGAAGCTTATCTCGAGAATCCGATGCGCGACGGAGGTTATGATACGGAGGCTCAACGTTATCTCAGAAAAATGAGGATCGTCAATGAATTAATGAGCAATCCGGTCGATTTTGATCCTAGAGTCGTGCAAGGGGTAAGCACGCGCGCAGATGAGTTTTTTCCAACCGTCTCCCCGGATGGTGAAATATGTCTCTATACACGCGCTTCCATGCGAAGAGATCGATTCGCGGGACCTGCTGATCGAGCCCGTTACATTCAAGAGTTCACCATATCTAGAAGAGGTGAGCGCGGTTTTGATGAGGGAGAGCCCATGCCGGCACCTTTTAACCAGAGCTATAACGAGGGCGCTCCTGGATTGAGCGCTGACAACCGGATCCTCGTATTTGCGTCTTGTGAAGAAGGCGGTGAAAACGAAGCCCAGAAGTGCGATCTGTATTATGCTATTCGAAATGGGGATAGTTGGTCTCAGATCATGCCCATGGGACCTGGAGTAAATCGGCCCGACTCCTGGGAGGGTCAGCCTTCTATTTCGGCAAATGGTGATGTCCTCTACTTTGCATCCAATCGCGATGGAGGATTTGGGGGAACGGATATATATCGAAGTCGACGACAACCAGATGGAACTTGGTCGGAGGCCGAAAACCTCGGTCCTGTGATAAACACCTCTGGCTACGAGAAGACTCCATTTATTCATTCGGATTCTCAAACGCTTTACTTTTCAAGTGATACACATCCGGGCATGGGCGGGTATGACCTGTTCTACACCCGCATGAACGAGTCGATGGAATATGAGGAGCCTATTAATTTGGGTTATCCCATAAATGGTGAAGGAAATGAATGGGGTCTGTTTGTGACGTTCGACGGAGAGAATGCCTATTTCGGTAGTGATAAAATGAACGGTCCGGGTGGCCACGACCTATACCGTTTTACTTTACCCGAAAGCGCACGCCCACAGGAGGTGGCCATGGTTCGCGGTACATTGAGAGATGATAATGGGGAGGTGGTAAGAGATGCCGAGCTTATCATCAAGAATGTTTCAACGCGCGAAATTCAGCGCGTAGACGTAGATGATGCGAACGGTGAATACACCGCGGTGGTAACCCTGGGAGGGAACGGAGATGACGTGATTATCAAAGTGGATAGAGATGATGCGGCGTTTAGTTCGAAGTACATCGACGTTGACGAAACCGAATCGGGAATGGTACAGGCTGATATTGAAGTCGCCGAAATTGAAGTGGGACGCGAGTATCGTCTAAATGATATCAACTTTGCATCAAATTCCTTTACGTTGGACAACAACGCATTGATGATTATTGAAGAATTCGGATTGTTTTTGGAGGATCATCCCTCTGTGAGGGTAGATATTCAAGGTCATACGGATAATGTTGGCGACAATGGAGCCAATTTGGAGCTTTCCCGCAATAGAGCACGTGTGGTGTATGAGTATTTACAGGAACTGGGAATTCCTGCTTCTCGAATGACCCATCATGGATATGGAGAGCAACGTCCGATAGCTTCGAACGAGACCGAAGAGGGTAAAGCGAAGAATCGTCGAACGATTTTCATTATTACCCAATTGTAAACTTTATTCAGGGAGCCTGACCAAGTAATCGAATAACGGATCGCTTGTAGAAGTGTGACGCTTCTAATTCGTCAACAAATTCATAGTTCTTCTTGGAGATTTGAATGCCCCAAAAATAGAAATGAATGGACACGATGTAGCGCTGTCCGTTAACTGACGCGAGAAGGATGCCCAATTTCCCATCGAGCTTTTTCTCTAGAATTCTATATCCTCTTGGTGTTGTCATAAAATAAAAAAGCCGCTACAAAGTAGCGGCCTTCTTATTATGAGGATGTAAAGACTACATTCTCCTTTCTTTAATACGTGCGGCTTTACCGGTACGCTCACGCTGGTAGAAGATACGTGCTCTGCGCACTTTACCACGCTTGTTGATTTCGATTTTCTCGATGCTTGGGTTGTTGATTGGGAAGATACGCTCTACACCAATGCTACCTGACATCTTACGGATAGTGAAAGTCTCTGTAGCTTCAGAACCACGACGCTGAAGAACAACACCACGGAAGAACTGAGTACGAGTCTTTTGACCCTCCTTAATTTGGTAATAAACGGTGATTGTATCACCAACATTGAATTGAGGAAGATCGTTTCTCTCAATAAACTTTTCCTCTACATATGAAACCAGATCCATCTTTCTGATTTTTAATGGGTTCACTCGAAGCTCAACATTCACAACTCTTGCCAGAGGTTAAACTGCGTAAAACGATTCTTTGGAACATGCCTCCAAATCGGGGTGCAATATTACGATGAATTTTGATTAAAAATGGGCTAACTGCCTCATTTTTTGTTATCAAGAAGGTCAGGCCGTCTTTCTTGAGTGCGTTTGAACGCCTGGTCGTGCCGCCAGTCTTCTATCTTTTGAGAATGTCCACTTAACAGGATTTCAGGAACATCCCATCCTCGGAATGACTTCGGTCTGGTGTATACAGGTGGAGCTAGAAGATTATCTTGGAATGAATCGGTGAGGGCAGAGGTCTCATCGTTCAATACACCTGGAAGGAGCCTGATGATAGCATCGCTCACCACTGCAGCGGCAAGTTCCCCTCCACTTAGGACGTAATCACCAATGGAGAGTTCGAGGGTAATCAGTTGATCGCGTACACGCTGGTCAACACCCTTATAATGCCCTGCTAAAATGATGATATTCTCCAACAGTGAAAGCTGGTTGGCGTGGGATTGGTTGAACGTTTGACCATCGGGCGTCATGTAAATGACTTGGTCGTAATCTCTTTCCGCTTGCAGGTTTTCGATGCAATTGAAAATGGGCTCTGCCATCATAACCATTCCTGCACCTCCGCCAAATTGGTAGTCGTCAACTTGATTGTGTTTTCCTTGCCCGAACTCCTTCAGGTCGTGCAAATGAACTTCAACAAGTCCTTTATCCTGAGCTCGCTTTAGAATGGAGTGATCAAAAGGACTGCGAAGCAAATCAGGCTGGACAGAAATAACATCAATGCGCATTATTTCAACCCGATTTCTTTGAGTCGCTCATCCAAATACTCTCCAGCTGTGGTGTCTTCGTATTGCTTCGGATTATCGTCAGTGATGCACGATTCCAAGCAACTAAGATCCATTTCAGAGATGGGATGCAAGAAGAACGGAATGCTGAATCGTGAGGTTCCCCAATCCTCTTTAGGTGGATTCACCACGCGGTGTGTGGTTGAACGAAGCACGTTATTGGTGAGACGCTGCAACATGTCGCCTACATTAACTACTAAGGCATCTTCAGGAACATCCACTGCTAACCATTCGCCGTCTTTGGTTTTCACTTCCAAACCCTTTGCTGAGGCGCCCATAAGAAGGGTGATGAGATTGATATCCTCGTGTTCCGCTGCTCGAACGGCGTCATTCGGCTCTTCGGTGATAGGAGGGTAGTGGATGGCTCTCAGAATGGAATTCCCATTCTTGATTTTATCTTCAAAATAGTTTTCTGGCAGATTCAAGTACAATGCAATGGCCTGTAATAATTCGCCTCCCGCCTTTTCTAAAGTTTTATACGTCTGCATACCCACTGGATTGAACTCGTGAAGTTCATCCACGCCAATATTTTTAGGGTATAGTTCGGCGAGCTTTGGATTGTTTTGCACGCTTTGTCCGAATTGAAAGAATTCTTTTAAGTCGCCAGCGTTAAATCCTTTGGCGTGTTCCTTTCCAAATGATGTATAACCTCGTTGTCCCGCTAAGCCAGGAATTTCATACTTCAGTTTAGTCGCTTCAGGCAAAGCGAAAAAGGCCTCTACTTGTTCGTAGAGATCTTCGCGCTGTGCATCATTCAGACCATGACATGTAACGGTCACGAAACCAATCTCTGCGTAGGCTTTGCCGAGTTCCCTCACGAAGCGGTGTTTTCTCACTGCATCTCCTGATCGGAAATCATCCAGATCAACGGTAGGTAAAGTGGTCAAAGGCATAAGTACTGATGTTTTAATCAAAGGTACAAACTACAATTTGGGTATTCTCTTTTTAAATGTCTACTAAAAATGCACAATTATGTGGTTTATTTGTGCAAACGTGAACGCGTACTCGTTACATTTGACCGTCGAATCACCACAGAGAACATCAAATTGGACACACCCAAATCCGAAAGCAGTCGAGTTCTGACGAAAGACGAGAAAATCGACTTGTATAAAGCGCTAATTATCCCTCGCAAAATAGAGGAGAAGATGCTGATTTTGCTGCGTCAAGGTCGAATTTCAAAATGGTTTTCTGGTTACGGTCAAGAGGCGGTTTCGGTGGGGACAGCTATGGCCATGGATGATGATGAATTCATCTGCACCATGCATCGTAATTTAGGCGTATTTACTGCACGTAACGTTCCGCTTGATCGACTTTTCGCGCAGTTTCAAGGCAAGATGGAAGGATTTACGAAAGGCCGTGATCGTTCTTTTCACTTTGGAACAAAGGAACACCACATCGTGGGCATGATTAGCCATCTCGGACCCCAAATGGGTGTTGCGGATGGCTTAGCTCTGGCTCATAAAATCGACAGTCAGCCGAAGGTTAGCTTAGTTTACACAGGCGATGGTGGTGCTTCCGAGGGCGATTTCCACGAAGCGTTGAATGTAGCTTCGGTTTGGCAGCTGCCAGTTCTGTTTGTTGTGGAGAATAACCAATGGGGCTTGAGTACGCCATCCAAGGAGCAGTTTAATTTTGATTCTTTCACCGTCAAGGGCCCAGCATATGGCATGGAGGCCTATTCGGTGAACGGCAATGATATCGAAGAGGTTTATACCACCACAAGAGAGCTTACGGCGAGCATGCGGGCGAATCCACGTCCGATTCTGCTCGAGTGTAGAACTTTCCGAATTCGAGGTCACGAAGAGGCGAGCGGCACCAAGTATTATCCAGACGGATTGATTGAAGAGTGGACTTCTAAGGATCCTGTGCTTCAATTTGAACAGGAGTTACTTGCCGAAGGTGTACTTTCTTCTGACGAAATGAAATCCATTCAGGACGAGGCTGTGAGGTCGATTGGTGAGGCTATCGAGCAAGCTGATGGATATGAGCGCTTGACTTTTGATCTTGAGCGCGAATTGGGTGATGTTTATGCCGACTTTTCGAATGATGTGGTAGCTCCTCAAGCTCAGGAATCGAGTTCGATGCGAATGATTGATGCTATTCACGACGCGTTGGATATTGCCATAGAGAAGCACGGAAATCTTGTGTTGATGGGGCAGGATATTGCTGATTATGGTGGGGTGTTTAAAGCTACTGATGGCTTGATGGCCAAGTATGGGGCAGATCGCGTGCGTAATACTCCGCTGTGCGAGGCTGCTATTTTGGGTACCGGTTTAGGTCTGGCCATCCAGGGAAAGAAGGCCATGGTTGAAATGCAATTTGCCGATTTTGTGACCGAAGGCTTTACCCAGATCATTAACAACTTGGCGAAGATTCATTGGCGTTGGGGACAGAATGCAGATGTAGTGGTTCGCATGCCTACGGGAGCTGGTGTGGCAGCCGGACCTTTCCACAGTCAGAGTAACGAGGCTTGGTTTACCCATACTCCTGGATTAAAAGTGGTTTATCCTTCTAATGCACATGATGCTAAGGGATTACTGCTCCAAAGTTTTAGAGATCCCAATCCTGTGTTGTTCTTTGAGCACAAGGCCATTTATCGCTCGGGTGAGATGGAAGTGCCAACAGGGTATTTTACAGAAGAAATAGGCCGAGCAAAAGTCGTTCAGTCTGGGTCGAGCCTCACTGTAGTTACCTATGCAATGGGTGTAGTAAAAATGGAGGAATGGCTTTCAAGAAATGCCGATACTTCTGTTGAGTTAATTGACCTCAGAACGCTTGTGCCATGGGATAAAGAAGCCGTGGTGGAAAGCGTAAAAAATACGGGTAAATTATTGTTGATTTCTGAAGATGTTCAGTCGGGCGGGTTTGTGAATGATATCTCTCAATTCATTCAAGATGAGTGTTTTGAGTATTTAGATGCGCCGGTGAAAGTTCTATCGTCAATAGATACAGCAGTTCCTTTTGCCAAGGAGTTAGAGGATGGGTTTTTACCATGGAAAAGATTGAGCACAACCATTCATGAACTTTTGGATTATTAAGTGTGTTATTAATTGAATTCTTTTCATTCAAAAAAAGAGAATTATATTTGTGACTTAATAAAACGCGAGAGAAATGATCAAGGATAACATAACTCCTTTACAAATTGTAAACAAGATTCGCGAGAATCAGAATAATAACAAAAGCTTGAAGTCGCTTTTTGCCGGGCAGCTTTTGGGGAAATTCAGCCAAGAAGAATTGAATGGCCTGGTAAAGAGCATTAATAAGCATATGGAGCAACGCAAGCAGCAAGAGGTGGATACGCACATTGCCTACTTGAAGAGCTTAGGTTACAAAGTGACGAAATAGTAAGAGATACGGTACTTATTTGTCCAATCTCTCAAATCATTTCGGAAACAATGATTCTGGGAGATTTTTTCTTTGGGTAAGTAAGCCTGGGTCAGCGCCTTCACAGCGGAGCTCAATTAAAAGAAAATATTTTTCCTCAGGGTGCTTGTAGGTTTCTATTTACCCTCTATATTTGCACCCGCAATCGCAATAACGGTTGTAATTCACACTTAGGGTGGTTAGCTCAGTTGGTTCAGAGCATCTGCCTTACAAGCAGAGGGTCGGGGGTTCGAATCCCTCACCACCCACAACAAAAAGCTCGCCTGAAGGCGGGCTTTTTTTATGCCTGCGAATCAAGCTTGCTTGAATGAGCAAAGGCATAAAAAAAGCACGACGATCCGCCGCGGAACAAGGCGGAGCGAGAGGTTTTTGTTGTGGAAACCTACCCTGGGATGCTGCGAGGAACGAGCGGAATCCCTCACCACTACATTCTTAGTATAAGATGCTTGCTTGAATGAGCAAAGGCATAAAAAAAGCACGACGATCCGCCGCGGAACAAGGCGGAGCGAGAGGTTTTTGTT
>CBFHVA010000017.1:0-50917 GCA_965659415.1 Phaeocystidibacter sp.
TGGCACCTGTTCCACAAGCCTGCGCACAAGCTGTAGTGAACTGACCATCTTCAATTGGCTTACCCGCTTTCTTAGCTTCGAGCTTATTGAATTGAATGCGCTGGATACATAGAGAACACTTCTCCATCACACCACGCGCACGAACAGTTACATCCGGATTGAGAACCATCTTTCCATACTCATCCAATGATGGGTTGAAATCGGCAAAGTCCTCATTTCCTTGGTAGTTGAACCAGTTAAAGCGACGAACCTTGTAAGGACAGTTGTTCGCACAGTAACGCGTACCGATACAACGGTTGTAAGCCATGTGGTTCAACCCTTCTTTCGAGTGAACCGTTGCACCTACCGGACAAACCGTTTCACACGGTGCGTGGTTACAGTGCTGGCACATCACGGGCTGGAAGGCTACCGCAGGATTCTCGCTCGCTTCTTCAAGCTCACTAAACCCACCGAGCGAACCGTTCTCTCCAGTAAGTCCGCTCATGTTCTCTACCTTCTCTTCATCAGCTGCAAAGCTCTCCTCTGAAGAGTAGTAGCGGTCGATACGCAACCAGTGCATATCGCGGTGCTTGCGCACTTCTTCCTTACCAACTACTGGCACGTTGTTCTCAAGGTGACAAGCTACCACACATGCTCCACAACCGATACACTTGTTCAAGTCCATCGACATGTTCCACATATGACCTGTCTCATGATCGTGATCCTCCCAGAGGTTCACCTTATCTGGACCCATTGGCCCTTCAAATGTCTCGAAAATTGGAAGTTCATTCCAAACTTGTGGGCTTGAGCCCATGAAGGTTTCGAGTGTTGTTTCATTTACAATCTTACGACCCATCATCGTGTGCGCAAGCTGAATGCAAGCGAACTCATGATCATGGTCTTCGCTGATGTTGGCAACCTCTACATTGGTTTCGTAGTGATCATCTCCCATCAACACATAGGCGTTAACACCTACGTTGTTGCCAGCTTTACCAGCCATCGTGCGACCGTAACCTACGGCCAGGCCAACGGTTCCTTGCGTCTGACCAGGCTGAACAAAAACAGGAACATTCTCCAATGTCTTGTCGCCTACCTTCAAAGTGATGGTCTTGCCGTTGTAAGCTCCGGCACTATTTGTTTCGGTTTCCAATCCCAATGCGGCGGCATCTGCCTGAGAAACTGTAGCGTAGTTATCCCATGATACGCGACTGATTGGATCAGGAAGTTCGTGTAACCATGGGTTATTGGCTTGAGCACCATTCCCCATGCCCTCTTTCTCGTAGAAGAAGAGTTCAACGTTACCTGCTGAACTTGCGTCGTTATTAGCACTACTGGCAACGGAGCTCCAATTTACACTGCCAGCAAAATCAGCTGCTACGTGCATGTTTGGAACTTCAACTTGGCCATCGTGAAGCACGCTGCTCCAAGACATTCCCATGCCTGCAGAAGCAAAAGTATCCTTGATGACTGCAAGATACTCTCTATAATCACCGTACAATCCCATAAGCACTTCTTGAGCGTGCATGGTATCGAAAAGAGGATTAATGGTAGGCTGGCCTAGAGTGTATACGTTAGATGCTGGCATGTAATCATTCCAGCTTTCCAATGAATGATGAATTGGAAGTGCATAACCAAAGTTGGATGCGGTTTCGTCCATGCGATCAGCAAGAGCTACTGTGGCGCCCACCTTCGAGCTAGCCTCAGCAAATCCACCCAAGCTATATGCAGGATTCACACCCCAAGTGATCAATCCACCCACTTTGCCAGCGTTCATATCCGCCACAAGTGCGCTCACATCAGTGTCGTTTCCACTCTTTAAGTAAACCGGGGTGTCCGTGTCTACTGTGCTACCAAAGTTGCCCAACATATTGTTGATGCCAGCAGCCAGAGCTTCTTGCGCGTAGTTATTGTTGCCTGCAAGAACCAAAGAATGACCTCCTTTGGCTACAAGCTCGTTAGCAACACCTTCCACACTGGTTTTAATTTCAGCTGGAAGATTAGCTTCTGCTAAGGTTGCATTCCCCGTAGCAGCAGCCACTGTGTTGTAAATATGGAGCAACACAGCACCTTGCTGAGAGCTCTTCACTTTGATGCGCTTATCAGCGTTTGAACCAGTAAGGCTCAAGCGAGTTTCAATTTGGATGTGGCGATTCATGTGCTCGCCTGGTGTGCGTCGATCCGCATAAGCTTTCGACATATCTTGTCCTGTATAGCCCGACAAGAAATCGGCACCTACACCTACGATCAAGTCCGCGTTCTCCATCTTATAAGAAGGAATAGCACGCGTGCCAGTCATATCTGCCCAGAAGTCAAGCTTCGAACTGTACGATACAGGATCATACGTCACGTGCTTGAAGTTGGCATAATGAGCACCAAGGTTAGAAATAACATTCTTAGTAGACGGACTAATGATGCTCGATGTAAGCAACACTACTTGTTTGCCTTGTGCATCGGCGTTTTTCAATTCAGTACGAAGTGAATCAAAAATATCTCCCCATGATGCTTCTACACCATTCACCATTGGCTGACGAAGGCGAGCTGAATCATAAAGGGACAATACAGATGCTTGTACACGAGCGTTGGTACCCCCATTGAACACAGCCATATCATTAGGCTCCATTTTAATAGGGCGACCTTCACGTGTCTTCACTAGAACGCTAGCGAAATCGTGACCGTCATAATAAGTAGATGCGTAATACGCCGGCATGCCTGGAACGACACGATCCGGTTGAACTACGTATGGTATCGACTCAACCACTGGCGACTCACAAGCAGCCAAAGTTGCAGCAGCTGTGGAGAAACCGAGGTACTTTAAGAAGTCGCGTCGAGTTGTATTCGAGTTTGACAAGGCGTTATCATCGCCAAGAAAATCCTGAACCGGAATCTCTTCAGCAAACTCATTTTGCGCAAGCTTTTGTGAAACCGGAGTCTCAGCCAGTTCGTCAAAGCTCTTCCAATATTTCTTAGTAGTAGCCATTCTTGATGATCCGGGTTATTTTAATAGTGACACTTACCGCACTCCAATCCGCCGATTTTCTCAACCGTGATGTCCTCACCGTGATACTTCTCAACGAGCTTGTCGTGTTGCGGCTCATAGTAGCCGTTGGTGTTCACTTTAACCTCTGTCTCGCGGTGACAGTTGATACACCAACCCATCGTCAATGAGCTGTATTGATAAACTTCTTCCATCTCCTGAATCGGGCCGTGGCAAGTTTGACATTCAATCTGACCAGCAGTTACGTGCTGGGCGTGATTAAAGTAAGCCAAGTCAGGTAGATTGTGAATGCGAACCCATTTGATTGGTTTCTGCTCGTATCCTTCGATATAAGCCAAATCATCAGCGCTCCATCCAATAGCGTCGTAAATTTTCTGAATCTCAGGTGAACGATCTCCACCGTACTTCAAGTTTCCGCTTGCATCTGTAATCTCTGAGCCGTCAACATACATGTGACAGTTCATACAAACGTTGGCAGCTGGAATTCCCGAGTGCTTGGAATGACGTGCACTGCTGTGGCAGTAGTTGCAGTCAATTTCATTCTGACCAGCGTGAAGCTCGTGCGAGAAAGCAATCGGTTGTTCCGGTTGATATTCCTGCTCAACCCCTACTCCCATCAGGTACCAGTATGTTACATTCAAAAATGCGACTGCCACTACGATAGTGAATACGGTCATGAACCCGACATTCTTTGCAAGGAATCTGCGGTAAGCACTGAGATCTTGAAGAACTGTAGTTGGATCTTCGCCGCGCACGATCCGCAAGGTATTGCGCACGCGAGCCAAAACGGCGATTAACAAGAACAAGAATACGCCCAACACTATCATTGGCACTGGAGAAGGCTCAGCTTCTACAGCTACTTCCGCAACCTCAACGCCTCCAGTTGGAACTGGAGCAGCCGGTGGATTGGCGGTGTAAGCCAAAATATTGTTGATGTCATCAGGGATCAAGTATTCGAAGGCTGGCATCGCTGCTTGCGACCATTCTTCGTAGATGGCATTTGCATCCGCATCGCCAGTAGCTCTGAACTCTACGTTGTTCTTAATCCAAGATTGCAACCATTCTACAGAACGACGCTGAGTCACTTCGCCCAATGATGGACCAATGGCGTCTCGATCGAGCTTGTGGCAGGATGCACAATAGGTTTTGAACAATTTCTCGCCCGCAGCTACATCGCCTTGGATGTCTTGGGCTTTCGCAGTTACCCCAAGAGCTATAAAGCTTAGGATTAGCGGGATAAAGCGAATGTGAAATCGGTTAAGATTTTTCATAAGGGACCTCAAATGATACGATTCCGTACTTCGGTTGGCAAATTTAACACATAGATGCCATCGGTACATGTGTTGTTAACCACTTCTTGTAATTTATAATCAGTCTAAATTGTTGTCAACGCCGCATATTTCGGAGAATTGGCGGTTATTTATCTTTGCAAAATGAAGCCCATTATCATGTTTAGATTATTAGCTGTCTGCACCTTAAGCATACTCGCATCGATTTCATCCTTCGGACAAGAAAAGGGGGAGCTGGTTCAGAATGCGAATCCGGAATTTTTTAGATCGATGAATCACTTCATTCGAGTCAATCAAGACCGTGAAATTCAGGGTTACCGCGTACAGGTATTCAACGGCCAAAGAAATGAAGCTAATCGCTGGAGATCAGAAGCGATTACCGCGCTTCCCGATATGAAAAGCATGGTGATATTTGAAACACCCGATTACAAGTTGCAGATTGGCAACTATCGAACGCTATATGAGGCTGAAGCGGCTTTGGCGAGGGTGCGAGAACATTTTCCTGGAGCCTTCATCATCGAAACGGCCATCGATTATCCCGAGTTGATCGAAAAAGGAAAAGAGGATCTCAACGACCCGAATGAACCTGAGGAGAGCCAGACGGCAGACCCCACACCCCAGCCACAAAGGCAACTTGAGTCTGAGGAGCGATAGAGTCGTGAAGAGATAATCCTCTTGAACTCTTCACAATTTAATTTTGAATAAATGGCGCCAATTCAGCGCTCAGGGCATTTTTGGGAAGCACCCCAGATTTTCGCCAAACCGGACTGCCATCCACATACATTATGAGTGTAGGCACGCCTTGAATGGCCAACTTTCTAGCTAATTCAGGGTTGCGGTCAATGTCGATTTTGATGACTTTGACCTTCTCACCCCATTCCCTCGATAGTTCTTGTAAGATGGGAGCCAGGGTTTTGCATGGTCCGCACCAAGTTGCATGGAAGTCAACCAGTACGTTTCCACTCGATATCAGTTCACCAAAGGTGCTCATTACTCCTCCAAATAAGCGTTTGCGAATTCGATTACCCATGCACCACGGATATCCCCTTTCTCGAAGCCTACTGCTCTGTCTTCAGGATACTCCTCTAGAATCAAAGCATGTAAATCCGCTGTGAGATCCTCGCCTGGCATACCATGACAGTTCAAGCATACGGGACCGGCGTAAATCGGCTTGTAGAAGCGAATAGCATTGGAGTGGGTCTCTTTTACAACGGCGTCTGGAACCCGGTCCATCTCATGAATTTCCTCAAAGCTACTCAAGACAATCCGATCCAAACTGTCCGGCTTATTACCGGTATTTCTGAATCGAAATGATGTTCTGCGGACATCTGCATTGTATACCAAGGATAGTGAATCGGCTAATGGCACGGCTGCTTCGTGACAAAAGCTCACCGCCCCTTCAAATCCATCGGTTTGCACTTTGGACATAAGAGCTCCAGCTAAAGCAGCCTGACTCTCATCGGCAATTCGATGACCTTCTGTCATCACTTGATCAACCGTTAACAATTGGCCGTCTCTACTCTCTTCATTGGAGCATTGACACGACCACATGTTGAACGACACCAAGCAAAAAAGCGCGATTCTTTTCATGGCTTACATTTCACTGACGAAGGTGTCAATTCCATCTTCTATAGTTCTTAAACAACGCATGAAAATCGGCTTAAAGGAATCTGGTCTGCCTACGAAAAGTTCACAGGCCATCCATACATTGTCATTTGAGGTATAAGCCTTAACCACCTTTCTTTCGCGATTAACGGCATCGCAAGCGAACGAAACTTGTACTGCTTCAGAGTTCGATTCAATCGGCCAGATATTAAAGAGAACCACACGGAAAAACTCCTGATCCACCTCATTCACCTCGATGAAATAATTATGCTCATTGTAAGTGAATTGAACATCACCATCACTATCAATCCAACCTTCGATACCTTCATCGGAGAGAAACTCCAAATACATCTCTTGAAGTTCTGATTCTGTCCAATCGCTTTGTCCGAAAGCTACGACAGTGGTAAACGAAAACGCAACAGTTAGGAATAAAGATCTCAGACAAAAAGCTCTCATAATTCGTAAAGTAAGGTTAGTAAGTTCGAATGAAGCTACAAATTAGCATTTATTCTGCGAATCCATTTGAACCATTAATCCTACATTACGAAGACTTCTTCCAAAGATCTCTTTTGTGTAAACCATCCAAGGCTAATAGACCCATTAGCGCTCCGTAGATTGAGCTCCTTACTGGATCAGAGGTAATGGCGCATGAACCCGATTGGCAACCTACTTGGGCATAGTAGATATAACCAGCTAATGCACCAACCCCTATTCCAATGGCCCACCAAGTGAAGCGATTTTGCAGCAATTTCATCATCGTTCTAAAAGACGACTATTTCACTACTTCCTTGCCCTGAGCTTGCCAGGCAAGAATGCCTCCGTCGAGGTTTACCACTTTCTGAAAACCCATAGACTCCAGCATAGAGGCCGCTCTTCCACTTCTGCCTCCGGAGCGACAGTAGATGTAGACGGTTTGCTCTTTATCAAGCGTTGAAATCTGTTCCTCAAAATTGGAACCGTTGTAATCCATCAAACTCGAATTTTGCAAATGTCCACCTGCATACTCGCCTGGCGTTCTGCAATCGATCAACTGACCCGACTCTGCTTCCATCATAGATTGAAACTCATCCGGCCCCAGATCCAATCGTTGCGAAGTGGCAACCTGCTCGGTGTTTTGTTCATTGGTGCTACTCGATCCAGTTTGCCCGCATGCGGTGAGGGTCAACAACATAGCCGATACTAACAATGCTTTCATAGTTCTCTATTAAGTTTCTATCCTAACTTCCTTTGAAGATTGGTCCATCCACCTCCGTTGTGCACACGCTCAAAACCTGCGCTTTTCAAAATGCCTAAAGCTTGTCCGCTTCGCATACCGCTTCTGCAACAAACGATCACCGGCTTGTGCTTATCCAGCTTATGTGCACTTTTCTTAATCTCATCAAGTGGAATATTCTTACTGCCCTTGATGTGACCTGATTTGTATTCGCCTCGGGTGCGCACATCTACAATAACTCCACCTTCTTCCAACCACGCCTTGTAATCGGGAGTGGAACGCTTAAAAATTCTTCCTAATAAACTCATAGCTTACATTTTATGCACTGCAACTTGCGACCAACCGCCTCCGTTATGCACATCTTCGATGCCTTGTCCTTTCAGAAATTGTGTGGCTTGACCAGATCTCCCACCCGACAAACAGCACAACACCAATGGCTTGCTCATACCTTTAAACTCCTCCACGCGCTCAGGCACTTCGTTCAATGGAATATTTATAGACCCTTCGACATGACCAGAGGCAAATTCACCTGGTGTTCTCACATCTACAATTGTAGCCGATGGATTATTAATGATTTCGTTCATATCACTGAAATTTTCAATTATTCTGAAAGCAAAGATACATGCGTGATTCGTCAGCACTGGGTGACACACGTCACACCAAAATGAAAAAAGGATGAGCTAGGCCCATCCTTTCCAATCTATCTTTACCATATAACAGCATGTTCATCCGCACTTAAATGCATTGGACTGCCTTCTCCGCAACCAAAGGTCTGCCAGAATTCAGGCATGTTACTCATTGGTCCAATTACTCGGAAAGGACCCGGTGAGTGATAGTCATTCTTCAATCGGAATAACAATTGCTCATCGGTGTAGTGCACTTGCCACACCTGTGCCCATCCCAAGAATACGCGTTGGTCATCCGTGAAACCACCAATAGGTTCTGGTTCAGGTTGACCTTCCATTTTCATTTGGTAGGCGTGATAGGCAAGCGTCAATCCTCCTAAGTCGGCAATGTTCTCTCCAAGTGTTAGTTGACCCGAAACGAAGTTATCCGGAAGGGCCTCATATCCGTCGTACTGATTTACTACTCGCTGCGTGAGTTCTTCAAAGCGAGCTCGATCATCTTCGGTCCACCAATCGTTCAAGTTGCCGTCTTTATCATACTTGCTGCCTTGATCGTCGAAACCGTGCGTAAACTCGTGGCCGATTACACCGCCAATAGCACCATAATTGATGGCGTCATCCGCTTCAGGCATAAAGAAAGGAGGCTGAAGAATTCCGGCTGGGAATACGACCTCGTTGTTATTCGGATTGTAATAAGCATTCACGATATGAGCTCCCATGAACCACTCTCCCTTGTCCACTGGCTTGCCCATTTCCGCAAGATTCTCCTTGGTGGTGTAAAGGCTGAGGTTCTGTAGACTCTTCACAAATGCTCCGTTCTCAATTTCCAAATCAGACCAATCACTCCATTCATCGGGATAACCAATTTTATAGGTAAAGGCCTCGAGCTTCTCCAGAGCACGTCCTTTGGTTTGGTTGCTCATCCAGTCCAAATTTTGAATGCGCACTCGGAAAGCAGATCTCAAATCTTCAACCATCCCCTCAACTCTTTCCTTATACTCAGCCGGGAAATACTGGTCTACATAAAGGTGACCAATTTGCTCATTCAGTCCACCCATGGCGTCCTGAATCCTTCTCCAACGAGGCTGAAGTTTCTGTCTACCATTCAGTACGGTTTCGTAAAAGGCAAAATCGGCAGCCACTGCTTCGTAGTGCAGATTATTTGCATAGCTATTGATCACGTGCCACGTGCTATACGCTTTCAATACCTCAAGATTCCATGAGGTTATGCTCTCACTCAACCATTCCACATAATCTTTCGACGTAACAATGAGTTCACTTGGATTGATATCCTTTGAATCCAAATAAGCATCAAATGGAATATTTGGGGAGAGGGCTTTCAAATCATTCACTGTCATCTTGTTATAGCGCAGATCTGGATCTCTACTTTGTACTCTTGAAAGTTGATGCTCTGCTAAAGAACGTTCAAACTCGAAAATGGCTTGAGCATCACTTTTAGCCTTGGCCTCTTCTACGCCGTACATGGTGAGCATATTAGCCACATGCGAAACATAGGCATCGCGAATGAACTGCGAAGTTGAATCTTCGTCGAGGTAGTACGAACGATCTGGCAAGCCCAACCCACTTTGATACATGTGGAGCACATTCATGCTCGCGTTTTTATCATCCGATGAAACGTAAACTGAAATCGGCATATTCACAGAGGACATTTGCAAGTTGGATGCTCGAGCAAACCAATCCTCAAGAGAACTCGCGTTGTTAACAGATTCAATCATTGCATCAAGCGGAGAAAACTTGAGCTCTTCGATCTTCAATGAATCCATACCTGAGCGGTACAAATCTCCCACCAACTGCACATCAGAACCTGGAGTAGCGTTTCCATCAGAGTTCAACAAATCGTCGAAGATCCCTCGAACTCTCTTCTTGTTTTCCTTTGCGAGTATGCTAAACTTCCCCCAACTTGATTCGGTTTCCGGGATGGGATTGGCGTCTAGCCATCCTTGAGCCGTAAAGTGAAAGAAGTCATCACAAGCAGCATATGAACTGTCAACTGCGCTCAAATCAAAACCGGCATTCGGGTCTTTTTCAACAACGGCGGAGTTTTCAGATTGGCATGCAGCAGTCGACAAAGCTACTACTCCAATCATCCATATCATAGGTTTTCTCATAGCTTCTAAATTATTGATTCAACCAAGCATTCCGCAAGGCCATTTCTTCTGGGGTCGGATTCGTTTTCTGTTGCAATATATGACGGGTTACTGAAGACGTTACGGTTACGTGACTTGTCAATTTGATGGTTTTTCCATCGCGTTTTACCTCCACGACTACTTCATTGCCCAGCACAGCCTCCTTCTTCCATTCGTTCAGAACACCCTGGAGCTCACCTCCATCCACGTCTTCTCCATCCCAGCTAACCAATTGATCTCCTGGCATAAAACCAAATTCAGCAGTAAATGGATCATCGTCATTTGAGCCAAAAACGGTATAAAAATCGCCTCTTGATCTGACATAAGTCGCCCTCCAATCTGGCACCGCTAATTCGTAATTGTCACGTTCCATTTGATAAGAATACCCTACTGCGTCGAGCAAGTCTTCAAACGGCAGAGGTGTAGTCCCAGCAATGTGATCGTATAAGAACGACTTGGTCCCTTCCGGAGTAAAGTCGTCAATAATCTCAAAAAAGTCGTTATCCACAAAGAATGTATCCGGACCGTAGGTGTTTTTCAGCTCAATAAGCAGATCTCGCAGGCCTTGTTCTCCCGAAGTTGCCTGGCGGATATGCACGTCAAGTGCCATTCCAATGAGAGCGCCTTTCATGTAAACGTCCAAGTATTGATCTGAATACATTCCCAAGGCATGCTCGCTTCGCAGAGTCATGGGAATGTGCTCATCAAAGCCATCTGCCTGGAACATTTTATCGTTCATCTCCTCCATAAATTCATCTTCGGATAGAATGCCTCCACGCACCTGAGCAATCAGGCTGTTGTATTCTGTGATACCCTCGTAAAACCAAAGATGCTTACTCATTTGAGGATTTATGAAATCGTAGTTGTGAATGTGCTCACTATGAATGTTCAGCGGTGTCACAATGTGGAAGAACTCATGAGCAACAATGTGGCGAAGCGATTGTACATCGGACCATTCCGGCATCACTAATACCGTAGAAGTGAAGTGCTCCAATGCACCAGCTGCTCCGTCACTCATAATCTCCTCACGAGTACGAGCCCAGTAAAGCACCGCATAACGATCCGTAGGGAGCGATCCTCCTAAGTACTCGGCTGTTGCGGTAAACACGGGTGCAATTTCTTCCAACACTTCCTGTGGATCCACTTGCCCGCTCGGATTGTAAACACCTACCGTTATTTGGGCTCCCGCCACTTCCATGGTAGCCGAAGGAATGTCGGAATAAAGAATGGGACAGTCATGCAGTTGGAAATAGTCCTGTGCAGCAAAGCGATCTTGCGTTTCAGAAGTTTCCAATACGTCCAAAGTAGTTGTTGGCATGATGTTCTGCTTCTTGGTCACCTCCAGCTCGTAAGGCATATACTCGTGATCTTGCATAAAACCCACAAAGCCAAATAAATTAAGCATCACACCATCCTCCTCGATCACGGTACCGCCCGGTAGAAAAATGCCTGATCGCTTGTAGTCTTCAGTATCATTAACCTTGTAAGTTACTTTGTAGAGCGACTTACCTTTTGCCACTTGCCAGCGATTCTCGTCCAGCTTTTCAACTTCCAATTCGTTGTTCATGCTATCGAAGGCTTTCACTTCTTCGATGAACCTTCCAAAATCTGAAATGTCGTACGTACCGGGAATAATCTTCGGCATTGCAAAAACCACGGTATCATCCGTCATCATTGGAGGCACGACGGTAACATCTACCTGATCATCGGTCAAATCGTTCATATTGATCTGCACCGAGTATCGGTCGGAATGCTGAATGGGTGCGAATTGCGCGAAAATCATACTGGATGACCCCAGGGCAAGTCCCAAAAGGAGCTGTTTCATTTTCATTCTGTTTCGTTGATTAGTTCTGTAGCTGCGTTGTAGTCTTTCTCTAGATACGGTCGGCCGTTTACCATCCACTCAGGAGCCGGTTCTCCTTTTAAATAATGGTGGAAAAACTGACTCATGCGAATGCTCAAATCCATACGGTTATGACGTTGCATCAGATTGTGTTCTTCACCGTTATACACGAGCATCCACACAGGTTTTTGAAGTCGGCGTAGTGCCATAAAGTACTCGATACCTTGATACCACGGCACGGCACCATCGCCATCGTTGTGCATCATCAATAAAGGAGTGTTCACTTGAGGTGCATAAAACACCGGGGAATTCTCAAGATAGAGGTCGGTGCGCTCCCACAAGGTACCCCCAATACGACTTTGGGTTCGTTCATATTGGAACTCTCTACTCATTCCTGAGCCCCATCGAATCCCGCCATATGCGGAAGTCATATTAGAAACGGGAGCACCAGCCATAGCGCACTTGAACATGTCCGTGCGCGTGACCAAATGAGCCACCTGATACCCACCCCAACTTTGTCCTTGAATTGCCATGTTGCTGGCATCAGCCCAAGGATACTCCGCAATCATTTCCGCGCCACTCAAGATGCACTCTTCAGCACTTCTGCCCGGGTAACCCTCCTCGTAAACGATATCTGGAATAAAGATAATGTACTCGTTGCTCAAGTAATATGGGAAATTGATAACGCTTGCGGAAGGTGCTGGACTCCAGTATCTATGCAGTTGATCGGAGTATTTCTCGTAGAAGTATACCAATACGGGATACTGTTTACTCGGATCAAAATCGCTTGGCTTCAACAACAATCCTTTGAGCTCAACACCTTTTGGCGTAGTCCATTCTACCAACTCGCTCGTTCCCCATCGATAATCGGCTTGTTGAGGATTGGTTTCCGTAAGGGCCACCGCATCAGCTAAATCATCCCCTCTGACGGCATGTATCTCCGGGTATTGGGCAATGGATTCTTTTCTAAAAAAGTAAACATCCGACGAATCAGCTTTGCTCAATCGGCTCAGCTTGTAATCGCCACCCACGAGCTCTTCATAGTTCATTTCACCGTCCTCAAGCTCATATTCCACGTAGGCAGTTGACATGTCATCAAGGTCGGTACGTGCTAGAATCCATTCACCTGCTTGCAAGTGCGGTTCATCTTCCAAAGACACAATTCTATGTATGGCATTCATCTCACGCCCCTTGCCCATTGTAATGTTCTGAGCCGAACCGCCGGGATGTACTTCCCATAAATCGAACTTATCATAAATGATGACCGTTTCATCATTCTCCGTCCACCCCCCTATTCCATAAGATCCTGGTTCGTTTGGCGTGTCATGATCTTCTTGATGCACTGGAAGCGAAATATTTGCACTCAAGATGAGCGGCTGATTCTTTTCGATATCATAGCCCTTCCACTGCTTCGATGCGCCATCCCACCAATAGGCAAAGCGCTCAGCTGGACTTAAAGATGGCCAGGATCTCACGCCCTTGGCAATGACTTGGCGCTCGCCTGTAGTCACATTCACTAGGTAAAAATCCCGTTTGGTCGGATAATTCCAACTCAAAGAAGCGCGTTCTTCATGTGGCACTTGATAGCCGACTGCCCACATGCGTGTGGAACTTTCAGAAATGGAAATATTTTCTAAGTCCTCATCTTCCAATTGAATCATGTGCGCATAATTCCCATCTGATGCGAGATGAATAACCGCCAGATAGGAGGCCTTCTCATCACTTGAGGCGTTCACCTTTTGCATTGGCTGTATCTCTTCATCGCGCCAGCTCCAGATGTCCAAACTCACTTTCTCCTCGTCTAGAACCGTTGTATCCTCCTCGGGGACAAAAGGCAATGGCATCGTTCCAAAGTAAACTGAGCCGGTGGCCTCAGAAAATCGCAGCGACACATGTGGAGATAACATCCAGCCTTCTTCAAGGTGAATATCATCCATGGATACGATCTCTACAATCTGCTCTCCTTGTGTTGCATGCAAAGAATGCAGTTGAATATCCGCCTCGGCAGAATCAAGTGTCTTGAGCCAAACAATGTGATCTCCTGTGAGATCCAGTGCGTATTGCGGAATATCTTCAAAAACGGTATCCAGAATTACGAACGGCTCCTCCAAACGAGGGTCGTAACTAAAGAAGGTAGAAGGTTGAGTGGTATCTCCAGCCGATTGAATGCCGGCTCCAACATAACCTTCATCTGCCCAATCGAAATCCGTCACACGATGAATGGTGTCTTTTTGGTTGCTCGACAGGTTCCAGATGACCCATCTTTTAGCCTTATCGGAATAGAAGCCACTGCCGTGTTCTTCATCACCGTCCAAGATAAAGTCAGTTTCTTCTTCGGTTGATTCGGTGGAGTCGGTCGGCTCTTCTTCGGGTTCAGGGTCATCCTCAATAGCAATAGCTACAAGTGATCCCGAATATTCATTCACCTTGAAGCGTACTACGTTATGAACTGTATCAATAACTTGCGAATTCACATTGACCCGAATGAGCTGATTCTTAGGCATTTCATCCTTCGGAGTGTCTTTTAACTTCAGCTGTCGGACTTGATCATACGCCGGTTTCACGGTTGCAAAAAGCCATCGTCCATCCGAGGTGAATTGAGGATTCGAGGTCCGTTCCAAACGAATGCGAGAGGCATTGCGAACCTTAATCAGCTCAACATAACTATCACCTTCTTGCGGACTGGTTTGCACGGCGATGTAGCTGCCATCATGTGTTATATCGGTAGTTCGAATGGAATTCCACTGATCGTAATCATCATGGGTAAGCGCCCGCTGTTGAGCAAAAGAGGCCGATGAAGCCAAAGCGGCAATTACCGTGAATTTGAGTAAACGCATATAGTGATTTCTTAAATGTGGACCTCTAAGTTCGACATTCCAAAAATGCTGGAAAACAAAAGTGTGATTCAATCGAAATAGGGCTGTACTTGAGTTATGGCAATCAACGCGAATCTTGGGAAGTGGTTCAAGAGAAAAAGACTATTCGTGCTTCAAAGAGTGAACTGGGTTCGCGCGAGCGGCTCGAACAGAATGGAAGCTCACAATCAGATAGGCCACTCCTACGGCAATCACCCCCGTAATGAAAAAAGTTTGCCATTGAATGGGAGCGGCGTAGGAGAAATTTGACACCCAAACGCGGAATACGGCGTAGCTCAGAGGCACACTGCAAACCACGGCCGCTCCAATGAGTACCACCACGTCTCGAAACAAGGTGTTTACAATTTGATTGGCAGATGCGCCCAACACCTTTCTCACCCCTATTTCCTTGTAGCGTCGTTGCGTAGTGTATGAGGCCAAACCTAGCAGACCGATGGAGCTAATCAATATGGTCACCCAAGTAAGGGTGCTAATCAATCTTGCTTGACGTCGGTCGTCGCGATACAGACCCTCTAAACTCTCATCGAGGAATGAAAAAGCAAACGGTCGATCGATTTCGGTTGCAGCCCAAATCTCTTCCATCCCTGCCAATGCCTTCTTGAGATTCCAAGAATCGACACGAATGAGAAGATTGGTTAGCATCTCTTCTTCATAGAAGATGACCGTCGGATATATTTCGGTGTGCAGACTAGCCGCGTTAAAGTCTCGCACTACCGCTGAAACCACGGCGGCTCTTTTGCTCACACCCGACTCATCTACGCCCCACTCGAGCACCTGTCCGATGGGATCTTCCCAGCCATAATACTTTACAAGCGCTTCGTTGACGATGATTGAAGATGAGGTATCGCCGTGTAGATCAAAATCAAACCCTTCTCCCGCTACAAAACCGAGCTCCAAGGTTTTGAAGTAGCCATCTCCAACGGCCATATAATCAACAGCCTCCCGTGCTTTAGGCTGACCCCATGCATCCTTGTATGTCATTAGCATTCTACCCACCATAGATCCCGGGGCGCTTTGAGCCGCAGCTACTGAGAGGACGTATGGACTCTTTTCCATTTTAGCCATTAGCTCTGGAATAATTGCCTGAATGCTGGTGTCTTGAATTGGGACAATAACTACATCCTCCTTGTTAAAGCCGAGGTATCGATCTCCTAGGTAATCCATTTGACGAGTCATGAGAACGGCCAGCACCACCACGGAAATACTCACAGTGAATTGAGCGCCGACTAACAATCTTCGGAATTGCAATCCCGACCGACCTGTTTTATAGCTGCCCTTGAGCGATTGTGCTGATGGAATCTTGCTCAAGTACAAGGCAGGATATAAACCCGACAAAACGCCCACCCCAATGGTGAATAAAATGCCCGAATAAATCAACCACGGATCGGCCAAGATATCGAGTTTCAGGGTTTTCTGGGTGAGCTCCTGGAAGTAAACGGATTGCAGTATCAGCTCCACAAAAACAACGGAGACGAGTAAAGCAAGGCCCGTCATCAAAACGGATTCTATTAGCAACTGCCAGACTAAGTCGCGTCGTGTGCTGCCCATGACTTTGCGAACCCCAATTTCCTTCGCGCGACGTGACGCGCTAGCGGTAGACAGATTCATGTAATTGATCATGGCCAAGGCAAGGATCAAAATACCTACACCGGCAAACACAAACAGATAGTCAATTTTACCTTGAGGCAAGTCGAACTGCGCTTCCGAATCGTAGTGAATATCTGCTAATGGCTCAGGCTTTATATCGTAATCTGAATTAATGGCTCGCGATATCTCAACCATGTATTTATCGTGCAACTGGTCAAAGGCCGCCGAAACTTCCTCGATCGTCCTTTCTGGTTTCAATTTCACATACGTATAGGTAGCTGCAACCCACAGGGCTGTTTGCAATTCCTCTTCACTTGCTTCTTGTGTGAAGGCGGGAAGGATGGCTTTGAATTGGATATGGCTATTCTGTGGCAGATCAGCGATTACAGCTGAAACGGTAAATCGATTGTTGTTGGTTTGAATGACTTCACCAATTGGGTCAACCTCACCAAAAATATGATGGGCAAGTGATTGAGTTAGAACGATGGAAGTCGAAGTTGGAAAAGGTTTTTCAGGGTTTCCGAGAATAAACTCTGCAGGAAACAACCCAAAATAGGTAGTATCGGCATAAAAAACCTGATTCTCATAGTAGGCTTGCTCTTCCGTTTTGAGGAGGACATTATCTCCGGCGTTTCCAATCCGCACAAAACTCTCAATGGCGTCTGTTTCTCTCACGAGAAGAGGAGCCAAAGCCAGGCTCGATTGAGCGTAGTGGTTATCGGCATTCTCAAAGTAGAGGTGACTGGTGAGTCGGTAAATCCTTTCGTGATTTGGATGGTGGCGATCATAGGTAAGCTCAAACTTGAGATAGAGCACTACCAAAAGGGTTACAGCCAAACCAACTGACAACCCGAGGACGTTCAGGAGCGTATACGACCGATGCTTTTGAACGGCCCGAACAAAAAATCGCCAGGAAGTTTTAAACATGCATCAAGTTGTTTTCTGAAACGACTTCTCCATCTAATAAGCGGACTATTCTCTTGGAGTAGCTCGCGTCATGTGAAGAGTGAGTCACCATGACTATGGTTGTTCCCTTGCTATTTAATTCACTCAATAATTCCATCACTTCGTTACCGTGCACCGAATCCAGATTTCCAGTGGGTTCATCAGCCAAAATCACTTTGGGGTTGGCAATAACAGCTCGAGCCACAGCCACTCTTTGTTGTTGGCCTCCTGACAGCTCTCCCGGGAAATGTTCCGCCCGATGCATCATGCCCATTCGGTCTAGAATTTCGGCCACTTGCTTCTTTCTCTCTCGTGCGGGGCGTTTCAAATACACCAATGGAAGCTCCACATTTTCTGCTACGGTGAGTTCGTCAATTAGATTGAAGCTCTGAAATACAAAACCAATATTCACCTTTCGCAGTGCTACGCGTTCCGCTTCCTTCAGGTCAAATATTTGTGTGTTTTGGAAGGAATACGACCCCGACGATGGTTGGTCGAGCATTCCCAAAAGGTTGAGAAGTGTTGACTTCCCGCATCCCGAAGGACCCATGATAGAAACGAACTCTCCTTCCTTAATTTCGAGATTGACATTATGGAGGGCAACCGTTTCTACTGACTTTGAGCGGTATGCTTTTGATAGGTTTTCAATCCTGATCATGAATAGATGCATTATTCCTTCGAAAATAAAAAAAGCCTCGACCACATGGATTGAAGAGCGTCTGTAGTTTTATCTCCTTGGGCGAATGAAGCACGTTTAACACAAAATTTACCCAAATTGAAGGCGGACGCATCCGTTGCAGCCGAAGCTTCTAATATCGTGATCATAATCCAAAACTGCCCGTTGAAACTAACGTCAAAAACCCTAATTTTCTGCTACTTGAACTGACTGTTATACTTGGTTTTAAGAACGCTGACTAGTCAGTTTCTGGGCGGTTTGGATTGTTTTCTTGCTCATTAGTGATCACGACTCCGAAGTATGATCATCTAAACTCGAGCATACTTAATATTCATCGTTACCTCTTGATCTATAAGTGAAGATTCCACAGGAACTTCGTCTTTTTCAATTATCATACGAACGTATTCGTTCACGAAGCAGCTAGCTCCAGTTACCGAGGTTACGGTCACATGACCATCGGCGTTGATTGTATAACTCACCTGGAGTTCCACTTCGTTGATACCGTAGCGTTGCAAGCTCAATTCTGAGATTTTCTCAAGCATTACGGTTTTTAGTGTGTTCACTTGGCGGATTGGACGGGGTGACTCATCTGCAAAACTTGTCATACTACCCGCCATGATCAATCCTACTGTAAGAAGGTGGCGCACATTTTTCATTTTGATTCGTTTTTTCATCTTTGCGTCAAGGTCTTTCCCGTCGGCGGTTTTAGTTGTTGTTGCCACTCTTAAGACAAGAGGTGTGCCGCTGTGCCAAAAGTCATGTGCCAAAAAATCAAATCGCTTATAATCAGGTTTTTAGGTTTTATTGACGATTTGAAAAGCAATAAAAACTGTTCGTTATCGAACACAAAGGCGTTCGATTCCGTACATTAATCGGTGAAACACAAAAGACCTAATGCAGAAAAACAAAGCCCAAATTCTCATTGTGGATGATGATCCGGATGTGCTCACCACAGCCAGATTGTTTCTAAAGCATCAATTCACCTCTGTAGATACCAGGAATCATCCACGCGACTTGAATGAAGTACTGAGTACGAGTGACGTAGATCTCATTTTGCTGGATATGAACTTCACGAAAGGCGACAACGATGGTCGTGAAGGTCTCTACTGGTTGAATCACATCAAGGAAATTTCACCAGATACCTTGGTCATTCTCATGACGGCCTATGGGGATGTAGAATTAGCCGTAAGCGCCATTAAAAAGGGAGCAACAGACTTCGTGCTCAAACCTTGGAAGAACGAAAAACTTCTGGCCACTATGAATGCGGCTCTGAAATTGAGGCAGCAGAACAAAAAGGTGAACAAACTAGAGGACACCCGCAAGAGCTTGGAGCAGGATCGAGACTTGGCAATGGGAGAATTTATCGGTGAAAGTGAAGCCATGCTCAAACTGATGAAAACCATACAAAAGGTTGGAAACACAGACGCGAATGTGCTCATCTTAGGTGAAAACGGCACCGGTAAAACCCTAGTAGCAAGAGCCCTTCACCGTGCATCAATGCGGAATAACGAAGCGTTTATCCATGTGGATCTGGGAGCTCTCAACGAAAACTTATTTGAAAGTGAGCTCTTCGGGCACAAAAAAGGTGCTTTTACAGATGCACATCAAGATAGAGCCGGACGATTTGAAATTGCCGATACCGGAACCCTATTCCTCGATGAAATTGGCAACCTGCCACTCCACTTACAAGCCAAAATGCTCACCGTGTTGCAAAACCGCAGATTGACGCGCTTGGGCGACACGAAGGAAATGGAATTTGACGTGCGCTTGATTTGCGCTACCAATATGCCAATACACGACATGGTTCACGAAGGGCAGTTCAGGCAAGACTTGCTTTATCGAGTTAACACCGTTGAACTAGTTATTCCTCCGCTTCGGGATCGAGTAGAAGACATTCCCATTTTGGTAGATCATTTCTTAAAGCGGTTCGGGAAGAAATATAACAAGCCCGATTTGCGCGTTGACCAGGATGTAATGAACACATTGCTAGACTATCATTGGCCTGGAAACATTCGAGAATTAGAGCATGCCATTGAGCGAATGGTGATTCTTTCTGAAACTTCAGAGCTCACTTCAGAAGTAATGAATTTTGGAAGCCGACCGCAAGAAGAAGTGCTCGACACCCTCAATCTTGACGATATGGAAAAGTATTTGATAGATAAGGCCATTCGAAAACACAAGGGAAATATTAGCAAGGCAGCTTCCGATTTAGGATTAACTAGAGCCGCTCTTTACCGGAGATTGGAGAAACATGGAATTTAACAGATTCAACCTCGCACTTGTACTGCGGCTCATTCTGATGCTGTTCAATCTCGTAGTGCTTACTTGGATGGTCAGCGAAGGGGATTTATGGTTTACTACGGGGAGTCTTTTCTTGCTATTGCTCATACAGGCCTATGAGCTTATCCACTTTGTAAACCGCACAAATCGGGAGCTCACCAAATTCCTTTACGCGGTGAAATACGAGGATTACAGTGTGAATTTTTCCGACCCGAAGTTGGGTAAAAGCTTCACGGCTCTCACTCAAACTTTCAATGATATCATTGAAAAATTTAAAGATGCTCGAATTGCCAAAGAGAGTCAATTTCAAATGTTCAAACTGATTCTAGAGAAGATCAACGTGGGCATCCTCACTTTTGACGAAAGCGGTACCCTCGGAATCCTAAACCAAACCGGATCTCGATTATTGAACACCCCTCAGGTAAAGACATGGGAGCGACTCAAATCGCGCCAACCGGAATTCTGCGAAGCCATAGATGATATTAGATCAGGTGGAAGAAAACTCGTGTCCATCGAAGATGTGGCTGGCTTAAAAGAACTCTCAGTTGACGTAAACCCGATCCGGCTCACCGGTGAGACCCACTTCATCATAGCCTTTCAAGATATCAAGGATGAAATAGAGCAAAAAGAGATTGAAGCCTGGCACAAACTGATCCGCATTCTTACGCATGAGATCATGAACTCCATCACACCGGTTACAAGCCTGACTGAAACGATGCGCTCACTACTCAAGGGCGAAAATGGTGAAGCACTTTCAGCTGCAGATATAGATGACGAAACAGTAGAGGACTTAATCATGGCCTTAAACACCATTCACAGAAGGAGCGTTGGCATGCTTGAATTCGTGAACGACTACAGGCGGTTAACTAAAATCCCTGCCCCGTCTTTTGAAAGGGTATCCGTTGTAGAGATGTTTGATGACGTGAGCAACCTGATGCGAGGAGAGCTCGATAAGAGAGGAATCAAACTGGATGTTTTATGCAAGAACAAAAACTTGGTTATTCGTTGCGACAGAAAACTGATTGAACAAGTCGTAATCAACCTCCTGACCAATAGCATGGCTGCGTTGAATGGGGCGGCCTCACCGACCATCAAACTGGACGCTGAGGTTACCGAGAAACGTATCATTGTGAATGTGACCGACAACGGAAGTGGAATCGAGAAGGAGAAAATAGAACGCATTTTCATTCCTTTCTACTCTACAAAAAGAGATGGAACGGGCATAGGCTTAAGCTTGAGCAAGAACATCATGAAAATTCATCAAGGAACCATTTCGGTTTCGAGCACTCCTCATTCGGACACCACTTTTGCACTTAGTTTTCCTAATCCAAGTGCCCAAGCAAGCTACGCCACTCCAAAAAATGAAGAGACCTTAAGCTAATCTCAAATGATCAATTTCCGGGAAATGGCGTTAAAGGTGAATATGAGGCATCTCTCAATCATTACAATTTTGTTCGTATTTGGGGCTTGTCAGGTGAATGAACCAGCCCCTGACCCGCAAGAGCCCGCGCCGATTCCCGAGCTATACTATCCGGTAAATTGGTCTGGGAATTGGGAAACGGAGAACCCTGAGGACCTCAACTGGAACACCTCAGCCATCCCTGAACTCATCTCCTTCTTGGATAGCTCAGATACTCGAGCCTTTTTGATTTTGTATAATGGAAGAATCGCGATTGAACATTACAGCGGAACCCAGTTGAATGGTCAGCCGTTCACTCGCTCTTCAAATTGGTATTGGGCCTCGGCTGGGAAAACTCTGACGGCCATGGCGGCGGGAATTGCCTCGGAAGAGGGATCGCTCGATTTAAACGCCCCTACTTCCAACTATTTAGGAACGGGATGGACTTCCACCTCGGCTAATCAAGAAATGGCCATTACCGTGCGGAACCAACTCACAATGACAAGCGGACTCGACGATGGGGTATCCAACAGTGATTGCACCTTGCCATCCTGCTTGGAGTATTTAAGCAACCCTGATACTCGGTGGGCTTATCACAACGGAGTATACACCTTACTGCATGACGTGATCGGCATCTCAACGGGCAGTCCGTTTGACGAATACATCAAAACAAGAGTAACCGATAAGATTGGGGTAGGCGGGAATTGGTTTTGGTTGGGAGATAACCGGGTTTACTTTAGCTCAGCAACAGCTATGGCTCGATTCGGAATTTTGCACTTAGGCAATGGAATATGGCGAGGTGACACCGTCGTTTCCCAAAGCACATTAAGCACCTTAACCCAACCCAGCCAAGCACTAAACCCAGCCTATGGATATTTGTACTGGTTGAACGGACAGTCCTCATTTTTACTTCCAGGCTCGCAAATTTCATTCAGTGGATGGCTAGTACCTGAAGCTCCAGCAGACATGTATTCGGCCGTTGGGAAAAATAGCCAAATCTTGAGCATCGTCCCTTCGGAGCAACTTGTGATCGTGCGCATGGGCGAAGAACCTTCAGGCTCCCTCGTGCCGATACAATATCAGAGAGCACTTTGGCAAAAAATCAATGCTGTTCTTATGCGCTGATTTCAATGGAGTACGTCAGATTGCAAGCTTGCTTGAGCATATAACTGACGCCGCAATACTTATCCTGACTTAGGTCTACGGCTTTCTTCACTTTGGACTCATCCAGATTATCACCTTGCAAGAGATAGGTGACATGAATTTTGTGATAGTACTTCGGATGCTCATCCGTTTGTTCACCTTCGACGCGCACTTTAAATGACGTGTACTCCTGCCGCATTTTTTGAAGTAAGCTCACCACATCCATACCAGTACAACCCCCGAGAGAAACCAGCAACATCGGTTTTGGTGTAGGTCCGTAGTGTTTGCCTCCGAACTCCTCTTTGGCATCCAAAGTTATACTGTGCTCTTCGATAGCTGAGTCGAACGACATATCGGAGCGATGAATGACCGTTACTTCTTGGTGCATGGGTAAAAGATTTTAACCAAAAGGTACTGAAAGGAATTCGAAATCTGAAGTGTTTTCAGATTAGCCCATGTTGGTATAAACGGCTTGAACGTCGTCGTCTTCCTCGATCTTTTCGATGAGTTTATCGACATCTTCTTGCTCGGCTTCACTCAAGGATTTAGTGTCCATAGGTATGCGCTCGAATCCAGAAGACAACGGTTCAATTCCTTGCTCGTCGAGGCCTTTTGCAATGTTGCCGTAATCTGGAAACTTACCGTAAACCATGATTACATCCATTCCCTTCTCCTCATCGTGATCAGCAAAAATCTCCTCAACACCGAAATCAATCATTTCAAGCTCGAACTCCTCCACGTCAATACCTTCGGCTGGAATTTTAAAGTGACATTTATGCTCGAACATGAACTCCACTGAACCGCTGGTTCCGAGGCTTCCGTTGTGCTTGTTGAAGTACGAGCGAATATTGGCCACGGTGCGCGTGTTGTTATCGGTAGCTGTTTCAATCAAAACTGCAATTCCATGTGGAGCGTAGCCTTCAAAAACGACGTTCTTATAGTCCTCTTGATCTTTGGAGAGAGCCTTCTTAATGGCGCGTTCCACATTGTCTTTGGGCATATTTGCATCGCGAGCATTCTGCATCAACATCTTGAGGCGGTGGTTCGCTTCTGGATTCTCTCCACCCTCCTTCACGGCCATTATGATGTCTTTGGAAATACGAGTAAACGTTTTGGCCATCGAGGCCCAACGCTTCATTTTTCTTGCTTTGCGATATTCAAAGGCGCGTCCCATAAAATCTTGCTGTTTGGGCAAATATAGTTGAGCAAGGTGGAATATGAAATGTACTTGAAGCACTCCCCCCTTTTTATGTAGTAAAGAATTAAGATGAAAGACTTAAATTCCTCTACAATCTAACCTCAGTATGAACTGCCTCAATTGTAATCAGCCGGTATCGGGAAACTATTGTTCCAATTGCGGACAACGCAACGGTGTGGGTCGAATTACCCTAAAAGAGACCTTTCAACATTTTCTAGGCGCCTATCTCTCATTAGACGGTCCGCTCTGGCGCACCACTTGGCACTTGATCACAAAACCCGGTGTGGTCATGCACTCATTTATTGAAGGAAAGCGGCAAAAATATTATCGCCCAGTGGCATATTTCATAGTACTCACTGCCGTTTACATCATCTTGCGTTCATTGCTGAATTACGATCCACTTAAGGGGCAAATCATCTAAGGGCCAAGTGGCAACCCAGCTGATTTTCAAGCCAAAATGGGAGAGGCTGCCCGCTATATGGTTCTTCACATCGACCAGTTCCTCTTCTTTCTAATTGTTGCATCCGCTGCAAGTAGTAAACTGTTCTTTTGGAGGCTTTACAATTTCGCGGAGTTCTTATCCATGGCCTTTTACATGATGGGGATGTATATATTCATTGGCACGTTGGTTATGATACTCAATAGCATTCTTGATATCAGATACAACCAACTTCAACTATTCATTCTCCTAGGCTACATGACACATGTATTAGCACCTGTTCTGGGAAGAGAGCCTTGGTATAGATGGATAAAATACCTCATCTCAGCTTTTGTAGCCATTCTACTTTACCTGAACTTGAGTATGATTGTTGCTTATTTCATCATTCGCTAACCGCCCAAGCAAACGCATCAGACCTCATCCACAAAGGCCTCAAGCGTAGCCTCCTCATCCAATTCAAGTTTCTTCTTCAATCGATATCGAGCCGTTTTCACGGAGTTCGGCGCTACGTGCATCAAGTGGGCAATTTCCTTAATCGTGAGTCCGATTTTAGTGAGCGCAAGCAAACGAAGTTCTTTCTCGGTTACATCTGGAATTTGTCTCTTCACCCGATCAAAGAATTCATTGTTCAACTCTTCGAAATAGGTTCGGAATTCGTTCCATTCTGAGTCGCTTTGGAGACTCAGCTTGATTTCACGCACGAGCTGCGGAAGTAACTTCTCAGCGGGGATATCCGCGTCTTTTGCTTTGTTTGCTTGCTCAAGCAGACTTTCAAGCAATTGATTACGCTGCGACAAGTGCAATGCCTTGGCCGTTAACTGCTGGTTCTTCAGGTTCACTTCCTTTTTCAGGTTCTGCTCTTCGAGCTCCGCTCTTCCCACTTCGGCACGGAGCCTTTGTCATTCTTTCTCAGAGATTTTTTGTCGAGCTCGTCCCCTGTTTCGCATTCCTATGCCCACGATAATCAAGATCAGTAATATGGAAGCTGAAGCAATAATGATTATCCATTTCTCACGCGCTTCAACTTTTTGCTTACTGCGCAATTCAAGATTCTCAGCCTCTTGCTCTGCGGCTCTGTACTTTACCTCGAGTGCTGCCACTTGCGATTTAATCTCTAAACCTTGAACATTCCCAGGTGTTTTAATATCATTGTTGACAATTGACACTATGAAACCGAGAACTCAGCTCATTGTAATCTTTGGAACGGTCATCATTGCCGTACTTTTCGTCCTGCTCATGAAGCAGTACAATCCAACATCCACTTATGATGGATTCAAAACGGTGAGAGAACTGTACTTCCGACCCACTGCACCCACCGATCGCATTGTTTTGCAGGAAAAAACAGATAATGGGGAAACCATTCAACGCTTTGTGCGCATCAAACCTGAATTTATCAGCACCATCATTGAGGAAGTAAATCCAGACACCCTCAACCGTGCGGTATGGAAGGAAATTGAGTGATTACCCTACTTCCCAAGTATTTTTACCAGCGATGAGTTGATCTAAATCACCTTCACCCTTAAGTTCTAGTGCTGAATCCAATTGAGCCTGCATTAGGTCCTCGTAGGTAGGCTTTTCTGCAATGTATAACACCCCAAATGGACGTGGCAATCCTTTGGAAGGATCATCGAACATGCGGGTTAATAGGTAAGCCTTTGTAGCATCCTTCTCATCGTGGACCCAACAATCATCAACCGAATAGTACGCTCCTAAGTCAACCGACTTGGGTGTCAGACCTTCCAATACAATACCCTTGGTCCCATTTGCATAGATGAGCGGCTTACCGTGTTCCACATACAAAGCGTGAAATGGTTTGCCCTTCTTATCCGTCATTAGTTCGAAGGCGCCGTCGTTGAACACATTGCAGTTCTGGTAAATTTCCAAGAAGCTGGCACCCTTATGATCATGCGATCTTTTAAGCATTTCTCTTTGATGCAACGGGTCTCTATCTGCGGTTCGGGCTGCAAAGGTTGCATCTGCACCCATGGCCAAAGCCAAGGGGTTGAAAGGATAGTCAATGGCTCCCATTGGACTCGACTTAGTGACCTGCCCGGATGGAGAGGTGGGAGAATATTGCCCCTTGGTCAATCCGTAGATCTCGTTGTTGAACAAGAGAATGTTCACGTTGAGATTTCGCCGAAGAGCATGAATGAGGTGATTACCACCTATCGACAGTCCATCGCCATCACCGGTAACCACCCATACCGATAGATTCGGGTGAGCGGTTTTGAGTCCCGTAGCCACACTAGGCGCTCTACCGTGAATGCTGTGCATTCCATAGGTGTTCATATAGTATGGGAATCGAGATGAACAACCGATACCGCTTATGAATACAATCTCCTCCTTTGGAATTCCCAAGTCAGGCATTACGGTTTGGACTTGCTTCAAAATGGAGTAATCGCCACAACCTGGGCACCACCTTACATCTTGATCGGTGGCAAAATCCCTCGCCGTATAATTAGGATTCTCGCTCATTGTGTTTCCGTCTTTTGAAGGGATTGCAAAATCCGAAGTGCCTCCTCTTTTACTTCTGTAGCCTTGTAAGGCAAGCCCTGAATCTTGGTTTGTGAAATAGCGTCGATCAGGAATTGATCACGAATCAAACGGACGAGTTGACCGTCGTTAATTTCTGGAACAAGTACTTTCTTAAAACGACTCAACAGGCCTTTTAACTCAGAGTGGAATGGGAAAATATGACGAAGATGAACATGGCTGACACTGTATCCTTCAGCACGCAACTCGCTGGTGGCCACCTTTATGGCACCCAAGGTTGAGCCCCAGCCGAGAATCAAAACATCTCCACTTTCTTCCCCTTCCTCTAAGCGAAGTGGTGAATAAGATTGGGCGACTGCCTGGACTTTTGCAGCTCGTGTTTTTACCATGAGCTCGTGATTCTCTGGATCGTACGAAACATTGCCAGTGTCCTCTTCCTTCTCCAATCCACCTAGTCGATGTTCGCCTCCTTTTTCACCGGGCACAGCCCATGAACGCACCCCGCGCTCATCGCGTTTATAGGGTAGGTAGGCCTCCGACAGGTCAGCTTTTTGAACGCGAATTGGTCTTAGACTTTCAGCTGAAGGATACTTCCAGGGTTCAGAACCATTGGCGATATAGCCGTCGGAAAGCACCATTACAGGAGTCATGTGTTCAATGGCAATCTGTGTAGCTTCATAAACGGTGTCAAAGGCATCACTCGGACTCGCTGCTGCTAGAACGGGTAGCGGCGCTTCTCCATTTCTACCGTAAATAGCCTGCATCAAATCCGCTTGTTCCGTTTTGGTAGGTAGGCCAGTGGAAGGGCCCCCACGTTGGACATTCACAACTACCAACGGGAGCTCAAGCATGACTGCCAGTCCAATGGCTTCCATTTTGAGCGCGATTCCAGGTCCGGATGAAGCCGTAACCCCTAAACTTCCACCGAAGCTTGCCCCGATGGCAGATGTTACTGCGGCAATTTCATCCTCTGCTTGAAAGGTTCTCACCCCAAAGTTCTTGTGACGTGAAAGCTCATGCAAAATATCAGAGGCCGGTGTGATTGGATAAGAACCATAAAAGAGTTCGAGACCAGATTTGGTGCTCGCCGCAATCATTCCCAATGCCGTGGCCTGATTCCCACTGATGTTTCGATAACGACCAGGCGCTTGTTTGGCCGGTTTAACAATGTATCTCGGAAGACTCGCTTCCGTTGTTTCGCCATAGTGATAACCGGCTTTCAACACCGTAATATTCGCTTCAGCAATTTCTGGTTTATTCGCGAACTTCTCTTCCAGAAAAGAAAGCGTTCTTTCGAGAGATCGGTCGTAAATCCAGTACAAGAAGCCCAGGACGAACATGTTCTTCGAACGATCTCTATCCTTGTTACCCAAGCTGCTTTCCTTGAGTGCCTCACGGGTTAACTTGGTTACATCGAGTTTGATGATTTGATATGAACCTTTAGCATCGCCTAGCAAATCCACATCGTCTGGATAGCCGGCCAGTTTGAGGTTTCTCTTATCAAAGCCTGCCGAATTGGCCACTATGATTCCTCCTTCCTTAAGCTCTCGAAGGTTCTTCTTGAAGGCTGCGGCATTCATTACCACGAGCACGTCTACCCTACCTCCAGGAGTGTGGATAAATTCACTGCCGAAATTTAATTTGAAGCCAGAAACTCCGGCCACGGTTCCTTGTGGAGCTCGAATTTCGGCAGGGAAATCTGGAAAAGTAGAAAGGTCATTACCATACAGAGCGGCCGTATGTGAAAACTCGGAACCGGTCAATTGAATTCCGTCCCCCGAATCTCCTGAAAATAGAATGGTAACCTTAGCGAGCTCGGTTGGATTCATGACGCACTTGCTTCTGAGCCGAGAGCTTGCTCAACCCCTACAATCTCAGGAACGTGTTTCTTGATGGTCATCTCCACGCCGCTTTTTAAGGTCATTTGGTTGACCGAACAACCTGTACATGCGCCGTGCAGTTGAACTTTTACCACATTATCTGGAGTGAGATCAACGAAGGAAATATCCCCTCCATCGGATTTTAGGAAAGGACGAATTTCCTCAAGTGCTCCCAAAATCTTCTCTATTGTTTCCTCTCTATTGCTCATACTGTTTTCGCGTTTTTAGGCGCACATCCCGCCATAGTAGTGATGCGAACGGCTTCCGTTGGAGGCAGACTCTCATTGCGATCAACCAGTGACTCCACCATGTTCTGAGTCATTTTCACAAAAGATTCCGCTACTTGAGTCCCATCTTGCATCACTGCAGGTCTACCAATGTCACCTGCCTCTCTCACACTTTGAACCAAAGGAATTTCTCCTAAGAAAGGAACCTTGAGTTCTTCCGTGAGGTTCTTCGCTCCTTCTCTACCGAAGATGTAATACTTATTGTCCGGAAGTTCTTCAGGTGAAAAGTACGACATGTTCTCTACGATGCCCAATACGGGGACGTTAATCGCATCCATTTTGAACATAGCCACGCCTTTGCGAGCGTCGGCAAGGGCAATATTCTGCGGCGTACTAACCACTATTGCTCCAGTAACGGGTACCGCCTGAACTAGGCTGAGGTGTATATCGCCTGTACCGGGAGGGAGATCGATTAATAAGAAATCAAGCTCTCCCCAATGAGCATCTCTAATCAGTTGATTAAGTGCTTTGGTGGCCATGGGTCCACGCCAAACAACGGCTTGATCCATTCCTGCAAAGAATCCGATGGAAAGCAACTTAACCCCATAACTTTCTACGGGATCCATAAGCTTCTTTCCTCCTACCTCGATTGAACCCGGCTTTTCATTGGCCACATCAAACATAATGGGCATTGATGGACCGTGAATATCAGCATCAACGAGCCCTACTTTAAAGCCCATTTTCGCCAGGGAAACAGCTAGGTTGGCCGTGATAGTGCTCTTGCCTACTCCACCCTTACCCGAAGCAACGGCAATGATATTCTTAACACCCGGCAGCTCTTCTCCTTTGAGCTGCTGTTGTGCAGCCGCTTTCTGCTTAGCTTCTTCTGGAACAATTACGTTCACTTTCACCTTAGCCTTGGCGTAAGCGTGCTCGTGAACTGCTTTCAGGATATTCACCTCAAGCTTCTTTTTAGCTTGAAGTGTCGGGTTCATGCTGATCACGTCTACTTCGATCTCTTCTCCAAAAACTTGAATGTTCCTAACGTGACCAGCGTCGATTATATTAGTGTCGCCTTCCGTAGCATCAACATGCTGTAAAGACTTGTATATCTGCGACTTATCGTACTTCATTCGATCTATTAAAAAATGAATGTTCAAAGGTACAAAATGAGCATTTACGTCCTCTCCTGATATTGAGCCTAACTATTAAATGCATTGCTGATTTCTATATTGAGAAGAAGAAAAGAAGGGTAGTTTACACGTGGATAAATTAACTTTCCGTTACCACTAGGCATCAATCGTCATTCATTACCTTAGCCGCACTTATGGCCAGATCGGAAGAAAATTTTCACAAAAAGAGGCTACGTTCCTCTTACCTATCGGTGATCATTAGTATTACCCTTGTGCTTTTCATGCTTGGTTCATTTGGCACTATAGTGCTCAAATCCGATGAAATCACACGTGGTTTGTTAGAGGATTATGCGTTCACCGTAATGCTGAAAAACGATGCTGCGGAAGCAGATGTGCGTCAATTGCAGAAAGAGCTTGAACTATCAGACAAAGTGGTGGCCACCGAGTTTGTTCCTAAGGAAGAGGCAGCAATTGAGTTACAGGAATCGATTGGTGAGGACTTTGTCGATTTTCTGAATTACAACCCACTTAGTGATGCCATCGTCATCAAGATGCGTTACAACTTCGTCAATACGGATGATGTAGAAGCTTTTAAGGATGATCTTTTAGAGAGTGGATTGATTACGGATGTAGCTTATGATCCAAATGTGTTGGATATAGTGAATGCAAATATCCGGAGGATCAGTACTAGTCTGCTTGGTGGTTCCGTTCTGCTTATCCTGATTTCTATCGCACTTATCAACTCCAGTATCCGCCTATCCATTTATTCGAAGCGGTTCACCATTAAAACGATGCAATTGGTGGGTGCCACAAAGGTGTTTATTCAAAATCCATTTATGCGCCAAAGTGCGCAGCTCGGCTTGATTGGCGGGGTTCTAGCCTCTCTGATGCTCGGTAGTATCTTTTACTTCGGTCGAGATGCCATTGCCAGTTTAAACTTGAATATTGATTTAGCATTTGCCCTGATGATCTTCGGTGGAATGATTGTCTTTGGGTCTATTTTAGCTTGGAGCTGCACTTTCGTTGCAGTGAAGCGTTACTTAAAATTGAAGACAGACGAATTATACTATTAATATGAAAACAGCCACGTTTCTATTTGGGAGAATGAACTATATCCTGCTCGCTGTGGGATTACTTCTCATCACACTGGGATACATTTTAATGATTGGCGGAGGCTCAGATGATCCAGCGGTTTTCAATCCTGAGATATTCAGCGCACAACGCATTGCAGTAGCCCCCGCATTGTTAGTATTAGGCTTTATTGTAGAGGTGCTTGCTATTATGTGGCGACCTAAAAAAGCGGATTCAGTAAAGACTGATACTGAAGAGAAATGAGCATTCTAGAGGCCATTGTGCTTGGAATTGTTCAGGGACTCACCGAGTTCCTTCCCGTGAGTTCGAGCGGTCACCTTGAAATTGTAAAAAGCTTGTTCCCTGGAAATTCCATTCCTGAAGAAAGTGTACTCTTTACGGTAATTCTTCATGGAGCTACGGCACTTTCCACAATAGTGATATATCGAAAAGACATTGTTGCCCTGTTCAAAGGGCTCATGAAATTTCAATGGAACGATGAAACAAAATTTGTGTCGTTCATTGTATTGTCGATGATTCCTGCTGGTTTTGTAGGCTTGTTATTCGAAGATCAGATCACAGGTTTATTTGATGAAAACTTGACCCTTGTAGGGGCCATGCTCATCATTACGAGTTTACTTTTACTTCTAGCGGATAGAGCCAAGAAGACCCATAAAAAGGTAAGTACCTTTGAAGCCTTTGTGATTGGAATTTCACAGGCAATTGCCATCCTACCTGGAATCTCTAGATCTGGTGCAACGATTAGCACATCGGTATTGCTGGGAATTGATCGGGACAAAGCGGCTCGATTTTCGTTCCTCATGGTTATCCCATTGATTCTAGGCAAAATGCTTCTAGATGTTAAGGATGTCGCCTCGGGAGAAGTCGTTATTGACGATAGTTCATTCCTGCCATTGGTGCTGGGCTTTATTGCTGCTTTCATCGTTGGCCTTTTTGCATGCCGTTGGATGATAGCTCTCGTCAAGCGAGCTAAGCTAACCTACTTTGCTATTTACTGCTTTGTGGTGGGCATAATTGCCTCGGTCTACACCATTATTTAATGGAAGATTGGTCGCTCGAAGCCCTTCGCGAGGGAAAAGTGCTATTGGTAAATAAACCGCTAGACTGGACCTCTTTTGATGTGGTCAATAAAATCAAGTTTGCCATTCGCAAGACACACGGGCTCAAGAAATTTAAGGTGGGTCATGCTGGGACATTAGATCCTAAGGCTAGCGGGTTGCTCATCGTATGTGCCGGGCGGGCTACAAAGACCATCCCTGATTTGATGGGGCAATCAAAAAGATACATTGCCGAAGTTAAGCTAGGCGAAACCACGCCAAGCTACGATACGGAAACTCAACCAGACAGAAACTACCCTACAGAGCATATTACAGAGCAGCTTATAAGCGATACACTTTCGCAATTCATTGGCGAAATTTGGCAAAAGCCACCCATCTTTTCGGCTATTAAAAAGGAAGGGAAAAGGCTTTACGAACATGCGAGAAAAGGCCAAGAAGTTGTAATTCACGCCCGACCTATCGAAGTGCACAGCATAGAACTCCTTGCATTGAAAGACGACGTGCTCACATTGAACGTGCATTGCGGAAAAGGGACCTACATACGCTCTTTAGCGCATGATTTAGGATTAGCCCTTCAGAGCGGTGCTTATCTCATAGGCCTTAAACGGACGGCTATTGGGGATTTTTCTCTGGATGATGCCAGCGAGGTTGAACCCATATGCGAAAAAGTAAGGGCCGCGATTTAATCGTTGTACTTACTATTCCAGAGCACCGAATTAAAGTTCTTGAGATAAGGATATCCGAGCATGGCCGCAATACCGGCTAATGCAATAAATACGTGAAGCACCATCCATACTCGAATGGTGAATGATTGCCCTTCATACCCACCATTTATTACATCCGTCGGAATGAATAATTGGAATAGGAATGCAAATAGAAACATGCTTTTGATCAACGAACCAATACTCCTAAATGGATATACAGCCAACTTTCTCAAAGGATGCATATCACGTCCCCACTTGTGCACCAAATAGTACAAGTTGTTACCAAGGGGCATAAATAGCAATGGGTCCTTATCCTTAAATCCGAGTTCAAACAAAGAAGCCGGAGCCATTATTTTAAAGTGCGAAAGATTCTCCTCTTGCCTTCTTTGGATAGCTTTCAACTTAGACATGGCCTCGGCAGGAATTTCACCTTTAAAGAGGTGAGCATCCAAAAAGCGCAGTCGATAATCAACGGCTAATTTCCGGATATGAGACAGGTGAAAAATCTGAAATTGATCGAGCTTGCTGGTGTCGATATTAGGGACAGGACCTTGCGGAGGAGTTTGTAAAGCCTGCTCTAACTTGAGTTCTGTTTTCAAGTCGTTGCTCAATATTTCTTGGAACGCCTGCAACACTTGCTCTTGCTTCCAATCACCCGATTTTCTTTTGATTTTTTGGAGAACTGATATCAAATCTACATTCATCATACTCTTCATTTTCCAGTTGCCTTCAACATGTTACTAAAACGAATTGCAGCTAGTCAAAGTTCAAATCCACAGCCGATATTTTCACCATAAAGAGGTTATCGACCTATCAGTGCATTCGAATCTAAGAAACTCAGAGAGAAATCACTACATTTGCCACCTTTCATTTTTGTCCCACTTTCAAAGCCCGTAAGCTATGAAAATGAAGTTATCCAACTTCAGTTATGAGCTCCCCAAAGAGCTCATCGCACAGGAGCCAACTGTGCACCGCGATGACACCCGATTGATGGTCGTGCATCGAGAGTCCGGTAAAATTGAACATAAGACCTTCCATGAAATCATCGACTATTTTGACGATGGTGACAACATGGTATTGAATAACACCAAAGTTTTCCCTGCCCGCTTATGGGGTAACAAGGAGAAAACCGGCGCGCGTATTGAAGTTTTCCTTCTTCGCGAATTGAACTCTGAAAGTCGCCTTTGGGATGTACTTGTTGACCCGGCACGTAAAATCCGTATTGGTAACAAGCTATATTTTGGTGAAGATGACAGCTTGGTAGCTGAGGTAATTGACAATACTACCAGCCGAGGCAGAACGCTTCGCTTCTTATACGATGGATCGTACGAGGAATTTCGTGCTAAGTTGACCGAATTGGGCGAAACCCCACTTCCGAAGTACATTGAGCGTGAGCCAACTCCTCAAGATGCAGAGCGATACCAAACCATTTTCGCAAGTGTTGAAGGAGCGGTAGCTGCTCCAGTTGCGGGCTTGCACTTCTCCAAACAGCTCATGAAACGCTTGGAAATCAAGGGTATTGAATTTCCCGAATTGACCCTTCATGTGGGCTTGGGAACTTTCCGCCCAGTTGAGGTAGAAGACCTCAGCAAGCACAAGATGGATTCAGAGCAATACTGGATTTACGATAAAACAGTAGACAAGGTAAATGTGGCCATTGAGCGTAAAAAGCGCATTTGTGCAGTAGGCACAACAGTGATGCGCGCTATGGAATCAAGTGTTACTACCGAAGGAAAATTGAAGGCCTATGAAGGCTGGACGAATAGGTTCATCTTCCCACCTTATGATTTCCAAGTAGCGAATAGTCTGATTACCAACTTCCATCCGCCACAGAGCACCTTGTTAATGATGACTTCAGCATTTGCGGGTCATGAGCTTACCATGCACGCTTATCAAGAGGCAATCAAAGAAGAATACAAATTCTTGTGCTATGGCGACGCCATCATGATTATCTAAGATAGATCAGATAACAACTAATTAAGGAGGACCTCTAGCGTCCTCCTTTTTTTATGCAAAAAAGCCCCTCCAGCCATCCGGCCAGAGGAGCCTTTCTCCCTCTCAATTGTATGTTTATCTTTTAGTGCACAACAGGTAGACGAACCGTTTTAGTTTCCCCGTCGATATTTAAGTTGAGTAGATATAATCCCTCGGGCAGGCTAGACACATTATACTGATCATCAAAACCTTCATGAACTAACTTACCCGTCACTTCGATTACTCGGAAATGCACGAACTCATCGAAGTTCACTACATCGCTGGCCGGAATAGGATACACTCTGAAGTCTGCTGCATTCACCTCAGCCATTCCTACAGTAGATGATCCTGATTGCGATTGACCCGCTTGCAATAGTAAGTCAGTAGCATCTTGAATTAACGCATAAGCAAATAAGGCAGAAGGGTTCCAAGCATTTCTGCGCGCGATTTGATATGCATACACGATGGAGTCGCCCACCATAGCTGGTGCACTTTGCGCATCGTCATGTGTGGCAAACTGCCTGAATACATTTCTGTGCAGGTTCTCGCCGTTTGGCGCATTGTAATTGATCGTATCCTCTGCTACGCCTACAGTAAGCTGATAGGAACTAGCACCCGAAGCGGTGCGTTCAACCACAACTCTAACGAGCACGCTATCTGCGGTAAGAACGTGACTCACACGAACATCAAATGCGGAAGTTTGATTCTCAAATGGGGTAAAAAGAGTTGGGCTACCAAAGTTCGTATTGGTAACTATCCCATTGATCACAATTCTAGGTGTCCCTCCATAAATCCCATAATGTAACGTGCGCATATCATTTTCCGAAGAATTATGCTGATTGAAGATGCAACTGGAATATGGTGAACTTGGATGATATGATATGTGCATCACCACTCCTTGGTTGGCCATATTGGTAAACAACGCCGGATTTCGGCTGGCGCAAATGGAACAGCGCGAATTTGTAAAATGCTCTACCACGATGGCACGCGGCGTTTGCGCTAAAGAAGCGTAGGTTCCAAGTGCGAATAAAAAGAGTAGTGCTTTCTTCATGTTTGTGTGTTTTGTTGAAGGTGACCGAAAGAAATACGTCTTCCCAGCGAATTCCTTACAGACCTAGGCAAAAAATGAGGCCATTGTTTATAGCAAGGTTAGAATGACTCCACTTCGTACCTTTGCAGCATGGCAAAAACGGATATCCGTGCACTTTCCCGAGAGGAACTGAAGAATTGGTTCAAAGAACAAGGCCATCCCGCATTTAGGGCCGATCAGGTTTATGATTGGCTTTGGGTAAAATCCCATGTTCGATTTGATCAAATGACCAACCTCTCAAAATCGTTGCGTGAGCAATTATCCGAGCATTTTGAAATCAACCACGTAGAGGTTGACCAGATGCAAAGAAGCGAAGATGGCACCATTAAGAACGCCGTAAAACTGCATGATGGCCTTATCGTCGAGAGCGTTTTGATTCCCACTGAAAAGAGAATCACGGCTTGTGTATCATCCCAAGTAGGATGCAGTTTGGACTGTGATTTCTGTGCGACGGCAGGTTTGAAAAGAATGCGCAATCTAAATCCGGATGAAATTTACGATCAGGTTGTGGCTATCAAGAACCAGGGCGATGAATACTTTGGTCGCCCGCTGACCAACATCGTTATGATGGGCATGGGCGAACCATTGCTGAATTATAAAAACGTGATTGCCGCTCTCGAAAAGGTGACTTCTGAAGAAGGATTGGGAATGGCGGCCAGAAGAATTACACTCAGCACGGTGGGAATCCCCAAACTCATTAAGCGAATGGCGAATGATGGGGTTCGGTTCAACCTTGCCGTTTCTCTTCACTCAGCAATTCAATCTACCCGGGAGAGAATCATGCCTCTTGCAAGTAAAAACCACCTTGACGAATTATTGGAATCACTTCAACATTGGTACCAGGTCACCAAGCGGAAAGTTACTTTTGAGTTTGTAGTGTGGCGGGGTGTCAATGACACGGACGAAGAAATTGAGGCCCTCGTGTCCTTTGTGAAAAAGGTTCCTTCAAAAGTGAACATCATTCAGTATAACCCTATTGATAACGGCGACTATACGCAAGCTCCTCAGGAGCGCGTTGATGCATATATTCAGGCCTTAAACAATGTAGGAGTAGTAGCGAAAGTACGTCAAAGTCGAGGTCAAGATATCGACGCGGCTTGCGGTCAGTTGGCTAACAAAACAGAAGAAGCACTTTAGAGATTTCTAACATAATGAAGCACCTTATTCCTTGTCTGTTCCTTTTTGGTTTTCTTTTAACCAGCTGCGCCGAAGAAAAAGCTCCGTCTATTGTTGGCAAGTGGCGCGGCGTAGATGCGGAGTTCATCAGTGAATCTGAGGAAATCCGTGAAATTAATATTGAATCCGGCTTAAAGCTTCATTATACATCTATTCTTGAGATGGACAGCATGGGGCAATATTACGTCACCGAAACCTCTACTCAATTTGTGAGCGATGGCGAATGGATTATACGGGATGATCTTTTGAAGTTCTACGGTGGATTCGACACTGCGACTTACCGTATCGTTCACCTCACCGATAGCGCTTTAGTCACGGAACACTCAGTTCAGGCCCAGAGTGAAACGGGTACCGAATTACTTGGGAAAATCAGATTGCATTACGATCGGATTTTTTAAGCTCTGCTTTAAGGAACTAAATGCGCTTTCTGAGGGACCAGGTAAAGACGAAATTACTCACCACCTTCCCGTCGGCCATTCGTCCCGTCGTCTTAAGCTTGATTTCGATTGAATCTGTGGAATTCGCCGCTTCCTGAACTGCCTGTTTAATTTCTCCCACCTGCTTACATTCGAAAACTACATCACCTACTGCCTTTGAAGGAAAGTCCACTTCAAAGTGGGTCACAATCCAAGCAATGGATGCCTCATAAGCTTGAAGATGAAACATGATCGGCAAAGCTGTACTCATTTCCGCGCCCATGCTTTGAACAGCGAAATACATGCTCTTAAACGGGTTTCTATTCTTCCCTTTGTTTGGAACGATAATCTTGCATGATGTATCGCTCAGCTCACAAAACCGCACACCCGCGGAGGCAGCTGCAGGCACCATCTTGCGCGTGAATAATCGAAAGAAAAAGGGATTGCTCATACGCTTGTACAGCGCATGTTGTTTGGTATTCATATCCATTGTTGGAAGTTAATCATTTCCCCTATACCACTTGACGGATTATCTACGTTCAAGTTTTCCGATATTAGCAACAAACCTTCAACTATGAACACCTTCCGGATTGTATTGTACCTGCCCATGTTCATTCTGTTAGCAGTGGGCTGCAACTCACCTCAGCAGGAGCTTAAAGGTCCCGAGTGGGCGGATGAATATCGCAGAGCTCAGACTCGATATTTTAGCCGAAGTATGGTTGAAGCGATGAGCCATCTCGATTCAACAGGCATAATTGGCGATTCTTTCACCGGGATACACGACGTTTTTCAATTCACCCTCGAAAGCGATATGCTAGATAGCACCAACGAAAACGCCTCAATCAAAATCATGGAGGATATTGAAGCCATGGAATTGGAATCGATACTACCCCCTATCCTTGAACGGGCAACGCAGATTAAAGCCATGGGTAAAAGCGTAGATGGTGATATCAAGTATGTGATTATCGCCATTCACCAAGATCCAGAAATTACTGTATTCGAATTGAGAGGTACCCATTTGAAGGAAACCTTGATTAAGGCCATGATGAGTGCGTTTATGAGTGAAAATCCATCTTCAATCCCTTTTATGCCATGAGCGTACTTCATACACAAAATCTCACCAAAAAGTATGGCTCGCTCACCGCTGTGAATGAGCTCGACTTAGCCATACCGGCCGGCACAGTCTTCGGACTTCTGGGGCCGAACGGCAGCGGCAAAACCACCACACTAGGAATGGTGCTAGGTGCAATCCGACCCAGTTGGGGAACTTTTGATTGGTTTGATGGGGTAACCGGAAGCGCAGCACGCAGGAAAATCGGCGCCATCTTGGAACATCCCGTTTTTTATCCGCATTTGTCGGGAGAGCAAAACTTGAAAATTGCGGCTACCATCAAAAAGAGTGGTAAGGAACGAATACCAGAGGTACTCAACTTTGTCGGCTTGGGAGAGCGTGGAAAAGACCCATTCAAGGCGTATAGTTTGGGTATGAAACAACGACTAGCGATTGCCTCAGCGCTTGTTGCCGATCCAGATGTCTTGATACTCGACGAACCCACTAACGGACTCGATCCAGAGGGCATTATTGACATTCGAGGATTAATTACACGAATCGCCAATCAAGGAAAAACCATCATTCTAGCTTCTCACTTGCTCGACGAAGTGCAGCGTGTTTGTTCAGATTATGCCGTACTGCGTAAAGGAAAGTGTATTCACAAGGGAAATGTGAGCGCTGATCTCCAGGGCAATGGAGGATGGCAAATTGCATCCAGTGATTTACAGGCCCTCATTCAGAAATCGAAAGAAAGTAGCTTCGTTAAAAACCTGGTAGAACAGGGGGATTCCATTTTAATAGACGTTGATGAAACTTTGAAAGGTGATGAAATAAACAGGCACTTTCTAGAAGCGGGAATTACTCTTTCCCGATTGGAGGAAAGGCGTAACACACTCGAAGAAAAATTCCTTGAACTGCTCAAATCAAACGCATGATTAATCTGTTTTACATAGAATGGCTCAAGGTATCTAAGTCGAGATACTTCAAATGGATGATGGGACTATGGTTGTTGGCGTTCATTTCCGTTCCTATCCTCCTAGGTGAAACACTCGAATGGGCATCGGACAACTTCAATGGGCTTGATGAATTACTGCCCATGGCAGCGGAAGACTTTCCCATTTTCTCTCCTCATGATGTGTGGCAAAACTTGGCCTTTGTCTACAAATACATATCGGTATTTTTATGCATCATTGTGATCGTGAATGTAGGTCAAGAATGGGAGGAAAAGACCATCAGACAAAACGTGATTGATGGGATGAGCAGAGGTCAGTACTTCCTTTCCAAGACCGTTATGTTGTTGATTCTATCGGTTCTTTCCACATTTGGCGTATTCCTACTGGGATTTATTTTGGGCAGCACCAGTGATTCTGAGGTAGGTGTAATGGAGAGTTTTGATTTTCTACTCGCATACTTCCTACACGTTTTTCTATTCATCAGCATCGCCATGCTATTCATAAACCTGTTCAGAAAGGTTGGAGTAACGATTCTCGTTTTCTTGGTGTACAGCTTCTTCGTTGAAAGCATTGGAGCAGGTATTCTAAATGCAATATTCGGAAAGATGGGTTCGGTAAACGTGGGTTCTATACTTCCCGTGGAAGCATCTTGGGATTTAATACCCTTTCCTTTCAAGCGATATTTCATGATTTATACTCCAGACTACGTGAATATGGGAAGTGTACTCATGGCTTTAGCCTGGACGGTTATTATTCTATTCTTCAATTATTTGCTCACAACCCGAAGGGATTTGAGGTAGCACGCGAAATTCTTGAGACTACGTTGAGAATGCACTATTTTCGCGGCTCAACTTAGCATGAATGGAGAATCAACGCGCAATTGACCAAAAATGGCAGCAGTATTGGGCCGCCAATAAAACATACGCAGCAGATCAAGACTCGGACAAGCCGAAGTTTTATGTGCTCGATATGTTCCCGTATCCTTCAGGAGCCGGACTTCACGTTGGTCACCCTCTGGGATACATTGCCAGTGATATTTATGCACGGTACAAACGTCACAAGGGGTTCAATGTATTGCATCCCATGGGCTATGATTCTTTCGGTCTGCCCGCTGAGCAATATGCCATTCAGACTGGGCAGCATCCCGCAATTACCACAGAAGCCAACATACAGCGTTACCGCCAACAACTAGATCAAATCGGATTTAGTTTTGATTGGGATCGAGAGGTACGAACTTCAAGCCCGGAGTTCTATAAATGGTCCCAATGGATATTTATTCAACTCTTCGAATCTTGGTATGACAAGAGTAAAGATAAAGCGCGCGCCATCAGCGAGCTTATTACTCATTTCACTTCCAAAGGAACTGACGGACTTTCCGCTCATCAGGATGAAGAACTCAGTTTTAGCGCAGAAGAGTGGACAAACATGTCAGAAGTTGAGCAGAGTGATGTCCTTTTAAACTACCGACTTGCTTATCGCTCCGAAAGCATGGTTAATTGGTGTCCGGCTCTCGGTACCGTGTTAGCGAATGACGAGGTAAAGGACGGCGTATCGGAACGCGGAGGATATCCTGTGATTCAAAAGAAAATGATGCAGTGGAGCATGCGCATTTCAGCCTATGCAGAACGCCTGCTTAAGGGTTTAGATGAAATCGACTGGAGTGATGCTTTGAAGGAAATTCAACGCAATTGGATTGGTCGATCTGAAGGAGCAAGTGTAAACTTCAAGGTTGCAAATCACGATGCGAATATTGAAGTATTCACCACGCGTCCCGACACTATTTTTGGCGTATCCTTTATGGTCTTGGCTCCCGAGCATGAATTAGTGGATAGAATTACCACCGCTGAACAGCAAATAGAGATATCCGCATACAAGGAGCAAGCGGCGCGCAAGAGCGAACGCGATCGCATGATGGATACGAAAACCGTTTCTGGAGCCTTCACAGGCGCTTACGTAGAGCATCCATTTACTCGAGCAAAAGTTCCGGTATGGATTGGCGATTATGTGCTCGCGAACTACGGCACAGGTGCTGTAATGGCAGTGCCAGGCCATGACTCCCGCGATCATGCCTTTGCCAAGAAATTCGATTTACCCATCATACAAGTGGTAGAAGGAGGCAGCGTGCAGGAAGAAGCTGTCGATGCCAAAGAAGGCATGTTGATGAATAGCGAATTCTTGAACGGTCTAGAAGTAAAAGCAGCTATTGCCAAGGCTATAGAAGAAGTTGAAAAGAAAAATTTAGGTGAGGGTCAGGTTAACTACCGACTTCGAGACGCCATTTTTGGCCGACAACGATATTGGGGAGAGCCCATTCCTGTTTATTACGAAAATGGAATTCCTAAAACCCTAAACGACGATCAGCTTCCACTTACTCTACCTGAGGTAGATAAATACTTACCAACGGAAGACGGTGAGCCGCCATTGGCACGTGCCAACAAATGGCATACAGCAGATGGGCATCCACTAGAAACCACCACAATGCCGGGTTGGGCTGGATCTTCTTGGTACTATTTGCGTTACATGAACCCTACGAATAAGGAGGCTTTTGTTGATAGCGACAAAGAAAGCTATTGGCAGAATGTAGATTTATATGTGGGGGGTGCTGAACATGCTACAGGTCACCTACTCTACTCCAGATTCTGGCATAAGTTCTTGTATGATCGAGGATTGATTTCGACTAGAGAGCCTTTTAAGAAACTGGTGAATCAGGGCATGATTCAGGGTGTAAGTGCTTTTGCATATCGGCTTAAGGATTCCAACACTTTTATTTCGAAGGATGCAATCGATGGTCGTGAAGTGAGCAAGCTGCACGTTGATGTTTCTTTGGTGTCGTTAGATGACGAATTAGACATTGAAGGGTTGAAGGCTTGGAGATCTGAATACCAAGACGCAAAATTTGAGCTTGAGAATGGCAAGTTCTACGTTTCGCGTGAAGTCGAAAAAATGTCCAAGTCGAAGTACAACGTCATCAATCCTGACGAAATCGTTGAACACTACGGCGCTGATGTGCTTCGCATGTACGAGATGTTCTTAGGGCCAATTGAACAGGCAAAGCCTTGGGACACAAAAGGCATCACCGGTGTGAGTAATTTCTTGAAGAAACTCAATCGACTATTCGAGATCATTGCGGATGATGAGCCTTCTCCAGAAGAATTAAAGACATTGCATACATGCATTAAAAAGGTAAACGAAGACATAGAGAATTTCTCTTTCAATACTTCGGTGAGCGCCTTTATGATTTGTGTTAATGAGCTTACCACGGCCAAATGTAGCTCAAGAGCCATCTTGGAGCCACTAGCTATTTTAGTTTCTCCTTTCGCTCCACATACAGCGGAAGAGCTTTGGGAAAAATTAGGTAATGATCCAAGTGTAACCGAACAAGTATATCCTGTTCATAACGAAGCGTTTCTGGTTGAGAGTTCAATTGAATATCCTGTTCAGTTCAATGGCAAAACTCGCTTCAATATTTCCGTTGCTGCGGATTTAGATAAGAAGGCAGTTGAAGAGGCTGTACTTTCGGACGAACGCAGTGCTAAATGGATAGAAGGCAAAACAATTCGCAAGGTGATTGTTGTGCCAGGGAGAATTGTAAACATCGTTGCTAACTAGAACTAGCAAGGCTTCTTTTTTAAGTCAGCGTACTTAAGCTCTGGGCGCCTATTAGATATTGGGGGAGTCCACCACTACCCCGTTCTCAAGTTAGCGTTTACTCCGTTTTCTTGTTAATATTCAAGGACCGACTTCCTAGGATTTTCAGTGAAAAACTAGGTGCCTACAGACGTTTACTTTACGACTATTCATGAGGAATTTGCGAACTTCCTCAGGGGAGGAGGATTGGAGGCCCCAGTCGACAGTACTGTGACCCCATCGAACCACTCCATGTTTCTAGTCTAATTAACGTTTCCATCAGAACAAAAAAAGGCCGCTCAACGAGCGACCTTTTCATCTAATCTAGCTAGAGGATTACTGTACAATTACTCTAAGAGTTCTCTGTGCATTTCCGCTTTCAATTTGAAGCATGTAAACACCTGCATCAAACTGTGAAAGATTCATATTCAATTCCAATTCAGACGTCGGAATAACCTCGAGGATAGCTCCCCGCATGTCCATAAGTCGAACCACTTTATCTCCTTCAAAAGGCATTTCAACCGAGATATTTGAGCGCGTTGGATTAGGGAATACTCTAATCGAGTTCAATTGAGTTTCCGACAATCCGATACCTGGGGCAACATTACCTGGAGATCCTACATCACCGCCATCAGCCGTATGTGCACCGTTTACACCATCAACCGCAAATCCGATAAAGGCACAAGCTGTATCGTATTCAAGCGACTGACCTGGCAGTGTGCTGCTGTAAGTAACAAGGCAAATCTCAATAGGGTTAGCAGAAGTATCATAGAGAACAACCGCATCGCTTGAAGAACTCAAGCTAGGGAATGCTCCATTTAGCAATTCATCTTCACTGATGATCTGCGGTGCTCCATTCACAATGTTCCAATTGGCAATCCACGCAGCCTCATCAGCCGCGTTACCATCCCAAACAATAATCGCCTCACCTGGTGCGATAGATACACTTGGAAGAACGTTCAAACCGCTTACCTCACTGTCATCGTCAAATGAGAAGTTAGCAAGGTCATACGTTTCTGTAGTAGAGTAATTCGTGATCTCAAACCAGTCGTTATTCAATCCACCCGCGTCATTGCTATTCGACATAACTTCTGAAATGTGAAGGTCATACGTTGGTGGTTCAGGAAGGATAATATCCGTCAAATAGCGCGGCAACAGTTGATAACCGTCACAACGTGGAGTACTGTTGTCAAACTGACCTCCAATACCAATGATATCAAACTTACCTACCGGAGCTGCTGTACCAAAGATGTTCACATCAGAATCGATACGGATAGTGATTGTGTCCGTGCCATTGGTAATGTCAGCGTTGAAGGAACCCGAGGTGCTCCATTGCGCAGGATCTACCAACTCGGCGTTATTGAAACGCAACAACTCACTCTCCGTAGTCTCATCCAAAGAAGTAATTACCACTGGAGTTGGAATAGCCGAACCGCTCTTCAATACGCGAATAGAATCAGGATAGATTTGAGCGAGGCCGTTGAATTCGTCCAACTCACCCACCAATGTGATAGAGTCGCCTTCGTTCACCGTAAAGTTTAGACCTCCGGCGAATACGCCAAAGCCTTCTCCATCCCAAATTGTAAATGCACTATTGGCTGAAGCCGCACCTTGAAGGTCAACACCCACAACTACCGCGTTCAAGCGAACATAAGCAAGTGACGAATCAATAGCACAATCTGCATCACGTCCGTCAATTTGATCAATCGTATAAGTAGGAATCACAATGTCGTTATCAATTACTTCAAAACGCATACTATCTACAATGCCTGTGGAAAGACCAGCTGAAACCGTATTGATGGTGATATCGATATACTCGTTGTTCTCCGTAATCGCGTCGTCTACGATGCTCACTTGAAAACTCACTGTATCCGCGTTAGCTGGAACATTTAAGGTGAAGATACCTGTAGTCGTGTTTGGAGCAGGAGTGATGCTTCCATCACCTGGGATAGTAACGCCAGGACCCAACGTCACTTGAAGATCAACTGTTTCTGCCGTACCACTTGTAGGATTCACAAGAAGGTTCACATCAACTGTACCTGCACTTTCCAAAACAGAAACGCTAGAAGCAGCAAATCCAATTGAAGGAGTCATTGGTACAGATGGAATGATGTCATTCGTGTCGCGTGGGAAAATCTGATAACCCGACGTATAAGGGTTGCTATTGTCAAATTGGCCACCCGCTCCAATAACGTCGAATGCACCTACTGGGGCAGGGAACGAACCAAAGTTAGCGTCGCTATCCACGCGCATTGTGAAGGTATTAGTTCCGTCAGTGATGTCCACATTGAACGAACCTCCCGACGTGCTCCATTGAGATGGATTTGCGAGGGTAACATTGTTCATTCGGATAAACTCACCTTCTGTGTGCTCTCCAAGTGCAGTTACTACTGTCGGACCTGCAATGGCCGCACCATTTGTCAAAACGATAATGGTATCAGGAACCACTTCGATCAATCCATTGAATTGATCAACTGTGCCCACAATTTCCAAACTGTCGCCTCTCACTGGAGTACTGTATCCTGAAACGTCAGCGAAGTACCAAACGTTTACACCACCAGTGGCATCCTGAATGTAGAAGCTGTAACCGGCATTTCCGTCAAAGTCATCTGTAAACACAACCCCTCTGATAGCCACGGTATCATTCAATCGAGTTGATACCCCGTTCACGTCAGAAACATCTACTGAAGCAATTGGGTCAATCGGACGAATAGCACCTGCAGGGATAATATCCGCAGTGAAGCGAGGGAAAATTTGATAACCGCTGGTGTATGGGTTACTGCTATCAAATTGGCTTCCTACGCCAATCACGTCAAATGTTCCGGTTGGAGCCGGTGTTCCTGCAATATTTACATCGCTGTCTATGCGCATAGTGAAGGTGTTCGTCCCATCAGTGATATCCACGTTAAAGGATCCGCCTGAAGTACTCCATTGAGAAGGAGTTGCGAGAGTCATACCGTTCATTCGGATGTACTCGCTCTCTGTTGTTTCATCAAGAGCAGTGACTACTGATGGTGAGCCAATATTAACTCCAGTAGCCAACAGCTGAATGCTATCTGGACTCAATTGCGTCAAACCACGGAACTGACTGATTGTACCCCATACTCGGATAGAGTCACCAATATTCACCTGATAACCTGAAACGTCATTAAAGTCGAATACATTAATTCCACCAGTGTTGTCTTTCATATAGAATGAGTAACCACTGTTCCCATCGAAGTCTACTGTAAATACTGTACCTGCAGCAAGAACGGTATCACCATCATAAAGAGCAACGCCATTCGCGTCCACGTTATTTAGGGTATCGATATTTGCTACTTGATACACGATATCGCTCGTCAATCGTGGGAAGATTTGATATCCTGAAGTATAAGGTGAGCTGAAATCAAATTGACCGCCTACTCCAATTACATCAAATACTCCAACTGGAGCTGGAGTACCAGCAAGGTCACAGTCGCTATCAACGCGCATGGTGAATGTATTTGTACCATCGGTGATATCTACATTGAATGAACCTCCAGACGTGCTCCACTGAGAAGCATTGGCGATTCGCATTCCGTTCATACGAATAAAGCTACTCTCGGTAGTTTCGTCAAGGGTAGTAACCACTGTTGGCATACCTACCGTATTTCCTTGACTTACCACGTTGATGGAATCAGCAAAGATTTCAGTCAGACCATTGAAGAAATCTACGCGACCAAATACTTCAATACTATCTCCAATTTGTGGATTGGTATAGTAAGCTAGGTCGTTGTTTCTATAGATATTGATTCCGTCTGTTCCATCTTGAATATAGAAGGAATAACCTGCGTTGCCATCATAATCGATGGTGAAAACGGTTCCACCTACATAAACGGTATCACCATCACGAGTTGGAACGCCGTTGGCATCATTAGGAGTGATAGCTGAGATCGGCTCCAATGGAACTGGAGGGCCTTGCGCAATTCTCACGTTGTCGATCGCTGCATAGTCCGATCCGCCATTCTGGAATCCAACGATACGCAAACGAGCAAACTGAGCTGATCCAGGGATCTGAATAGATACCTTGGTCCATGCATTCGTATTCTTATTTAGAGAAGTGTAAGACGACCAAGTGGTGCCGTTGTCGAATTCTACAGCGTAAGCGATAGAATCTGAAGAATCGAATCCGATAGTGTAATAATCGAACTCTACATAGGCATTGGATACGCCAGAAACATCAACTGGATCGAAATCCAAGGAGTGGTTGAATGAACCACCGCCATTTGGGTTGTTTAGGTCCTGCATTCCCCAAAATGAACTGCCGTCACTCGGAGAAATAGAAGAGAGACTTGAAACTACATCCCAAACATCACCAGATGTATTGTAAGATGCTGGAGTATTCGTGTACGTCCAAGTATCCATGCCTTCGAAGCTCTGGCTTACGAAGCCTACAGGCGTTGGCGCTGGGTTCACCATGATGGCCCCTACCATACCTAACCCTACATGGGGCGTACAATCATAATCATAACTTCCAGCTGTGTTGAACACAAACTGGTATGTCCATGGAGCAGAAGCTGCTACACCATTTCCGAAACTAACTGGGTTATTTGGATAGCTACTTGTTGTGCCATCCACATTGTGGAACCCACTCACGCAATCAAAAATGACGGTGTCGCCAACCGTAATTGTCAAATTTGCGGGAATAAAAGTATTCCCACCTTGGCCTACAATTACAGTGTGACTGGTTTGCGCTAGTACTGAAAAACCTAGCATTACCGCCAACATAGTATAGAACTTCCTCATCAGTTAGATTTTAAGATGTCCGACAAAGATACACTAAGTAAATGTCTGAACAATCTTACGTTTGTTATGTGAATTTTAAACATGTATAAAACAAAATGCCACCCTTTTACAGGTGGCATTTCATTCTAGGTCTCGTCTATTGTCAATCCATTAATCGAGCTTGTATGAATAGCTCACGCTGAATTGGATGCCTGGTGCGAGGCTCGTAAAGAATTGGTCTTGTGCATTGAACGATCTGAAAACGGATTCGCGGTCGTCATTCAAGATGTTCTGAACTTTAAACCCAAGACGCTGACGGTTGTCCTCGCCAAAAGATTTAGACATATTCAAATTTAAACTATGGAATGGGACTGTATAAATGTCTGGGCGGTCTACGATGCCCACGAACTGTAGGGTAGAGCTCTGAACGTTGTAGAACAAGCCAATTTCCCATCCTTCAGTAGCGGTTTCAACTAAACCTGTATATGAAATACCGGCATTGATAACCAAAGGTGCCTGACCCGCCATTGGGCGATAGCGATCGATCTCTTGACCTTCACGTGCGTTGTTCACACGTGATTCATATTCCGTTGGACTCAATTGAATTCTAGAGCTTGTGTAGGTGACGTTTCCGTTGAAGCTTAACGTCTTCAGTTTCTCACTAATGAAGCTCAAATTCTGACGAATTTCGAATTCACCTCCAAACAAGTTGGCATCACCTACATTACGCGGCTGGAACGAGTTTGCCAAGGTTACAAACTGTACAATCTCGATTGGATTTTGGAAGTATTTGTAGAATACGCCGAACGACATGGATGAGCCTGGAGCATTGTACAATTCATATCGCAAGTCTAGGTTCTGAATGATAGAACTTTGCAAGTTACCGTCCCAGTACACCGTATTCGTACTTTGATCTTCATCACGGAACAAACCACCGATGAAGGTACGACCAGTGAGCGGGTCAAAGATCTCAGCAAAGGAAAGTTCCTTAAGCGACGGGCGTGCAACGGTAGTGGAGTATGAGAAACGAATGTTAGTTTTTTCATCCGCAGCATATACCAAATTCAAGCTTGGGAATACATTTACGTTGTTCAATACTACTTCGTTGTTGTACACAATGGTACCCAATTGGTTTTGACCTGTGTAGAACTGCATGAAGTGCTCCACTCGCACACCCAACGTACCTTTCAATCGAACCCCTAACTCCAAATCTGTAGACACATAGGCTCCGGTATTTGAAACCTTGGCATTGTAGTCGTTCGGGTTTGTAGGTAAGAACACGGCGTCATACGTAGTACCGCTCCCCAACCCTGGAGTTGGCCAAAGGTTCTCCTCGAAGAAGAGTTCATCAGGATTACCTGTCAATGGAATATTACCACGAACGTTCAGGTTAAAGCTTCTGATGTTGTAATTACGATTCTTGAATGTATGGCTCAATCCGAATTGCAATTTGGCATCCGAGCCAAAAGCTTGGTACTTATTGGTCAAATCCAAGCGCTCTGAAAGGTTGAGCTCTCCAAGGTTACGCCAAATACGCTGTGGAAGTCCGGCCTCCGTTCCAATAACAAAGTCATTGTTCGCGCGAATCTCATAACGTGTGAAGCGAACATCCGGGTCATAAAGGATTGAGTAGGTAGGTGAAACTTTCCACTCCACTTCCCAATCGTTATCTGGATTGCTGTGCTTCCCCGAAATCAATAAGTTACTCAATGAGCGCTGACTGTATTCCAAGTTGTGCTGAATACCTTCGAAGATGGCCCCTTGGTCAGAATTCAAGTAATCAAAAACACCGGCCTTCTTTTCTCCACTTTGAAGGTGAATAGCCTTGATAGAATATTTTGAAGTTCCTGTTTTGTAAGCATAACCACCCAATACGGATATCAGTACATTATTCACTCCATAAGAACCTTCCTGGTATTCACGAGTTTCCATCTCAAATACCGATGGGTCGGCGTTCAAGCCATATCGACCATAAATCGCACGATCGTAGTACTCTGTTGAGTTGCTGTAGGAGATAGCGAATGTATATCCTTGTGAATAGCCGTCATGGCGCTTCATATCGCCAATGCTATAACCCAAGCTGAAGTCCATCAAACTCATAGTTTGCATGGTACTCATTGTAGGGTCAAAGGTGCGCAGGATTTCTGAATAACGCTGTCCGTTAGGTCCGTTTGGATCACTTACCGCATCTACAAATTGTGGGATATTATCCTCAGCAGGAATGGCTCTGGTTCCGTCGTCAAAACCGAGTAAATCCAAACTACCTCCATCATAAGTAAGGTAGTTACTGTTAAGATGAAAGTTTGGATTGTATCCCAAAGACGCTGAAATAGACTGCGAACGTTCTTCAGGGAAATCCTTCAAGTTAATATCAACTACACCGCCAGTAAAATCGGCTGGAAGGTATGCGTTGAAGGTTTTGTTAACGATGATGTTCTCGATAATTCCCGTTGGGAAGATATCCATCTGAATGGTGTTACGATCAGGGTCCAAACCTGGAACATCCAAACCATTAAGAAGGGTTTTGGTGTAGCGGTCGCCTAGTCCACGAACGAACACATACTTTCCACCTTCTACGGATACACCAACCACACGTTTCATGGAAGCTGCCGCATCAGAGTCACCCACCTTGCGGAAGCGAGCAGCGGAAATTCCATCCATCACGTTGGTCGCGTTTCTACGCTGAAGTAGAATGGCCTGTTCAGTTTCTCGGTCGGCCGATGCAGTTACCGTTACAGCGCCAATCACATTGGATTCTGGCTGCAGCACTACGTCACCGAGTATATTCGTTTCACCGTCTTTAACTTCAATGCCGGTGATCATTTTCTTTTCAAATCCGAAGTAATAGAACTCAAGTGAATAAGTTCCTACTGGAAGTGTCACTTGGAAAATTCCATCCAAGTCTGTTTGGAGAAGCTTGCCTGTCTCAACAACCGTTACCTGAGCAAAGGGCGCTGTTTCTCCATTATCTTCATAGAGAGTACCTTGAATAAATCCGTTCTGTGCGAATCCAGCAGCGCTAAGCATAAGGCTCAGCATCAATAGGTACGATTTCATTGT
>CBFHVA010000018.1:0-33717 GCA_965659415.1 Phaeocystidibacter sp.
GCAAATTTCCGTTCCACACTGACCACACCTTCTACTTTTTTAAGCTGATCTAAAACGTTGTTGAGGTGGACACGGTCTTCAACTACCACTGTAATATTCCCCTCGAACACACCGTCATTGCCAGAGATGCTTATGCTCTGAATATTTACGCTTAAATCATTGGATATGATTTGTGTAACCTGATTTACCAAGCCGACGGTATCGATTCCCTTAATTAAGATATTCGAGGTAAAACTAGACACGTCGGTGGCTTTCCATTTCGCTCGTATGGTTCGATTTGCAAACTTGCTTTGCATGCTAATTGCATTCGGGCAATCCGCACGGTGGACCTTTATCCCTTCGTTACTCGTCACGAAACCAAACACATTATCACCAGATATTGGGTTACAACACTTAGCTAGCTTATAGTCGAGAATCTCGGCATTCGGACCAAATACAAGTCGACTTCCATCATGTTTGCGCTCAACCGTTTTTTGCTGTGGTTGGCGGCGAATCTTGCTGCGCAAGTATTGGTAGATTCCGCCTTGAGTCTCACGAGCATATTCCTTGAGCATCTGATTATCAACAATGCCCATTCCAGCCTTATAAAAGAGTTCCTGAGGATTCTTGTAGGCGAAATGATTCACCATGCGCTGAACATTACTCTCGGTCATCTTGACCTTAATGAAATTCAGCTTCCTTTCTAGAACTGCTCGACCTTTGTCAACCATTCGGTTGTAATCGTCCTTGAGCGATTGTTTGATCTTCGACCTAGCTTTACTCGTCTTTACATGGTTGAGCCAATCTTCCTTGGGCTTTTGTTTTTGCGAGGTAATGATTTCAACTTGATCACCGCTTCTCAAGTTGAAGCTCAATGGGACAAGTTTACCATTCACTTTCGCTCCTAGCGTATGCAATCCAATATCGGTGTGAATGTCGAATGCGAAGTCGAGCGGTGAAGCGTTCTTAGGCAAGTTGCGCATATCGCCTTCTGGTGTGAAAACAAAGATCTCATCACTGAAGAGTTGCATTTTGAAGTTGTCGACAAACTCAACGGCGTTGGATTCTGGGTTCTCCAGTAAGTCACGAACCCTCGATAGCCATTGATCGAGGTTGTCGCTTGTGGCTTTGTCTTCTTTGTACTTCCAATGCGCAGCATATCCTTTCTCGGCGATTTCATCCATTCTCTTGGAACGAATTTGTACTTCAACCCAATGACCATCAGATCCCATCACGGTAGTGTGAAGCGACTCATAGCCATTAGATTTTGGTGCAGAAATCCAATCTCTCAATCTATCCGGATTTGGGCGAAAGTAATCGGTAACAATGGAATAAACGCGCCAACAATCGGCCTTTTCACGATCTGGAGGGCTATCCACAATTATGCGCATGGCAAACTTGTCATACACCTCTTCGAAAGTCACTCCTTGATTGATCATCTTCCTACGGATGGAATAAATCGACTTAGTTCTTTCTTTGATGGCAAAACCAAAACTCTCCTTCTTGAGCGCATCTCGAATTTTTGAGGAGAAGCGCTTCAAATATTTCATTTCGCCGGCTCGACTAGCCTTTATTTTAAGTGCAATATCTCTATAAACTTCTGGCTCAGTGTATTTTAAGGATAAATCTTCAAGCTCGGATTTAATGGTGTATAGGCCAATTCGGTGGGCTAGCGGAGCAAAAATGAATAACGTTTCGCTGGCAATTTTTAGCTGCTTGTCATGCGGCATGCTTTCCATGGTGCGCATGTTGTGCAGGCGGTCTGAGATCTTGATTAGAATTACTCTTAGATCATCAGAGATTGTAAGGAGTAGCTTTCTGAAATTTTCGGCCTGAGCTGAAATGTTTTGATCAAATACACCGGACATTTTTGTGAGACCATCGATAATACGTGCTACACGTTCTCCAAACATCCGCTCGATATCCTCTAGTATGTAGTCCGAATCTTCAACCACATCGTGAAGAAGAGCTGCGGCGATACTCGTTGGTCCCAATCCTACTTCCCGGGCTACAATAATAGCCACCTCGATGGGGTGAAGGATGTAAGGCTCCCCGCTTTTACGCTTTACTCCGTTATGTGCATCTAATGCAAGATTAAAGGCCTTTCGGACCATCTTCTTGTCCTTTGCATCGGCCTTGCCCTCCATAGAGCGCAATAAAGCTCTATAGCGATTGATTATTTCTGCTTTGTCTTTGTCTTGTTGGGTCTCAGTCATCTAAGCGAAGGTATGCGAGTAGGGTGTAGCAGTATTGGCTTATTTTAAACTATGAATTTAAGAGAATCGCGGATTATGTCATACAATACTCGATAAATCCTTCAGCTTTTTTGATGAATGGTCAGGAATCATTGTACATAGAGAAATATTGCTCGACGTAAATGAGGTTTATCAAGAGGCGTAATCAGGCGCAAGACGATCTGCAAATGAGAAGAGAACGTCGATTGGTTCGTTGTGCTGTGCGTTGATCCCCTAGGGGCCAGCACCCTCTGTCCCCAGATTAAAATTCATCATAAATAATTGAAATATTCCAATCTCACCGCGCATTTTGGCTACTTCACTTCGAAACCGTAATTAAACGGATATGCAACGACTAAAAGCTAAGAACTACCGAACTTGAGAGAGGGTCGAGGGAACTCGCCCCGGGTCCAAAACCACCAACTTACAAAACACAACTTCGAATTTATAAGAACCTACAAAGCCGTCCATTGGCAGAATTTTACTAGTCCATGAATACTTCAGCGAAGCAACAAACTGCGCCTGATTCTGAAACCGAACTTAAACGGATATCCAACGACTAAAAGCTAAGAACTACCGAACTTGAGAGAGGGTCGAGGGAACTCGCCCCGGGCACTATACCTCAAGAGAAAAACATGCCAATATCCGCGAGTAGTATACCATACGCCTCAAGCGGCAGCCCAATTCTCATGCCGATACCTACTGCCAGTAATCTGACAATTTCAGCATCCAATCAACACGTTTAATCCTCTATAGCTGGAAGAAGCTCACTACTTACCTCGCCGAATCCAATTCTAACGGTTCCATTATCGCAATAACCACGCATAATGATCGTATCATGATCTTCGATGAAAGTTCGAGTTGAGCCATCACTCATTGAAAGCTCCTTTGTAGCATTCCAAGAAAGCTCAAGCATAGAGCCATAGCTATCCGGCGTTGGGCCAGAGATGGTTCCGGAGGCCATGATATCGCCAGAATTTATGCGACAGCCGTTAACCGTGTGGTGAGCCAATTGCTGACTCATATTCCAATACATATGCTTGAAATTCGATTTACAAACAGTGGTTTCCTCCGCGTTCTGCGGTTTGATACCTACTTCTAATTTTATATCGTAGTTCTTGTTACCCTCAAATTTCAAGTAATCAAGCACTTCTGGCTCTTGTTTTGGACCTTGAACTCGATATGGTTCCAAAGCGTCCATGGTAACTACCCAAGGGCTAATGCTGGAGCCGAAATTCTTAGCAAGGAATGGTCCGAGTGGAACATATTCCCATTTCTGAAGATCTCGAGCACTCCAATCGTTAAAGAGCACCATTCCGAAAATATACTCTTCCGCTTCTTCTGTCGAGATGCGCTTTCCCATAGGCTTGCCATCACCTGTGATAAAGGCCATTTCCAATTCAAAATCAACTCGAACAGACGGACCAAAAACAGGCTTATCAGCATTTGGAGGCATGCGTTGTCCTTTAGGTCGGTGGACCGGTTCGCCAGAAATGACAATCGTACTGCTTCTACCGTGATAACCAACAGGTAAATGAAGCCAGTTGGGCAATAGTGCATTGTTCGGATCACGGAACATGGTACCTACATTCGTGGCGTGTTCTCGTGAGCTGTAGAAGTCAGTATAATCTTGTGAGAAGATCGGCATGAGCATTTGAACCTCATTCGCTGGGAAGAGAATGCGTTTTTTGTGATCTTCATTATCTTGCAATTCGGCATTATTCACATCGAATAATTCTGCAATCCTATCGCGAACTTCTCGGTTGATTTCTCTCCCCAAAGAGATGAAATCGTTCAAAGTATCTTGTAAAAAAACATCGTCAGCAAGGTCGATATTCTTCAGATAGCCAAGCTGCTGCAGGGCGCTCAGGTCGATGGCGGTATCGCCAATTCGAGTACCAATTGTAATGATGTCATCTTCCGGAATAAAGACACCGAAAGGGATGTTTTGGATAGGGAAATCCGAACCTTCGTTGACCTCAATCCAACTTCGTCTATTTGGGTCGTTTGCTTTGATCATTTTCCTGTACTTTTGATCTGTTTCCTGAGCGATTTCATGCAAGATTACAACATAATATGGAAAGAGATACTACCATTTTTGACCTCATTAATGAGGAGAGAGAACGTCAAGTAAATGGCATCGAATTGATTGCCTCCGAAAACTTTGCTTCAGAGCAAGTTATGGAAGCGATGGGTTCCGTTTTGACGAATAAATATGCTGAAGGATATCCTGGTAAGAGATACTATGGAGGATGTGAAGTGGTAGATAAGGTTGAGGACTTAGCGCGTGATCGAGCAAAGGCACTTTTTGGTGCTGAATACGCTAACGTACAACCACACTCCGGTTCCCAAGCTAATGCAGCCTTATTTTTAGCTGTACTAAAACCAGGAGATAAAATCATGGGCTTCGACCTGTCCCACGGCGGACACCTAACGCATGGTTCTCCCGTTAACTTCTCGGGTAAGATATACCAGACTTCTTTTTACGGAGTAGAAGAAGAGACGGGCACCATCAATTACGATGTAGTTAGAGAAACGGCCTTGAAGGAAAAGCCAAACATGATTATTTGTGGCGCATCTGCCTACTCTCGAGATCTCGATTATGCGAAGTTCAGAGCAATTGCTGATGAAGTTGGTGCATTCTTGCTGGCGGATATCAGTCACCCAGCTGGATTGATAGCGAAAGGTGTTTTGAACGATCCAATGCCGCATTGCCACTTCGTGACAACCACCACACATAAAACACTTCGCGGTCCGCGAGGGGGAATGATTATGATGGGCAAGGATTTCGATAATCCTTGGGGTTTGAAAACACCTAAAGGTGTGACTAAGAAAATGAGTGCTATCCTCGATGGGGCGGTTTTCCCTGGAACACAAGGTGGACCACTTGAGCACGTTATTGCGGCGAAAGCTGTGGCTTTTGGGGAGGCCCTGAGCGATTCATTCCTCGAATACATCGTCCAAGTGAAAAAGAATGCCGCAGCCATGGCGAAAGCGTTTGTGGATAGAGGTTATCACTTGATTTCAGGAGGTACGGATAACCACTGCATGTTGATTGATTTGCGCAACAAAGGTGTTACAGGTAAACTCGCTGAGAATGCTTTAGTGAAGGCCGAGATTACCGTGAATAAAAACATGGTGCCTTTTGATGATAGGTCGCCATTTGTAACAAGCGGCATCCGAATTGGAACGCCTGCCATTACCACACGTGGACTGAAAGAAGATGAAATGGAAGCCATCGTTGTATTGATTGATAGAGTACTTCAGGATCCAGAGAATGAAGAGAATTTAGAGGCTGTTGCCAGAGACGTAAATGCTTTGATGAGTAATCGCCCCCTATTCGCGTATTGAGATTTTTCGCGCTTGTAGGAATTCCTTTAAAACATCCCCTCCTCGGAGTGGGATGTTTTATATTTAGGACAATCTTAATTTTCGCATTGCGTGGCGCGATACCAATTAGGCATAAAAGAAGCATTTCAAATACTCGATCTGGAGTACGGGGCTTCTCTACAAGAAATTAAGCGCCGCTACAGACTATTAGCCAAAGAATGGCATCCCGATGCATCTCAGCATCCCAAGGCAGAGGAAAGGTTTTCCCAAATCGCGATGGCCTACGAACGCCTTTTGCAATGGGAGTCACGAGGCCGACCTGCTCCTTCCAAAACCCGTTTTGAATACTTAAGAGCTAGTGCTAAAAAAGAAGCCGAAGCCAAAGAGAAGAAGGCAAAGCGTCGCCAAGAAGTACTTCGACGAATCAAACTAAAGAAAGAGCGAGAAGAGCGTGAGCAAGCCAAACAATATAAGTTGGCTTTTGGAATACTGTTGGTGCTCGTGGCTTTCTATTTTGTGAGCGTTGAAGTGCTGTATTGGTATGAGGAACACGAGATTCAGGCTCATCCAGCAAGCACTTTCGCTACCGTAATTGAGCAAGAGCCCTACGCGATTCATTTTGAGTTCTATGTAGGGGATGAGAAATTTGTTGACGAGCAGCGCGTGTCTTTTGTTCGCAAATACAATAAAGCTGATAATGGACTGCCGATTAAACAAGAGGACCGCTTTTTAGTCAATTATAGTTCTGACAATCCCGAATACAATCAGATTGATTTCAATCGCCCAGATTTAGAGACCTTCAATCGATACATTTCAGATGCCCAAGAAGACTTGGTAGGACTCTTTTCCTCGAGCTTCCGAAATTATGATTCAGAGGATATTCTTATGAAAACGAGGTGTGTAGCACTGCTTATGTATGAAGAATTTGGTTACAATGCTTGGGCAAACTTGAAGTATGCTGACGAGTCGTTTCTCAATAATGGTTCAAACAATGCTGGGACGTATTCCGATTTCATTGAAGATGAAAAGTTTGAATACTGCTTTAGAAATTGCAACGTAGAAGTACCGCAAGAGTTAGCTAATCGATAAAGTAGGACGGTCGAGCTACCTGTTCTATATTTGCTGAAAATTTCACCACATGGCAGTTAGACCAAGTATTCCGAAGGGTACGCGCGATTTTAATCCTCAAGAAGTCAATCGCCGTCATTACATCATGGACGTGCTCCGGAATGCTTTCGTGCTGCATGGTTTTGAGCCTATTGAAACGCCCAGCTTTGAGAATCTTGACACTCTAACTGGTAAATACGGTGAAGAAGGTGATCGGTTAATTTTCAAAATTTTGAAATCTGGTGACTTTCTGAACAAGGTTCCTGGTGATATGCTGAGTGAGCCACAGGCGACCAAACTCACATCACTGATTGCGGATAAAGCACTCCGCTACGATTTAACCGTTCCATTTGCGCGATACGTAGTGCAACATCAACATGAATTAGCCTTGCCCTTCAAGCGTTATCAAATGCAGCCGGTTTGGCGGGCGGACCGACCACAAAAAGGCCGATATCGCGAGTTTTGGCAATGTGACGCGGATGTGGTAGGATCTACTTCGCTTTGGCAGGAAGTGGAATTTATTCAACTCTACGATAAGGCTTTCACGAACCTAGGGCTGAAAGTGGACATACACTTGAATAATCGCAAGGTGCTCGCTGGAATTGCAGAAATAATCGGCGCTCAAGATAGGTTGGTGGATTTCACCGTGGCCCTCGACAAGCTCGATAAAATCGGCGCAGAAAAGGTGGTGGAAGAAATGCAAGAGCGTGGAATTCCCGCCAAGGGAACAGCTCAATTGCTTCCTCTTTTAAATATGAGTGGATCGTATGAAGAGGTGATCAACTTTTTGAAGGACTTCCTCAAATCATCTGAGGTGGGACTCAATGGTCTTGAAGAACTTGAATTCACCTATCAGGAAGCCATGAATCTTGGGTTAGAATCGGCTCATTTGATTATCAACCTTACCCTAGCACGCGGACTAGATTACTATACTGGTGCGATTGTGGAGGTAAAGGCCAGGGATGTGGAATTAGGCTCTATAGGCGGCGGTGGCCGATATGATGACTTAACTGGGATTTTTGGGATGAAGAATCTCAGTGGTATGGGAATTAGCTTCGGTCTCGATAGAATCTACCTCTGCTTGGAAGAGTTGAACTTGTTTCCTGATGCTTCGAAGAATAGAACTGAGGTTCTGTTCTTTAATATGGGAGACCAAGAAGTGAAAGTGGCCATGAAATGGGCTTCTGAACTGCGTAAACAAGGTGTTGCGGCAGAGTGTTATCCTGACTCTTCAAAGTTTAAAAAGCAATTCGACTTTGCTGAGAAAAAGGGCATTCCGCATATCTGCATCATGGGAGATAGGGAAATAGAAGCAGGTGTAGCCCAGCTAAAGAACCTTAAATCAGGTGAGCAGATTGAAGTGAACCTTGCTTCACTGCTGAACAGATTGCAATAGTATACATGCGCTTACTTACAGCCATTTTCCTGCTCTTTCCTTTGCTTTCGATTTCACAAGGAACGAACCAATATATCGTGGCCGTGGTAGATGAGGAGGGCGATTTGCTATCCGACGCGGTCATCGAGCTGGAGACGGGGGAGCGTTATCAGTTTCCTGTGTATGACGGTGAGTATTTTATATTCCGGTTTGAGTCGGAGAGTCGAAGCCTCTTTGTCACTGTTATTCAGGAGGGCATGATCGATTTTCCCGATGAACCTAAGAAAGACTTCTTTACCATTTACCCGGACTCGATGAGCCTTTTAACGGTAAAACGCAGGTCGGCCATCCTAAATCCTGTAGAAGTCGGAACAACGCTTACACGCGGTCCATTCGGTATCCGGAATGGAGCACTCTCCTTGGATCACGATCATATAGCAGAGCGGGCATCTAATTCTCTGAGTGAATCTATCGATGTTCTTCCTGGTGTCCATGCCGTGAATACGGGTGTAGGCATTGCTAAACCTATGATTCGCGGCTTTATTGGGAATCGAGTTCAAGTAGTAGACAATGGAATTCGTCAGGAAGGTCAACAGTGGGGCATGGATCACGGACTCGAAATTGACCAATTTAGTGTGGATGAAATTGAGGTGCTCAGCGGTCCCGCCGCCATCGTTGAAGGTCCGGGAATGCTTACCGGTGTGGTTCGCCTCAATCCCAATTGGAGAAGTATTCCAGCGGGCTGGAGTGGGGGAGCGCAAGTGCTTGGCAAGAGTAACAATGCTCTGATCGGCTCTTCTCTAAATGCGAATTACCGAAGTGAAGATCAACGCCACATTGTTGGGGTTCGCGTATCGGGACAGGATTTTGCTGATTACCGTGTACCAACAGAGGAGTTCATCTACAACAGTTTCATTCTTCCACTTCCAAATGGAATATTGAAGAATACGGCAGGACAGGAATACAACGCTCATTTGAATTATCGTCAGGTGCTTGAGAACGATGCTTTCGTGTACCTATCTTATTCTCGATTTGAGCAAAAAGTTGGATTGTTTCCCGGAGCCTTGGGGATTCCACGCGCGTTCGACATAGGTAATGTGGGAGAACAGCGCGATGTTCAGAATCCTTTCCAACGCACTATTCACGACAAGATGCTTCTGGAATATCAAAGAACTCGTGGATATTTCACGCATCAAGTGAAGTTTGGATATCAGTCCAATAGAAGAGAAGAGCGATCCGAACCACACGCGCATGGACTGTTATATATCGATACCGCCAATACACTTGGATTGGGCTTAAATTTAAATACGGTTGAAGGTAAGTATTCCATCATCTACGCCAAGGATAACTATACGATTACTACTGGCTTAAATGCTCAAAACAAAGCCAATAGAATAGATGGATGGGAATTTTTGATTCCGAACTACGACCGGTTTGAGTACGGCGCTTTTGCTCTTGTGAATTGGGGGACATCCAAGTGGAAGTACAACGCGGGAGTTCGACTTGATGGTGCATTTTCAGACGTCTCTGGATATGAACAGCCGTACTACCTGGCTCCCGATTCGTTGGTTACGCGAGTGGAAGCATTTGATTTATCGCAACTTCAACCTTCCGTATCCCTGGGAGCAGCGCGCTATCAGAACAATACAGGACTAATGGGGCACATCAGTTACGTAAGCAGATTGCCCGCCGTAAATGAATTGGCCTCAAATGGTGTCCATCACGGGACATTCCGACATGAGGTCGGTAATCCAAATTTGGATCCAGAGAATGGAGTAGTGGGCGAAATCAATTTACTATGGAGCCCAGATAGATTTACCTTTCGCCTTACGGGCTTCGGCGGGTACTACGACAACTTCATTTATCTAAATCCGTCAGGACGGTTTAGTCAACTCCCTGATGCGGGCCAAATCTATTCTTATGAGCAAAGTCCAATGTGGCAAGTTGGGGGAGAGCTAATCGCTACTCATGATTGGGAATTGTTAGCACGGAACTTTTACTCCTATCGCCTGCATCAGAGTTTCATTGCGGAATACGTCCAAAGTACGGATGCACAGAATGGACTCTCTTTGCCTTTTCAACCCCCTTTTGGTCTGACGTATATTCCTGAATTGGAAGTGTCTAATGGAAAAAATGAATACAGTTTGGGAATTGAAATTCAATGGATTGCTAGGCAAGAAAAAGTAGCTAGAAATGAGCCTGAAACTCCAGGATATGTTGTGTACAATCCTTATTTGAGGTGGTCAAAGGAATTTGATCGCGGGAATGAATTCAGCATATCATTGCGTGTGCAGAACGCTTCCAACGTGGCCTATCTCCGACATCTGTCCCGCTATCGGATCCTGAATATTCCAGAACAGGGAATCAATTTCATTCTACAGGCCACCTATCAATTCTGATATTTTATTATTTGCAATAGTGTTGCATTTATAGAATTAGAGCTATATTTGCAACTTAATTGCATTTAACTAGAACACCATGATGAAGAAATTCATTCCCGTATTGATGCTCGGAGCGCTTGTAGCTTGTTCTGAGGAGGAAGTGGACAATGTAGCACCGGAGTTTGTTGATATCGAGCTCAACGGTGAACATGACGAAATTGAGGTTAACACTGGAACCGACTTGCTTATCGAGGCAGTTGCCATTGATGATGAGGGCGTTGCTGAAATTAAGGTGGATATCCATGAGGCTTTTGATAACCACGGTCACGGTAAGGTAAATGGAACGGCATGGTCGTTCTTGAAAGTGTACAATACGTCAGGTACACGTGCCGAGATTTCTGATTCTCCTACCATTCCAATTGACGCCCTATCAGGGATGTATCACGCGGTTTTCCAAGTAATTGATGAATCGGGTAACGAAGGTGAATTTGAAGAGTTGGAATTGGTATTGATCAACGCCAGCACTCCTGATGTAACCGTAACAGCTCCGATGGAGGATGACATGTTTACCTTGGGCGATAGCATCACCATGCAAGGAAGCATTGTAGATACGGATGGTTTACAAGAAGTGGTGGTCTTGCTTCGTCACCATGAGGAAGATGAAGACGATGATCATGGTCACCACCACGCACATGTGGTTGATGAAATGGATTGGGATTGGGCATCGAACCACCCAACCAACTGGGACATAAGCAACGTTTCAATGGTAATACCAGCTGGAGAAGAGGCAGGCGAATATGATATTCTTATTCTAGCCATGGATCTAACCGGAAATCAAGCGGTTTATCACGTAGAAATCGAAGTAGCTGAGTAAATTTGTAGGATGACGAGTGTAGAAATTCTTAAATCTCACGGGCTTAGAAATACCCCCATTCGCAGAGAAGTGATACAGTTTCTAATGAATCGTGGTTCGGCTGCAAGCCATCAAGATATAGAATCCGCCTTGTCCTCAGCAGATCGAGTTACGCTATATAGAACGCTTCATTCGCTTGAAGAAAGTGGTATAGTTCACCAGGTGCCAGATGATGACGCCGTGAAGAAATATGCCTTGTGTCACTCCAATTGCAATGTTAAAGCACACGTTGATAATCACGTTCACTTCAAGTGCACGGATTGCGGAAAGACGGTTTGCTTGGATGAAGTGGTTATACCATCCGTCCAAGTAGCTGAAGGGTTTTCCGTAATAAAAACAGATGTGCTTGTGCAAGGGAAGTGCCCCGATTGCTGATACACTTGAATAATGAGCAATTAAAAGCCGAGGTATTAATTTCCTTGGCTTTTTTCATGGTCCAGTGCAAGGCTCCCCAAGAATGGAAGCGAAGCTCAATGAACTATTTCAGTCAGTATGCATCGAATACTTCCCCCACCAATTCTTTCAATCGTCGGTATGGGAACAGGGAGTAAAGCGCAGTGATTGCGCAATGCGAAAATCTGCTCTGTGGAAAGTGAGCGTCGAGCGTTAGAGGAGAGGAGTAAGCATTTTGATCCTTCTGTATTTGTGACTTCCAGAACATTCCCAGCGAAAGCTCTCACTTGCTCTTTGGTAATCTCGATGGACTCTTTTTTCGTCTTTTCCATGTAGTTGCGTATACTCACGCGATCCGATTGGTCGGAAATCATATCGGGACACCATACCACGAAACCATCACCAATACTCATAATAACATTGGTATGATAGATCGGCTGACCATCCTCGGAAATGGCCGTGAATGATACGAGTTCGTATTTCAATTGGTGACATACTTCCTCAGCAAGGCTTAAGCTCGACCTTGAAGAACGAGAGAGGAATGCAAACTTGTTCTTTCGGTCAAATACCAAACTACCCGTGCCTTCTAAGAAAACATTCTCATTTTCCTTTTCCGCATAATCTAAGGTTTTGGTAAACTCAAACTTCTCCACGATGTAATCGATGAGGTCACTTCTGCGCTCTGGACGTCGATTCTCAGCCATCATAGGGTAGAGCACGAGCCTGCCTTCACGATGGGTTGAAATCCAATTATTTCCGAAGATGGCGTCTGGCTTAATGGGATGCTGTGTGTCATCAACAACTTCGTGGGGAATACTATGAAGCTTTAGAACATGCACCACACGATTGAATTCGTCCAATGCTTGAAGGTGAGTGTTTGAATCTTCTTCAGTCCTTTGAAACGAATTGGTCGACTCCGTTTGGACATTGTATCCAAAGTGTTTTGGCCGGATGAGTAGTAAGGTAATCATAGGTTTGCTGATTGTGCACCCATAATTTACCTGTTCGGCGTGGGAAAAGTTGTAAGAATATTCTCTTGAGCTTAAGAGTTTTGAACAAGTGATTGTTCAAGAAGTGATTGAATTTCAGAGATATAGTCGATATGTGACCACTTCATAAGTGTGGATCGCAAACAGGTCACGCTCGCTGCATCTTTTTCGACGCCGTCGTTTGAGATGTACTTTGAATCCATCTGATAGAGAGCTAGGTGCAAACCTAAGCCTGCAGCCTTTTCGAATACCGCTGAGCTCATTTCTGAGATTTGGCTAATGGAAGAGGCCTTGGGTGCGTATACTAGAATATCCAAATCAGGTTCGAAAGGCAAGATCCAATTACCGGAATTTTGAAGGCTTTTATAGAGCTGGTGAGCGGCTTCTATGCAATTGCTGAGTCCTTTAGCCATCTCGCCGTTTCGCTGAAGAGGAAAGCGTTGTTGGGTTGCCCAAAGTGCCACTGCAGCTGCACCAGGACGAGAACATTCCAGGGTGATTTCGCCAAGGTGTAACTCTTTGGATGTGAAATAGGTATAAGGAGAATCGTGAAGATAGAATCGACCTAACTCAGGATTTTTAAATAGTACACACCCGCAACCATAGGGCTGCAACCCGTGCTTGTGTGGGTCTATTACGATGCTATCAGCCTGTGTTATGGCCTCAAAAGCACGGTCGAGCCGCTCATTCTCAAAGTCGATGAGCCGGAAGTATCCTCCATATGCTGCGTCTACATGTACTCGAATGCCAAATCTTTTAGCCAACTCAACAACGCCATCTATCGGTTCTACATGCCCGGTACCGGTTGTCCCTGCCGTCACCACAATGGTACCTATATCGCCACCCAGTAACATGCTCTCAAGGGCGTTGAGGTCCATCACAGGTTTATCGGAATGATTCGGGATTGTTTCAAAGGGTATCCTCAGGACAGACGAGATGCGCTCATGAGTGTAATGCGCAGCTTCTGAGGCTACAATTTTTTTATCCGGATGTACGCTGCCGGCCATCCACAATGCCTCCAGATTAGCCATGGTTCCACCACCGGTTAAATGGCCGAGGTGTTCATCCCAACCAAACATATTGGCTAATTCAGCAACGGCTTCCACTTCCATAGCCGAACTTTCCCGTCCACCATCCAGCGCGTGGTTGTTGGGGTTGATTTGCTGTGCAAAAGCATAAGCGGTGCGAGCAATGGCGTGTGGAGGTTTGAGCATCTGCCCCGCATACAGCGGTGAAGCGTACGGATAGTTGTTTTCCATGCGCCGTTCCATTTCATACAGGATGCTCTGAGAAGCGCCGTCTAACGCTTCCTGTCCTGTTAATTCTGATTGATCTTGCTTCTTGAGCCAGTTATCATTTAGACTTGTTAAAGTCTCAATGGAGAGACGGTTCTCTTTTGAGGACATATTAGAGCCCTAAGATTTGTGCATCTACAAAGAATACACTGCGAACATCAATATTCACCTCTGAACCTGGAATTTCATCGGTGACAATTTCCATGCGAAGATCATAGGAGCTTTCCTGTAAGTACTCTGTGAAATCCGCACCGCTCGTATTTAGCGACAGAAAATCTCCAAGGCCATTCGGAATATCTTGTCTATCGGCGATGAGCACCTCGGGAAGTCCTGGTCCACTCATGAGTACTTTGATGCTTTTAAGAAAATCAAAGTTTCCATCCGCAGGTGAAGTAATGGTCAGGTCACATGTCGTCAAACTGATTTCCTCTATGAGGTCTGCTCTCGTATTGTTGTTTTCGAACGTTGATGAGCTATTTGTCTCAATATCAGGTGTTATGATGTCTATTGGTAAATTCACCGCCGCCGTTGCAGGGATGGTGATTTCTGTAGTTGTTTCAATATTGAACTGGGTGAGTTCCGCAGCTTTATCGCAAGAAGCCATTAGAAAGACCAATCCCAAAAGTGTAAGAATGCGTTTCATCTAGTTCGAGTTTCGTTACAAAGGTACGAAGTTCTTCAGCTCAAGGGGTCGACCATAACTTCACGTATTCACCGTGTGGATCATACCGCTCGGCTTGAAGCTTCGTATTAAATACGCGATCTTTTCTTGGATCGTTCCCCGTCCCGGACAAATAAGACCAATTTCCCCAGTTCGACGCAGGATCGTAGTCGATGAGTTTTTCTTCAAAATAGGATGCTCCCCAGCGCCAATCGATTTTATACTGGTGGGTGAGGAAGGATGCCACGTTTTGCCTTCCTCGGTTGCTCATGAAACCTGTTGAATTCAGCTCATGCATGTTGGCGTCAACAAATGGGTCGCCCGTTTGACCCTTGCACCATTTCAAAAAGAGATCTTTATTTCGACGCCAAGTTCGCGCCTCACCCTTCCAACCGAATTCTTTGAAAAGGCCACTTCCGTGTTGGAGAGCAACCAGTTGAAAGAAATCGCGCCAAAGAAGTTCGAAAATGAGCCAATACGTACTATCATTTTTTTCAACCTCAATTTCATAGCGAAGTACTTCATTATAAATCCTTCTAGGAGAGATACATCCAGCAGCTAACCAAGGTGAGAATTTTGAACTGTAGTTTGCGCCTATGAGTTCATTGCGCGTCTCTTTGTACTTGGATAACGACTGTGTTGACCAGAAATAGTGCTCAAGTCGGCGCATGGCAGGAACAGTGCCTCCACGAAAAGGCAAGACCGACCTATCGTCCTTATTAGGTACCGAGAACCCCAAATCCTCGAATCGATGTACTTCGGTGGTATCTAACTTCTGGGTGTATCCTGGAATCCAATCAGGGGCGGGGATTGGATTTTTAAATTCATGGTACTTCTCAATTTTCTTTCTAAAAGCGCTGAAAACACTGGGAGTTTGCCCCACTTCAAATGGAAGGTGATTTAAATCTATTAAGCAATGGTTCCAATACCCTTCATAAGCAAAACCTTTATCAGAAATGGACGATTCGATTTCTCTCTCTTCAGAGGCTACCTGTTTAGAGTAGTAAAGCTGATCGAATGAACCCTGTTCCATCAAAGCTGGAATAATATGCTCAGCCTTACCCTTGACGATGAGCAGATTTCCACCTTGGTTTCGTACGTGTTCTCGCAGCTCTACCGCACATTGCCACAGAAAGTAGGCCCTTTGATTATCCATTCTTTTTCCACCATGTATCCCTTTTTTAAACCATCGATCCTCGAAAACATAAACACAAAGCAGCTCATGACAATCATCTAAAGCCGCATTCAACGTGAGGTTGTCGTCTAACCTCAAATCATTTCTTAACCAGTAAAGATTCTTCATTCGACTCTGTTTTTATTTCTCCGACATCTCTCCGAGCAATACTTGACATCGTCCCAATTACGCTCCCACTTTTTTCGCCATTCGAACGGGCGGTTACACACTGGGCAGGTTTTTTGGGGTTTCATCATCCGTTAATCTGTTAATCCGTTATTCCGTTTATGCGTTTCTCCGTTGTGCTATCCCGGAATGTGGGGAGAAGCAATTGTAATAAAACTGCCATTCACAGGCCTGGTGCCTGATGTCTTTAGCCTATTGTCTAACCGCACCGTCTCCCTGAACCCTTTAATACCCTGAGCCCCTAAAATCCCTTAATCCGTTGTGCTATCCCGAATTTTGGAGTCTACTACAACTTCGCTCAAAGCCTCAAAGCCTCATAGTCCCATTGTCTGATGCCTGATGCTTCTTGTCTGTAGCCTTATGACCAATATGATCAGGAAACGCACTGGCTAAAGCCATGTGCTTGTTGAGTTATTAAGTCCATCAGTCACGAAACTCATAATCTATCAGATATCTTCTAGATTCTGTAATATATCTTCAGCTTTTGCAAGAATACCCTTCTTTGCTTCGTCTTTCATTTTATCCCACGTCCTGTACATCATACCCACCCTCGGGTTCGTACTCAAAACTTCGCGATTTCGATCGTAGAAATGCCAATACAAAGCGTTAAACGGACATGCCTTTTCTCCCGTCTTTTGCTTCGGGTTGTAGTAGCATCCAGAGCAATAATGCCCCATTTTGTCAATGTAATTGGCACTTGATACATAAGGCTTCGTACCAACAATGCCCCCATCCGCAAACTGACTCATACCTCTGGTATTGGTGATCTCAACCCATTCAAATGCATCGATATATATTCCCAGATACCACTCGTCGATTTCATCGGGGTGAATCCCTGCCAAAAGAGCAAAGTTCCCGGTAACCATAAGTCGCTGTATATGGTGCGCATAACTGTATTGTAAGCTTTGCGCTACGGCATGACGTACACAAGTCATTTTTGTTTCTCCAGTCCAAAACCAAGATGGAAGAGGGGTGGAGTGGTTGAAATAGTTCAGCTGGCTATATTCCGGCATATGCGCCCAATAAACTCCTCGCATATACTCACGCCATCCTAGAATCTGCCTTATGAACCCTTCCACTTGTGCTATATCAATCTCGCCCTTGTGGGTATTATATTGCTCCAGAACCCTTCGAATCACTTCTTTTGGCGAGAGCATTTTGGTGTTCATAGCGAAGCTCAATCGGCTGTGGTATACCGACCAGCTTTCATGGGTCAGAGCATCCTGAAACTGGCCAAACCAGGGTAGGGCATTTTCAACAAAATAATCGAGTAATTCCAGACATTCCGAACGATTAATGGGCCAAATAAATCGCTCGGGTACTACTTCACCGATGGTTTCGACATTGGCAGCCATAATTTCCTCGTGAAGCTCGGTCAGGTCATGATCAAATAATAACGGTTCAGCAGGACGGTGTCCCTTGGGTAGAGTTTGGCGATTCTGCTTGTCGTAGTTCCAAGATCCTCCTTCGGGTTTTCCATCCTGCATCAACAAATCGTGCTCTTTCCGCAAGCGTCGATAGAACGATTCCATCAAGTATGTTTTCTTCCCTTCAAAGAATGTTTTTAGATAGTGGCGCGAGCAATAGAAGTGCTCTGTATCTGCGGAATTACATTCAATTCCATCGCTTTCAAGTTCCGAGCAAAGAGCACGTAGATGCTCGTTTAAGCGATATTCATCCGGAAGTTGATATTCGAATTTATCAGCCTTGTGAGCATCAATGAGTGCTTTGATATTCTCGCTAATACTTTGCTCATTGTTTTGGTCGCCAATCTTCAAATAGGTAACCGCATGTCCGCGATTCTCCAGATCTGTTGCGAAAGACCGCATTGCCGCAAAAATTCCCATCACTTTCTGGATGTGATGCTTGACATAATCCGTCTCCTGTCGCACTTCCATGAATACGTATAGGCAGTTCGCACAAGATTCACTGAACCAAGAATGACGCTGATTGAGCTGATCGCCCAGAATGAGGCGTATGGTGCGGACTGAAGTCATAAGGTTGAAACGTTTGAACCAACCAAAGGTTTTTTGACTGTCGGATTTTCAGACTGAACGACTCAATGACGGTATTGTGGATAAGAGTGCGTAAGATGGTTCATGGGTCTTACAAACTTGGTTTTTTCGCATAAACGCATAAGCAGATATTCCGAATCTCACGTATGTTTGTTCAGAATACGCTTCCTATCGTCTCTTACTTCGGGAAGTGCTTTTCGCTTCCACAGTCTTTGTCGCGCCTTACTGGCCGCCTCCTTCAAGTCGATGATGGGAGCGGGGTAATTAAATTCTGGAAGTGAGAGTCGATCTATCGATGTCATCAGCCAAGGTTCATGGATAAATTCTACGGGAACATTCCTCAGTTCAGGAACCCATTTCTTGATAAATTCTCCGTTAGGGTCGTGGTCTTGGGATTGTTTTACCGGATTGTACATTCGAATGGTGTGAATTCCAGTAACGGCGGCCTGCATTTGAAATTGAGGGTAGTGTATGCCTGGATCGAAGTCTAGGAATAATTGGGCAAGGTGGTCCACACCATCGCGCCAATCCATATTCAGATGATGGGTTAGGAAAGACACGAGCATGGATCTCATTCTGAAATTGATATAACCTGTGCACTGTAAACATCGCATGCATGCATCAATCAACGGGAAACCGGTCATTCCTTCTTTCCATGCATTCAGTTGTTTAGCGCTTTGATGAAATTCAACGGACTTGTAGCCTGTATTCAGATGCTCAAACTCCATGCGATCTTCCATTTCAAACTTTTGAATGAAGTGATCATGCCATCTGAATCGAGAGAGTACCGCGTTTTTATCTCTTCCAGACTGATTACTGGACTTTACAGCCTGAAAGGCTTGGCGTATGCTCAAATTGCCATAGGTGAAATACGGTGAAAGTCGGGAGCAGTGAAATCGACTCTGCGTCGGTTTTGAAATATTTCGATTGTACCCTGAAATTCGCTCCGTCACAAAAGAATTGAGATATCGATGTGCTTTAGACTCACCACCGTATTGCATTTCTGCTGGTCCAAGAGACTTTAGCATTTTATCGATTTGAATCTCTTTTCCTGAGGATTCTTGCAGGACAAGGCTCCTAGAGGAAACGGATATGGTACTCAATCTTTTAAGGTCGGCAAGGTGAATGGCCTGCGACATCAAACCGTACCATCTTTTTTGCCAGCCTTCCCGATTTGCACGACCGCGCTCAACGCCGTTCCAATCGTATTCGTTCCAAGTAATGTCACATTTACGCGTCCAGTTCGCGATGGTCAAGTCTCGGTCATATGACCAGCGCAAGCCTGTTTCTTGGTGACTGTAGATCGTCCCGATTCCGTAAGAATGATGAATTGATTTTAGAATGGGTAGGGCAGAACCGGTCATGACATGAATCCGAGCGTGGTAAGATTCAAGTTGTTCATTGAGATCATGGAGGGACTGAAGGGTAAATCGAAGATGTCGTTTATCGAAAGTGGTATGATTTAACCATTCAGGCTCAATGATGCACAGGAGGAGAAGTTGCTCAGATTCGTCGATAGCTCTAGCCAATGCCTCGTTATCTCGTAATCTCAAATCTCGCTTTAGCCACCAAATGTTCATCATTTACCTAGATGCTGGTGGTGTTAGAAAGTTATCTTGAGAGTCAATGTCCACACCTTTCTTTGCATAGCTCAAACGAGATAGCTTTTGACCCAAATGATATCCGTCTAAACCTGCCACTGTTACGGTTCCAGCATCGGCAATGGATACGTAGCCATCTTCTGCAACATAGTCGGAGGGGACATTAGCCCATTGCAACTCTCCGATTATAAAAAGAGTTCCATTTTCAACAATAGGTATCTCTCTAACTAGCTTCAAACCCAGCTGAATGACGCTTTCCGCTACTGCTGGGGCTGCAAAGTTGTCCTTTAGATCAGGAGTCAATCCCACTTCCTTGAACTCACTTTCGTTCGCATCGTACTTTGCCGATGCTTGATGAGCTTTGAAATACATGGCTTCTGTCACATGATTAAACGTATAGCACTTTGTTGTCCGAATGTTGTCAAGTGTATCGCGTCGCACCGTATCCGGACGCATTACCATGCCATAAAGGGGAGGGTTTGACCCTAAATGAACCACCGAGCTTATTAGGGACAAATTATGCACTCCATTGCCATCTTGTGTGCCACAAAGCACTAATCCCTTGTAGCCAGTAAGGGAATTTATCAAGTGAGCTCGGAACCTCGAGGGAAGTGCGGCAAGATCTTGTTTTGAATACATGTTTGGATTATTGGATAGTCAGATTATCGGATTTTCAGACTGATAGACCCAGTGACTAATCGACTCAATGACGTATTGTGGATACTCATTATGTCAAATGCTCTCTTGGTCTTCAATACTTTGTTTTTTCGGATAAACGCCTTACTCGCTACTCGCAGTTCGCCATTCGCCATTCGCACGGTTCTGCGTAACTTCTTAAGATTAAGATTGAAACGGAAGTGTGACTCGATGGCTTCAGCCAAAGGCCACTCGTTATCAAAATCGAAGAACTCCTAAAACCCCTTAAACTCTCAGCCTACTCAAACCTCCATCAACTCCCAATACTTGACCGCTCATCCAAGAGCTTTGGTCCGATAAGAGGAATAACACTGCATTAGCTACGTCTTCGGCGGTTCCGTAACGCTTGAGTGGGTGTCGGTTGGCACTGGCCTCTTGGCGCTTTTCATTGCTCAGTAGAGAGGAGGCAAGTGGGGTATCTGACAAAGAGGGGGCAATGGCATTTACACGAATAGCCGGAGCAAATTCAGCGGCCAAGGTTCGTGTTAGGCCTTCCACGGCACCTTTAGCCATGGCCACGCTTGCATGAAAAGGCATGCCTTGTTGAACGGCTACCGTGCTAAATAAAACAATGGATCCTTGTTGCGATTTTTTCAGGGCGCTTTGAGCATGACGAATGGCCCTAACAGCTCCTAGGGCATTGACTTGAAAGTCCTCCAAGTAATGCTCGTCTTTAAGCCCTCGGAACGGTTTCAAATTGATGGTGCCGGGAGCGTAAACCAAGCCATCTAGAACTTCAGGTAGCTCAATCTCATCACTATCTGTTGCTCCGTTCAAGGTGTAATGCTTGTGGTTAGTAAAGGAAGGGCCATTCCAAGGTTCTCGCCCTGTGGTGATTACAGAATGACCTTCTTTCAGCAGGGTATGTGCTATATGTTGCGCAATTCCTGAGTTTCCACCTATGATTAGTGTGTTCATGTATTGTCGTTTTGGAATGTTGAGTTAACAACTCGAAGTGAGAGATGTTCGCTACTCCCTTCGGCAAAGGGCCAATCTTCCTTTGGTCGATTGACAAGGTCCACCTCGCTTCTCGAGCTGGAAAGGTGCTCCCGTAGGTCGAAAAGCTGAAAGCTGTTCGCTATTGGTTATTCGCCCTTCGCTCACTTGTGGGTAACTTCTAAGGAAATGAATGACATTCGACTCAATGTTAGACCAGACTAAAAAACCTTTGTTCAAATAATACCTAAGCCCCAACGTTTGGAGCGGACAAAGAGCTTCCCGGGTGTAGGCGGACACAAAAGCAAGCCTAGCGAAAAGCGCCGTAAACAAATCTTGAAACCTTGGAAAGATTTTAGGCGCTCTTTCGCGACCCAAGTGAGGAACGAACGCTGGGGAGGCCTTTTTTGTGTCCAAAAGCCCTTTTGCTTTCTTTTGTGGCTTTACAAAAGAAAGGGCCTCCGCGGCCTGAGCGGGTTGAGAGCTATTCGCTGTTGGCTCTTCGCCCTTCGCACAGTGGTGGGTAACTTCTTCAGCTAAATATTGACTTGGAAGTTTGATTCGATGATTTTCGGCTAAAGACTAAAGACTAAAGACTAAAGACTAAAGACTAAAGCCAAAAGCCAAAAGCTATGTCCCAAAAATCAATTACATTTGTTTGAACCAATAACCAGCTATGCTTCGTAAACTGCTTAGCAATTATAACGACCGCTTCCTATCCAGGTGGCTCGTTTTAGCCTTTGATGTGTCCATGGTGACTGTGGCCTTCGTGGTGGCTACGCTACTTCGTTACAATTTTGTTTTTGAGGATATCAATCCGTACGATTTGCAAACGCGCACAATTGTAGCGACAATGGCCTATATCATTGGGTTCCTGCTCACACAGAGTTATGCAGGAATCATACGCCATACGGGAGTAAATGACGCTGTGCGTCTCGTTGAAGGTGCTATGATCGCCTCTGCAGGAATTCTGTCTATTACGGCCTATTTTTCATGGTTCCACGAAGACTACAAGGGGATCTTTAATTTCAGCAGAAGTATTGTCATTATACATTTCCTGTTAGTTCTGTTTTTTCTGATTGGAAGCCGATTCTTTATAAAGGGTATTTACTTAACCGCTGTTAAACGCGCTCGTCTGAGCAATCGAAACATTGTCATTTTCGGAGCTGGAGCCTCAGGTATGATTACTAGGAATGCGCTTCTTTCTGATCCTGTGTCCAATGTGAACATTGTGGCTTTCATGGATGAAAATCCAAGCAAAATAAAGAAGTCATTGTATGGAATTCCCGTAGTGCATCCCGACAACGTGTTCAAGAAGAAGTACATCGACCAAAAGGAAATCAGTGAAGTAGTAATTTCGGTGCAGGGACTGAACCGGGCTAAGCTTAGCGAGATTTCTGATAGAGCGGTACGGCTAGGACTTCAAGTTAAAGTGGTTCCGACAGCAGAGAAATGGATTAACGGTGAGCTCTCAGCTCGACAGCTTCGTAAGGTTCGAATTGAAGATTTGCTTGAACGCGAGCCTATACAACTGGATAACAAGAATATTGAGCGCGAGATTCGCAATCAGGTGGTGCTTGTAACGGGCGCAGCGGGATCTATAGGTAGCGAAATAGCACGACAAATTCTTCACTATGCACCAAAACAGGTCGTATATCTTGATCAAGCGGAAAGTGCTCTGTATGAGTTGGAGTTTGAAATTAAGACTACTTTCTCCGAACACTTTAATAAGTGCGATTTCATCGTTGGGAATGTGAAGGATTTCATGCGTATGGAAGGGTTGTTTAAAACATACAAGCCAAACGTTGTATTCCACGCGGCAGCCTATAAACACGTGCCATTGATGGAGGACAATCCATACGAGGCCCTTATGGTCAATGTGTTTGGTTCCAAAATCATTGCCGATTTATCCTGTGAGTACGGGGTGAATAAGTTCGTAATGATCAGTACCGATAAAGCCGTGAACCCGACCAACGTGATGGGTTCAAGTAAGCGCATTGCGGAGATTTACACGCAAGCGTTGGCGAATAAAGCAGACTGTGAAACGCAGTTTGTGACCACGCGATTCGGTAATGTGCTCGGCTCGAACGGATCGGTTATTCCAATCTTTAGAAGGCAAATTGAACAGGGAGGGCCTGTAACCATAACGCATATGGACATCACCCGATTCTTTATGACGATTCCCGAAGCTTGCAACCTCGTACTAGAGGCAGGCTCAATGGGTGAAGGAGGAGAAATTTTCGTGTTCGACATGGGACAAAGCGTGAAAATCTTCGACCTGGCGAAAAAGATGATTGCTCTGTCGGGATTGCGTTTGGGTAAGGATATTGAAATTGTTGAAATTGGACTTCGTCCAGGTGAGAAGCTCTATGAAGAGTTGCTCGCTCATAATGAGAACACATTGCCAACACACCACGAGAAAATCCTCAAAGCACTTGTACGCAAGCAGGAATTCGATACCGTAATTCAACACATCGATGCACTTTCAGAGGCCCTTGTGGATGCGAATCCTATGGATCTGGTAGCGGCTATGAAGCGCATGGTTCCTGAGTTTAAGTCGAACAACAGTATCTACGAGTCGTTAGACGCTTCTGCTCAGAACGAATAGACCCGTATCATGACGGATAAGTCGAATACTCCTCAAAAAGGCAGGTTGCGAACTCATTTCATTTTTGCGCTTATCGGCAACATGGGGTATGTGGTATTTCAGTACCTCACTCTAGCCGTCTTCGTAAAGTTCTATACAAACGAGGAGGTAGGTATCTACCATTATGCCACGGCTTTCGTGGTACCCTTAGCACTCTCTTTTGATCTACAATTGCGTAGCCTTTACATCACCGAATCAAATCCAGGTCGATTCCAGAGTTATTGGAATTATCGAAATTATCTCAATCCCATTTCTATAGCGGTTATTGTCGGGGCTGCCCTGATCTTTAAGTCAGAGTTACTCGGTTACATTGCAGCCTTGGGGCTATTAAAGGTCATTGAGAATCAAACCAATCTCATTTACGGACTTTATCACAGAACCGAAGGAATGCGGCGCGTGGCGATATCTCGATGGATCAGAAGCGGGGCCGGTTTTATCGTCGTACTCTTACTAACCGTCTTTTCAAAGCCCTCCTTTGAATTTCTCATTTATGCGTACGCTGGCGCTGGAATTCTTGTATACCTATTGTGCGATTTAAGGTGGTCCATTCATCTCCGCAAGCAACTAGTTCCCGAAGCAATCTCACTAAGGTCGCTGGTGATACTCACGATCCCCATGCTTATGATCGCGTTTATCGAGAAGTATTACACCCATTTCCCACGCTTAGCTATCGAAGAGTATTTCGGTTTGGAGATTATTGGAATTATTGGGAGTTTATTTTACCTGAGAATGATGGGAAGTCAGGTTATCTCAGCCCTTTCTGTAACCGTTCAAGGTCGATATGGTGAGTATCTCACCAATGGAAACACGCATGCACTTACCAAGCTCATGTTAAAATCGGCTGCTGGAGGATTCAGCATTGGAGTTCTATTAATACTGCTATTCTGGCTAACAGGAAGGTGGGTACTCCCAATTCTATTTACAGATGAGTACGTGGCCTATATTCCTGAACTCCTGTGGATTCTAGTTGGAAGTAGCGTTTTATTCGCATACACTTTCCTTGGAGGAGCTATAAATGCGCTCAGATTACATCGTTGGAAGATCCCCGTTCAAGCCATTGGATTCACGTTGCTCGCCGGACTCAGCATGACCTATCACGAATCTCCTATTCAAATTCTACAATGGGTAGTGGTGGCAGAGGTCGTTGTACTCGTGGGATATTTGGCCATCTATGCGTTTCGAAATCCTTTGTCTAACAAAACTCAGGCGTAGTATTCTTTGTGCCAGGTAATGAATCTTTTAACCCCTTCATCGAGGGATACTTGAGGACTGAATTCCGTATAAGAAGTGAGTTTCCTTGTATCCGCAAAAGTAACCGCCACATCGCCGGGCTGAGCTTCAACCATCTCTTTCTGCAATTCAACGCCGTAGGCCTTTTCTATAGATTCAATAAAAGGCATGAGGCCTACAGGTTCACCTCTACCAATGTTGAGAAGTTGATGCCCACCTTCGTTCAACCTCAACTCGTTATCGATCAAACGATAGATATTCTCTACTATATCGTCGATATAGGTAAAGTCGCGCTTTTGATTTCCGTGATTGAATACCTTGATTCCTTCTTTATCCTTAGCGGCATTGGCAAACAAGATAGGAGCCATATCTGGTCGACCCCAGGGTCCGTAAACTGTGAAGAACCGCAGACCTGTAATGGTTAGTGCATACAGAGAAGAATACGATGCAGCCATGAGCTCGTTACTACGCTTCGTGGCTGCATAAAAACTCACTGGATTGTTGCAATCGGCTGATTCTTGAAAAGGCTGAGGCGTGTTGTCACCATATACCGAGGAACTACTCGCATAAATTAAATGCTTGATCTGATACTTTCGAACCAGTTCCAACAAATTGAAGTAACCTTCCATATTCGACAGCATATAAGCCCTAGGGTGCTCAATGGAATAACGAACTCCGGCTTGAGCAGCCATGTGTATGACACAATCAAACGCATACTTCTCGAAGAGTTGGTTGAGGTCTTGATTGTTCACTAAGTCCATCTGATAGAAGGTGAAATTGCCCTTAACTTCCTTCAAGGCACCATTTCTATCCAGCTTCAAGCGAGGGTCGTAGTATGAATTCAAACTGTCGATGCCAATTACTTCGTGCCCCTCGAGCATGAGGCGCTTGGTAATATGGTGACCAATAAATCCTGCCGATCCTGTTACAAGTACAGTCATTGCTAGTTCTGTATTTCCGGCACTAAGGTAACGAAACCAAAGGTTTGCCATAGCGAGGCTGAACTTGAATTAGACTCCGCTTCTTTGGCTATCTTCGCAGCTATGGCAGAAAAACGCTTACTTCTCGTTACAGATCACGTTTACTTCCGTTATAACGGTCAATGGTATGACAACTTCGGTTTTAATTATGATTTCTTCAAGTCGTACTTAAATGTATTTGAGAAGGTGGACGTGCTCTGCCGGATGAAGGATGTTGATAGTGCGGATGGACTCGTACTTTCTTCAGGAGATGGACTCGAATTTCATGGAACGCCTGATGTTCACGGAATGTCATGGTTCTTGGATTCACTGAAATACTTCAAGCCCTATAAATCCTTAATCGAATCATGTGATGCTATTTGCTATCGCATCCCGGCTACCGCGGCACATAATGTACATGTCATCAATCAATCTCTAGACTCTCCAAAACCCCACATGTTTGAGTTTATTGGGGATCCATTGGATGCGCTGTTCTCTGTAAACGACAGCTTCCTCAAACGATGGGTAATGACTCAAGTGGGGCGTGTGCATTCTAAGCGGATGAAGGCTATAAGTGATAGTGCCGTTTCGGGTAGCTACGTGAGTAAAACACATCTCCAAGAGAAGTTTCCGCCTCCGCAAGGTGTTGACACAGAGGCAATATCGAGCATTCGGCTCAATGAAGACTTTATTCGTGATGGTGAGAAACCAATGAAGGCGAATGGACCCATTCGCATTGTTGAAGTGGCTTCATTTGTTCGTCAGAAGAATCAAACCTATCTAGTCGAAATTCTCCACGAGTTGAGCCTGCTCAATGTGAGTGCTGAAGTCCATTTTGTAGGAACAGGACCTGAGCAGGAAATGGTCCGCAAGAAGGTAGAGTCACTCAAATTGAAGGATAATGTGATCTTTCACAATCAAGTGACCGGTTTTGACAAAGTAGTGGCCATATTGGATAGCTGCGACATCTTTTGTTTGCCTTCCTTCTCAGAAGGGGTGCCTCGTTCCATGATTGAGGCCATGGCACGCGGATTGGTATGCGTGGGAACACCCATCGGAGGAATCCTAGAATTGGTGCCCGAGAATTTCACCTTCCCCATTGGTGAGCCAAAGATTGCAGCTAAGTTGATTCAGGACCTAGACAATCGAAGAGATGAATGGCCAGCTATTGGCTTGAGAAATACCGAGACAGCAAAGGAGTACGGGAATTCAGTGCTTGTGCCTCGCAGAAAGAAAGTGTTTAGTTTACTTAGAAGTCACACGGAATAGCAGGTGATGCCAACCCATCCCAATGTCGTTTATGTCATGAGCCGCCTCAAATCAGGAGGGATTGAATGGTTGGTGATGCAATTTCTGAAGAACAACCGCGCAGATCTTGGACGAGTTACGCTATGGCTCACAGGTGCACCTGGGAAAGATGAGCTTTATGATGAAGTTGAAGACCTCAACGTAGACATTATATACGGAAGTAAGACACCAAGAGGGTGGAAGGCATTCAAGTCCTATCTTTTAGCTAATTCCACGGATGTGGTTCATGCACATACCGGATATCCATCTGGATTCTTTATTCATGAAGCCATGAAAGCGAATGTTCCAGTTCGAATCGGACATTGGCATAATGTTCAGCCCATTCCGCCTGGCTTATTAAAATCCATATTGGCTCGTATAGGGATGAAACGCATGGCTCGCTCCGCAACACATATTTGGGCCGTTTCAGAGGCTGCGAAAAGCGCATTGCATTATGAGTGGTTAGTCAAGCGTGCCGAAGTGGTTCCCAATGGATATCGACCAAAGATTTCAAAAGCTTCCAAAGAACATGACAAGCTTCAAATTACACATATAGGTCGTTTTCACCCCGTGAAAAACCATGCAAGGATTTGGAGTATTCTTGAGGAACTCAATGTGCCCTTTCGTTTTACGGGCTGTGGGCGTCATGATTTCCTGGAAACGCTTCCAAGCGAGGAATGGCTGAATTCAATGCGTAGGAAACACAATGACGAGGCCGTAATCAATCTACCGGGTAATTGTACTGACGTCAGCTCGGTGCTTGCTAGTACCGACGTGTTTCTCTTTCCAAGCAAAGCGGAAGGAGCGGGTGGTGCGCTTATCGAAGCGGCTGCATCGGGTTGTTACTGCGTAGCATCGGATATTGCTTCCTTGCGTTCTGTTGCGCAGTTCTTCGAGAATGTGAAGCTCGTTGGGCTTGACGCTCCGCTTGCAGAGTGGGTAACGGCCATTGAGGAGCACCAAGGAGTGAATCGAAAAGAGGCCTACGCGACCTTCTTGAACTCTCCATACAATGCTGATAAAGTTGAGGAATTCTGGTTGAAGGCTTATCGCTCCTCTCACGATTAAGGGGGGTAGCGTATATTTGAATCAACGAAACAACGATTAACCGATTCTTTACTCCCTTGTTTACACAACTGCGCTACGTAATTCCACTTTGGTTTGTTCAACTGCTAACCGCATGGATACCTGATAACAAGGTCACTATCCGAATTCGAGGAATGTTGGTTTCACCCTTCATAAAGAAGTGTGGCAGGAATTTCACCTTGGCAGGTGGAGTGACTATAAATGGTCCCAAAGGCTTGCACGTGGGTGATAATGTTTATTTCGCAAGAGGAACTTGGGTCAATGCCAAGGCGGGTTTATACATCGGCAACAATGTATTGTTTGGCCCCAATGTGGTAATCTCTACAGCTCAACACGTTTTTAAGAACGACAGCTTTAATTCTGGCGAAAACCTCTTTGCCCCCGTAACCATTGGTGACGGCTCATGGCTGGCAGCAAATTCGACGGTTAAGTGCGGTGTGAATATTGGTAAGGGTAATCTGATTGCTAGTAACGCTAGCGTTGTTAAAGACACACCCGACTTTGCCATCATGGCTGGAAGTCCAGCTCAGTTCGTTAAAGAGAACCAGCCAGGTGAAGGCATGAAGTATCCAGGAATTATCAAACCCATTGATTCGAAGTCTCAGGCATGAAATTAATGCTCGTGATCAACAATGAGTTCTCTGCCTTTCATCTTCGAGGAGCCGTGAAGCATTTTGCCAGTAAAGGTTGGGAAGTGGTCATAATGAGTACGCCTGGGCCTCTAGTTGATGCACTTGCGGAGGAAGAAGGAGGGCGTGTGATTCCCATTTCCTTAGACAGAGGAATTAATCCCTTGGCAGATATCCGATCATTATTTCAGTTGATTCCAATTCTCAAGAGAGAACGCCCGGACGTAATCAATGTAGGTTCTCCAAAAACGGGATTTCTATTCGCTTTGGCCAAGATGTGGATGCCTAAACTTCCACTCATTTTCACATTACGTGGGATCCGCTCTGATACCTTATCAGGAGTGAAGGGAAAGCTGGTTCGATATACGGAAACACTAGCCTGCAAGAAGGCCGATGAAGTAATTGTGATTAGTCCGAGTTTAAAAGAGCATGCCTTGAATATTGGCATGGTTGAAGAAGAAAAAACCCACGTGTTGGGAGAAGGTAGTAGTAACGGTGTTGATACCCAGCGCTTTGAATCTACTTCCCAATGGGAGCAGGAGGGAGCTCGGCTCAAAGAAAGATTCAATATTGACGATTCGGCCTTCGTGATATCCTGTGTGGGGAGAGTTACGAAAGACAAGGGAATTGAAGAAGTGTTTAAAGCCTATCGAGATTTGAAGGCTGAAAATGAGAACATACATTGGTTGGTGGCCGGTCCGATTGAAGAGGATGATCCGGTTGATGATACAATCATGAAGAGTATGCAAGAGGATCCGAACATTTACTTATTGGGGAGTATGGACCCAATTCAGCCCGTTTATGCGGCTTCTGATGTACTGGTTTTGTATTCCCATCGCGAAGGGTTCGGAAACGTAGTGCTGCAAGCGAGCAGCATGGAAGTGCCCGTGGTGGTAGCTGATATCCCCGGATTACGAGATACTACGGCGAACGACGTAACCGGATTTGTGGTGGAAGGACATTCTCCTTCTCAATTGGCAGCCGCACTCCGAATCTATCGCCAGAGCCCATTACTCCGCGCCAAACACGGTGCTCAAGGGAGAGACAGGGCCATGCGCTCTTTTGCTCAAGAGGTCATTTGGAAAGGACAAGAGGAACTTTATAAACGCTTCTTAGCATGAAGTTGGAGTACCTCGTATATCCAGGAGTTTTCGCCTTGTTATTCCTGATTATTAAGGGATATATCGCTTTAGCAGAACGACATTCCATCGTTGATGAGCCTGGATATCGCAGTAATCATAGTCAAACCGTTTTAAGGGGAGGAGGTATCCTGTTTCCAGCTTCTATGCTGATTTTCTCGCTGATTCACGGGTTGATATATCCTTATTTCTTTGCGGGTGTTACTCTTTTGGCCATCATTAGCTTTTGGGACGATTTAGGTAATGTAAGAGCTGTATTTCGACTGCTCGTTCAGTTTGTGGCTGTGGCCCTAATGATGATTGATTTGAATTTAGCGGGATTGGATTGGCCCATCCTTATTGCGGTGTTTATCATGGCTGTTGGGTGGATTAATGCCTTTAACTTTATGGATGGCATTAATGGTATCACGGCCATTAATGCCGCACTCAACTTAGTCACGCTAATCCTCATCAATTATGAATTGAGGTTTGTTGAAATGCGCTTACTCGTATTTCTATTGCTTTCCGTCGTTGTTTTCGGCTGGTTTAATTTCCGAGTGCGGGCTTTAATATTTGCGGGAGATGTTGGAAGCATCACCATGGCTTATGCTACTGCTTTTGCTATGGCATCGCTTATTCTATATACGGGGCAGTGGCAGTATTTACTTTTTTTGAGTCTGTATGTGGTAGATGCCGGCTATTCGGTTTTGCACCGTGTATTCATGGGCTACAATCCACTGCAGCCGCATAGAACGTTTCTTTTTCACATGTTGGTCAATGAGGTGGGCTGGCCTCATCTAGTGGTGAGTAGTCTTTACGCCGGCCTTCAACTCATCATCAATTTGCTCACTTACTACGTAATTATCCCTGCTAATTATACGAACTACTGGGGGGCTTTAGTTCTGGTGGTGCTAAGTGCGGCGTACTGGATCATCAAGTCCTTACTCAGAAAGAATGCGCGAGGGAGGGGAGTCCTCTGGCAAGAGAAACACGCCAAAATTATAAAGCGCTAGTTTATGCCGCGAGTATCTCCTTAAATCTTTTCTCGTCAATTGGTTTGATGATGTAATTACTAAAATCTTCGAGCGCCTTGGCACGTTCCATGTCTTCTGCCTGAACCGATGAACTCACCATATAAATGGTAATTTCTTTAGGTAGATTCGGTTTGATATCAATAAAGTGTTCCATGAAGTCCCAACCATCCATATAAGGCATGTTGATATCCAAGAAAATAATATCTGGCAGTTCTGATTCTGAACTCATGTTGGCCTGAAAGTGATCAATGGCCTGTTCTCCATCATCAAAAACGAGAAGACTTGTCTTGAAGTGAATCGGCAGAGGTTTTTACAATGCGATCAACCACGCGATTAAACCGAATCTGCTCCATGCCATCCACATCAATATATCGTATGTGATGAAGTTCTTCCCTTGACTCAATGAGTCCCAATAGTTCCCTTTAGAGAAGAGAAGGATTGAAAGTCTCGTCCGAGTTAATCTGATCGACAATGCGCAGAAGAGCACGCCCCATTTGCGCACTTTGCTGGCCAATTTCGTTGGTTACATTCTCTATTTCTAGTTTGTTTTCCTTTTGAATGCGTGCCTTAATGCCTTTGTAGTGAGAGCGATATATAAATGAGGTCAATGACAGTCATATCAGAACCGTTGGAGGGAAAACACGAAAGAAATGCTTGCGCATAGGTGTTAGGTCTAATTGAGGTAAATCAATTTACACCATTACTTTAACTTTGTGTACATATGAAACCTCAATCTATGCAAATGGGTTGAGTTCTAAGAAATTAAACTCGAGCAAAATGAAAAAGGCGGGAAAACGAATCATCATCATCTTACTCAGTCTGTCTGCTATTTTGGTGGCCTTGTACTTTGGAATTCTGACCTTTGAGAAAAGTAGGAGCCCTGAAGCGACGTTGGTGTATCAAGAGAATGGCTTTGACATAGAGCTCACATATAGTAGGCCATCTATGAAGGGACGTAAGATATTTGGCAAGTTGGTTCCTTTCGATGAAACTTGGAGAACAGGCGCTAATGAACCCGTTTCTTTCGTTACTCAGACGCCTATCGAGCTCAATGGTAAGTCCATTGGTGCAGGGGAGTACACACTATGGACCGTCCCCGGTGAAACAACTTGGGAAATTATTCTAAATGATCAAAGCTACGCTTGGGGCATTAATACGGATGGTGAAGCTTCACGTCAACCGGTGTATGACGTATTAAACGTTCGTTCATCTCGCCAAGAACTCACCTTCCCAGTTGACACATTTACGATAAATATCGAGGATGATATCCTCAGTTTAAAATGGGAAAGAACCAAAGTGGAAGTCTTGCTCTCTAAATGACTTTAAGGTTGATCAGCAGAAATGCGATAGAGTCGCCCGTCTTTGGTTTTAATTTCCAATGGGCCGTGCTCACTTCGAATTTGCTTGAGAAACCGGATATATCCACACTCCATGGCGTTGATGTCTTCCGCGGTAATGCCGTTTACTGATTCCAGCGGTTGCTGAAATTTAAGACCGGCTTGGGCTGCATTTCCCTGAGGCTCGAAAGAAGAAATAAACAAGGTCGAATCAGATAAGCCTGGAATCAACCCATACGTCCGTGTTGGCGAGTATGATATTTCCTCACTCCCAATATGTAAAGCTTCATTGGGTCCATCGATAATGAGATGAAACCTTCCGAGGGTGCGCATACCGATTTTTCGTCCTTCAGCACCACTGAATTCAATATTGGCAGGAATGGATAGCCCCGAGAGACTAACGGTGTCGTTGAGGACCCTTTGAACAGTATCGATGAGCGTTCCGTAGATTCCTTGAGAGGTGCCGTCGATTTCTTCAATCATTGGAAGGGAATCACCGTAGTGTTCGATGTGTCGTTTCTCCACGTCGAAACTACCCGTTGAACCGCTGTCGAAAAGAGTATTGTGATAAGTGACTTCTCCAAAGGTCACATCCAATCGAGGAGATTTCCATCCTCTCATTCTCATGGTGTTGAATACACCATCACCGCGCATATCTGCAGTAGATCCTATCATTAGCGTGTCGCCTGGATGAATGGACCATTGTAACTGGCGGATGACGTGATATCCGAGAATCCCATCCTTGGCAATACAGCGAATAGTGCTCTTCTCAGGATACTCAACTATCGCTGCGATGATATTCGTATACAGTCCCTCTCCCAATTGAAGGGTGTCAATCATCGTTAAGTTGATGTTCTGCCTCTGATTCTTGGAGTCACCTAGGCTGATTTCTCCGTCGGGTTCAAGCCCCAGCCGGTCGGCTGCCTCCTTGCTTACCACCGTCAAGTTGGCACCTGTGTCGAAGATGAACTCCAACGGCTCCTCTTGATTGTTGATTTGGACATATACTACGTATAATCCCATTTCATTTCTACACGAAATAGTGTCGTTTATGGGAGCGTTTACAAGTTCGGCCTCTTGAATCATTCGGTTCGTTGAGGTAGTGAAAAGAGAAGAACAACTGGA
>CBFHVA010000019.1:0-29248 GCA_965659415.1 Phaeocystidibacter sp.
TTTTTTGTGACCCCGCAGGGATTCGAACCCCGAACCTCCTGATCCGTAGTCAGGTGCTCTATCCAGTTAAGCTACGGAGCCTTTGTATATGTGATCGGCTGTCCAGCCGGTGCTCATAAGCAGGTCTGTTGCTTACGAGGCTGCAAATATACGCACGTGAAATATTCTGGCAAGTGCTTTAATGAATTTCTGCAGATAATCCATTTTCAAGTAAAGAACTGCACCGAGGCTCCAGTTCTTTGAAGCTCCCGCTGAGGACTTCACACTTACCTTTGTAGTGCGTAATCATCGCACATTGTTGGGCCTGTTCCTCAGTGTGTTCACAAACCGCGATGAGGCAATCAATGACGTGATCAAAGGTGTTTACTTCGTCGTTGTACAATACAATCACGTTCTCCTTATCCTCAGCTTCTAATACGTCCACTTGAACCTTCCCCTGCTCTCCAGGTTCAGGATTAAAGGCCAAATCAACTCTCATCTCTATCACACTTCCCATTCCTTTTTTCAACTCTGCTAACCGTGAATACTGCCCGCGTTTATTCATGCCTGCGCAAGAATAAGTTGACCCTTCCACGACTCGTTTGACTGTACACATACGATGGTAGGTTATCCTCTCTCTCCAAGCCTCGATCTTCGTTCTCAACTTGTAACAAGATGTCTAACACCTCCCGTTTTGAAGTGAAGAACTGCATGTTATTACGTTGATACTGGAAGTAATAGTAGTCGTTATCAGGCTCTAAGTAGAGATATAATTCATAACGTCGACGACGTTGTCGGAGTTCAAAAATGCCGTCTACTTTTTTGTTGACTTGTACCTCGCCAATGTGACCAATGCCAATCTCGCCATCGTTCACAAAAGCGCTCATTTCTTCATCCCAAAAGAGCGTCAACTCCGTGAAGTAAATCGTATTCTCCAATTCATCTGGCACCTTCTCTGGAGCACCAAAGTTTTGCACGGCTTCGTAGTACTCTGCCAAGTCTTCTTCATCCTCCCACTGATAGCTCATGCCAATTTGGTAAGCCTCGCGGTCTAACCGAACACTTGGAAGCGATTCAGCATTAATCTCGCCGGCAATGGCCTCCATCAATTCCTCACTAAAGTAGAAGTCATATGCCGCGGTTAAATCCAAAGTCAGTAAATCACTGCGCAAGTCGTGTTCAGCAGTGCCGTAGGCATCCAAGGTCACACGACCCAAATCATTCGATAAAGTGATTTTGCCCTTGCCAGTCATTACACAATCGCGGTTGTTAAATGCCACGTAGTTCACAGGTTTGGATTCGTCCTGTAAACGCGTACGCGTGGTAATCACATAACTGTTCAAGGTTTTGTCGTAGAACAACACACCCGTGGCAGAAATGATTTCCTTGTCCACGCGCGAGGCATCTTTATTCAGGAATCCGGTATAAATACTCGTGCTATCAGGAGCTAAGTAGATGCCATTGAACACATCATCCTGTCGCGTTCGCGGATTATCTTCTGGTAGATCAATGACGATGTTTTTCGGGTCAACCTCGCTTTCAAAGGCAAACCAATCCGTTTCCAAGTTGTCGCAGGTGTGCTGAATCAACAAGTATCCGTCATAGGTCAAGAGTCGTTCAGGAGCTCTTAAATTCACCTTTCCGTAATAGCCAAAGAAGGAGCTCAAATAGAATCCATCTTCCCTGTCCACATTGGCGAATCCTACCGTAGTACCTCCCGTATCTACGCGAATTTGTTCGAAGTAAAGCGGCCATGCCGTACCATCCTCATCCAAGTACTCATATTCGGCGTTCCCGTTATAACGGTTTCTGCCGTGTACTTTGAATTTCCCGTTGTAAAAGTTGTGATGCTTCAAATATCGATTGGCCGTTAAACGCGCATTGTCCAATCGCCTCATATCCGCCTCTGGATCAATAGCCACATATCCACTGTCCGGAAAAATTCTCGAATCCGCCACGTCCATATGTGGAACCTCAAAGGCTTCCAATAAACTTGGCTCCAAGGCAAACTTGGCAGACATCGCATCAAAATGGAGGGAATCCTGTCTACGATGCGTGCTCACCATCGGACTCAAACCACCACCGATGTGATCTACCTCAATCGTCTTGGCCTGTATGTCCCATTCGGCATGATCCATCCAGGTGATGTACTCATTAGTCGTGAATTCCATGTAGGTTTCACCGTTGTTCAAGGTAAAGTCGCCCGACATCAAATTGAAATCAACCTCACCATACGCATCGTTCATCCTGAAGGCCCAATCCGAAGCAGCATCTTTTCGCACCTTAAAATTCAGGCTCTCCGCCTCAAACGACCGGTTGTAGAAGGTGTAATTCCTCGATCGGGTTTGCGCATCGAGGAAATCTAAAGTGGCATTCCCGCCCATGTCATAAGCCCCATAGGCTATGGTCCCTTTGGCCGTCATATTCACGTCCGACTGATACATTCGAATCGGCTCGGAGGTAGAAGATGCGAACAGCACATCTTCGTAGGGTCGCCAATTGATATCCAGATATTCACCTTCTGCGGGTGGAGTGCTCACTTGTCCAATGCGCTCTTCTGCAACATAGGTATCGGCCAAACCATTGGTACTATCTGGGAAGAACGTAAATGCTTGTCCTACCGCCGTACTCGTGATGTAGGTGACAGTACCTGTACCCACTAAACCATCATTTGACAGTTGCAAATCATTGTAAAAGCGCCCTTTTCCTCCGTAAGCCGGCAAACCTTCCATAGGTGTAGAAGTCTTGAACCCGAGGGAGTAGTCCTCTTGAACTCGCACTTCTTGTGGCATATCTGGAAAAATTCCAGCCGACACAAATACACCAGCGAATTTAAGTCCTTCCGTAGAGGTGTTATCCAGGGAATCAATCTCAAACGGCTCTAACTCGACAAAAAATTTCTCTCTATCGTACACACCATCATAAATGCTTCTTCTATCGTAATACACGTAACTACCGGTGCCCGATTTGAAAATGGGGTAATCGTGATACTGAACCTTACCTGATTTATTATTCGGTTTATCAATCAACAACTCACCATTGATATCCTGAAGGGTATTCTTCACGTTCACCAATCGCGGTCGTGAGCCTGGCATTCGCGTACCATCACTGAATTCCTCCACGGCAAATCGCATGGAATCAATGTCGGGCATACTGATGCGGAACATGTCGTAATCAAAAAAGTGATTCTGCCCCCAATAATTAAATCGTCCCGCCTGAATTCTGCCGGCAAAGTCAAAGTCCATGCCCTCGTGCATCGTGATCTTCCTTTCGGCAGGGAACAAGGCAACTTCCTGACTATCAGAAACAGCGATTGCGCGAATCCCCACGATTTCCATGTCGTCATTCAAAAGGGAAATCTTGGCATTTGCTCCTCTCCCCACTTCAGAAACGAATCGAATTACGTCGTAATCACGGCGGTTTTCGGAATTGTTGATGTAATCAAAAAGCTTGTCATTGAAGCTCACCATCTTGGAATTGGGGTCGTAGTTCACAAAGCCTTGAATAGACATATTGAGCAAGAAACGCTCAGCATGAATCTGGTCCATTCGCATCATAGTGGCCACAGTTTCCAGATGCTGTTCAACGGTATCTCTTGAAAGCGCTACCGCTCGGAGCTCGTAAAGTGGGTTCTTTCTACTCAATCCGGTGAGGGCGTCAAATCGTTCTTGTCGGTAATACTCCTGCGATTCAAACACCATGGTGTTCTCGGTTCCGCCCACAATATTTTGAAGATACACTTGCGGACTGGTCATGTTCCAAACCACCTGCTCAAGATAAATATCCACATTGTGATAGGTATCGATGTAAGGTGTCATACTCAAACCTTCATCGGTACGGGTAAGCGTGAGCGTGGCATGTTCAATGTCGTATTTCATTCCACTTTTTGGGTGATACAAACTATCGTCTTCACCCAAAGCAATGGCCACACGCACCCCTTGTCCTCTAATTTCAGTGGTGTTGAGCTGAAAGCGTTCAGAACGAACTTTTACGAGATATTCATTATCGTACTTAAATCGAAGCTCGGCTTGTCTTGGCAAATTATCAGAGGCATAAAACCGATTCCCCGCTACAGAAAAACCTCCGGAATAATCAACCCCGGGAACAAAATCAGAAACCACCACTCGCTCATAAGAATTAAATTGAGGATAGCTCACCACTCTTTCTCCCACTTCCAAAGTCATTCTCTCCTCAAACGATCCAAAAATCGGTTCTGTGATATAAATCAAACTAAACAGCTGAACCGAATCAGCTTCATAGTAGGTCTTGGATAGATCTATATTGTAGTTCTGTAATTCTGCATAAACAGTGTCACGGGATAGGCCTGCACGGTTCCAGAACACGAGCCCGCCTTCCCCTACAAACTTGGATTCTAAAATGTCATAAATCCCTGATGTCGTTTCGATAAGCGTACTATCAGCGCCGAAATACCCATATAAATCGATATCCTGGTAATGCATGTAGGGCTTCTCATCGAAAACGAATTGTGCCTCACCTAGGAAGTATTTCCAAGTAACCTTGCGGTCAGTATAAATAAGTTCTGCTTTAAAGGTATTGGACAAATTCTCTAGATAGGAGACTATGGCCCGATTGGACGCTCGCCGAGACCAATCACCTGTGGCGGTGCTCCAGGTAACAAACAAGTCAGGGTCTTCTTCATAGTGGAAGTGTTCAATCACCTCTAAGAACTGCGTCCATGAGGCATAACCCGAAACGCGTTTCCTCAAAAAGCTATTGGCCATGGCGTAAATCCCAGGTCTGGCATTCTCATCTAAGCCTGTCCACACAGGCAGGAAGCGTCCAAGAACGGATTCCACAGAATCGGATTCCACATCATCCATATCACCAAAGAAGGTGGTAAGTTCGTCATAGAACGCTTGAGGTTCTGTAGAAAAAGAGCGGATCTGACCGAAGCTCTGAACGGATCCCAGAAAAATTAGAAACGTGACGTTGAGGAGGAGTCGCGTAATCTTATGCATATGATGTCTTTCAGTCATTGTTCCATATCAACGCAGCCCAACTATCTTTCGTTTTCACTTGCTCGGGTTTCATGCCTAATTCAATACCCGCTTGTTCGAGCACAGGCACATCACTCTCATAAAAGCCACTCAACAATAGAGTCCCATTCGGACGAAGGACGGAAACGTATCGATTCAAATCGTTCAGGAGAATATTCCTATTGATATTGGCGATAATCACGTCAAAGGTCCGCTCCCCAAGCAGGTCAACATCTCCTTCAAAAATGGCGATGTCGTCAAAGCCATTTCTAGTGGCATTCTCCACGCTATTCTCAGCAGCCCAAGTTTCAATATCGATTCCCTCCGTATACGCTGCACCTCTCATTTTAGCTAGGATGGCCAAAACTGCCGTTCCACACCCCATATCGAGCACATCCTTCCCTTGCAAATCTAAATCGAGCAAATACTGACACATCAACCAAGTGGTTTGATGATGTCCAGTACCAAAGCTCATCTTGGGTTCAATGATAATCTCATATTCGAATTTATCCGCTAAGCTATCGTGAAAGGGGGCACAAATTCGAAGTCGGTTTCCTACGTTGATCGGTTCGAAGTTCTTCTCCCACTCCGCATTCCAATTTTGCTGAGCAATCTCCTCAGTTTCCCAGCTTAATTCTGCTACAGCTGATGTCATGGGGAATTGAGCATTCTCAATCGGCCTAAACGCATCTTCAGGGATGAAAGCATCAATACCCTGATCGGTATCCACAGCACTTTCTACTGCTAATTCATCCAGCTCCGCGTAAAGAATATCACGACCTGGTTCAAGTGGGGTAATTCGGAAACTAACCTTTACGTAGTTCATACCGCTTTCAATCCACCTTTGGCGGTAGACATCGAATGAACAATTCCGACGAAATCATCGGCAGAGAGAGAAGCTCCACCCACCAAGCCTCCATCTACGTCGAGCTGACTAAAGATTTCGCGCGCATTGGACGGTTTTACAGATCCTCCGTACAGGATAGATATTTCATTGGCTACCTCGTTGCCATATTTGCTAGCGATATGTCGGCGTATGGCCAAATGCATTTCTTGCGCTTGCTCTGGAGAAGCAGTTTCTCCCGTTCCTATGGCCCAAACCGGTTCGTAGGCAACAATTACATTCTTCATTTGCTCGGCAGTCAAATGAAAGAGGGCATTTTCTAGTTGTTCGGTAACTACCTTTTCATGTTCATTGGCCTTTCGCTGTTCGAGGATTTCTCCGCAACAAAAGATAGGAAGCAACGAATGGCGAAGTGCGGCATCTACTTTCTTGGCCAGTAGCGCATCGTCTTCATTGAAATATGCTCGGCGCTCGGAGTGACCAATAATCACTGCATCAATATTGAGGTCAGAAATCATCGCAGCCGAGATTTCACCTGTGTAGGCCCCACCATCTTCATGATGACAGTTTTGTGCCGCAACAGCAACTGACGTCTCCTCCCAAACATGATCAATCACATCAATCAAATGCGTGAAAGGTGGAGCTACAATCACTCGTGTATCTTTCTGTAAATCAGGCTTGAGTTTCTCGAGTATATCTACAACCAAGTTGACACCATCCGAAGGCACGGTGTTCATTTTCCAGTTTCCGGCAACAATCTTCGCTCTCATATGCTAAATACTTAATGAAGCGAATTTAGGCCATCTCTTCTGAAATTTTGAAATCTCAGAACACGGATTCCAAAGTTTTAGAACTTTAACTATCGAATCCGAGGATCGAGCCATTTATAGAGGACATCAACGAAAATGTTGATTACGACAAAGATGCTCGCGATGGTAAGAACTGCGCCCATGACGATGGGAAGATCTTTTTGATTGAGCGCTTCAACTATCTGCTTTCCCAAGCCATTCCATCCGAAGATATACTCCACAAAAACAGCACCGGCTAACATACTTGCAAGCCAGCCCGATACAGCTGTAACTACAGGGTTTAGACTATTCCGTAGCACGTGTCTTCTCACCACCTCAAAAGTAGATAATCCTTTAGCCCTAGCCGTTCTTACGTAATCTTGCCCTAGCGTTTCCAATACGCTGCTTCGCGTGAGTTGGATAATCACTCCGAGCGGACGGATACCCAAAGTTAAAGCTGGAAGAATCAAATTATCCAAGGCTAAATAACGCCCCATCCCGTAATCATCCACCTCGTACAAGCTGCCCGTCATGCTTAAGCCAGTCCATTCAGACCATACAAATCCGAACAACCATGCTATCAAAATAGCGGAGAAGAATGAGGGCAATGACATACCCATCGTTCCTGCGACCGTCCAGAAACGGTCAAACGCTGAATCTTTATTTAAGGCAGAAATGATGCCTATAGCAATCCCCAGAAATACGGCTATGAGAATACTCGCGATAGCCAAAATGGCCGTGTTGGGAAGTGTTTCACCTATCACGTCAGCTACCTCGCGACCTTGTTGTTGCAATGATTCACGCAGATAGGGCCGTTTCAGAAACAGCTCTCCCGCTCCTAAATCTACAAGCGGCACACCCTGATAACCATGATTCTCAATATGCGTGTAATGCTCTATCTCTTCGCTGTGCCAACTGAGTGGCGAAAGATCGTTTAGATAGTATGCATACTGAGTTAAGATGGGTTGATCAAATCCATACTTCGCTCGAATGGCTGCCAATACTTCAGGGTCTTCCCTTTGATCGAGCATCATGCGAGCTGGATCGCCAGAGAGCACATTAAACAAAACAAACACCAAAGTCGCGACGCCAATTAAGACGCCCACTCCCTGCGTTATTTTGCCCACGAAACTACGGATGTGATGCATAGAGTTCGTTCAACTCCTCTACAGAAGGGATGTCGTTCCAATGCCATTTTCCAAGAATTACTCCATTGGATAGGGCCACTATGCCCGGGTTGCTGCGAACTACCGTTTTTATAGCCGTACCATCGCCATTGGTAAAATCTATAGGAACCTGATGCTCGTGCTTAGATTGTTCAACCACCTCATAGCTAGAGCTCGTCCAACCAACAATCGAATAGCCCGCCTCTTCAGTGGACCACGCCCACTCCCCCAGAGTCGTTAACCCTTCCGCGGAAGCCTGGTCCATTTCATAAGAGAGCACCAAAATCATCTTCTCTTGAGCAAGCACCCAATCAGTGATATCACCGGTATCCGATTCTAAGGCAAAATCGTGAATTGGCGGTTCATAACCTTCCGATATCTGAAGATTCTCTGTAAGGTCTTGAAGCAGGGTCCATTCTGACTTCTCCCACCAACCTTCGTCAATGTACTGCTTGTCGTTCACTACCACCCTTTCACCCGATTCATTCTCAAGTGTAAAGAGTATCTCAAATGTCGGTGGTTCGAGCCCTAGTTCTTCGGCCGACTTCATCCCTTCCGAAATGTCTGTTCCGATCTTATAGGCTCTAAAATCGACCATGGGTAGGTGATTCAGTACGTGATTGCTCATCCAAATGCAGAATATTACCGCTACACCGGTAATTCCGATGGCCGCCTTCTTCGTTGCGATGGGCTGTATGTACTTCTGATTGAAGAACAGGAAACCGATCAGAATCAACAGAATAATATCCTTCCCAAACGACTGCCAAGGGTCGAGCGGAATGGCATCCCCGAAGCAACCACAATCTGTAACCTTATTAAAGTAAGCCGAGTAAAAGGTGAGGAAGGTGAAGAACACAATCATCAACAGCAGCAAGCGAACGGTAAGTTTTTGCCAAATGCCCAAGAGCAATGTGAAACCTAAGATGATCTCAGCAATACAGATGACCACGGCCATCCCAACTGCGAATGGTATAAGAAACGGCAAACCGAGCACTCCATCCGAGAAATACTCTTCGAGTTTGAATCCAAATCCCATGGGGTCGTTGAGTTTAACCCAACCTGAAAAAATGAAAAGTGCGCCTACAATGATGCGGGCAAAATGTGTGAGTATCTTTCCCATTCTATTTTTTTATACTAGACCTGAGCTTCGTCCATTTGGATTAATGCAAATACGGCATAGTTGATCATATCCATATAATTTGCGTCAACACCCTCGCTAACTAGCGTCTCGCCTGAGTTGTCTTCAATTTGCTTAACACGTAACAGCTTTTGTAAGATAAGATCTGTAAAAGATGGAACACGCATATCTCTCCAAGCTTCTCCGTAATCGTGATTCTTGGCCATCATAAGGTCCTTCGTAGCGGCTACATGTTTGTCGTATTCCACCATGGCCTCGTCGGCATTCATGTCAATTTGATCGGCCACACCTCGTTCAACCTGAATTAAGGCAATGATCGAATAGTTCAGAATCCCGATGTATTCCCCTCTCAAATCATCGGCTACTTTCTGCGTGCCTTTGTCCTCAATACTGCGCAAGCGCTGAGCTTTAATGAAGATTTGATCTGTAAGAGATGGCAGGCGAAGAATCCGCCAAGCGGCGCCATAATCCTTCAACTTCTTTTCAAAAAGGGTTCTACACTCCTCAATGACTTGGTCGAATTGCGCAGGTGTATCGCTCATTTGCTACTTTTGATGCAATAGTCTGTTAAAGATCCATCGCAAGGAGATTACATGAAAAATTGGAGTGCGAAAGATACCAAAATAGAAAGGAAACTGACCATACGAATTGGTGGGCAGATTCTGGATTTGGCCAACCCACTCATTATGGGAATCATCAATGTGACTCCCGATTCGTTTTACGATGGCGGATCTAGTGAAAATGACTCAGACGCACTAGCGAAAGCGGATAAGATGATCCTTCAAGGGGCGGATGTTCTGGACTTAGGAGCGCAAAGTACGCGACCAAAAGCAGAGCAAATTGGCCCTGATGAAGAATGGAAGCGACTAAAATCACCGCTGTCTAAAATCAGAGAAGCATACCCTAACGTGCTAATTTCTGTGGACACCTATCATCACGCTGTAGCTGAAAAGGCCGTTGCGGCCGGAGCGGATATCATAAACGATATTGGTGGTGGCACATTGGATCCGCAGATGTGGGAAACAATAGGAAAGTTAAAAATCCCCTACATCCTCATGCATATCCAAGGTACACCGGAGAACATGCAGATTAACCCAGAATATCAGTCCATTGTAGAGGATCTATCCCTCGATTTATCAGCCAAAATTCAAGGGGCTATTGATGCGGGCATTGACGATATTATTGTAGACCCTGGATTTGGATTCGGCAAAACCGTAGAGCACAACTACGAATTACTCAATAACTTCGACTATCTGAAAGAGCTAGGGCATCCCTTATTAGCTGGCGTGAGCCGCAAATCGATGATTTGGAAAACCCTCGAAACCAGTGCAACACAAGCGCTGAATGGAACCAGTGCACTTCACATGGCTCTTCTGATGAAAGGAGCTAACATCCTTCGCGCTCACGACGTGAAAGAGGCTGTGGAAGTGCGTACCTTGTGGCAATCAATGCAAAAAGCCAATTCTAGTTTACATGCTTGAATCGTTCCACTGGATAGACGGGGCTGAGATACTCATCCTAGCCGGCATTCTCTTCCTTCTCTATAGATGGGTTCGAGGTACTCCTGCGATATACATTTTTGGTGGGGTTGTTTTCATTTATGCAGCATGGCGAATTTTCGATGCGCTCGGAATGAAGCTGCTCTCCGATATTCTCGATCAGTTTTTGGGTGTTGGGTTTATTGCGTTGATCATCCTATTTCAACAAGAAATCAGGAAATTCCTCTTGGTGATTGGTTCGAGCAGCTTCGGCAGGCGCAGGCGATTCCTTCGTCAACTCTTATGGCTTCGTCAGGAAGAAGGCGAAGTGGACGTGGATCCTATAGTGCTTGCACTCACACAATTGGCTGAGTCCAAAACGGGTGCCCTCATTGCTGTAGAACGAAAAATGCCCTTGGGCTACTACGCGCAAACTGGGGTCACACTCAATGCGAATCTAGGATCAAGACTCTTGCAGTCCATATTTTTTAAAGATGCACCGCTGCACGATGGAGCCGTTATCGTATCCCATGACAAAGTAACTGCCGCCTCTGCTATTTTGCCCGTTTCGGAGAATAATACCATTCCTGCTCGATACGGTTTGCGTCACCGTGCTGCCGTAGGACTCACCGAGAAAACCGATGCAGTTTGTCTCCTGGTTTCAGAAGAAACCGGCCAAATTTCCATTGTTGTAGAAGGTGAAATTGCCATCATTCGGGAGAAGGATGAACTGCGTAGAAGATTGACCGAGCTTCTGAAATATTGATGGAATAAAAGGTATCGACCTCGGCCCTTGAAATGATTGGAGTAAACGACCTCCATTGAAGCTCATCTCCGCCCGCACTCTCCCTCCAGTTCTGTGAATTCATCAGAAACCAATCGGTCTGCGTCGTGTCGTTGGTCCAAACTTCAGAATTACGCTCGCTCATCAGCTCCAAATAGGTTACTCCATTTAAGTGATGTACAAATGCAGAATCCTTAGCGTCGGAGTAACTGACAAAACACAAAATCAAGCTCAACACTGTCAAGAGTCCAAACCACCATTTTCGATGGGCTAAAAGAAGAATAATCGATAGAACAGCGATCAATAATGAGATGGCTTGCCAAATATTCAGAAATAGGCCTGAAGTCAACACACCTGGTAACGCCGCCATCCAACGGACACCTGAATAGAAAAGTTGAACGCAAGCATCAAAACACGCCCATAGCCCGTTGGGAAGTTCAAATGCAAAATCAGCAATAAGCACTATCACTCCAAAAAACAACAACACGGGGATGAAGGGCAGAAAAATCAAATTAGCCAATAAGAAGTAGTTAGGAAATTGGTGGAAATGGTAGAGCACCAATGGCAAAGTGGCGAGTTGCGCCCATGTGCTCACGCTGGCTATTTCAATGATCTTTTTCAACCACTTTCTTCTTGATTCCATCCATTTAGAGAGATGCGCAATGGTGAGTTGATGCCCATATACGATTCCGAAGACCGCGCAAAAGCTGAGTTGAAAACCAAGGTCGTATATGGATCGCGGATCATACAAGAGGAGCAGGAAACCGGCCATCCAAACCGCCTCGGCCGTATGTCCTTTTTTGCCCGTAAAAACGGCCAGCGACATGAGTGTAAAAAGAACAGCAGCTCTCAAAAGAGAAGGACTCATTCCGCCAATCCAAGCAAAGGCCCAGATTCCGATGAGCACACACGTTTCTTTAACCCACCGATAGGGATTGACCTTGAAAAGTGGTAAAAAGAAAAGCCCATTGATCAAAGCTGCAATGAGTCCGACGTGTAAACCGGATACGGCCAAAATATGCACCAAGCCCGTTTGTTGAAAAGCCTGTTTATCGTGTGAATCAATACCCGATTTATCTCCAAAAAACATCGCCTGATAAAACGACTTCACGGTGGAACTGACCGGCCAACTATTCACTCGCTCACGGAGATACTCGTGCGTACTAATCGCCTTCTCTCTGTAGACCAACTCACATTCTTCTGCAAACAAATCCCCCTCCAGTCGATTTGTGAAATAATAGAGTTGTGCATCGAACTGATACGGGTAAATCGGCTGGGTAGGTCGGCGCGCGTGTCCTTTCACATAAAGCACAGAACCTTCAGGCAACGCAACCGAATCACGCAAATAAAGTCGCCAACGCTGTGCATTACCCAAGTTCTCCACTTCCAGTTTCCAAGACTTCCCGCTGTTAGATTTCTGGAGCGGAGAATGCACCTTATAAAGCAAGATCGAGGATTCAGAGAGGGAGTCCCGATCTACTTCAGATCTCAGAAATCCGGAAGCTATGAGGGCCAATATGAGTCCAACTCTCCATAGACTACTTCGACAGATACCGAGCTTCGCGACAACTCCTGCCATCAGAAGAACATAAATGAGAATCAGGCATATGGCGATTTGAAGAGATGAGAGCACCCATTCAAAGTGTGCTTCGCACCAAATGCCTCCTGCAAAAGCAATGACATGCCAACCAATGCGAAATACGGGACGAGGAGAAGACATGGCAAGGAGACATTAATCCCGCCAATCTATCAATAGATTATGGCAAGTCGCCGAATCTCAAAGCACGAGTTCCAGGAAAATAATGCTGAAGAATACTTTGCCAATCAAAATTCAACTGAGCCATTCGGTTCGCTCCTTCCTGACTCATTCCCACTCCGTGTCCGAATCCGCGACCTTTCAATAGCACTTCGTCGCCGTTCTCGAACACACTGAACCAAGCGGATCGCAAGCCGAAGTGGCGACGAACGTCCCGCCACTTCACTTTTCTCCCTCGATACTCAAAACTGCCCTCCCTGGATGTGGGTTGGTACTCGAGAAGGGCCACTCTTAAATTGGGATCGCTCGCCGGTAAACCGAGCTTTTGTGCCACGTAGAAAACAAACTCTTCTTTGTTAAGCGTTACTTGCCAAAAGGCCTTTTCTCCAGCTACAGAAAACGTATCTGGATGACTACGTAGGTATGAAATATCCGCACTCCACGCATCGAAAGCATTGGCTGTTTGTCCGCCACTATTGGCGTGGAAAACTCCTAAAATAGGTTTACCTGCATTATCCACGAGAATGGTGTCGCCCGTTTCATTAACCGCTTGAAGTATGGTAGCGCTATTTTGAAGATAAGCCCTGCTGTAATATGCCTGAGAGCTCACATCGTCTTTTACGTTGTATCCTTCTTCAATGTGTTTATTCTGATTTGCAAAAAACCAAGTACGTGCAATAATGGCCTGTGCTTTAAAAAACTCCAGCTCCGTAAAATGTCCCACTTCGGACTCTACCACTCCACCGATATACTGAATCATATCCACCTCATTGATCAGTAGCAGTTGGCCGCCTTTGCGATGAATTTCAAGCGCTCCTCCATACGTTCGTTCGCGCCCCACCCCTTTGATGATGAACCATGCGGTATCGGAGAGAGGCACAAGTCTGAGGATTGAATATCGCCCAAGGGAAAGCGCTTCACGGTTCAAAGCAAGGTCGGATGACGACGGACGAACATCATGCAGGGCTTTTCGCGTATCATAAGCCACCGAGATTGTGTCAATCACTTCTTGATTCGCAGAATATGCTACCCACGCAAAGCGACCTTTCGTAACCCGAATTTGTGTTGATGAAACCGTCTTATCTGAGAATATTCGCACTCTTACCTCTTCCGCTTTAAGCAGATTGAAGGTCAATGCAAATACTACAAATAAGATCGCGCGCACAGTGTCTATTGGATATCGTTTACGATGATTTCAGCAGTCCGTTCCGAGGCCCCAGGTCCGCCTAAGAGTTTCTTTAAAACTTGAAAATCTTCAAGCATGGTTTGGCGCCTTTCGGTGTCGAGAATGTCCGCCAACTCCTTTTCAAGTCGCTTGGGATTCATTTCACCTTGAATGAGCTCAGTGACCACCTCACGGTCGGCAATCAAATTCACCAAAGAAATGTAACTGATTTTAACGAGTCGTTTCGCAATCATGTAAGAGATAGAACTTCCTTTGTAACATACCACTTCGGGAACATTAAATAGAGCCGTCTCCAAAGTAGCCGTTCCAGAGGTTACGCACGCAGCATGAGAGATGGAGAGCAAATCATAGGTGCGATTCATGAGTAATTCGGCGCCATTCAATCCGAGCGAGTTGTAAAACTCCGCGGTTTGACTTGGAGCACCAGCCACCACAAACCGATATTGAGGGAAACGAGCTGGCATCACGAGCATAGTACTCAACATAGAGGTAATCTCCTGCTTCCTACTTCCTGGAAGTAAGGCAATTATCTTTCTGCCATCGTCACTGCCCAATACTTCTTGAACGGTGGGTTGCTTCCTATCTGCAATTGCATCTAAAAGCGGATGGCCCACGAAATCGACCTCCATATCAAATTGACGATAGAAAGCTTGCTCAAATGGAAGAATGGTGAGCATTATAGTAACATCGCGCTTTAGTGCATGCACCCTGTTTTGCTTCCAAGCCCATATTTGAGGAGAGATGTAGTAGTATACATGAATCCCCTTCTTCTTGGCCCATTCGGCAATCCGCATGTTGAAACCCGGATAGTCGATCATGATTAACGCATCTGGCGAAAACGCTTCGATTTGCTTCTTGACTAGCTTAATATTCCCCAAGATGGTGCGAAGGTTCATCACAACCTCAATAAAGCCCATAAAGGCCAACTCTCGGTAATGCTTGAGTGGTTGGATTCCACTCACCTCCTCCATCTTATCTCCACCCCAAAACTGAAATTCACTCGATGCATCTTTTCGCAATATCGCGCGCATTAAATTGGATGCGTGCAGATCACCTGAAGCCTCACCAGCAATTAAAAAGTATTTCATCAAGCGAAGAATTTTAGATAAAGAACCACGATAGCTACCAGAATGGTGGCAAAGAGTACACCCCGTGATAGAGGTTCCCGATCAAATCGCAATCCCAGGAAGAACACCGCGGCGTTTATAATGATTGCAAAGGTAAAGAGACGGACCATCAAGTAATTCACACTGCCCGGCGTAATCTCTTCTACTTGTGCAACATTTGGGTATTCGCTTAAAAGCACGGCCACCCCAAAAATTGGAGTCAGAATTCCGACGATTAACCCAATGACCAATTCAATATTCGCCTTTCTTCGTGCTTTAGCACCACGACTATATGGAAGTTGTTTATTCAAAACTCTGTTCGTGTAACTATGATAAATCCCAGCCGTTCACTGCGGAAATCGCGTGATGTGCTGTGAAATCTGAAGTAACGGGTACAATGGAAATATAATTGTGCGCCAAGGCCCATTCATCGGTGTCCTCACCGTGATCGTAATTCTCGAACTTTCCCGTGAGCCAATAGTAGTTTCTATCACGAGGGTCCTTGCGCTCATCGAATTCTTCTTCCCAGTTTGCTCGTGCTTGTCTGCATACCTTTATTCCTTCGTACCCCTTACCCTCGTTCTTGGGAATATTCACATTCAGACAAGTTCCAAGCGGCATGCCATTGGCCAAGGTACTTTCAGCTATCTTTTTTACGAAAGGTAATGCCGCACTGAAATCGGCTTCCCATGCATATTCGCACAGCGAAAATCCGATGGATGGAATGGACTCTAATGCACCTTCCATGGCAGCTGACATCGTTCCGGAATAAATCACATTAATGGATGAATTCGATCCGTGATTGATACCTGACACAAGCAGATCGGGTTTACGAGGAAGGATGACATTCACTGCCAGTTTGACGCAGTCTACAGGAGTTCCCGAACAAGCGTATTCTTTTTGAGGGCCTTCATCAATTTGCTGTGGATCGCATCGCAAAGCAGAATTAAGTGTGATGGCATGCCCCATTCCAGACTGAGGCGAATCGGGCGCAACTACCACAACCTCACCGAGTTGATTCATGACTTCGATCAAGTTTCGAATGCCTGGCGCAGTGATTCCATCATCATTACACACCAAGATTAAAGGCCGTTTTTCACTCATAATCTGAAATTTCCGATACAAATCTATCGATACCTATGGAATGCGAGGCACGAGAATTGTAATTTTAAAGACACAACAACAATTTGAATACAAATGGGAATTTGGTTAGTTCTATTAATCGTGTTTATGATCCTCGGATTTGTGGTTCAGAACCGATTGAAATCAAAATTTGAAGAATACTCTCATGTGGCCGTGGAAGCCGGCCTAACAGGTCAAGAAATCGCAGAGAAAATGCTCCGCGACCATCATATCCACGACGTTCGTGTCATTTCCACTCCAGGTAAATTAACAGACCACTACAATCCGAAGGACAAAACAGTGAACTTGAGTCCTGATGTGTTTAATGGGCGTTCTGTTGCTGCGGCGGCTGTTGCGGCTCACGAATGTGGACACGCAGTGCAACATGCTACAAGTTACGCCTGGCTTACAATGCGTTCTCGCATGGTACCCATGGTAAGCATCAGTTCAAAGCTCATGAATGTAATATTCTTCATGGCGATTTTCGGGATGTGGGCGTTCTCTATGAATTATCAAACGGTAATGGCCGTATTGGTAGCTACCCAGGCAGTAATTACTGCTTTCTCGCTGGTTACCTTACCTGTGGAGTACGATGCGAGTAATCGTGCTTTGGTTTGGCTCAAGGATTCAAACATTACTCGTCCTGAAACGCAGGACAAAGCGGCTGATGCGTTGAAATGGGCCGCAAGGACCTACTTGGTAAGTGCGCTTGCTGCGGTTACCACTTTGCTTTATTACGTTTTCTTAATGATGGGTAGAGACTAACAGCAGCTCAAGAAAAGTGATTGAAATCCCGGTTGGTTATTCCTTCCGGGATTTTTTATTTCCAAGCATTCAAACCATCCAAAAAACAACTATCCGTTTCGTATCTTCCGTTTTCAACTTTAAAAATCACACTATGCCCTTCAGTCCAAATCTGTTCATCATCATACCCGTGGTGCTGTTCCTACTCACTGGAATTTTCATCGTTAAGCAGCAGCAGGCAGCTATCGTGGAGCGATTCGGTAAGTTTCACAGCATTCGTCACCCTGGCATTCAGTTTCGAATTCCTTTAGTTGACCGCATCTCAGGTCGTGTCTCTTTGCGAATTCAACAGTTGGACGTGATGGTAGAAACCAAAACCAAGGACGACGTATTTATTCGGATGAAGGTATCCGTTCAATATCTCATCCTATCTGACTCCATTTATAACGCCTTTTACAAGCTTCAATCACCGCATGATCAGATTACGTCGTACGTATTCGACGTGGTGAGAGCCGAGGTTCCGCGTTTGCGTTTGGATGACGTATTCATCAAGAAAGATGACATTGCCATCGCTGTTAAGCGAGAATTGCAAGAAGCTATGAATACCTATGGCTACGACATCATTAAGGCCCTAGTTACTGATATCGACCCTGCCGAGCAGGTAAAACAAGCCATGAACCGAATTAACGCGGCAGAGCGCGAAAAGGTAGCAGCTGAATACGATGGTGAGGCGGAGCGCATTCGCATTGTAGCAAAGGCATCGGCCGAGGCTGAAAGTAAGCGCTTGCAAGGGCAGGGTATTGCCGACCAGCGTAGAGAAATTGCTCGAGGATTAGAGGAATCCGTTGAAGTTCTCAATAAAGTGGGTATCAATTCCCAGGAAGCGTCCTCGCTAATTGTGATTACCCAGCACTACGATACGCTCAGTGCTGTAAGTGAAAACAGCAAGAGTAGCCTTATCCTCCTCCCGAATAATCCTTCAACGGCGAGTGATATGCTCAATCAAACTATCACGTCGTTTCACGCGGCGAATGAAATTGGAAACTTGAACAAGTTACCTGACGAACCCAAAGACTAGTCAGTTTCCAATGAAAGAAAAGCCCCGCAACGATTTCGATGCGGGGCTTTTTGTTTTTAAAGCTGAGTGTGAGCTATTACGACTTTCCTAAGTAGTAGGACTCAATACCTGGAATATTCTTCAACTCCAGTTGAATGTTTCTCTCACTCGCCAAAATCTTGTAATTGTGTATCACCTCAGCCGCATCATAATCGATATCTCTCGTATGAGATCCATCTATTATTACGCAACTGTCTTTTGGAATTCGGTCTAAACGCAGTTGAAGTTTAGCCTTATTCAAAAAGCTCACATTTTCTGAAAGGCGAATAGTGATATGATGATGACCATCTGGCTGCACTTCCAACTCATCCGATTGCGTAGTGACGCGGTAATTCGAACGCAAAATATAGAAGGTTCCTACCACTAAACCGACTACTACTCCTTTCAGCAAATCGCTAAATAAAATGGCCGTGATGGTTACCATAAATGGCACAAAACGAGACCAACCCAGCTTGTACTGTTCGATATACAAAGATGGACGGGTAAGCTTAAAGCCAACCATAATCAAGATTGCCGCTAGTGAAGCCATCGGTATTAAACTGATTACCAATGGAAAAAAGGCTACGGCTAATAGCAATAAGAAACCGTGATATACCGCACTCATTTTGGACTGCGCGCCAGAAGATAAGTTGGCCGTACTTCGAACAATAACAGCAGTGATAGGCAAGCCACCTAGAAGACCAGCAATCATGTTGCCCACCCCTTGCGCGCGCAATTCGGCATTCTGCGATGTTCTTCTTTTATGTGGGTCGAGTTTATCAACTGCTTCAACACTAAGTAAGGTTTCCAATGAAGCTACCAAGGCAATGGTCACCGCTACGACATAAACTTGCTTGCTGCCAATAGCCCCCCAGTTTGGAGTGATTATTTGAGAAGTAAAATCATCCCATCCTTCAAAATTTGGCACGTTCACCAAGTGTTGACTGCTAATTGTCCATTCAGACTTTACAAGCATGAGAATGCCATTCAAAGCTACACCTAGCAACACCACTAGGAGAGCACCTGGTGTTTTCGAGAGCATTTTATGCTTCTGTATAAAAGGTAGATTCCATAACACAAGGAATACGATACAAAGGAAACCAACGAGAATAGGTCCCATCAGAGGATTCTCAAAAGGCTTGAGTAATGCGCTAAAGGTATTCAGACCGTCCGCCTGCCAAAACTCCATCTCGCCGAATGGATCGGCATCATATCCGAAGAGATGCTGAACTTGTTTCAAAATGAGCGTGACACCAATTGCAGCTAACATGCCTTTGATTACCGATGAGGGAAAGAAGTGGCCAATAATTCCAGCTTTCACCACCCCTAAGAGGAGTTGAATAGCACCTGCAAGCAAAACAGCAAGTAAGAAAGTTTCGTAACCCAGTTCTTGAATCGCCGCGTATACAATCAATATTAGGCCAGCGGCAGGACCGCTTACACTGAGGTGAGAATGACTCAATGCGCCTACAACAATGCCTCCAACTATGCCAGAAATGAGTCCGGCCAAAGGACTTGCTCCCGAAGCAACCGCGATGCCTAAGCACAATGGCAGTGCCACGAGAAATACAACAATACTGGCAGGGAAATCCTGCCTGAAATGTTTCAGGTATTTCACCATGATACGAAATGTTAGAATGTAAGGGGGTAGTAAAGATACGAAGCACCAGTGAAAGGGACTAATGTTTCATTCTCATTGAACCCTATCCTGCTCTTTGAGAATGCTCACTGCGCCAGGTTATCTCTTGTTTAGTCGGGATTGCCCGGCAGCCAAACTTCTTCCATTTTCCACATGCCGTCTACCTCGCTCCAAATGGTTTCAAAATAGAACTCTACCGATGCTTCGCCATTTGGATTGTGGATGAATATTGCTCGACCAGAAAGCCACACCCTACCTCCTGGTAGATCACGCCAATCAAAAGCCTCCATGCCCCATTCACTCACGTCGTTGAATGCGAATTTCTCCTTTTGAAAGTTCTCCCATTTAATGAGCCCCTCAGGTCCGATGATAGAAGTGCCCTCGGTGTAGAATTCAAGAATATCGGGAATACCCTCTGGGAAACGCAGCTTTTCTGCCTTGCGCAATTGATTCAAGGCTTGAAGAAGATCCGAATTATTAGGACTTAATACGACAAACATATCTTGAATAAAGCCCAAATTTCCTCCAATATTTTCCATGCTTACACCTACAGGAATCTTGTCTGGCCCAATCAACTGAGAAGTAAGAGACGCCGCTTCTCCTAAACAAACAATAGCACCTCTACCCCACGTCCTCCAACACGCTTGCCATTTCCCTTCCAAAGGCATTCGCGTGTTGAGAGAATCGAAATTCCAAGCCCTACTAGGAAGATTCAAATCGCCTTCACTGAGTACCATCAATGAATGAAAATCTAAAGAAGGTTCCATAGCGCTTCCCGTAAATGTTCTGAAGTTGTGTATGCTATCGGCATGAAGAAAAGGATCAACCTCAGACAGTAAGTCACCTGGCCCCGACGACTCAATAGATGCAAAACCATTGTACCATTGAAGCCCAAAAAGACCAGCCAAATCTGCAACAGCTCCACCAAATGGCATGTGATCCGCAATGAGCACAAGCCTGCCTCCTCCGTCAACCCAGTTCTGAAGGGCGTCCATTTCCTCTTCTGTAAAAGCGGAAGGACAAGGCAAAGTCCAGTTTCCCACATTGGAATAGTCGAGAGGATTAGCAATCACGAGAATATCCACTCCATCAAGGCTTAGCTCATCGAATCCACCTTCATGAGATTGCACCACAAATCCGCCCGCTGCTAGGATGTTTCCAAAGGCACTGAAACCGCCATTTAGTGTATGAAAGTTATTGTGACCTGCATCAAGTGCAACTAAAGGTCCAGCGCCTTGTGCATGAGGAGGATTGGGCCATTCCGGACGATAATTGAAATCGGGTAGTTGTTGTGCTAAAGTAACTTGAGCTAGAATTGTGAGTCCAATTCCCAACCATTGTGAAATACGCATGAGTGAACATTATGCCGTTTCAAGTAGCCATTGAAAGATAGCATTTCTCAGGCTCTATACCACGTTGATTGCTTTAAGATTAAATCCTCCCAATCTTCAAGCATCAACAACTTCAAGAACAACTCATACAACTTCGGATGATGAGCTTTGAGTAAGTCGGCTCTCTCCATCATTTCCTCGGTAACACAGGCAAAAAATTCGTGGTGATTGGTGAATGCATACCGCCTCAATAATGGGCTGTTCTGAATCTCTTCAGCGTGCATGAGCGGTTCGAGTTCCTTATTAAAAGTCCGCACAAACCTGCGGTCTTCACGCGTTCTGTATTGTGATCGCACAATGAGCAGCGCGTGCGCATATTCATGATAAAGCAAATGCAGGGCATCATCTGGATTGTCGATTCCCTCTTTCACCCTTTTCCAATTCACGACAATTACACCCATTGGGCTGGTTTCACCGTGGTGATAGTTACCCGTGCGACGGTTCTTATAGGATGTAGGGTAAACAAACACCCGCTTAAATCGATTCCAGTTCAACTGTTTACAGCCCAAGGTTAGAATGGCCGCAGGTGCCGCCACAATCATGCGGTCTGATTTACTCAACGATACCCCCTTTACAGACAATTCTACCTTTCGCATGATTTCACAAAGCAAGAGATAGTATCGGTCTTTGTCTTTTTTATTGAGTAATCCTACAAAGGGATAATGCACTTCAACTTCCATTCGATTGGAAGCAGAAAAATGGCAAACAGCATGATCAGTGAAGAGGGAGAGAGGCAAATGAAGGAGAATTATTCTGGAAATATTTTTCCAGGATTCATGATACCGTTCGGGTCAAATGTACGCTTGATTTGCCTTTGTAAGTCCAAATTGGCCCTTTCAAAAATGATATCGAGGTAGTTCTTCTGTACAAAGCCTATTCCGTGCTCACCAGAAATGGTTCCTCCCAAACTCTTTACGAGTTCAAAAATCTCACGAATGCCATTGGGAAGTTCCTCTTTCCATGCCGTATCCGACATATCTCCTTTTACAATATTCACGTGCAGGTTTCCATCACCGGCATGGCCATAGCAAACCGATTTAAACCCGTATTTGACTCCAATCTCTTTCACACCTCTAAGAAGCACGGGCAATTCGGCCCTTGGAACAACGGTATCCTCCTCCTTATAAATACTGTGACTTTTTACCGCCTCGCCTACTCGCCTTCTCAGTTTCCAAAGGGCGTCGCGTTTAGCCTGACTGTCAGCTATGAGAACATCCTCTGCTCCAAATCCCTCAACAATCTGTGCAATGATCTCCGCATCTTTAAAGAGCGCATCCGCATCATTTCCATCGAGTTCAATGAGCAGGTGAGCCTGAACCTCATCGCCGATGGGCACGCTAACATCTTGCACGTACTTCAACGTCCAATCAATCGCATCGCGCTCCATGAACTCCATACCGGCTGGTGTAATTCCCGCTTGGAATATAGCAGCCACCGCTTCACAGGCTTTCTCAGCAGACATGAAAGGAACCAACATGGTTAAATCCTCCGACGGATACGGAATCAGCCTAAATACAATTTTGGTAATGACACCCAGGGTGCCTTCGCTCCCAACCATGAGCTGAGTGAGATTGTAGCCCGTACTGTTCTTCAGCACATTGGCGCCCGTCCAAATCACGTCGCCATTGGGCAGAACTACCTCGAGGTTGAGCACATATTGATTGGTAACTCCGTATTTCACAGCCTTGGGGCCACCCGCATTATAAGCCAAGTTGCCACCCAAAGTACAGCTCCCCCAACTACTCGGGTCGGGTGGATAAAAAAGACCCTTTTCCTTGCAAGCCTCATGAAATACTTGATTGATGACACCCGGCTCAACAGTGGCTTGAAAGTTCCGATCATCAATGGATAGGATTCGGTTAAAGTGTTTCATGCTCAATCCGATTCCTCCGTACGCGCTCAGGGCTCCACCTGAAAGTCCGGTTTTGGCTCCAATGGGCGTTACTGGAATCCCCCTTGAATTGGCATACTTCAGCAACTCAGAAACGTGCTGGGTATTCTCGGGAAACACAACAATATCAGGGGGTTGAACGAGGTCTTCGGTTTCATCATGACCGTAATCCATGCGCGTTTCTTCGTCCACACTTGTGTTGGACACACCCACGATAGAGGCGATTTTAGCAATATCTTCCTGCCCTAAGGCTTCGTATTCAACCATTGAAATGCGTATTTTCGGCCGACATCCATTTGAATATCACTCAAAAGTAACACATATGCATCGGAACTTATTTCGATTAACCTTGATGGCCTCACTTCTTTTTGGGGTTCAAGCAACGGCTCAAGAAACCATCACGCTGGAAGATGTATTTAGAGGTACCTTTTTTGGAAGATCCCCTGAAGCATTTTCGTCTATGCCTGATGGTGTCCATTATACCATGATTAAGTCCAACGACGATGACCGATTTGTGGCCCAATACGATTTCGCGAGTGGTGATTCCCTCGGCGTACTCTTTAGCAAGTCGGAAATCTCGGAAGCGGCTGGAAAGGAAATCAACTTCTCTTCTTATACTTTCAATCGTTCTCAAGACATGGTGATTATTGGTGCCAATGTGCGAAGCATTTACCGCCGCAGCTCTATCGGAGAGTATTATGTATTCGACATGAACACACGCACGATTACACCAATCACAGAAGAGCGGGTTCAATACCCTTCTCTGTCTCCGGATGGAAAGCATGTGGCCTTCGTGCGTCAGAATAATCTTTTCCGCATGAATCTTGAATCCAAGGAAGTGACGCAAATCACTTCTGACGGAGAGTCAAATGCCATCATCAACGGTTCAACCGACTGGGTGTACGAAGAGGAATTTGCCTTTACAAAGGCCTTTTGGTGGTCGCCAAACAGTGAGCACATTGCCTTTTTGCGATTCGATGAAACTGAGGTTCCGGAATTCTCAATGGACGTTTATGGAACAGATTTATATCCTTCTCAAGACGTCTTCAAATATCCAAAAGCGGGTGAGAAAAACGCGGTAGTAACTTTCCATATTCACGAAGTAGCTACCGGTAACAATGTTACATCACTTGACAACATCGAATACGAGTATATTCCACGTGTAGCTTGGAATCCCGAGAACGAAGCAATCGTATTCACAACAAATCGTCATCAAAATGAATTGGTGCTTTACACGGTTGAACCAGATGAAGACTACGAAGTGGAAGAATATCTCCGCGAATTGGACGAATCATACGTAGAGGTAACTGATAATTATGCATTTACGGAGGCTGGTGACTTGATTTTCACAAGTGAGCGTGATGGATATAATCACATCTACATCACCGATGAGGATGGAGAAGATACTGAGCAAATTACCCGGGGAGCTTGGGATGTTATGGAGGTTTACGGAACAGATGGTAAATACGTCTACTTCCAAGCGGCAGCCGTACATCCTTCACAAAAAGAAGTGTACCGCGCACGTATCAGCAATGGAAGAATTGAGCGCTTGAGTGAAGGTGAAGGCACTGCCAATGCCAGCTTTAGCGAGGGAATGAAGTACTACATGCTTTCCTTCCAGAACATAAATACTCCTGCGCTATTTACCATGCACGAAGCTGATGGAACAGAGCTTAGGGTGCTGGAAGACAACGCAGCGGTTAAGGCCCGTCTTCAGAATTTCCACTATACGCCCAAAGAGTTCTTCTTTGTAGAAACTGCAGAAGGTCAGGAGTTGAGCGCTTGGATGATTAAGCCTCACGATTTCGATGAGACCAAGGAATATCCTCTTTTGATGTTCGTATATGGAGGGCCGGGCTCACAAACAGTTACCAATGATTGGGATGCCATGAACGGCATGTACTATCAATACTTAGCGAGCCTTGGATATATTGTGGCATCGGTAGATAACCGAGGTACGGGTGCAAGAGGAAGAGATTTTAAGAAGGTAACCTACCAGCAACTCGGGCATTACGAAACCATCGACCAAGTAGGTGCAGCTCGTGCATTTGGAGAATTGAGTTATATCGATGCAGACCGTATTGGCATTTGGGGTTGGAGCTATGGTGGATATATGAGTTCCAATTGCCTGGCCAAAGGCGCGGAAGTATTTACTATGGCCATGGCCGTTGCCCCAGTGACCAACTGGAGATTTTATGATTCGATTTATACCGAGCGCTACATGCGCACGCCTCAAGAAAACGCGGCGGGTTATGATGACAACTCTCCTATTAACCACGTGAAATCCATCGAAGGCGATTACTTATTGGTACACGGTAGTGCGGATGACAACGTCCATGTTCAAAACACTATGCGCATGGTTGAATCCTTGGTGCAAGCCAACGTTCAATTTGATCTGTTCATTTATCCAGATAGGAATCACGGTATTTATGGTGGCATGACGAGGTATCACCTTTACACCAAGATGACGCGTTTCATTCAGGAAAATCTCTAATCAAGCTGCTTTAGATTAATTTTCGTTAATTCGGCCGACAAACATAAACTCCAATCTATGTCAAGTACTACAGTTCAAGAGGGGCATCCTAAAGGCCTCTATATTCTGTTTTTCTCAGAGATGTGGGAGCGCTTTTGCTATTACGGCATGCGTACCCTTCTCACGCTCTATTTGGTAAAATCACTTTTCAAGGGCGATGCTGATGCTGCGCTTATTTATGGTGCGTATACGGGCCTTGTTTATGCCGCTCCGGTGCTGGGTGGTCGTATGGCCGATCAATTCTTGGGCTATCGGTATGCAATCATACTCGGGGCCATCTTGATGTCCATTGGTGAGTTTATGATTTTAGGGGGTACCGAGCAGTGGTTGCTCATTGGTATGGGCGCTATTATCATTGGTAACGGTTACTTCAAAGCCAACATCTCGACTATTGTAGGTAAGCTTTATAGGGAGAACGACCCACGGCGAGACTCAGGCTTCACCATTTTCTATATTGGTATCAACATCGGAGCCCTTCTAGCTACTTCAGTAGTTGCCTATGTAGGCGAAACGTATGGCTTCAAATACGGATTCGGACTTGCTGGTATCGGTATGCTTCTCGGACTTCTTATCTTTTGGTTTGGTCGCGATCGTTATGCGGAAGCACAGGGCTTAGACATTACGGAAGCGGGAAAGAAAAAAATCGCCGGACCTATTTCCATGGTTCACCTCATCACACTGATAAGCGTGGCGCTCATTCCGGTTTGTTACATTCTCATTAGCAAGAATGAAATCTTGCAATACTTGCTTTTAGGTTTGTTTGTACTTGTTGCTTATAACCTCATTAGCGCGGGTGCAAAGGAAGGAACCGTATGGAGAGACCGTATGATTGCCTTGGTGATTTTCATTATGATCAATATTGTTTTCTGGGCATTCTTTGAACAAGCTGGTACATCGCTTACGCTTTTTGCAGATAGAAACGTAGACCGTGAAATCTTCGGCTGGGTAATGCCCGCCTCTATGACTCAGTTCTTCAATCCGTTCTTTATTGTACTCTTCGGGTCCATCTTCAGTGTAATGTGGGTGAAGTTGTCTAAAATGGGTAAGAATCCGAGTATTCCGATGAAGTTTGCATTTGGTATCCTTCAATTGGGATTAGGCTTCTTGGTTACCCTTCTCGGTTTAAGCATGGCCGAAGGATTCCAAGTTCCGCTTTTGACATTGGTATTCCTTTACCTCTTGCACACCACTGGTGAACTCTTCCTCTCTCCAATCGGACTGAGTATGGTAACCAAGTTGGCCCCGGCGAAGATATCCGGAACAGCTATGGGTGGATGGTTCTTGAGCTTTGCCATTGGTAACTTCTTAGGCGGACAAATCGCCACACTCACCGGTACACACGGAAGTGAAGAAGAGCAAGAAACGGCTTTCCCATTGAGTACAACGGTTATGTCAGCAGCAAATGACGCCGCAACCGTAAACTTCTCTGACTGGGTTCCACTAACCGAGGATATGCCTGTGAACATCACCGTAGACAAATACATGGATATCCAAGACTGGGTTGAATTCCGCAAAGCCTATGCTGAAGGGATGAGCTTTGTAGATTGGAAAGAACACAGAAGTCTAAACCATCCTCCAACCTCAGCGAATGAGTGGCTCAATAAAGATGCCTGGGCTTCTCTCGGAGCGAGCTACCAGTCTTTGTTAGATGCTGACAAGGAAGCGCTGGAAGCAGATTCAAAAGCTGATGTTATCAACATCGAAACATGGATTTACTTCCGTGAAGCCATCGAAGATGTCAGCTCAAGTGCAAGCCTTCCTGAGGCTTTTAAGGAGCATAAAATGCAACGTATGGAAATGGGGTTGAACAAGTATACAGACGTGTTCTCTAACATTGGATTTGTCCTTCTTGGCTTCTCCGTACTGATTATGGTCTTCAACAAGCCTTTGAAGAAACTGATGCATGGAGTCGAGTAGATTCCAAACGGATAAACACAAGCCCTTCTGTCATCCCGATAGAAGGGCTTGTTTATTTCTAGCCATTTTATTGAATGTACCTTAGCTTCCTTCACTTCTTAAACCCATCCGAATGTCATCAGTAAATGACCCAATGAAAAAGCAGCTTTTCGGCCACCCGATAGGCTTGTACATCCTCTTCTTCACTGAGGTTTGGGAGCGATTCTCCTACTATGGCATGCGAGCGATATTTAGCTTGTATGTGGGTAGAAAGGCTACGGAGACCTTTAATCCAGGCATGGGATGGGATGAGGCAGACACTTTTGCTCTTTATGGATGGTATACAATGCTGGTTTACATCATGTCCATTCCTGGGGGAATCATTGCTGATAAATGGTTGGGACAAAAACGAAGTGTATTCATCGGTGGATTAATCCTAGTGGCTGGCCACGGCGTTATGGCCATTGAGCAAGACTGGGCATTTTTCATGGGAATGGCCTTGATTGTTCTAGGAGTTGGAGCGCTTAAACCCAATATTTCTTCCATGGTAGGTGGATTGTACAAAGCTGGAGATATTCGGCGTGATAAGGGCTTTACCATCTTTTACATCGGAATCAATATTGGAGCATTTACTGCACCGCTTTTAGTAGGCTATGTGGGCGAAACCATTGGATGGCATTACGGATTTGGATTGGCAGGAATAGGCATGCTGATTGGTCAAGCCGTCTTCATGTATGGGCAAAAATTTCTAGTTGGCATCGGCGAACCTCCCACAAAATCAGATCAAGCTGAAGATGACTCATTTGGACTTATGTTCAAGAATATTTTCAGAGACCCTCGCAGCCGCTATTCTACGGTATTACTCATTCTTTTAGGAATAGGAATTGCAACAGGTCTGCATATCGGATATGGACTGCTGGTCATTTTCTTAGCGTTTATTTTCGGATTAATGATGGTCATCTACCGTGGACTATCCTCCATAGGAAAAGATCGATTTGCGGTGCTCTTACTCAGTTTCTTGCTGATCATTGTATTCTGGGGTGCTTATGAACAGGCGGGCGGTTTAATGAACATTTACACGGCCAATAAGGTCGATCGATTCGTAGGTGGGTGGCAAGTACCCGCTTCGTGGTTCCAATCATTAAGTGCAGGCTTCATTATTCTCATTGGTGCTTTGGTGGGCAACTTTTGGAGTTGGCGCAAAAGCAAAGGCAAAGAGAGTTCGTCTCTGTTCAAAATGGCCATTGGAACCATGATTATGGGATTGGGATTCGTTTTCATGGCAAGAGCTTCGTTACAGGTGCTATCGGCCGGACAAGCCAGTTTGATTTGGGTGGTGACGGCCTATCTCTTTCATGTGCTTGGTGAACTTTGTGTTTCACCTGTAGCCCTTTCATTCATCACTAAGCTAGCGCCAGCGAAATACGTTTCCATTATCATGGGCGTTTACTTTGCCGCTACAGGACTTGGGAACAAGGTGGCTGGTGCCATTGGTGAGGCCTCTCAAACAGAGCCCATCAACATCGCAGTGATTGCCGAGAATGAAGTCTTTGCTCGTGCAACCGATTTAGGTACATTCAACAAAGCTGAAAATATAGAGTTGCAAGCTTGGGCGTACCTCAAAGAGGAGGTCCTACATATTGAAACCGAAGGAAGGAGTCTGCTTGAATTAATCGATTTTGAATCGACAGATGCACGCGCTCGATTTGTAGAT
>CBFHVA010000019.1:29255-30641 GCA_965659415.1 Phaeocystidibacter sp.
TACATATTGAAACCGAAGGAAGGAGTCTGCTTGAATTAATCGATTTTGAATCGACAGATGCACGCGCTCGATTTGTAGATGTGCTAGCTACCCACGAAGCGAATCCAGCGAATCCGTATCGAGTAGATTTAAGTTTGGCCAATGCAAGGGATTATGAGCGTATTCAGGAATTATCCGACGATCCTACATCCGAACCGTTGGAAGTTTCAGCTTCAAACTATTCGGGAACCCTATCTGTTTTTGAGGCAGTGAACCGCAGAGAACTCTTCACGTTTATCTCTATCACAGGTTTTACTATTGCCTTTGGAATTCTATTACTTCTGTTCTTAAAACGATTGAAAAGACTGACACACGGCATTGAAGATGCAGAACGTTCTTTGGAAGACGAGCAGCTTGAAACGAGTACGCATTAAGCGCAATTTGTAAGGATAATCTTGGCATACCGTTAACACCCTGCACGCTTCTCTTTTCGTAATTTTACACCATGAAGAAACACCTTTTCATTCTGCTCTTTTCGATAAGCGCGATGCTGAGCTTTGGTCAATCTGAATCCAATGAAATCAACTGGGTTACTATTGAGCAAGCCGATTCAATGAACAAAGCGGGCGTAAATTTACCTGTGTTCATTGATGTGTATACAGATTGGTGTGGATGGTGTAAGCGCATGGATGCAACCACCTTCAAAGATTCGGCTGTTGTGGCCTTTATGAATGATAATTTCATCAACGTTAAGTTCAATGGTGAGGCACGCCGTGATATCGACTTCAAAAACGTTACGTTTTCCTTCGTTGCAAGTGGACGACGAGGTTACCATGAATTAGCAGCTGCCTTGCTTCAAGGGAAATTGAGTTATCCTACTGTGGTATTCTTGAACGAGAATCTCGACATGATTCAACCGGTTCCAGGATACCGGGCTGCTCCGGAGTTCCTAGCTATTGCTACCTACTTAGGTGAAGGTCATTACAAGACCACTGCCTGGGACGCTTTTCTAGCTGAATACCAAGCAAGTCGCGGTTGAGTTCTCAGCTCAGCACGCTCTTGATTTTCTTATAGTTTTCTCCCTTACTCGGTTTGCCTCCTTGCTGGATGAGCTCGAATACTTCTTGCTCCTTGAGTTTCGCATAGGTCTTGTTTCCTTGAAGTAGTTCTAAGCTCCCACCTTTGATTCCATCTCGAATTTCATTGGCCTCCAATACGTTGGGTAAAGCTTCTCCCCCTTTCGACCTCAAAACCACCATATGAGCGCCTTTCTCACCAAATGATGCACACATCCATTCCTTCTCTCCTATTCGCTCTACATAATTTGTATTCTCCAGCACTTTCTCCCAAGCAATATCACTGAACATATCGAGCAACTGCTCCGCTTTATCCGGGGTCTCTTCTTTG
>CBFHVA010000020.1:0-25711 GCA_965659415.1 Phaeocystidibacter sp.
ACGTCTGATCCTGATTGGACGATTGACAACAACGGTACTGGCTCCAGTGGTACCGGTCCAGCCTCTGACCACACAGGTGGTAAGTATCTTTACCTTGAAACATCAGGTACAACAATACAGGTTCAGGTAATACAGGTCCACTTGGAGACGTTTCCGGCTCAGGTAACTATTTGTTCACCGAGGCCTCTTCAGGGTCAAGTGGAAATGAAGCTATTCTAATTTCACCATTGATGGACCTTACTTCATTGACGGTTCCAGAATTGAGTTTCTACTACCACTTCTATGGTTCTGATATCGATCGCATGTACGTTGATGCGACAACGGACGGTATGACGTGGACTTCCATTGATACAATTATCGGTCAACAAATGACTGCATCGAGTGATCCATGGGCGGAGCGTACGGTAGTAATTCCTGCTTCACTATCTTCAGCAACTACCTCTATTCGATTTAGAGGTGTGAGAGGAGCTTCTTTCGCTGGCGATATGTCTATTGACCTATTCAACGTTCGTGAGCAGCCTGCTTGTGCTAGCCCATCTGGGGGAGGAATTGACATGATTACTTCGAATTCAGCACGAATGTTCTGGACAGAAGGAAACGCAGGCTCACCAGGCTGGGTACTTGAGTATGGAGCTCCAGGTTTCACTATTGGTACAGGTACGGTCGTTAGTTCATCGAATGACACGGCTACCATCTCTGGTCTGATGGGAAATACAGATTACTGTGTATACTATTCTGAGATTTGTCCTGGTGGTGCAGATACAAGTGCAATCGTAGGGCCTGTTTGCTTTAGAACTGCTTGTTCAGCTTATGGCGTTCCTTATTCGGAAGACTTCAGTGGTTCTCCACTGGATCCATGCTGGTCTACTTCAAATACAGCAGGCAGCACCGCGGGTAACGCCTTCTGGAAGTTAACTGACATAGCATGGCCAAATTACAGTGCTCAAGGTCAAACGGATCACACGGGTAACGGTGGTTATGCTGTAGGTGTGGATGCTTCATCACCGTATGATGCGTCAATGGATAGTGTATTGCTATTCTCGCCTGATATCATCATTGCAGGCACACCGAATCTTGAGTTGAGCTTCTACATGTTCTCCGAAGCAAGTGCATACAAACCTGCCTATCAGAATAACATCATTACCGTGGCTGGTAAGACGAACACGGGTTGAGTGAATATGTACACCTTCCAAGGAGATAGCGCAACGTGGTTCAAGGTGAATATTCCATTAGCGGGATATAACCTTTCCGATACCACTCAGTTCATGTTCCATGTGGATAAGACAGGTTCAGGTTACTTCTACAACGACATCCTCATTGATGATGTAAAAGTGGAAACACCACCTACTTGTCCTGCCGTTGGACCAATTACGTTCAGTAATCTTACGGCTACTGGATCTCAAGCTGATTGGGATACCACAGCGTCTCCTCAAACCTATCAGATTGAATACGGTCAGGCCGGATTCGCTCCAGGCACAGGAACGTCTGTTATCGCAACTACGAATACCTACACGTTCACTGGTTTACCTGCCAACAACTTGGCGTATGAAATGTACATTCGTCCAATTTGTAGCGGAAATGATACCGGTATGTGGGCTGGTCCTACCATGATTGCTAAGAGCGCCGTTCCTTGTGACGACTTCGAAGTATATCCATTAGGTCCAATTTCTGGTGTGTCTAACCTTGTTCTGCCGTGGGCAGGTGACGGTGGAGATGCTGAAGTTGTAAGCTTCGGTGGTAGCCAGGCATTACACCTCTACGATTCTGGTACAAACGGATTCGGCGATGTAGTTGCTGTGTTTGATTCAATTACTTCTGGTACTCACGTGGTTGGATTCGACTTCCAGTTAGGTTCAGGCACAAACGACGGAGGTTATTACAACATCCTTCACGAGTACACCGGTGGCGTGAATACATGGGCCATTGAGGTTTACATGGACAACAACGGAACGGCTACTGTCAATCAAGGTACCAACGGTACGGGTGTTATCGGTACGTATACCTTTAATACTACTGGATGGAACCGTCTAGATCACGTGATTGATTTGGATAATGACACAGCTTACATCGTAGTGAACGGTACACCTACATCAGTAGGATGGCAGTTCTCATTGGGCAGCTCGAATAACGCTAATCGCTTCAACGCGGTTAACTTCTATTCGGCAGCCAATGTTGGACAGACCCCGAACTACTACATTGATAACTTCTGTGTATGTTCTGTTCCAAGTATGATTTCTTCTCCAAACGCAACCTGTACTACAGTAGAATTGGATTGGATGTCTTCAGGTAGTGCAATCATTCAATACGGTCCTGCTGGATTTACACCAGGTTCAGGTACGTTTGTGAGTGGTGTTACTTCACCTTACACCGTAACAGGTCTTACAGCTGGTACAGCCTACGACTTCTGGATCGGTGAAGATTGTAACGGTGACACCCTCTACAATGCACCATTGAGCGTATCTACCGTGAATGGTCCGAAACCACTATTGAATATTAGCCATTCTCAGGATACGGCAACGTTGACCTCTGCTGATTACATCTTGTATTCAGGAACGACCAATGCGGATAGTGTTCATTGGGACTTCGGTGGAGGTATCACTATGAATGGCGATACAGTAATGAATACCTACGGCTCGAACGGAAGTGTGAGCGTAACGGTCTTCGCATCGAATGATTGTGGCGACACTACGGTAACATATACCTTCGACGTGGAAGACATCTCAGTAGCAGAATCTGCTTTGGGTCGTTCATTAACCGTATTCCCTAACCCATCAACCGGTGCGGTTACATTGAGCTTCAATTTGAATACTGATGAGGAAGTAGATGTGTTTATTCTCAATGGCCTAGGTCAACGAGTGATGGAAGAGCACATCGGCCAAGTCAATTCATTCGAAGGCCAGTTCGATTTAAGCGACCTGCCGAAGGGTGTGTACATCATGCAAGTTCAAGCGGGCGATATAATCGTCAACCGCAGAGTAACACTGCATTAATTATAGTCACAGACTAATCCTAAGCCTCCCGAGAAATCGGGAGGCTTTTTTGTTACTTGCGGTATGGAAATAGGCGATCGTTTTCAATTTCTCAATGAGGTAGGGGGAGGAGTTATCCTCGAAATGGAAAGAGGACGAATTCTCGTTTCTACCGATGATGATAGAGAGTTGTGGGTGGATCAGCTAGAAATCATACCTGAAGACGTTTATGTGGTTCCTGCTGAAGCACGTAAGCCTGTAGAGTCACCTAGTACCGAATGGGCTATAGGCGCGAAGGTGGGGTACCTAGATGAACCCGGCGGAGGGGTAATTGTGAACGAAGGCGATCAGGGTTTTTTAATACTAGACAATGATGGCTTTGAAAGGTGGTTCAACAAATCGAAGCTGGTTCTCGTGCAAACAGACCTTGAACAAGAGTTAAAGTCTTCCAAAACGGAGAATAAAGATCGCTTGGTGCGAAGGCACAATATACCTAGGCCTAAGGTTAGCCCTATTCTTGAAGTTGATTTACATATTCACGAGTTGCTTGAATTTGATTCACATCTTTCGGATTACGAGAAGTTGACCCATCAATTGAATGTGGCCAAGCATCAATTGGAGAAAGCAAGAAAAGGACATTACAACAAGGTGATTCTCATTCATGGTGTAGGAAAAGGTGTTCTGAAACAAAAAATTGCCGAAATGTTAGCCGGGATGGATCGAGTTGAATTTTACGATGCATCTTTGCAGAAATATGGAACAGGAGCAACGGAAGTTGTTTTTAGATAGTTCTTTGAAAATTTACCGCAGTCCTTGTCGCTGGTTGGTTTTGACTGATCAGAGGAAAGTCCGGACAACACAGAGCACCGCGCCTCCTAACTGGAGGGAATTACCGTAAGGTGATGACAGCAAGTGCAGCAGAGAGTAAACCGCCTCGCTTTTGCGGGGTAAGGGTGAAAGGGTGGTGTAAGAGACCACCAGTGGTGCGGGTAACCGTTCCAGCTAGGTAAACCTCGTGGGTTGAAATGTCGCGTATACCGATGCTCCACTTCGTTGGAATACAGTGGCTCGCTGAATGTCGGGGGGTAGGCAGATAGAGCCAAACGGTGACGTTTGGCCTAGATAAATGACAAGGGTCGCTTCGGCGATAACAGAATCCGGCTTACACGCGGTATCCTTTATAGAGTAGGTGCAAGGAGTAAAATCCTTGTACCTTATCTCTTACTTTCTTATCACATCTATACGCTGTGCCGTATCTTTGAAACATGGGCATTCGCAGCAAATTAGCAACGTATAAAGCCGTCTACAAACGAGCTGGTTGGAAGGGTTTAGCCAAAGAGCTAGGTCCAGCTGCGGCCATTACCCTCTTCCTATTCTTTCTGATTAAAGGCCTCGTTTGGCTCGCCATTTTTTATGGTGGTTATGAGGCCATCTCCTAAAGCGAATTGTGTGTGCCGTCGCAGTAAGGCGGATTTGAAGTTTGTTTGCACTGGCACAGCCACGCGGTTTTCGTCTCATTGGCCTTAAATACCTGCGGTCTTAAATCTGTTTTTTGATGCGTGCCGTCGCAATAGGGTTGTCCTCCGGATCGTCCACAAGCGCACCAAGCGTAGGTTTTTCCTTCTTCCAAATCCACTTTTGCAGGTTGTTTAGCCGCTATTACACTTCCTTGATTTTTTGTTCTATCAAGGGGCTCTTCTCCTTCCATTCGCAATGCACCTGATGGACATTTGTGAACTTGAGCAATGATTCTTTCCGATTCAAGGCCCTCCGACTGGATCCATGGTCGCTCATTCGGCTTGAACATTTCTGGCAGTCCACGCCAGCAGTTTTCAGAGTGGATACAAAGGTGTCCGCGCCATTCAACGGTCACTTCCCCGTTGGAGTAGGTTTTTACTTTTTCTTCAGACATACTTTCAAGTTAGAGAAAGTGTGGAATAAGTACAACCGAATGAGTAACTTACTCTTATGAAGAAGCCAGCGCAGCCTATAAGGAAAAAATCGGGAAAGGCCAGGAGAAGTGTCAAAGTAGGAACGGCACCGGGTAGTTTGATTTATGTTGGCGAGAAGAAAGTAGATGAGATTCAAGCTCAGATTATAAGATGGTCAGTAGACGATTTTATGGAGAATAAGAATCTCTCGCTAAAAGGCCCCATGAAAGAGCTCATTCTCGATTCGCATTACCAATGGTTGAATATCCACGGATTACACGATGTGGACGCCATTACCAAGGTTGGCAGTCATTTCAAGATCGATAAACTCATTCTGGAAGATTTGCTCGACACTACCCAGCGTCCCAAAGTGGAGGAGTTCTCCAATAGCCTTTTCTTCACGCTAAAAAGCTTGAGTGATATTGATGGTACAGCATTCGAAATGGAACAAATAAGTATTATTCTGACCGAGAACAGCATCATTTCTATTCAAGAGAAACCAGCGGATATCTTTGAGAATTTGCGCGAGCGACTTCGGCATAAAATCGGCTTGGTTAGGATGAGAGGAGCGGATTACCTTCTCTTCCTTTTATTGGATGCCATTATTGACCAATACTTTATTCTCCTGGAGAATGTGGATGCGGACATAGAGGAGGTTCAAGAGGAAGTTTTGAGTAATCCAGATGATGATTTACTCATTCGTACAGAGTCTCTGAAACGAGCGCTCGTATTACTTAGAAAATCGGTATCACCTCTTAAGGACGCAGTAAACTTGCTAAACCGAGGTGACAGTTCATATCTAAAGCCTGAGTATCAGAAGTACTACAATGATTTGAAGGATAGCGCGTCAGAAGTGATTGATTCAATTGATGCTGATCGACAAATGATTGAATCATCGGAAAACCTGTACCTATCGAGGTTGAGCCAAAAGAATAACGATACGATGCAGGTGTTGACAGTAATAGCCACCATCTTCATCCCGCTTACTTTTTTTGCTGGTATTTATGGAATGAATTTCCAGCATATGCCCGAGCTCCAATGGGAGTATAGTTACGTGGTGTTCTGGGGTTTTATCGTCGTGGTTACGCTCCTTCTGATTCGTTATTTTCGGCGGAAGGGCTGGCTGTAGTTTCAATTTTGCGAATCTTTATATTGAACCACGCGAATATCAAACTCATGATGGGACTAAGCCAATTAAACATCGCATAGATGAAGTATTCGCCCGTGGCGACTCCAAGCACACCGCTTTGATAAGCGCCACAAGTATTCCACGGGATTAAAGCGCTCGTTACAGTTCCGCTATCTTCTAAGGATCTGGATAAATTCTCAGGTGCGAGTCCCCGTTCCTTGTAAATATCACGATACATCTTACCTGGAATCACAATTGCCAAGTACTGATCTGATGCGCTAAAGTTGAGGAATACGCCCGTTCCAATGGTAGAGGTGATCAAGCCTGCAGAACTATGAGCTATGGAGATTATGGCCCTCGAAATCCTTTGAAGAAAACCTCCTGATTGCATTGCTCCGCCAAAAAACATGGCCGAGATAATCAAGAAGATGGTATTGAGCATTCCACCCATGCCGCCACTCGAAAGTAGGTCCTCAAGCAACTCATTTCCCTCCGCCAATGTTGCCCCTGCACCTAAACTCTTCATAACGCCGAGGTAGGCAGCTGAAGCGGTCAATTCAGTAACCCCTGCGACTTCAGCTACAATTTGCGGTTGAAAGATGATGGCAAAAATGCCTCCAGAAACCGCACCGGCTAGAATGGCCAAAATAGCATCCATTTTCATCAGAAGCATGGTAATGGTGATGGCCGGTACAATCATGAGCCAAGGCGTAATATTGAATCTTTCTTGGATGGCATCAGAAATGTTTAAGGCCCCACCCGTGGTAGCTCCTACATCGGTGTACAAACCCATGATGGTGAAGACTATGAGCGTAATGAGTATGCTCGGGACGGTTGTGTAGGTCATGTACCGAATATGCGTAAACAGGTCGGTTCCCGCCATACCAGGAGCTAAATTGGTGGTATCGCTTAATGGCGACATTTTATCACCAAAATAGGCACCGCTGATCACGGCACCAGCTGTCATTGGGGCGGAAAATCCTAGAGCGGTTCCAATACCGAGCAAGGCCAAACCAATGGTGGCCGTGGTATTCCAACTACTTCCCGTGGCCAGAGAAACAATGGCAGAAATCACTATGGCAGCTGGCAAAAAGTAACTTGCGTCTAATACTTGAACGCCGTAGTATACAAAGGCCGGAATCACTCCGCTAATCAACCAGCCGCCGGCAAGAGCGCCAATCATCAACAGAATGAGGATGGGTTTGGCCGTTTCCTTGATACTCTCCGCTACGCCTGTGAATACGTCATCCCATGTTTTGCCTTGGCGTAAAGCGAGGTATCCGGCAAGTATTCCAGCGAGAATCAGGATGATTTGATTCGACCCATCGAGTGCATCATCATCAAATACTCGTGTGAAAATATGCACGTTGATCAGCAGTGCTGAGATGAGAAATACGACGGGGATTAGTGCGATGCCGAGGCTCGGACGATTTTGTGCAACCATTTAGAAACGTTGAGCTAGTGTGCGTTTGCTGCACAAGATAATAAAAGCAGATGGCTATAATCTATAAGTTCGGCGCTCGATTAGGCCAGGATTTCAAGGCTTGCCAAACTTCTGCGGTAGGAAGACCCACCACATTGAAATAGGAACCTTCAATTCGTTCAATGCCCGTCATACCAATCCACTCTTGAATACCGTAGGCACCTGCTTTATCTAGCGGTTGGTACACGTTCACGTAATGCTCGATCTGTTCAACGGAAAGCGACCTAAAGAACACGGTAGTACTCACGTGATACGTTTGAACAGAGTCTCTACTGGCTAAGCAAAAACCGCTGATTACCTTATGCTTCGTTGCAGACAACTGCTCCAGCATCTGTATGGCATCTACCTTGTCACTTGGTTTTCCGAAACGACGATTTTCTTGCCAAACCTCCGTATCAGCCGTGAGTAATAATTCCTCATCTCCAAGAGTTGGCATCAAAGCCTGAGCTTTAGATTTTGCCACCCATTCCACTGTTTCCTCAGGCGAAAGGTGTGGTGGAGCAGACTCATCGGTATCGCTAATTCGAACTTCGAATTGAAATCCCAATTCATTGAGAAGTTCCTTTCTTCGAGGGGAGCCTGAACCCAAGATCAAACGATATCCCTGATCCATAAATTGATGATTAAGATGGCAGTAGGGCTTAGTAAACCAAGAAGCATGAACCCTTTGAGAAAGTTTTGTCCTTTTTTGAAGTCTGAAGTTTCTTTCATCCGCAATAAAAAGATGAAGAGAAGGGTGAAGGGAACAATTAGAGCATAGAGCACGAAGTTTGATGCAATAGTATCGGTCTGCCATGCCAGAAAAACGCGACCTAAGCCAAGCAGTACTACTGCACTAAAAGCTGAAATAATGATTTTGGACACGTTCAAACTCAATTGGGTTCCAATGGTTCGATATCCCACTCTTCTGTCTCCTTCACGATCTTCGAGATCCTTGACTATTTCTCGAATTACAGTAACTAAAATGGCAAAAACAGCTAATCCTGAGATGAGGACAAAATGCGTCATTTGCTCAGCGCTCAGTTGGGCTCCCGCAGGTAGAAAATCATAGACTACTATGAGCCAAACATTCAATCCTGCCAGTAATCCTACAATCAGATTTCCCAAGAGCAATCGGCCTTTAAAATCCATAGCATACAACCACAGTAGAGAAATGGAAATGGCGTGAAAGAATAGGTAATTAAGTTGGTCAATTTGGTAGGACGCCACCGCCCCAAAAAGCATCCCCGCAATGGAAAAACCGCCAAAGGCCCTTATTCCTGTTTCTTCAGATATGTGCAGGTTGATAGTCCGCCGATTCGGTTTATTCACTTGATCCGCATGCTGATCGTGAATGTCGTTTATGATATTACCCGCCGCGGCAATGCAACCGATTGACAGTGCAAGAAAGATTGCGTCCCATGAATTCAAAGCGAGTTCATAGGCGAGACCATTCGCATCGGTGCGACCGATTAACAAGGATTCACTGACTTCCAAAAAGCCGAAATGCAGAATGAGAGGGATGGCCATCACAAATAGCACATTCCATCCTCTAATAAGTGTCCACCAGTATTTTACCATGTGTGATCGCCTTCGAGCATCCAGTTTTTCTGCACTTTAAGGGTTTGTTCAATGATGTCCCTTACGCATCCTTTACCGCCTGCTTTTGGAGAAACATAGTCGCAAATCGCCTTAATTTCAGGAGCGCCATCTGCAGGCGTACAAGCCACACCTGCCATTTGAAGTGCCTCGTAATCTGGAATATCATCGCCCATATACAGAACGTTTTCGCGCTTTAAGTCGTACATCTTGAAGAGATCTTCCATGGCCTCCTTTTTATCCGAAGAACTCATCCAAATGTCCTTCACGCCTAGTGCTTCCATGCGTTCGCGAACGGCTTCGCTTTTTCCGCCTGTAATGATAGCAATGCGATATTCCTTTCGCATGGCCAGCTGTAAGGCATAGCCGTCTTTACTGTGAAAAGCACGTATGGGTTGTTGCCCTGGCATGAGAATAACACTTCCGTCTGTCATGACTCCATCTACATCAAAAACAAAGGTGGAGATGTGGTTGAGAAGTTCTTTATAGTTCTGCTTCATGTCTTTTTTGAATACTGTCCGTAAGTGTTCGGTAAAGTTCTTTTTGGGGCTCGTCGAGCAATTGGAGATGCTTGTCTATAGTAAGCTGATCCTTTCGCATAGCTGGTCCTGTCTGGTGTTCGAACGAATCCCCTTGTAGAGCCAACTTTGAGGTCTTTTCAATCAAAGGACTCACTAGCTCGAGAGGGAGCTGGTGCTTTTCAAGGATGCGATTGCCTTCGGCATTGATGTGATTGACGAAATTGTTGAACCAAACCGCTGCGGTGTGTAAGGCCAGTCTTCGTTCGCTATTCATCACTCTAACGTCGTTCGAAAGCTTCGAAGCTAAATCCCTTAATGAATCAGCTATATGCGAAGAACTGCTTTCGATGAGTATCGGAGTTTTGGAAAAGTCATTTTCAACTCCTTTGCGCATGGTTTGGAGCGGATAAAATACACCCACGGCTTCTCCATCAACCTGAATAGAACTCATGGCGGCTGGGCCACTTACATGTAACTTAATAGTTCGACTACTGGTGCCCAATCGTTCGCTCACCGATTCAAGCGCATGGTCGGATACCGCCAAAAAGGTGTACTTGGAAGTTGAATTTGCGACGTCGCTTAACGGTGCAAAATTGGATTGGACTAATGAGGCTAGCGTCTTACCCGCTTTAGGATTCCGGGCATAAATGCAATCAACAAGAACACCCGCCTTCGAGAAGGCATGAGCTAAGCACCATGCTGCATTTCCACTGCCGACAATCGAAATCATAGTTGCGAATATAGGAGGTTCCGTCGGGCTGGCTTTTGCCTACGCCGTTAATTCCGGGTTCGTACGCGCTGATAGACAGCCACAAAAGTTCCGAGCCCCATCAAGATACAACCCACCCACAGCAAATTGATCCACGGGAAAACGATTGCTTTGATGATGATGAAATCGTCTTCGCTTTCCTTTTCAAGCCAAGTTTTCATTACAATTTCCTTCGCTTCTGCATCGGCGCGCTCAAACCTAAACTTTAACCCCAGCTCTTCGATAATTGCATCTTCACGACTTTCACCAACCACGTCAAGCGAGTAGGTCGGCATAGCTTGATAGACCATCCCATCCATGGTTTTTACGGAAAGTGCGGCACCAATCTTTGCTCCTTGAACCATTCCATCAATCGTGTCGATTTGGAACACTTCTACAGAATCGAGCTTTACCATGAATTGGCGATACAAGATTTCTTGTCTATTGGGTTGCATTGGGAACTCTTGTTCACGTTGCCATGGACTGTATCGTTCACTTGAATCACGGGCATCAAAGTAGGTGAGGTGTGTATACACATCCTTATGCAAATAATGCTTTGTAGATGGTTCGCTCACCTGACCCATTCTTTCGTTCAGCTGAATGAAGGGCTCTAACACAAACGATACGTCGTTACTGCCTGGTTCCCAGAATCGCAGAGGAAAATATACATTTCCGTTCGCGCGGTATTCATCGAACCACTCGACCTGGTATTCCCCTAAGCCAACAGTGTCAGCTTTATTGATGAGCAAGTTCTCGTTCGCGGGAAAATCCTCAGCGATGTACGTTTCATTCTCTGAAATTACCTGTTGCTTACCTTGTGAAATGAGTGTTCCGAGGAGAATCAAACCAAATCCTACGTGTGCAATGGAGGAGCCAGCAAAGAGCTTTGAACGCTTGCCAATACGCAACCAGAAATCCGCATTAGCCACAATGGCCCAGCTTGAGGTGAAAAGCAGAATGATGTAGAGGGGATTGGTAAAGCCCATTCCCAAGGTGATGATAACCGTTAAGACCGTGGAAACCGCCACGGAAAAGCCTACGCGTTTCCAGAAAATTTCAGAAGCGGTAGCTCTATAATTCAATAATTGACCAAAGGCTACAAGGAATGCCGTGATAATAGCAAATGGCAATTGCCAGCGGTTATAGTGAGCCACTGGGTCGATAGGTACGCTGAGCTCTTGGCTTAATAGCGGAATCCAGCTATCGGGACCAATTAATGCATTGATAACTGGTGTTGACGTTGAGAAAGTGATCTGCAGAGAGGATAATAACAACACCATCGAACCAATGAACATCCAGAATTCTCGAGACGACATTTGGTCTTCTTGAGATTCGCTTTTAATGGATTTAAATCTATAGGCGTAAAGTCCGAAAGCGATTACTACAAAACTCAACAAGTAGATGAGCAACTGACCGCTCATGCCTAAATCAACGAAGCTATGCACGGATGTGTCCCCTAGGATTCCCGAACGAGTTAAGAATGTAGAGTACAAAATCAAGAGAAATGAAAGTAGAGTCAGGATGTAAGCTGAATGCTGTGAGCCACCGCGGTTGCGCTGTATCAGAAGAACGTGAGCAGCTCCAACCATCATTAGCCAAGGAACAAGCGACGCATTTTCTACTGGGTCCCAGGCCCAGAAGCCTCCAAAGCTCAACGCTTCATATGCCCATGCACCACCCATTAGAATGCCAATTCCCAAAATGCCCACCGAAAAGAAGGCCCACGGCAATACGGGCTTAATCCATCCTTTGTGATCGTTCTTTAGGAGTCCTGCAATGGCAAATGCAAAAGGAATAATGGTAGATGCGAACCCAAGGAAAAGAGTAGGTGGGTGGATGGTCATCCAATAGTTTTGGAGTAGTGGATTCAATCCACGTCCATCTTGGAATTCCGGAATGAGTGCGAGATAGTTATCGTTCATTGTCCATGGCAGACCTACATATTCCGGCAACTCGCGAATCAAGTTGAAAGGACTAATTCCAATTTGCGTATCACCTAAGTATAAGCCCATCAGCATGCTAGCTAAGAAACCTTGAACCAGTGTGAGGACCAACATGGTTCCACTTTCCCACTTTTTTGAGGTGCGCATCAGGATGAAACCGAGCACGGCATGCCAGAACATCCACAGCAAGAAACTACCTTCTTGACCTTCCCAAAATGAGGAAAACATGTAACGCGATTCCAATTCGAGGGAAGTATGGCTCCAAACATAGTCGTACTCAAAATAGTGATTGAGCATCATAAAGAAGAGCGTTCCCACCACGGTAAAGACCGAAATGGCATGTAGGGTATAGGACGCTCTCGCCAGTTTGCGCCATGCGCTGTTCTCCGCCTTATCCCAAAATCGCGAATAGGCAAAAGCGGATAGTAATGCGCTAGTAAAGCTTAGAATTACGGCAAACCTACCAAGTTCGCCGGGCAATATGTGTTCACCAATGTAGTCCAAGTGGGGGTACGTTTTCTGATTAGATATCCTCGGAGTAGGAATTGTCGTTGCCTTCCATGCGATTTTGCTCATTGTACTTTGATGGGCACTTCATGAGGATATCGCTAGCAATGAAGGCGGTGTCGGTCGCAAAACCGGTCATCGTAATGGATTCACTTCGCTCGAAATCCGTAGGCTTGGGTTCGTTGAAATAAACCGTGGCAACCTGACCTGAATCATCTACGGCAGTGAAGCGGAGCATGGTGGTTTTGGGATTGAAATGAATATCATCGTCCTTAACCAACTTGCCAATTACAATGAACTCTTCGCCTTTATTGGCTTCGGCCAGTTCAAAGTTGGCATAGGTGCTTGCATCTCCAAATGTGGAAAGAATCCCACCAATGAGTACAGCGATTACAACAATGAGAATGATGTGTGATTTCTTCATTATTTCCGATCTCCCTTTTCCAATTTCGTCATCTTCCTATCCAGTCGTGCTAAGTAAACAACTAAGCCCGCAAAAATGATTAGGATTACACCAACAACAACATAAATTTTCCCATCAGCTCTCATGGAATCAGCCATTTCAACCTCTTGAGCAAAGGTGCTCAGCGAGAAAAACAGGGCAAGTAAACTAATCGCGTATTTCATGTGTGATGTCTTCTTCAGATTCAATTTTAGCCGCTTTGAGTTGTTCCATTCTATATCGAAGGTTGGCTAACCACACACCAATGAGAATCCAACCGACTACGGCGGGGTAAAAAATGGCGCGCAAGCTGCTGTCCATGTCATATTGGTTAAATCCAGGATTACCACCATTTCCCGGGTGTAGCGAGGAGGTGAGTCGCGGGAGAATGCCGATAAATACAATCATGAGTACAAAGGCGAATATGTTGTAGATGGCACTAATGCGGCCTTTTTGATCTGGATTATTCAAAGAGCCGCGCAATACAAAGTACGCTGCATAAATGAGCATAGTAACGGCCGTTCCTTGTAGCTTCGGATCCGGTGGGAAGTAAGCACCCCACGTATACTTGGCCCACAACATGCCTGTGAGCAGGCCTAATATTGAAAATAACATGCCGGTTTCGGCGTATACAAGCGACCATCGATCCGTGCCGATATTGCTGCCGGATAAGTGGCGAATGGCATGAATGAATGAAATAAGCATCATGGGGATCATTGTGAACCACATGGTGACATGAAAGAACAGGTTTCGAATGGTTTCATTCAAGATAGGAAGGCGAGGAACTTCGTTCATCAATCCTGCATAAATGCTGTAAATAACGAGCACTACACCGAGTCCCTTCCACCAATGTTTACGTAAAGCCAATGCACTCTGATTTTAGCACCCCAAATGTACACAAAATAGGGGTAAAACGACAGCTTGCACAGAAGGGTTATGAAGGTGTATTGTCCCTTTTTGAATGACTACAAACGTAACTTAGATAGCCACTGTTAGAGTTAGTTTCCGGATCTTATTTCGCTGGGGATGCGAATCAGGCAAATCATTAGTATAGCCGGATCGTTCGCGCACTAACGCTAGCATCTGGGCGGTTGCAGAGAGGAGGTCAGATGATCTCCTCTTTTTTTATTCTCGCCACATGTAGGGATAAAGTACAAAGGACAAGACTCCTGAAAGAAGACCAAGCATTCCGAGAACGGCCATAAAGCTCAAGTTGTCTTCGTAAGGTAAGCCTAGGGCTGCTTTATTACTGGCGGTTACCAATGTGATAGCCAAAGGAAGCAAAATAGGAATGCTCAATATGGCCATTAAGGTGGTATTGTTGTTGGTTTTTGAGGCGATAGCCGACGTGAGTGTGAGCGTGGTAGAAAAGCCAACCGCTCCGAGAAGTATCACAATCAGCATTTGGCCATCTGCAACGATTGGATCGCCAAGAAGTATCCGGAAGAGCCCAAATGTAAATAACGACACCACGAGCATTTGAACCACGTTGTAAATCATCTTGCTCATGATTACCGATGCAGGTTGAACCAACTGTGCGTAGTACCAGAAACGATGGGCTGATTCATTTCCGAATGCGCGCGTGGCGGTAGATATGGCTGCAAATACCGTAATCACCCAATAGAGCGCCACCCAGGTGCTGCGATCATTGATGTCTTGAAACACAAGATGGGCGATATAAGTGGTACTCACCACATATAATAAGGTGGCGAATATGGCATAGCGCTCGCGAAAATCGAGGGTCAAATCCTTTCTAATTAAGAAGCCAATTTCTTTCCACATACTGCGAAGATAGGTTATACCCATTTTTTGAATCCAAATTATTTCAGGAAGGATGTCCCTATAATACCCCGCACTGCGTACAACATACACAAGAACTTCACCTAGATCTCATTTTCATACAATCATGAAACGCAACGATGAAACGGTGAAAGTTATCGTTGAAGAATGCAAATAGCACTAACAGTAGGAGAAAGTATACCTAGCATAATTGAGTGGGGGCTATCCAAGCGAATAGCGGTATCTTCACACTTGTACATGGATAGGAAAGACACATTTGGCCCACTTGTAGCCGGCTGCTTAAAGAATGAGCGACGTGCTCAAGCAGCGCTATATGAGCAAAGCTTTCCTGCCTTGATGAAGGTGTGTCGACGTTACCGACGTCAGGACGAAGACGTTCGTTCTATGGCGAATTCGTGCTATTTGAAGATTCTTCTGAACCTTGAAAAATACGACCAAGACCAACCGTTTTTGCCGTGGGCAATGACTGTTGCGGTTCGAACTTGCATTGACGAGCTTCGAAAGAATAAGAACTACAATGAGCAAATCATGCTCAGCGACGAGGAGCGAAGCTTTCGAGATGATTTGCAAGACTCTATTTCAAACGATGTGTTGGAGAGTATATCCGCGGAAGAAGTAGAGGTCATCATGAGTGAATTGACGGATCGTCAGAAGTTGGTGTTTAACCTTTATGAGTTTGAAGGATATAAACATGAGGAGATTTCAGAAATGCTTGAAATTTCAGTTCGCACAAGTAAAAGACTCTTGCAGAAAGCGAGGTTGATCTTGAGAGATTCCTTGATTCGTAGATATAATTTGAAAGACGTTATTTGATGAAGAGTAATTTGGCATCGTGGATCCAAAGTAAGCTTGGTCAAATCAACGATCAGGCTACCGCTCAGGATTGGGCTGAGATGGAAAAGCTCATCCAAGCAACGCCTGCTTTGGCTGGTTCTACACCGTGGTATAAAACCAATTGGGGAATAGGCGGAACAAGCCTCGGCGCACTTTCTATTCTGATAGGTGGCTTGTTTTATCTCGATTCAGAAAATGGAAACGGTACAATCGATTCTACGGTACCACAAGAAATTGTCGTTGAAGAGGCCGAGACCCATAATGCGGATGCGATTTCATTTGAAAAAGTAGAAGCTAATCAAGCTGGCGAATCAGTAAGCTCTACTCAGGAAGCAGCTCAAGGTTCTTTTGCTGTTGAAAGTTCAGTTCCAGAAGAAGTCCTCGTGAATCCATCGAACACGTCTGAATCAGAACCCGTTGCGGAAATAGCAGTGTTGCAAGCATCTGAAAACACCGAAACGGTTGCTCTTTCGGAAACGGCTCCAACAGAAACATTACTCGAGAACAACGAAGTAGCTGTGGAAGAAGAGGTCAATACGCCTACCGTGGTTGAGTCCTCTACTTATGAAATTCAAACGGTTCAGAACGCACAGAATGAACTCGAAGCTATTGCAGTAACAGAACCTTCACATTCTGTGGTCAGCAATGCTGAGTCGAATCCAAACAGCGAGGCAAGCTCGATGAATTCGATTTCTGCGTCAACGACATCAGCGGAATCGCCCGAAACGGTAGTATCCTCCGGAGGAGTAACGAGTTCTTCAAGTAGTACCACTCCAAGTTTGGCAACTAATCAACCTACCTCTTCTGGCACGAATTCAAACAGTGCGGAAACGGGAGAAGCAGAGAGCGCGTTAGCTGAGCAAGAAACATCAAATGCACAGTCAAGTGAAGTGCTCACCGAATCCAACCAAGTTGCGGGGGAAGGTGACAATAATGAAGAATCTGCTGATTCAGGTTCCGACTTAATTGAACCCAAGGAAAGTTTGACGGACATACCAGCACGAGAAGTGAATGAGAACGGTTCCTCGGAAGATGTTTTACGAGATGTGCGCAGAAAGAACGTCATTCATTGGTCTACTGCTTTGTACGGTGATTATAGCTATGCGGCCTCGACGACTGAAATGGCCGGTACAGTTCTAGATGTTCAGCCACTGGGTCTAGGAACTGAAGTGCGCGCGGAATGGAAAGGATGGATGGCTACCCTTGGAGCAGCCTATAACAGGGAGAATTCGAGCTTCAATTCGAGTACAGTGAATCGTCAAACTCGTTACAGCGCGGTTTATTGGTATCAACTCGACAGTATTGCTCGTGACGAAATAGATTCTGTTTGGATCAATCAGAATGGAGGATACTGGCAGATCGATACGATTACCGTTTACGACGAGTACCACGTGCAACGTGAGGCACAGGATACGGGATCGTTCTTTACTCGATCTGAAAGCAGTTTGAAAACTGAAGGCTACAGAATTTCAATGCCGCTACTCATTGGTAAACAATGGGATATTGATCAATTCTATATTGGAGTGGAAGCGGGACCTGTATTCACTTCGAGAAGTACCACTTACTTCCGCAATGGTGAATTTTCACACTCCAAATCGGCCTTGGGAACGGACTTACTCATTCGCACGGAGTTTGGTCTGCATGTAGCCAAAAATTGGTCTTTGTTTGGACGCGTAGGCTACCGAACCAATCTAACGGCCATCAAGAGTTTGCGATTGACACCGGGATCTATGCAGACAGTTCCTATGAGTATTGGTGCCCGCTATCATTTCTAGATTTCTTTTCTCCAATTCTGAACGATTTCTACGAACTTCGGTTATCGATTAAAACAGTCTATAACATGAAATACGCAGTTATCGCGGTGGTTGGACTTGCAATGGCATGTTCATCGCCATCTGAAGAGTCTACACAGACGTTGGCTCAAGCGGATGTTCAACAATCTGGAAATGCCATGACCGATCAAGTATTAGGAGATTTTTACAGTTTTTCTGTCAATACACTAGAGGGTGAAATCTTCAATTTTGAAAACCTTCGCGGAAAGCGTGTACTCTTCGTGAATACCGCGAGCCGATGTGGTTATACGGGTCAATATGAACAATTGCAGGAGCTCTATGATCAGTATGGTGGGGAAGAGTTCACCATAATCGGTTTTCCATCTAATGATTTTGGTCGTCAAGAACCTGGCAGCAATACAGAAATTCGGGAGTTCTGTACGCGCAATTACGGCGTGTCGTTTCCAATGATGGAGAAGATTTCAGTTAGAGGAAATGACATACACCCTGTTTATCAGTGGCTAACTCAAAGCGAATTGAACGGCGTTTCCAATGGAGAAGTGAAGTGGAATTTTCATAAATTCTTAGTGGATGAAAACGGAACTTGGGTGAAAGAACTCACATCCGGTGTGAGCCCTTTAGATGAGGTAATTACAAACTTCGCGGAAGGAAACTAACACTTGATGTTAGAACATTAATAAAAGAATTCCCACCTTTGCGGCTGGGAATTTTTTTATTGCACTGATATGAAGTTGGACATTCTCGCATTTGGAGCACACCCTGATGATGTGGAGTTAGGCTGTGGAGCCACGCTCGCTAAAGCCGTAGAGTCAGGTTTGAAGGTCGGTATTGTAGACCTCACCCAAGGCGATTTAGGTACCCGCGGAACACCTGAAATTCGTTTGGCTGAAGCAAAAGCGGCTGCAGATGTGTTGGGTGTTCATGTCCGCGAGAACTTAGGCTTCAGAGATGGCTTATTTGTGAATGATGAAGATCATCAGCGCGAGGTAATACGATTGATTCGCAAATACCAACCGACGACGGTCATTTGCAACGCACCGCACGATCGCCACCCTGATCATGGTAGAGGGTCGAAGTTGGTTGTGGAGAGTTCTTTTTACAGTGGACTGCGAAAAATTGAAACGACAGATGACGGCATAGCGCAAGAGGCATTCCGACCAAAGCAGGTGTACCACTATATTCAGTTTTACGATTTGAAAGCCGACTTCAGCGTAGACGTAACGGGCTATGAGGATGTAAAGATGGATGCCATTCACGCTCACGTTTCTCAGTTCTATGATCCGAAAAGCACAGAACCTAAAACCGTAATCAGCTCAAAGCAATTTCACGATTCTATTAAGGGTAGAATGGTGGAGTGGGGGCGTATTATCGGCGCCGGCTACGCGGAAGGGTTCATGGTTGAGCGTACCATTGGCGTGAATCAAATCACCGACCTCCTTTAATAAGTTCTCGATATAGTTCCTCCCACTGTTTACCGATATGGGTGGTTGAGAATGGGGCTATTTGTCTTGAACGCTGCTCTTTAGTAGGAACTTCGACCGACATGCTTTCTTGCATTTTGTCGAGTAAATCAATGTTGTCATCGATGCGTGTCCACAGCACTACTTCCTCATTCAGGAAAGTTTCCGGGCCTCCGCATCTCGTACAAATGAGCTTTTTGCCCAGCGCCACTGCTTCGAGGCAGACGATAGAGAACGTTTCCTTTCGGCTATTCACAATCACCGTATCTACCTGACCCAAAAGCTCGAGGGATTCATGATGATTTTTTCTGCCATGGAAAACTATGGCATCTTGGATGTTTAGATCTCGAACAAGTTTTTCCAACTTTTTACGATCCGCACCATCGCCAATAATACTCAGCTTGGAATAGCTGCTCGTTTCATGAAATTTGGCAAACGCACTGATTACCCCGCTGATGTTTTTGATGGCGTCATCCAAATCGGCCAGTACACCAAAATGGCCTTCGTCACGATTTGACTGTGGCTCAACGCCTTCTAAGTCTACTGAATTTGGAATAATATCAACCGATTGCCGGCCTGTCTTTTCAATGATGGCATCAGCTAAGAAATTCGACACGCTGGTGCATCTCTCCACTCGGTTGATGAGGAGTTTATTCAGTTTTTTGGCCAAAGTGCTTTTTTCATCGAAACGATGATCAAGGTAGCCCGACCAGTGCTCGGTTAGGATAACTGGAATGCCTTGTGTTTTGGCATATTCAAGCATAACCCATTGATCTCTATCAGCGATGTGAAGGTGGATGATATCGGGTTTTTCACCGAGCCATTCCTCACGAATGATGCGCTGAAGCGAGCCTAGCTTTTTGCTCATATTGTGAATGCCCTTTCCCTGCGGTAGGTACATCCGTAGAACAGGTATACCGTGTTCAATTTCGATGGATTGTTCCAGATTTTGTCCAACGCCCCAATAGATGACCGCCTGGTTGGCAAATGAGCTGCAGGCGCGAATCTGCTGCTGCACAAATACCCCATTTTGAGGGTCGTTGGCATGTGGATACCATTTGGCAAGGTGCAGGATTCGAGGTTTTCTATCCAAAACTAGGGCTGAAGGTTTTGATGAGGATGAACATCGTGGCTAACTGTATCATAAAGATAACGGTTCCAAAGAGCATGCTTCGAGGACCTTCTGTTTTTAAGCTGGAGATTCGGATTTGCCACCCTATAGCCAGCATAGCCAGTGTTAAGAGTGTTTTCTCCACTACTTTGATATTACCCGCCACGGACTCGGGAATTAGATCGAAATAGCCAATAACGGTTACAACAATGAACAGCCAGAGGAAATTGGGGATCAGCGAGAGCTTGACGGGTTCATCGGCCGTTTTATTCAGAGAAAAGGCTACGATTAATGCAATAGGCAATAACATCGAAACGCGAAATAATTTGATCGTAGTGGCCCACATCCCAGTTTCTGGACCAATCGCTTTACCCGCAGCAACAGCTTGTCCAAGTGCTTGCATGGTTCCGCCGGTGTACAAAGATGCTTCTAGTATGGGCGTTTCCGATGCCAATAGGATAGGCGGAAGCACAGCGAGCCCAATGATTCCTAATAGATTGATTACGGCTATACTGGTTCCGGTGTTTTTAGGATCAGCTTTGATGATGCTTGAGACCGCAGCAATAGCCGAAGCCCCACATACGGCATTTCCTATGCCTATGAGTATTCCCGCTTCTCTGTCGATTTTGAACACTTTATGAAGCGTCAATCCTGCAAAAATGGTAATGATTATTACAGTTAGAACAATCATTGCGGCCGACCATGGCACTCCAGATCTAAAGCTCGCTCCGGTGGGTAGCCCCATTAAGATGATGGCGTAAGCCAAGATGGTCTTTTCAGAATACTTAATCCCCGGCTTCAGTGAGGCTGGAGTTTTGGATGTGTTTCCTACCACGAAGCCAATGACTAAAGCCCACACAATCTGCCCGAGAACACCAATAAAGTGTTGCAATGCAATCGCCACGGCGCTGAGGGCGATGACTCCGATTATGCCTTGAAAATGCTGACGTTTAAGCTTCTCCATTTATGAGGCTAAGGTAAGCGTAAGAAAGCCAACTTTTTTGTGAGAGGGGTTTGGATGTACAACTACATTTTGTTTTATATTTGCGCTCCTTAAATGGTGGTTGTAGCTCAGTTGGTTAGAGCGCCGGATTGTGGTTCCGGAGGTCGCCGGTTCGAACCCGGTCTTCCACCCTCAAAACCCTCAACGAAAGTTGGGGGTTTTTCTTTTTCTAAAATGTATGAATGCGGATTCCTCTGCGTATTGACGCTATAATAGGTCCAACCGCCTACATTATGGAACCAATCAGTTTAACCAATCAGATGTATCTAGATCAGATACACGACTATGAACACTTGCAGATGTGGAGTTATCAAGGGAATGTTCATGCGGTAATCAACTTCACTATGAAGGACTGTGAGAGCTGTTCAACCACTAATGCTCTAATTCGTGATTTGTGCGTCAAGTACGGTGAGCAAATACGATTCTATGAAGTTCAGCTCGAAGACGAAGCAGATTTGGCTACTGAGTTAGGAGTAGAGCACATCCCGAACATCATGTTCATTCCTATGGATTGTGAGCCTATGGTTCGACCTTGTATCGTAAACATGGAAATTGTGGAGAAGGTGATACAGCTTCACCTCTTGAGAGGACAAAAGCAGTCGGCTTAGAAAACGAACGGGTATCCTTTTAGCGTCATTTTCTTGTACTTCTTCTCATTGAATCGATACAGCTGAGCCGGTTTTTTAAACTCGGCAGAAGGATTCGTCTTTTTCTCGAGATCGATAAGCAACTTGGAGTTTAAGATCTTTCGTCGGAAGTTACGCTTGTCGAAGGTCTTACCCAAAGCACTCTCGTACAGCATTTGTAGTTGGTGGAGCGTGAATTCTTCCGGAAGTAAGTTGAAACCAATTGGGCGACGTTTAACTCTTCTCTTCAGTCGTTCCTTGCCAAAATCGAGAATCTCTTCATGATCGTATGCCAATGGTGGGATTTCATCGTAGCTATACCATGAATAGCCCTTTCTTCTCAACTGTTTGCGCAATTTATCGTTCAACATCACCAATCCGTAGTAGGCGATATTTACGACTCTTCCTTCAGGATTTCTATAAAGCTTCGCGAAGGCATTCAATTGCTCTAAGTACCAATCATCCACTCCCGTTACAGCGGTGAGTAATTCTCGGGCGGTTCCTTCCACTGGCTTATTCTCCTTCACCATGATGGTAGGCAAGATTTTAGCACCTTGAAATGGATGGTTCTCCTTCGTGGAAATGAGCATGTTCAACTTTTCACCGTCAAAGCCAAAAACTACAACACTCGTTGCTATTGCTGCGTGAAAATCAGATGGATCGATATCTACATTCATAGTTAGTGTCAAAAATACACTTTCTATTTGAAGTGGGTATTAAATAGATGAGTGGGGGAGAAAAAAGAACCCCGACACATTGGGCCGGGGTTTCAAATCTATAGTAAAAAGCGCTTATGCTGTTTGTGTAGCAGCAGGGCTTTCTTCTAGTTCAAATTCGCTCAAATAGCGCTCAGCTTCCAAAGCTGCCATACATCCTGTACCCGCAGCCGTAACGGCTTGACGATACACCTTGTCTTGTGCATCTCCAGAGGCAAATACACCTGGAAGCTTAGTTGCAGTAGTGCCAGGCTTGGTGATGAGGTAGCCCACATCATCCATATCGAGTTGGCCCTTGAAAATATCGGTATTTGGCTTGTGGCCAATGGCTACAAAGAACCCTGTAGCAGGAATTACCGTTTCTTCACCTGTGTTGCGGTTGCGCACGCGCGCACCTTCTACAACCTGGTCGCCTAGAACTTCGACGGTTTCTGTATTCCACATCACCTCGATATTCGGATTGTTGAATACGCGGTGTTGCATGGCCTTCGAAGCGCGGAGTTCATCACGACGCACGAGCATGGTAACCTTCGGACAAAGCTTTGCCAAGTACGTAGCTTCCTCTGCGGCCGTGTCGCCACCCCCTACAATAATTACTTCTTGGCCTTTATAGAAAAATCCATCACATACGGCACAGCCTGATACGCCATGACCAGAAAGCCGTTGTTCACTCTCTAATCCGAGGTATTTAGCTGATGCTCCCGTAGAAATGATAACCGTGCGAGCCATGACGGTTTTGGTTTGATCTACAACGAGAGTGTGGTAGTCGCCAGGCTTATCGCTGAAGTTAACTTCGGTAACCAAACCGAAGCGAACATCTGTTCCAAAGCGTTCTGCTTGCTTCTTGAGGTCTTCCATCATCGCAGGACCATCAATCCCCTCTGGGTAACCAGGGAAGTTCTCTACTTCCGTAGTGGTGGTCAACTGACCACCAGGCTCCATTCCCGTGTACATGATAGGCTTCAGATCTGCGCGTGCAGCATAAATAGCCGCTGTATAGCCGGCAGGACCACTACCTATAATCACACATTCATGTTTTTCGATTGGATTCTCGCTCATATCTATTCTTTTGAATCTCTTAATTCCGTGTCAAAATTAGGTCAACTCTCATTGACACAACTAATGACGATATTGACTCTTCCGACTTACACATTGAAGTAACGGAGTGGCGTCAATGCTTGTGGGTAGCAAATTTAGTACAAGCGCATTCAGCATGGACATTTTAGCCCAACAGTTATCAGAAGTTATTCACCATGTTGAGTTTCTCAATTCCTGTTTGTGTATCCGTGAATTGTGTTATCGGTGGCACATCCATTCTTACACCTTTGCTTAAATTTGAATGCCATGGCCGATTCCATTATTAAGATTAATTCAATCACGGAGCTTCACGAGAAAATGAATGCTTCCAAGCCTGTTCATCCGCTGGTGAGTGCCTTGAAAGGGGAGGAGTTATCCGTCCTAGAGCCCTTGCCTTCCGGAACACAGATCTCTCTCGGTCTTTACCAGATTTGGCTGAAAGGTGGAAGTTGCGGGATTGAGTACGGCAGGAAGCACTACGATTTTGAGGAAGGTTTTATGAATTTTTCACCTCCACATGAGGTGGCCACGTTGGTGGATACAAGTAATATGTCGAATGGAGGTGGATGGGCTATTTTCTTCCACGCTGATTTGATTCGTCCTTTTCCATTGGGTGACACGATATCCTCTTACAGTTTCTTCGATTATGAAACACATGAAGCTCTTCACTTATCGGACAAGGAGAAGGCGACGGTAACCGAGGCCATGGAACGGATTAGAGAAGAGATCGATGAGCGCATTGACAATCACAGTCAGCGCGTGCTCGTTTCGAATATTGAGTTGCTTTTGAACTAGATCAGTCGGTACTATGAGCGACAGTTCAATACTCGATCTACTGCTCACAAAGGGGTGGTTACTCAGGTTGATGAAGCCTTGAATACCTACTTTGATGAGGGTTAAATCGGTATAAGCGGTCAGCCATCCGTGAACTTCTTAGCCGACAAAGTACACGTATCTGCGAATTACCTCGGCGATTTGCTTCGCAAGGAGGTAGGTCACTCAGCCAAAGATCACATCAACAGCTTCCTCATAGGGAAGGCCAAGAAAGCCATGCTTACCACAGAGCTCAGCATCAGCGAGATTGCTTACGACCTTGGCTTCTATTACCCGCATTATTTCAGCAGGCTTTTCAAGGCCAAAACGGGTATGACGCCGAATGAGTTTAGAGCGAGATGATTGTTTTAGGAGTTTGATGGGTTTCAGGAGTTGTGTCGAACACTTCCAATCGAGTCGTTAATCCGTTTCTGTGTTTATCCGTTACTGCGTTGACGAAGAGTTTCTCGAAGCTATCGGCAGCGTGGAATTAACCTGAGCACTTTTTCGTTTTCGGGTTTTACTTCAATCAAGTAGACTTTGCGGGTTTTAGTCTTCATCATCGCTTATATTTAACATACTTAAACAATTTCAAGAACAATGAGAAATCTAGTCGCATTAGCCAGTATTCTGGCCCTAGTAGCATGTGAATCAGATGATGTGATGACTTCCGGTTACACTTTGAGTGTTACAGCAGGAGATCTATCTGGAAAAACAAGTGCAATCAGTTTGACAAACGGATATGTGAATGTCACTGAGGTTGAGCTTGAGAATGAAGACCAGAATGGTACAGAAGTTGAAATCGATATCGAAGGTTTGTACCAGTTTGACCTTATTACCGGCCAATCCACGCCGTCGTTTCCAACGAGCAATGTGCCGGCTGGAACCTACCAAGAGCTGGAAGTTCAGATGGGAGACGACTCAAGTATGATTTCGGTCTATTTGGAGGCAGATTACACCGACACAGCAGGAACGATAGTTCCAATGGTAGTTACGGTCACTGAAGAAGTATCCATTGAGGTTGAAGACGAAGTGAATGGCATTCAAGTTCAACCCGGGCAAGTGTCAACACTCGACCTGATTATGGGTATCAATGCGATTTTAAGCGGTACCAATCTAACTTCTGCAACAATTAACAATGGACAAATCAACATCAATGAAAACGAGAATGAAGCGCTTTATGAGTATATCGTTGAGCGCCTCAATGTGGAAATAGAAGTTGAAGAC
>CBFHVA010000021.1:0-14869 GCA_965659415.1 Phaeocystidibacter sp.
TTTAGCCTTTAGCCTTTAGCCTTTAGCCTTTAGCCTTTAGCCTTTAGCCTTTAGCCTTTAGCCTTTAGCCTTTAGCCTTTAGCCGAAGATCATCGAGCAACACCTCCTTGTCAATACTCACTTGAAGAAGTTACCCACAACTGTGCGAAAAGCCAACAGCGAAGTGCGATCAGCCGCCGCCAAAGGGAAGTCTCCTCTTTGCGACCAACGGGAGCACCTTTCCAGCACGCGAAGCGTGGTGGACCTTGTCAATCGACCAAAGGGAGATTGACCCTTTGCCGACCGAAGGGAGGCACCCCCTTGCCCTTTCTCTGCAACTACCCTACATTTGACGATAGCATTCATCTTCCATGAAAAAACTGACCCTATTCCTGCAGCAGCACTCCCAGATTCTATACAATCTGTTCCTGTTTGCGGTCGCGGCATTGGCAGTGCTTTACGTGCTTCCTGAGCATGGCCGCTTGAAATACGACTATGAGCTTGGTCAGCCATGGCTGCACGAAGATTTGGAGGCTCCGTTTAACTATCCGCTGTATAAGTCGAGCGCAGATATCCGGGCAGAACGACAAGCATGGGAAAAGAATTTCCCTTTTTACTTCTCGCTTAGAGAACGAATAGAAGCCCAGGCATTTTCCTTGTGGAGTGAAAGAGCATCGGACCTAGCGAAACAAGTGAACCTCGACCTAGACACTCTTTATAGACTCGGTGACGCAGCACTCAGTCCCATATTCGAAAAAGGGGTGGTAGATATGCCGGTGCAGAACAACGCCCAAAACAGAATCTGGTATTTAGCCCGTGGCGGCGTGTTTCAAACGGTTGACCCCAACGCGTTCCTGACCTCTGAAGAAGCTTTTACGACGTTGACGCTGTCACTAGATTCCATCAAGGATTCTACGTACCAAGCCATCTTGAGAGTAAACCTGCCAGACTTCATTCGTCCCAATATCGTTTTTAACAACGACCTTACTCAACAACGCAAGAATGAGTACATACGGGCTATTTCACCTACAGAAGGGCTCATTACTGAGGGCGATATGATCGTGTATAGCGGCCAGGTAATCGACGAACAAATTGAGCAGCGATTGGATTCGTATAGGCGTACGCTAGAAGGAACCGACGACCCCACCTCCATCTGGCTGGTCAGAGGTGGACACTTTGCTCTCATCGTGATTATCCTATGGATGATGTATCTCTTTTTGCAACAGTTTCGTCCGCAGATCCTTGTGAATAACAACAGCCTCACCCTCATTTTAGTGAGCATGGTAGGTATGGTCCTTTTGGCTGACTTCGTGATTCGCTTCAATTCCGATTTGCTGTACATCACCCCCTTCCCTATTGTACCCATCATCTTGCGGAGCTTTTACGATACGCGGTTGGCGCTCTTCGTGCATCTGATGGTAATCTTGATGGTCGGGCTTGTAGCCCCAAACAGCTTCGAATTTATCTTCCTTCAGTTTACGGCAGGCATCTACTCCATCGTAAGCGTAACCGGTTTGTATCGAAGAGCTCAACTGTTCTTGGCATCTGCCAAAATCACCATTGTCTACATACTGGGATATTTTGCCTTTACATTGATTCGTGGAGATGTGGACGATACTTCGCACTTGTATCAATACGGGTACTTCGCGCTCAACGGACTTTTGAGTGTAATGGCCTATCCATTGATTTTCTTATTTGAAAAACTGTTCGGTCAGGTTTCGGATGTCACCTTGCTCGAATTAGGCGACACCAACAGCCCTTTACTTCGTGAATTGCGTTTAAAGGCGCCTGGTACGTTCCAGCACTCCTTACAGGTAGGCAACCTGGCAGAAAGCGTAATTGACGAAATAGGCGGCAATACACTACTTACTCGAACGGGCGCCCTTTATCACGATATCGGAAAAATGTTGAACCCGTTGTACTTTGTCGAGAATCAGACTACCGGCATCAATGCTCATGACGAGTTAGAGGCCATTGAGAGTGCTAAAATGATTGTGGGTCACGTTCAAGAAGGCATCGTGCTAGCCAAAAATCGTCGTATACCCGATATGGTAATCGACTTTATTCGCACGCATCATGGAACTGCGAGGGTTGAATACTTTTACCGCAGCCACTTGAGGAGTTTACAAGAGAATAATGAGGACATGACCCAGGAAATTGAGAGTCAATTCCGCTATCCTGGTCCGAAACCCTTCTCGAAAGAAACTGCGGTGATGATGATGGCTGACACGGTTGAAGCGGCTACCCGAAGCTTAAATCGTCCTACGGCGGATGATATTTCCAATATGGTCGACAAATTGATAGACAATCAACAAACCGAGGGGCAATTTGACAATGCGAATATCACCTTAGGTGAGATTTCTCGTGCTCGACAGATCTTGAAAAAGAAGCTGATGAGCATTCACCATTTACGGGTAGAATATCCCGAATAAAATTCCTTGCTAGAAACCCATCTTGTGCTATATTTGCACCCGCTCAGGTGAGGTGGGTGAGTGGCTGAAACCACCAGTTTGCTAAACTGGCGAACGTGCAAGCGTTCCGGGGGTTCGAATCCCCCTCTCACCGCGAAACTTGAAAACCCCGCAACGCTGCGCGTTGTGGGGTTTTTTAATGCACAAAATGAGCCGAGCTTGCTCGATCGAAGTTTGGCGCATTAAAAAACTAGGATGCGACGTAGGTGCAGCCGTAGTTTTTGAGTTTCGACGACTCCCCTAAAGGGATCATGACCGAAGCGCAGCGGAGGGAGTAATCCCGACTGTCAATAAAGCTGGCTTTAATATAGGCTGGTGAATCAAAAAACCAGCCACCGAGGAACGAGGTGGCGTCGCCCCGAACTTCGGGATGTTCCATTTTCAAGTTTCGACGAATCCGCCGGCCGGCGGAATCACACAAGCCGAGTAACGAGGCGAAGTGCAATCCTAACAAAATCCAGCTTTGAACTTTAGTGGGTGTCCGAACAACCGAAGGGAATTCGAGCGAAGATCTAGAGTTTTAAAAAACCAGAACGCTACGAAGGAGCTAAGCCTTGAGTTCTGCCGAAAGAGGAGCGAAACGAAGTGTCGCTATCAACTAAACTATTTCTAATTTGCACATTGTGTTTTTCCTTACTTTTATCTCATTACCTATAAATGACCATCGCTCCCTATGAAAGTTATAAGTTGCCTAATCGACTTTACTGAAACCTCGAAAATAGCTGTCTCCTATGCTGCAGATTTGGCAAGAAAAGAAGAAGCCACACTTAATCTCTTGCACATTACTCATGAGGGCTCATTTGATGAGGTGGATTTGGAATCGAGGATTCGTGCCTTTGCCGGAACCAAAGTTGCGCAAATTCAAAGAAATGTTTCGTTAGGAGATGGTCATTATTTGGAGTAAATACCTAAGATGTTACTGGCCAGTCAATCCAATATGCTTGTCATTGGCTCTCATGGCAAAAAAGGAGATCTTGGAGAGGAGAAAGAGAATCAAATAAAAATCAACGCAGAAAAGAAGAAAGAATCACAGGTTGGAAATGATCAAACTCTAACTTATTTTTAGAATCGTTGTGTCCGAATTCTTTGAAGACGTACACGAGCAACTACTCACTTTATGTGCCCTCCTAATCAACTTGGCAAACACCACAAAAAAAGCCTCAGGAAATCCTGAGGCTCTCTTTTTTCATTTTGGGCATTGATTTACGCCAAGATTCTATTTAACGTTTCACTTGGACGCATAGCTTTAGAAGCTAGCTTATCGTTTGGATGGTAATATCCACCAATGTCCATGCTTTGACCTTGCGCGTTATTCAACTCCTCAACGATGGCGCTTTCATTAGTACTGAGTGCCTCGGCTAAAGGCGCAAACGCCGCTTTTAGTTCAGCATCTCTATCCTGATTGGCCAACTCTTGTGCCCAGTACATGGCCAGATAGAAATGGCTACCACGGTTGTCGAGTTCATTCACCTTGCGGCTTGGAGATTTCCCATTGATCAGAAGTGTGCTGGTTGCATTATCCAGAGCCTCCCCTAACACGAGCGCTTTCGAGTTCGCAAAGTTTGAACCTAGGTGTTCAAGCGAAACTGCAAGAGCCAGGAACTCACCGAGTGAATCCCAACGCAAGTGGTTTTCCTTGTTGAATTGTTGAACGTGCTTAGGCGCAGAACCTCCCGCCCCTGTTTCGAACAATCCACCTCCGTTCATCAATGGAACAATGCTCAACATCTTGGCGCTGGTTCCAACTTCCAAAATTGGGAAAAGATCGGTGAGGTAATCGCGAAGAACGTTTCCGGTAACCGAAATAGTATCTTCTCCCTTGCGGATGCGATCTACTGAAAACTGCGTGGCGTCTACCGGCTTCATGATTCGGATATCCAATCCTGAAGTATCGTGGTCGTTCAAATAGGTGTTCACCTTTGCTATGATCTGGGCATCGTGACCACGGTTCTCATCCAACCAGAAGATGGCCGGATTACCGGTTGTACGCGCGCGATTCACGGCAAGCTTTACCCAATCTCTGATCGGTGCATCTTTGGTCTGGCAAACACGGAAAATATCCCCGGCCTCCAAGTTGTGTTGCATCAAAACCTCGCCGCCATCGTTGAGCACCTTAACCGTTCCATTCGCAGGCATTTGGAAAGTCTTGTCATGACTTCCGTATTCTTCTGCCTTTTGGGCCATAAGTCCTACGTTGCTCACACTCCCCATGGTAACTGGGTCGTAGGCACCGTTCTTCTTGCAATCGTCAATTACCGATTGGTACACACCTGCATAGGAGCGATCTGGAATAATCGCCAACGTATCTTGTTGTTCACCTTTCGCATTCCACATTTGTCCGCTCGTACGAATCATCGCAGGCATGGAAGCGTCAATAATTACATCACTAGGCACGTGCAGATTGGTAATTCCTCGATCCGAATCCACCATGGCCATATCCGGACCGTTTTCCAATGCAGCTTTGATATCCTCCTCAATAGCCTGAGCCTCATCGCCAGGTAGGCTTTTGACAGCAGCAAGCACATTGCCTAATCCGTTATTTGGATTAGCACCTGCTTCCTCTAAATCTGCACCGTATTTATGGAACACATCAGCAAAGTAGGCGCGAACGGCATATCCAAAAAGAATAGGATCGCTCACCTTCATCATTGTAGCTTTCAGGTGTACCGAGAATAGTACGCCTTCCGATTGAGCCACCTTTACTTGTTCGGCAAGGAATGCCTGGAGGCTTCTCACGTTCATCACAGATGAATCGAGCACCTCTCCTGGCACAAGGGCAATGTTATCTTTTAATATGGTGGTAGCACCATCTGCTCCTTCGAACACAATGGAAGCATGCTTGCTATTGGTATTGGTTACCGATTGTTCGCTCCCGTAGAAATCACCTTCTGTCATGCTGGCCACTCGGCTCTTACTTGAAGCAGTCCACGCTCCCATGCGATGCGGGTTTCTTCTTGCGAACTCCTTCACCGCTTTTGGAGCACGGCGATCACTGTTCCCCTCGCGTAGCACAGGATTTACAGCAGATCCCTTGATATTGTCATATCGAAATTTCGCCTCTGCTTCCGCTTCATTGGTTGGCTCGCTCACATAATCAGGAACATTAAAACCGTGACTTTGCAACTCTTTAATAGCTGCTTTAAGCTGAGGAATGGAAGCACTGATATTGGGAAGCTTGATGATATTGGCTTCTGGCGTCTTTGCCAATTCACCTAGTTCGGCCAGGTGATCCCCAATGCGCTGTTCTTCAGTCAGAGCTTCTGGGAAGTTTGCCAAAATTCGTCCAGCCAATGATATATCTCTCGTTTCTACATCAATTCCAGCCTTTGCAAGGAATGTACGCACGATGGGCAATAGCGAATGGGTAGCTAGTGCAGGTGCTTCGTCGGTTATGGTGTAGATAATCTTAGATGTAGACATGTAGCGATCTTTTCAATAGTGTAGTTGGATACCTCAGTCTCGAATTCCGCATCGAAACGCTCATTTTTGAGGAGCACAAAAATAGGGATAATCGAACAATCTGTTAATGGGTTTAAGGGGTTTTCGGAGTTTGAGGAGTTCGCTAGTCCGAACATCTGACAATCCGTTCGATTTATCCCGTGCCGTCTCGTCTTATATGATCTAAAAGCGCACTGGCTAAAGCCATGTGCTTAAAGCGTGAGCCCGGAATGTGGAAACTACTACAACTTCGTTCAAAGCCTCATTGCCTCATAGTCCCATTGCCTAATTCCTGTTGTCCATCCACTTCGTTTCCCTGAGCCCTTTAAAACCCTGAGCAACTTAAATCCGTTTAACCGTTGTGCTAGCCGAGAATCCGGGGAGGACCAATACTATTGAAACTACCATTCACAAGCTTGATGCCTGTTGCCTATTGCCCTATACCATCTGAAAACGCACTGGCTAAAGCCATGTGCTTAGTGTCTCATTCAGTCTTTCAGTCCCCTGAGTCCGTAAGTAATCCCTACCTTTGCGTCACTCTATTTAGTTAGATCAAGAAAACACACATATACCCCATGAAAGAAGTCGTTATTGTATCTGCTGTTCGCACACCAATGGGCAGCTTTGGTGGCACGCTAGCATCGGTTTCAGCAACCAAGCTCGGAGCCACAGCCATCAAAGGAGCACTCGATAAAATCAACTTAGAACCTACCCTCGTCCAAGAAGTATTTATGGGTAATGTTCTTCAGGCAAACCTCGGTCAGGCTCCTGCTCGTCAGGCGGCCATGTTCGCCGGTATCGGAGATCAAGTTCCTTGTACTACTGTGAATAAAGTATGTGCTTCAGGCATGAAGTCGGTTATGCTCGCGGCTCAGACCATTAAGGCGGGCGACAATGATATTGTTGTTGCAGGCGGCATGGAAAACATGTCTTCTGTCCCTCACTACGTGATGGGCCGTAATGCCACTAAATTCGGCAACATCAGCATGATTGATGGCCTTTCTAAGGATGGTCTTACCGACGTTTACAACGACCAAGCTATGGGTCTTTGTGCTGAGCTTTGCGCTGACGATATGAAGTTCTCTCGCGAAGATCAAGACAATTTTGCACTTGAATCTTACCGCAGAAGTGCTGAAGCCTGGAAAGACGGAAAATATGCCAACGAAGTGGTTCCTTTAGAAGTACCACAGCGCAAAGGTGATCCAATCATCTTTTCAGAAGATGAGGAGTACAAAAACCTCAGAGCTGATAAAGTTCCTGCCCTTCGTCCGGCATTCAAGAAAGACGGTTCCGTGACTGCAGCCAACGCATCAACCATGAATGATGGTGCTTCTGCGCTTGTGTTGATGAGCCGCGAGAAGGCGGATGAACTTGGACTTAAGCCATTGGCCATTATCCGCGGGTATGCGGATGCGGCTCATGAGCCAGAGTGGTTTACCACCGCACCTGCCAAAGCCGTTCCTAAGGCGATTGCCAAGGCAGGCTTAAGCAAAGAGGATATTGAGTATTACGAATTGAACGAAGCTTTTTCCGTAGTTGGATTGGCTAACATTCAACTGCTCGGTATTGATGCCGAGAAAACCAATGTGAATGGTGGTGCGGTATCTATCGGTCACCCGCTTGGTTCATCAGGATCGAGAATTCTCGTGACTCTAATTAATGTACTCGAACAAAACAACGCCAAGTACGGCGCGGCTGGAATTTGCAATGGTGGCGGTGGAGCCTCTGCAATTGTGATTGAACGCCCATAATTTAGTAGCTTCATCTCGAGATCCACAATCCCGTGGGTCTCGGGTTTTTGTTTTTCCATGGATTACGGAATTTGTCCGCTAAGTATTGTTCCCCTGAGAGCTGAGCCATCCGACTTAAGTGAGATGGTGAATCAGGCTTTATTTGGCGAGACGTTCAAGATTATTGACCATCGGAAAAAGTGGTACAAAATCCGTCTATCCCATGATGATTACGAGGGCTGGATTGATAAGAAGCAAGCGCACCTTATCAACAAAGAGAGTTACACCGCTCTTTCAAAGCAAACCCATTTACTGAGCGGAGCCCCCGTGGATTTACTCTCAGCAAAGGATCCAAAAGATCATCTCACCATCGTTCAAGGAAGTTACTTACCTGGATTAAAATCTGGGGAGGCTATTCAACTCGATACGCTTGAATTCTCAGCCCCTGAGGCCATCGTTGAGCCATCAGGAAATAAGGCTGATTTGGTAGAATGGGCCTATTCCTATTTGAATGCTCCTTATTTGTGGGGAGGGCGATCTCCTTTTGGAATTGATTGCTCCGGATTCACCCAACAGGTGTATCGCATGATCGGAACAAACATTCCTAGAGATGCCTCAGAGCAAGCCAAGTGTGGCGAAGCCCTAAGCTTCATCGAAGAAGCTGAACCAGGTGATTTAGCCTTTTTCGATAACAAAGAAGGTCACATCATTCATGTGGGCATAATCCTTAGGGATAACTACATCATTCATGCGAGTGGTAAAGTTCGATTAGATCGATTAGACCAAAGTGGTATTTACAACGTCGAGGAGCGCGACCATACGCACAGACTGCGTGTAATTAAGTCGCTCGACATTACGGTTTAAGCTCGTCCTTTATTCGAGTAGGTACCCCGCTATTTCCAACCGCAATTCTTCAAATCGAGCTCGTTTCGAATTCAGCGTACCGCGAGCTTGTTCCAGCTCCAGTTCTGTTTCACTCAACTCCATTCTCAGTTTTCGGATATCATCTTCGGTATCAAAAATATCCTCATCCCAGTCGCGGATGTCTTTTTCCGTGCGTTCATGCCTTCGCTCAAGCCCTTTTATCGCATCTTCAATATCTTCCCTTTCATCTTCAGCATTCACAGGGAGACGGGCTAAGGTTTGCCGTTGCTGACCAATTTGCTCCCCGATTACGTTCAACGCTTGTCGGGCTTCTGCGATTTCGGTCTTTCGCTCTTGTATACGTTGCCCTTTGCGCTGAATGGATCGATTGATGTTTGCAATGTCGTCTTGCTTCTCCTCTACCTCGTCCCGGGCATCATCCAGCTCCTCTTCCCTCTCTTCCAGTTCATCGTTTTTGTATTCTACGAAAGCATTGGTCAAGAACCGTTTTGCACTGGCTTCCAACACCGCCATCTGTTCAAAGTTGGAACGACTCAGAAACCCTGAAGAGTCTTGAAACGCCACCTTAATCTCTAAGCTATCATGTAAATCAAGAACGCGCGAATACGCATTGAACAGTGCATTCCCCAATGAAGGAACTTCAACTTCTTCCGCCACGATATAATGATCATCATCCGCCACATCGCCGTCCGCCACATCTTCTAAATGATCTATCCATAACTCCTCAAAAGCTTCAAAATCCGAAACGGGAATCTTGAACACCAAGGTGGAAATCGTCAACGTGTCGTTCCACTTCAATTGCACATCAGGTCTAAATGTGTAGAACGTACTCTGACAATACAAGCCAAATGATATGAATACCAAGGAAAAAGAAAAAAGTGATTTCATGGGATTCAGAGGTTTAATGAGTTTCAGAAGTTTAATGAGTTTTAGGGGTTCGTTTTATTCGTTTCTGAGTTTATATGTTCATGTGTTTATCCGTTTCTGCGTTTGTTCGTTTCTCCGTCGTGCGAGCCGAGAATCCGGGGAGGACCAATGCTATTGAAACTACCATTCACAAGCCTGATGCCTGTTGCCTGATTACCATATAAAAACGCTCTGGCTAAAGCCATGTGCTTAGTCTCTCATTCAGTCCATCAGTCCATCAATCCGACAATCCGATCATCTGGCAATCTGATAATCCGAGAATCTGTTACTCCGTTTCTGCATTGTGCTAATCCGAAATAGGGATACAACGACAACTTTGTTCTAAGCCCCTGAGCTCCTTAAAATCCTGAGCCCTTTAATCCACTCGTCCGATAATCATTTATCCAAATTTACCCCTTCCCCCCACCACAATTCGTAAGTATTTACTGGTATTGAATACCTTGGCCGAATGGACCAACAATTCGATTCTCAACTTCACCTCAGCAATGCATGCATTCTATTGGATGTGCGTTCCCCTGGGGAGTACCAAGTTGGACACATTCCGGGTGCCTTGAGCTTTCCGCTTTTTTCAGATGACGAGCGCGCTGAAGTGGGCACACTTTACAAGCAAAAGGGTCAGCAACAGGCTGTAGATCGCGGTTTAGAAATTGTTGGGCCGAAGATGGCCAGTCTAGTTCGAGAAGGCCGAAAACATAATAGCCCTGATACCAAACTTTGCATTTACTGTTGGCGCGGTGGAATGCGCAGCGGTTTCGTTTCATGGTTGCTTCAAACCGCAGGAATAGAGAACTACCGAATTACGGGCGGATACAAGGCGTTCAGAAATTGGGTGAATAAAACCATTGAGATCAAGAGTAGAGAAATAAATTGGAAAGTTCTCAGCGGATATACAGGATCGGGAAAAACGGAAATCCTTCATGAGCTAAGAGATCAGGGTGAGCAGGTCATCGACTTAGAAGGGTTAGCAGAACATCGTGGATCAGCCTTCGGGCATCTATTTCAGAATCCTCAGCCCAGCACGGAGCACTTTATGAACTTACTGGCCGTAGAACTCTCGAAACTCGACACTTCTAAACCGGTATGGATTGAAGATGAAAGTCGTATGATTGGTCGGGTTGCGCTTCCTGACCCCATATTCAACGCTAAGGTGCACGGCCAACATTTCATTATTCAGCAATCCGTAAAAAGAAGAGCCAAGTATCTTGTGAACTTGTATGGAAACGCTTCTACTAATGCCTTCAAGACCAGTTTCGCAAACATTGAAAGGCGGCTCGGAGGGCTCCGACTCAAGGAAGCCATGCAAGCCTTAGACGGCAACCGTTTGGAAGATGCCGCCATCATTGCCCTCTCCTACTACGACAAAGCCTATGCTCACGGAATTCAGGAAAATGAAAAGGTCAACGGTCCGGCAAAAATACTAGAGGCAGAAAACTTGTCATTTTCAGAAATTGCAACAATGCTCAACTCTTCTTCAAAATAAACACTCCTTTATGTCAGTTCGCCTTACACAATATAGTCATGGAGCAGGATGTGGATGCAAAATTGCACCCGCCGTTTTGGACAAAATTCTTCAAAACGCCGGCGCTCAACCGCACTTTAAGTCATTGCTTGTAGGAAACGAAAACAAAGATGATGCAGCCGTTTTTGACTTGGGAAACGGGCAGTCGGTAATAAGCACTACAGATTTCTTCATGCCGATTGTAGACGACCCTGTGAACTTCGGCAAAATCGCAGCTGCTAATGCAATTAGCGACATTTACGCCATGGGCGGGACGCCACTGATGGCCATTGCCATTTTAGGATGGCCTATTGATAAGCTCTCCGAAGAAATTGCTGGAGAAGTGGTACGGGGAGGCAGAGAACTCTGCAACGAGGCAGGCATTCCATTGGCAGGTGGGCACAGCATTGATAGTCCCGAGCCCATTTTCGGCTTAGCCGTTACGGGGACCATTGCCACTGAAAAAGTAAAGCGAAATTCCGGTGCTCAGGTAGGCGACCATCTTTATCTGACCAAACCATTAGGTATTGGTATGATTACAACTGCCGAGAAAAAAGGTTTGGCTACTCCAGAGCAAGTAGATTGGGCGGTGCGTCAAATGCTCACACTGAACAAGGCAGGAAGTCAGTTTTCGGAATGGAGTGAGGTGCACGCCATGACCGATGTTACGGGGTTCGGATTACTTGGCCATCTCGTAGAAATTTGCCAGTCTTCAAACGTGAAAGCGGAACTCAGATTATCCGAAGTCCCACAACTAGCCCCAGAGGTCTGGGAGAGGTTCATGGATTACGGAGCTGTCCCAGGCGGCACCAACCGCAACTTTGCTTCTTACGGTCACTTTATTGAACCGCTAAGCGAAAAGGCCCAAACCTTATTATGTGATCCACAAACCAGCGGAGGGCTACTTGTTTCGGTAGATAAAGTACACACCGCGGAATTTGAGCAAAAATGCCAGAATGAACTTGGACTTTCACTTCAAAGCATGGGTGAAGTCATAGAACCAAAGGATAATTCAGAGAAGCTAGTTCGCATAATTGAATGAGCCGATAATCTTGCATTTCACCTCGTTACCTTTTGGTTTCAAAGGGAAGTTCTTCTATATTTGGAGGCATAAGCAGAAAAAAGAAAGGAGTGGGTCGCACAACCACTCCTCTCACACAAAATCTCGCTTATAAGTATGAAGAAACTTACGCCGGCAAAAATACGCCGGCGTTGCTTTTTTTGAGGTTAATCCCCCGTTAAGTTTTTCCGTTTTTCGCGGTGTTTCGTCGATTGTTTTTTACCCATGCATAATATGTTGACGCTGACACTTGAATGGTGGTACCACCGTTCAGGCACGGGCTAAAGCCACATGCCTTTCGAGACGGTCGTCGTTCTTCGATTACCTCAGGGCTTTAGCCCGATAGCACAACAAATTTCACTACAAGCTCTATACGTTTGAAATATTCGTTCGCTTATCTTCGTTTCTTCTGCGTAGAAGCTAAGCACAAGTAGGCGAATGGCGAACAGCTTTGCGACCATCGGGAGCACCTTTCCAATTCGCGTAGCGAGGTTGACCTTTCCAAATCGATCGAAGAGAGATTGGCCCTTTGACGACCGAAGGGAGAGCACGCATCAACTCACTCTTCCCCCCACCACTCTTTTTTGAATTGATCTACAAAGGTATGAAGGAAGGCGTGTCTTTTTTCAGCTATTTCTCGTCCTGATTCCGTTTGCATTCGGTCTTTGAGAAGGAACAGTTTTTCGTAAAAGTGTCCGATGGTACTGGAAGTATTCTTCTTGTAATCTTCAAAGCTAGCGTGTTGTTCATTCTCCTCATCTGGATTCCAAAGTAATCGTCGTTTTGATCCTCCATAGGCAAACGCACGAGCTACGCCAATGGCCCCGAGTGCATCCAGACGGTCGGCATCCTGCACGCAAGCAGATTCAATAGAAGAAGTACTTGTTTCAACCCCTGCCCCTTTAAACGTGGTTTCCGAAATCATTTGCTTGATTTGATTAGCAAGCGTTTCAGTTCCACCAATGTCCAATATCCACTGCCTGGCTTTTTCTGGACCTGCATCTACATCACCGTCATTGAACTTCCAATCGTCGATATCGTGCAGCAATGCACCGAGCTCCACGAGCTGCATATCGGCGCCTTCCTCTTGAGCCAGCAGACGTGCCATTCGACGAACCCGATCGATGTGCAACCAATCGTGCCCGGTTCCTTCACCTTCAAACTTCTCACGGATCATTAGCTCCGTTTCTTCAATCACCTGCAGTGTATTCATGAACTTCTAAACCTTCGTTAGTTGAATGGGTTAATCTACAAAAGCGAAGTTATGTTTGGAATGTTCAAGAAGAAGAGTCCCATTGAAAAATTAGAGGACCAATATCAAAAGCTCCTGGACGAGAGCTATAAACTGAGTCACATCAACCGCGCGGAATCCGACAAACTGCGGGCTAAGGCGGAAGAGGTGGCTAATGAAATTGATCGATTAAAAGAATCGAATTGAGCGAATCACACGATTGGCTTAACCCGTTAAGATAAGATTCATCAACTTATCTATCAATATGTTAACCTCATCACTTGATGATAGAAATACAAAAATGGAAGTTCAGAAGTCTATAATTAGACAAAATGCTTCCAAATATCCAATTCATTATTACCTTTGCTGGCCACAAAGGAGAGGTGGCAGAGTGGTCGAATGCGGCGGTCTTGAAAACCGTTATGGTGCAAGCCATCGGGGGTTCGAATCCCTCCCCCTCCGCCAAACAGGGATTCGACAGACAGTAAAACGAGATGGCATTGCAGGAAAACAAAGCAGAACCGAAAGCGAAGGCTCCCGAGCCCAAAGCGGCGGAGAAGTCTGAGCCGAAGGCGGTGGAAAAAACTGAGCCGACGGTGGTGGAGAAGTCCGAGCCCAAGGCCAAGGACGGCTTGTCGGCGACGGACGGGATCACCAACAGCTCGTTGCAGGATACCAACAACGCGGCCGCCACTCAGGACACGCTCGACAGCTCGTCAGGTGGCGGCTACGGGATGTACATTTTCCTGGGGCTGATGATTGCGCTCTTCGGGTTTTTCTGGCAGCGAGGTTATCTGCAGGCGTTCCGCAAGTATTTAATGGAAACCCGCGAGCAACTTCGCAAGGCGACTTGGCCGACGCGCGAGGAGCTTTACCAGCACACGGTGGTGGTGTTGTTGTCCACGTTCATGATGGGTGTGTTCACTATTATAGCGGATCAGACCGCAGCATTGTTGGTTTGGGATCTGTTACTACAGGTGCCGACCAGTATTTTTGGCAAACTATTCTGAGACGGCATTTAAGGGAATCGAGATGATGAACAGCGAATGGTACGTGTTGCAGACGCTTTCGGGCCAGGAACAAAAGGTCAAGGAAAGCCTTGAGAAGCGCATCCCCGTGGAGGAGATGGGCGAGTACATTAATGAAGTGCTCGTGCCGATGGAGAAGGTGGTGGAAGTTCGCGGTGGAAAGAAAAAGGTTTCCGACCGCAAACTTTTTCCCGGCTACGTTTTTGTGGACATGGTGTTGTACGATGAGGAAAAGCGGATTATAGAGAAGCCGTGGTACTTCATTCGCAACACTCAAGGCATCACCAAGTTTGTTGGTGGCGACCGGCCGGTGGCGACTCCGAAGAAGGAGATCGACGACATCAAGGTGCGCATTGACGAGAGCGAGGACACGGAACGCCCGCGCGTGGAGTTTGAGATTAACGAGACGGTGAAGATCAACGACGGCCCGTTCCTGAACTACAACGGCGTGATCGAGGAGGCTGACCCGGATCGCGGCAAGCTGAAAGTGACCATCAACATTTTCGGCCGTAACACGCCGGTGGAGCTGGAATACTGGCAGGTCGAGAAGGCATAACTTTAAACAGAATGTAAATCATTGCGGAAAAAGAAGTTGTCAGCGAAATCAAACTGCAGGTCGATG
>CBFHVA010000022.1:0-8874 GCA_965659415.1 Phaeocystidibacter sp.
CGTAGAACTCGTAACATGTAGATGGCATCAACCCACCAACGCCCGTGGTATCACTAGTAATGGTATCTGTCATACCTGTTCCCTGAGCAAATCCACAAGGACCCCATTCAATGGCGTAACCTACAGCAGTTGTATCTGCTGTAAATCCGAAGTATACAGAGTCCGCTGTTGTGTTAATAGCTGCAAATCCAAATGGCTCTTGACAAGCTGGTGGCGTGCGGATCTCGATGTTATCAATGAAGAAGTCAGTATCCTCATTGAAAGCCGTAGAAGTAGTCATTACACCCATATGCACAACACCATCGATATTCAGTGTGTGTACTCCGTGAATACCAGCAGCATTGATTGGATTTCCTTGGTGATAAGAAACCAAGATATCGCTGCTAAGGAAGGTGTTTCCACCGTCTCTTGAAATCGCAATGTGAACAGTGTCATCTGAGCCAATTACAGCGTCTGAAGTGTTGTTCCATTCAGTCCATGCCGCGTCATACTCGAGGTTATAGGTGTTACCAGTACCCAAGTCAACTGCAGGGCCTACCAACCACGCATTCGCGTCGCTTGTGGCATAAATGTTCTCCTTAGCTGTTGGGCTGCCGCCTGACTGGTTACCATAGGTGTCGAACGTCCAACCCACATTCGTTGTGGTCAACACAGTCCCAACTGCACCTCTTTTCTCGGTGAAGTCTTCTGGTGGCCAAGTAGCGAATGAACCATTAGCATTGAAATCTTCAATCCAATCTGGCACATAAGCCGTACAAAAAGTAAAAGGTCCTTGAACACTAGACACACCGTTACCCGCACCTGAACAATCAGCTTGGATATAAACATCAACACATGTTCCTGCAGGAAGACCGGTTAAGTTTACTGTGTCATTTGTAGAAGACACGATCGTACCGGTTCCTTGTGAATATCCTGTTGGGCCCCACTCAATTATTCGGGTTGCACCCGAAGCTACGCTGTAAGTTACATCAGCTGTAGTTGAAGCGATGTTGAAGCTTGAAAATCCTGTTGGATCCGGACAAGGAGGTGTAGTACGAATGGTTACATCATCAATAGCGATATCGCCATTGAAGCTTCCGCGTGTTGCACGGAAACGAACCTGTGTGTAAGCCGTTTTGTACGAATTCAAATCTACTACATACGGCAACCATGGCTCTGTTTTCGAGGTTTGCTGCTGACCTACAATAGAATCGGTAGTAACCCAAGTAGCGCCTGTATCTGTAGACACTTCAATGTAGAGATTACCCATGGTTGAACCAAACATGAAATAGTGGAACTTCATCTCTGGACTTGTCAATGAAGTCAAGTCTAGTTTTGGAAGCTCAATCGTGGTTTCCGTTGGTGAAAAGTAAGAAGACTCAGCTAATAGATACTGAGCTGAACCGTTCAAACCACCATTAGGACCTGTATTTGTTGAAGGAGATCCCGTGCGTACCCACCAAGAATAAGTAAACGCTGGGGTTGGTGAAGGACTCCAACATGGATCCAAGGTATGGAATGTAGACCACGTACTTGTGCTGTCGAATCCTTCCACCCATGGGAATGTATTAATCACTGAACATGTAGTTCTTGCAGCGGCTGGTCCTGTAAAGGTTGAGAGGCTACCGCCACCGCAATCTGAACGTACATATACGTCGTATGTTGTATTCTGTGTTAAACCAGTAATTGTAGTGCTCGATGCGGCTACACTTACAATGGTTCCTGAACCAATACCTGGTGTGAATCCAGTTGGGCCATATTCCACATCGTAGTTAGCAGCTGAACCTAGCCAGCTCAAATCCATCGTAGTAGAAGTGAGAGCTCCAACGCTCAAACATACTGGAGGTGCACAACCTGTTACAGCAGCACCGTCATAAACAGCAATTGAGTCAATGGCCATATCACCTGTAAAGCTAGAACCTTTAACTCCTGTAAATCGGAGCAAAGTTGAACTTGTGCTCACCAAAGACAAACTCACTGAGTCTGGCGTCCAAGGATCTGAATCTGAGAAGTGGGTCTGGCCTGGAATAGTATACAAGGTACACCATGTAGCTCCAGAGTCAGTAGAAGCCTCAACCTTCAAGTCGCCCATCGTAGCACCATACTTGTGGTAATAGAAAGCCAACTTCGGGTTGGTCAGGGACGTCAAGTTGAAGTAAGGGGTTTCAACGTACCCTTCGGCACCGGTGCTACCACCTGATGTTTCAAGGTAAAGATACTTACCACCTGTGTGGTCAGATGCTGGACCGGTACCACTGGAGCCAGTACCGTTGTTGTCAATCGTCCAATCAGGATCAGACGTCGACACTCTCGTCCAACAAGGATCGAAGGTCGTGGTACCTACCCACGTAGCACCGTCGAAATCCTCTAAAAAAGGAAAAGTGGATACTACGGTACATTGGGCATCAGCCGTGTTAGACACGCCTAAAAATAACGCAGCTCCACACCAGAGTAAAAATTTTCTCATGGCGAAGATTTTGTGTGAATAATTTAACAAAATTCGTCCTCTCAAAACGAATTGTAGTTGCCAAATATAACGGAATATTGAATGATTACAAGGGAAACCGACTTTTTCTGAAGTATTCTCCTACATCTTCAATCCCATCAACTTATTAACTACTAACAACCCTTACGCATAACTTCTTTAAAAAGGGACAGGAGATGAATTTTCCACCCTATGACACCCAACTGTAGCTGCACTCTATTCGTGTTGTACATATGAAAAGTCCTCTTCAAGGCTTCTTCACTTCAAAACATAAAAGACATATCATGCAAATCCGAGACTTCATTGAAGATCATCATGCTTTTATTAAAAGGATTGAAGATCGGCTGCTCGCCTTCCAGCGCACCTCAGACCCCTTTTATTTGGACGAAATGAAGAAGCTGATACAGCGCAAAAAGAGCATCACTTCAAACTTCTATGTTGAATCGCAGTTCTCTGAACTATCGGAGGACAACTTTTTGCAAAAGCTTCAACGCGAATTCCCTCATCTCACTTCACATGAGTTGCGTATTTGCACCTTGCTGAAGCTTGGACAAAGTTCCAAGTCAATAGCCGATACACTCTCTATCAAACCGGCTTCCGTAGATGTTGCACGGCATCGCATTAGAAAGAAACTGAATCTAACCAGTGGTCAGTCGCTTTCCCGTTATTTACGACAGTTTCAGACACACTAGTGTTACTTGAATGTTGATTGAAAAGGAGCTGCTCCATCATTTATGTAGGACGCTTCTGTAGGAATATTCACCGTTTATCGTCTAACGGTAACACTATAAACCTTTTTATTGACCGATTATCGAAATCGGACATCTGTGTTGTAGTCCTACTCCTACTTTAGTTCTCGTTAAATCAGAGACCTAAAGACCATGTACAAGTATTTATTCGCCATTCTAGTTATTGCTACCGCCTGTAATACGGAAATGTTAGAAGACCCAACCGCGACCCCACAGCCGGATACCTACACTTTAGTATTTAATAGCAACTCTGCATTGGAATGGAATGTGAATGGTGTTTCGGGTCAAACCGATTCACTGGATGTTTCTCACCTTAAAACAGCCTCTGTACACATATCTTTATCTGAAGAAGATAACGTTTCCTGCATCCTGTATCAGAACGATCAACCTACCTACTATTATGTAGTAACCTGCTACCCTGAACAACGGTATTCATTCGATATAGACATTCAGTAATTTGTGCTTCCCTTTTGATTTTTTCCTATCTTTCCGGAAACCTTCCTACTTTGAATCGACGGCTACGATTTACCTTACTTTCTCTTATTATTTCTTTAACCGTTCAATCGCAAGAAGTTGTTCATTCTATTGGATTAGGAATAGGTCACTCCAGAATTGAAGCGGGACTAAGCAACGGGGAAGAAAAGCCAATCGTTCTGCCCACCTGGGCTATCGACTATAACGTCGAAATATCCGAGCACTTCATTCTCGGCCTTCACAACGAACTGATCATAGAATCCTTTGAATATACAGGCGAGGTAGACAACCTCATGCTCGAGCGCTCTACTCCTTTTGCATCGATCTTGATTGCTGGATATGCCGCGCATGACTTCTTATTCTATTTCGGCGGAGGAACTGAAGTAAGCCGCGAAGAGAGCTTTGGCATAATGCGTTTCGGTGCAGATTATGCAATCGTCATTAATGATTACCTTGACACATTCATAGGGGTTAACTATGATGTCCGATTTTCCGCATATTCCAGCGTAGGTTGGATAATTGGCTTGTCCTATAAAATCTAACTTCAGCAATAAGCTCATCCTTGCGTTACATCTCCTTCATTATCATCTTTATTGGTTTGGCCTGCCAGCCCAAGTCGCAGCCCAATGAGGCCGTTATGAGTACTAAACCTACCCAAGAGCCGGATACCATCATAGGGATGGTATATATCCCTGCCGGTGAATACTTAATTGGAAGCGAAGATCAACATGCCAAGACCGTTGAAGGTCCGGCTTATGGCGCTGAAATTTCGGCCTTTTACATCGACAAACACGAGGTAACCAACGCGCAGTACGCCGAATTTGTCGAAGCAACAGGGTACGTTACAGTGGCGGAGCGACCGGTTGATTGGAATGAACTAAAAACACAGCTTCCGCCAAACACCCCTGCTCCTCCTGACTCTATGCTCCTGCCCGGTTCATTGGTTTTTGAACCTGGGATAACGAGCAATCTATATGACATCTCCCAATGGTGGAAGTGGAGTATCGGTACGAATTGGCGTCATCCGCACGGGCCCGACTCCGACCTGGATGGTAAAGACGACCATCCTGTGGTGCACATCGCGTTCGAAGATGCCCAAGCTTATGCTGAATGGGCTGGGAAAGCGCTTCCAACTGAAGCCCAATGGGAAGTAGCTGCACGAGGTGGACAAATGGCACAATCATTCGCATGGGGAAGTGAATTAAGACCTAATGGACAATACTTGGCCAATTACTTCCAAGGAACTTTCCCCAACGACAATATTGCCGAAGATGGCTTTGAACGAACTGCTCCCGTAATGAGCTATCCGCCTAATGGCTATGGTTTATATGATATGATTGGAAATGTATGGGAATGGACTTCAGACTGGTATCGACCCGACACCCATCAACAAAACAAATTACTAGCCAACACTCGAGGATGCATTAATCCGCAGGGACCTAGCCAGAGTGTAGATCCACAAAATCCCAGGACGCCTACTCGGGTAACCAAAGGCGGCTCTTTTTTATGTACCGACCAATACTGCAGTAATTACCGACCAAGTGCTCGTATGGCAACGGCTTACGACTCAGGGCAAGAGCACCTGGGATTTCGATGCGTCCTGAATATCCCGAATGAAAAATGACTGTTTAATTAATTCCTAATCTATGACCACAATGAAGAAGTGGCGCTTAGCATCACTGGGACTGATTGTTCCCGCTTTGATGAGCGCCCAAGATCAACCGAACATCCTCGTTCTTTGGGGAGATGATATCGGTACATGGAACATCAGCCATACCAACCGCGGCATGATGGGCTACCAAACACCCAACATCGATCGAATTGCCGAAGAAGGTGTAGGATTTACTGATTACTACGCCCAGCAAAGTTGTACAGCAGGTCGCGCTGCATTTATCGGCGGAAATGTTCCTGTTCGTACCGGCATGACTAAAGTAGGACTCCCAGGAGCCGAACAAGGTTGGCAAGAAACGGATGTCACTATGGCAACAGTGATGAAGTCGCAAGGTTATGTAACTGGACAATTTGGTAAAAACCACCAAGGCGACCTTGATGAGCATTTACCTACCAACCACGGCTTCGATGAATTTTATGGGAACCTCTATCACCTCAATGCTGAAGAAGAACCCGAAAACCGCGACTATCCAAGGGATATGGAGCTGGCCAATGGAAACACGTTCTTGGAGCAATACGGTCCGAGAGGTGTGATTCATTCATGGGCCAATGAAGACGGATCTCAGCGCATTGAAGATACGGGACCTTTAACCAAGGAACGCATGGAGACGGTAGACGATGAATCGGCTGCTGAAGCAATGCGATTCATCCGTGAAGCCGTAGAAGCTGGCAAACCGTTTTTCGTTTGGTGGAACGGTACACGAATGCACTTCAGGACTCACGTAAAAGATGAGCACACCGGTCTTTCCGGCCCTAGCGGAAATGAATACCACGATGGCATGGTGGAGCACGACATGCATATTGGTATGTTCCTCGATCTTCTGGACGAGCTCGGCATTACGGATAATACTGTGGTTATGTACTCAACAGATAACGGTCCGCATTTTAATACATGGCCTGATGCAGGCACTACTCCATTCCGTGGAGAAAAGAACTCCAACTGGGAAGGCGCATATCGCGTTCCAGCCTTCGTCCGCTATCCTGGAGAATGGCAAGCAGACGTAACCCTCAACGGCATTGTAAGTCACGAAGATTGGCTTCCCACTTTTGCTGCTCTAGCTGGTGCTGACGATATCGCAGAACAGCTGCGCGAAGGCGTTGAACTCAATGGCAGAGAGTACCGAAACTACATTGATGGCTACGACATGAACGATTACCTGAGTGGTGATGCAGAAGCTTCACCTAGAAATGAATTCTGGTATGTAAATGACGACGGTCAAATTGTAGCGGCGCGTTACGGAGATTGGAAAGTGGTATTCTACGAAAACCGAGGTGAGGCCTTTGGTGTTTGGATGGAACCTTTCGTCGAGTTACGAGTACCGCTCATCTTTAACCTGCGTAGAGATCCGTTCGAGCGTGCACAACACAATTCAAACACATACTACGACTGGTTGATTGACCATGCTTACGTCTTGATTCCGATTCAACAAATGGCTGCGCGATTCCTCATGACCATGAATGAATACCCTCCTAGTCAAACTCCAGGTGCGTTCAATTTATCCGCCATTCAGGAAAAAATTGAGAACATGGGTAGTAATTAGTCACTGGCCTAATACCCCATTAAATAGAAAACCGCTGGTTGGGAAGATATCTTCTCGGCCAGCGGTTATTCGTTTATACGTTTCTGGGTTAATCCGTTTATCCGTTGTGCAAACCCTGAACTTGAGTATCACCCGAGGGCATGCGGCTTTAGCCCGTGCCGTTGGTTTGGGTTTGAGGGGTTTTAGGAGTTTACGGAGTTCGTTATACCAGTTCAATTCCGCAGAAGCTATTCATAGCTGGGCCAAAGGCGAATAGCTCACGGCGAACAGCCAACAACCTACAACTTTGCGACTAACGGGAGCACCTTTCCAACTCGCGAAGCGCGGTGGACCTTGCCCAACGACCGAAGGGAGATGGGTCCTTTGCCGACCGAAGGAAGACACCTACCTCCCCATCGTTACCAAATACTGCTGGATGAGCGTAGCTTCTTGCGTAGAGATAATTTGTTCTCGTTCGTTGGCCATTTCAACCATTTTTGGAGTGATCTCCTTCCATTGCGCTGTGGAATATGCAGCAGGATCCTTCAGACCGTGACATCTATCGCATTTTTGCTGATACAATGCCTTTCCTTCCGTTAATTCTGCAAGTGTATAGTCGGGATATGTATCACTCATTCGATCTACATCCGCTTGAGTTGGCGATAAGAGTTTCACTGACCCACAGGCGCTTAGAACTGCGGTTGCTAGAATAATACTTGCCTTCTTCATGATTCGTTCCTTGATTAGTTTAATTCGATAGATACGTGGTGCATCACTGGTCATGGCCATAGATCGTTTTCCAATCTTCAGCCATATCCACAATGGTCCACCCTCTTTCCATGGCTTGATCTAGCCCCTCATCGAGCTTTCCAACATGCGATGACCTGTCGTACGCCCACTCCCGGATAGAGTCGGTATGATGCACATAGATATTGAGGAAAGGAAGGCTATTAGTTGCTGTATACTGTAGCATGGCAAGATCGCCATCGCTATTTCCACAAGCTACCACGGGCGTACTTCCCGTATGCTGATAAATACTAAGGGGTTTTATTTCCTTATCATTGAGTATGGCTATTTCTGATGATTTTTGAATGAATGCACCATCAGCCATGAATTCTGTTTTCATGGAGCTTCCGATAATATGGTCACTCGGGATACCATACACTTCACTTGCCCAGACCCTCATGAAATCAACACCACCTCCAGATACGATGTAAACGTTGAAATCATGGTCTTGTAGATAGGAAATAAGCTCCTTCATCGGTTGATAAGTAAGCTCTGTATACCTTTTATTGAGCGTTGGATGTATAGCAGTGTCGATCCACGCTCTTACGTGTTCCTCATACTCCTTGACCGTCATGCCGCCATGCGTTGCACCGATCAACTTAAACAACGCTGGATAGCCTTGGGCTGCAATACTGTTCACATCTTTGGCGAGAGCGGATCTATATGGCTCTTTGTTTTTCCATTCTGGCATATTATCAGCCAGATACTCGATACGGTCGAGCGCATAATAAAGCTGGAAATAAACGGGCTTCTCTGCCCATAGCGTTCCGTCATTGTCGAAGGTACATAGTCGGTCTTCAACAGGAATAAAATTCGGGTCACCCTCGTTAGTAGCTGCCTCCACAAAATCGATTATAGCTCGCTTCGACGGAGAGTCGTTCCAAGAGGGCAAAACTTCGGAGTCTTCCGATCGATCAGCAGATACTTTTTTAGGCTCATTATTACAGCCTGAGGCAATTAACACTACGGCAACGGTCACATAGAGAGGCGGTTTCATACGCGTTTGGTTTGGATTGCGACTAAAAGTACAGAATTAGCGGTTGATATGATGGAGTTTATTTCTCTAGAAAAAACCAACTCAGCGACGGCACAAGTGGACAAAACTTCTTAATTTCGCCGCTCATTCAGGTCCCGTAGCTCAGCTGGATAGAGCATCTGCCTTCTAAGCAGACGGTCATAGGTTCGAATCCTATCGGGATCACAAAACAAA
>CBFHVA010000023.1:0-3133 GCA_965659415.1 Phaeocystidibacter sp.
TAGTTAAATTCACATAGGAATAAACCTATCGACCCAAATGTGAGTTATTTTTGTTGACCTAAAACAGCCTATATGCTCAAAGCTTTACTCTCGAGTTTGACTATCCTCTCTAGTCTTGCACTTTACGGTCAAACCAATATGCCTTACCAAGGTGTAGATTCTACATCCTCATGTATAGGCACTCTTTACGATCACAATGGCCCCACGGGTAGTTATTGGAATAGCGCCAACGGCACTTTCTACATCAATCCTACTGGGGGAGCGTTAACGCTCACATTCACTTCTTTTTCTTTGGAGTCATGCTGCGATAGAGTCCGCGTTTACGATGGTATTGGCACTTCTGGAAGTCTGCTTGTCAATCAAGGTGGTTCTTCATTGCCAATGGGTGGCGCGGCCATCACCATTCCGAGCGGATCGGCAACGGTGATATTCACATCTGACGGTTCGGTTACGAGCTCTGGTTTCGCCCTGAACTGGAGTGCTGGGGGCACTGCGGCTCCTACGGCGTCGTTCACCATGTCCACAACCAACCCTCCATTGAACTGGCCAGTTAGTTTTACAAATACTTCGAATAATGCCGGTTCTTATGCTTGGGATTTTGGGGATGGAAACACCTCAAGCTCAGCAAATCCTACCCATTCTTATGCTACACCGGGAACCTATCAAGTAGAGCTCATCGCTTCAGGATGTATCGGTACTCCTGATACAATCACACAAAGCGTAACTGTTCAAGGCAATCCAACCTACACCGTTACGCCTGACTCAATTTACAGTTCGGTTAGTTGTGGTGGACTTGCCAGTGGATCTGTCACAATAAATAGTACTTCTTCGACATTAGGTTATTTCTTATCGAGTCGGCAGATTCCAGCCCCGCCACCTTTTGCGCTGAACGAAACCTTTGAATCCTCACTTGGGACATTCAGTGTTTCTCCTTCTGCCTCCAGCGGCTTTTCAGCAAGCCGAGTAATTGGCAACGCTCCTCAAGGGAGTACGTACTTACAGATATCGGGTTCCACGACTACAGATAATGGTGTGGTTGCTCAATTTCCAGTGACCCAACCCAATGAAGTATCGTTTTACATAAACCCAATCACCTATACTTCTTTCCAGGGGTATGTGAGTCTTCATGAAGATCCGTCCAATAAGAATGGAACGCGAATGGTGTGGTTTTACATGCGTTACAATACGCTTCGAGTATACACTGGAACCACAACCTATTACTTGCCGTTTACTACCAATACATGGGGGCACATCGAATTGAAGAACATTGATTGGACCAATAAAACTTTCGATCTCTATCGTGATGGTACGGTGGTAGCATCGAATATTTCCTTCTTTTCTCCATCCATCAATGGTCTCAGGGAAGCAACGGCTTGGTGCGGCACTTCCGCTGCTAATGTTGGATTGGATCAGTTTATCGTAGGGACCGTTCATCCGGAACCTCTCACTCTTTCAAATACAAGTGGAACCCTTGCAAACGGGAATAGTGCAAGCATTAATGCTTCCATTAATACGGCCGGTATGTTTGCAGGCCGATACAACTATGAAATGGTTCTTCGCACGAATGCCTCAGGCTCCGATAGTGTGAGTATTATTCCGTTCGTAGTGGATGTAACGGGCGCTCCATCCATAGCTCTCGATAAATCCTGCATCAACTTTGGAAGCGTTTACACGACTCAATCCTTCCAAGATTCAATTCGCGTGATCAACGCAGGGTGTGATTCATTGAATGTATCTAGCATCGCCACCACGAATTCGGACATCATTACAGATGTTTCACAACTCGTGGTGCCTCCATTTGACACAGCTTATTTCTATGTGGATATCGCTCCAACGGCTATTGGGGCGTATAACGATACTATCTATCTTACTAGTAATGCCACAGACTTGGCTGTTTGCGTCCAAGGAACGGGGCTAGCTTCGCCAGTGGGAAGAATGGATTCAACTTCGTTCAATTTGGTTTCTAATGGTTGTAACGACAGTATCAACTTTGGATTCTATTTATTCAATGACGGAACAGCGAATATGACCTGGAATGCACTCTCCGGTTCGTTAATAGCGGATGATTTTGATGCTGGAACCTTACCAAGTTCGATTTGGCAATCCATTGGTTCGAACATCATCGGGTCAAACTGCTGGACCAGAAGCGGTTCTAACTCTTTAGCAATTGCGGGTTCAAACCGAAATGCAGTAACTCAAAGCTTTTATAGTTCAGGGAGCGATTCCGTAACCTTTTGGGCGATTCCCGGATTTAGTGGCACGAATTGCGAGAATCCAGACGGATCGGAAACACTTTGGGCTGAGTATTCCACCAATAATGGCCTCAGTTTTTCCATACTCGGTTCTGTATCCTCGTTCAATACCACGGCGCAGTACTTCGCATTCCATATTCCATACACAGGCAATGTAGTGGTTCGATTACGTCAGTCCTCTTATTCAAGCTCCACGATTGACAATTATTTAGTGGACGATTTTGAAATCAAAGGAGTAAATAATCGATTCACCTTTAATCCATCTACGGGAAATGTGTCGGCCAACGATAGCATATGGGTGAATGTAACCGCGAACATTCGTGATTTGACCTCAGGTTCGTACTCGTACCCACTGATTATTCAGACGAATGATCCAAACCAGCCTACGCTTCAGGCTCAAGTGAATATTCAAATCAATGGCATCCCTACTATTGTGGTTGATCAAACGGGATGTGTTGATTTTGGAAGTGTGATTAACGGGAATGTCGTTTCAGACTCTGTGCTGGTTTACAATAATGGGTGTGCCGATCTGAACCTTACGGGATTCAACTCAACCAATAGTGATTTTTCTGCCGCTGCGGATACCAACTTCTTATCCGCTGGCGACAGTACTTACATCCGTATCAGTTTTAATTCTACCATGATCGGTGCTTATGCCGATACCTTGAGTGTGGTGAATAACGATACGGTTCAGTACATCTGCTTGACCGCCACAGGTGTGGGTGCTCCGAATTTTGATGTGGATCCAGATAGCGTGTACGTTTCCACTACCGATTGTTCGGACTCCATTTATGTTCCTATTCAAGTATCCAACTTCGGTGGCTTGAGCACTTTGCATTTTACAGTGGATTCTCTGAGTTCAGGTGGTCCTCAGGGCTTTA
>CBFHVA010000023.1:3231-6043 GCA_965659415.1 Phaeocystidibacter sp.
AACCTAACTGTACTGCGCACCGGTGCGGATGTGAACCGAGAGTATCCTTACACGATGACGGCTATCACGACTTATCTGCCAAACGCTAACGTGATTGAGTCTAATGCAACAACAGCGGCAGCCTTAACAAACGATTTGTCTAATGCCGATGTTTTGCTTATTCCAGAGTTGGAGTTCATCAGTAGTTTTGAAGTTTCTGCTCTCACGCCTGCCATACAGACTTACGTAAGCAACGGAGGTCAAGTGGTGTTAATGGCCAATAGTGGAATACGCCTATTCGGACTATTCAATTATTCATCTTCTACTACCTCTGCGCCGACCTACCTAAATATATTGGAGGCTAATCATCCGATTTTCGCAGGCATCAATACCAGTCTCTTTGTAAATACAGGCTTAATCCAGAGCTACACGATTACTTCACCAAACACTGAAGTCCTCGCACACGCTTGGAACACGACTAATCACACGATAGCCTTGATTCCTTATGGTAGTGGAACTGTGGCTTATTACGGTTACGACTTCTTCAATTACAATTCAAATATGCAATTGGGATTGGCGAATTCAATCAACTACCTCAACACAAACAATGGAGTGGATTGGGCTAGTTTATCCGCGCATGGAGATAGTGTGCAGGCCAATGATTCCACTTCTTTCGGTTTGGTGATTAATGCGGACGGGCTGAGCAATGGGCGACACACAGGTTCCATGACCATTCGCACCAACGATCCAAGTTATCCAGTAGTTACGGTTCCTTTCGTACTCGATTTGGCGGGAGAAGGTGAAATGAACTTGTCGAGCCTTTGTACTGACTTTGATTCCCTCATCGTAGGACTTCAGGAAATCGACTCTACCGATGTGTTCAATTCAGGTTGCGATACGCTTGAGATTACATCCTTTGGCAGCTCATCCGGAGACTTCTCCATAACGAGTTCGCTTCCATTGAAAATAGCCCCGGGTGATTCGATGCGCATTGGCATTGGATATTCTCCTAGCGCCATAGGAGTAGTTAACGATACGCTTCAATTTTATTCCACGGTAGATACGGCAGGATTGTGCGTTACGGGCAAAGGACTGGGTGCACCTGCTCTCACAACTGTATCGGACTCAATTGAAGTAGTGCTTAACAAGTGCGATAATTTCACCATTGAGAATTACACAATATCAAATACGGGACAAGGTGTGATGACTTATGACATCTTCTTTGGTCAGTCGCAACTCGATACGAGCTATATACCTTATACATCCAGTTTTACTCCTACCACGCACACGTTCACTAACACGCTAACTTCAGCTGATTCCATTGTGGTGACGGTTATCTATCAAGGTGATTTTGACTGGTGGAACGAGTATATCAATCTGAGTGTAGAAGGCATTTCCATCGGGAACACCATCAATACATATACACCTTCGGGTACAGCAGATACAGCTCGATTTGTCATTACGGGTGCTGATGTATCTACTATTCTATCCGATGGAACATTGACCGCCACTGTTCAGAATTCGAGTGGTGCTACCTATACTTCTGCCTACGTGAACTTCCACGAAGTGCAAATTGAAATTTATGACTTTGGCTTGCCATCTTGGTTGACCTTCCCTGCGGTTACCACGGGGACATTAGGTATCGGTGCGAGCAATACGAAGAACTTGATTTTCACGGGTACCAATCTCACTCCTGGAGTGTACGGGACCAATATGAATATTCTCACCAATGATCCACTGCAGTCGCACAAAGTGGTTCCAATCATTTTTGATGTAAGAGACGAAGCGAGTATTGCGTTGTCGGACACTTGTTTATCGTTCCCAACTACGCAGATTAATGACACGAGCACGGCGTCGATTTGGGTGGTGAATGATGGATGTCAACCGTTGAATGTTACCAATATCACTTCAACGATCAACATCTTCAGAGCGAATCCGAGCTCATTCAGCGTTCCAGCTGGAGATAGCGTGCAGGTGATCGTAAGTTTCTTACCTACCTCACCGGCTACGTACTCGGGCACCATGACCGTAGTGAGTAATGTTGGATCGGAATTATATTGCGTGAATGCCACGTCGACGGCACGTCCAACGGCTGGATGGCAATACGGGATCATCAATCCGTGTCAAGGGCAGGTACTCTTTAGCGATCACTCGCAAGGAATCGTAACTAGTTACCTATGGCAGTTTGGAGATGGAAATGCTTCGCAAGTGCCAAATCCAACGCATTCATATGATAAGCCAGGAACTTACCGCGTTACACTTACGGTATCTAACTCATCGGGCTTTGATACGTTATCTCAGTCCATTACGGTGAATCCGTTCTACGTTGGTTATGGGGTTGAGATGTCTGGCGCTGCTGTGATTAGCGATACACTTTATATCAATAAGCCAATTCAGTTTAACGATAGCAGTATTACGGCCAATAAGTGGACATGGTACTTTGGAGATGGAAATCTTTCCTCTCAGCAGAATCCTTCACATACCTATCTGAATCCTGGGGTGTATCAAATTACCTTAGATGCAGAAGATTCTTCCGGTTGTAGAGATATTGTTTCCCAATCGTTCTGGTTGGTAAGCGATGTAGGAGTGGAGGACCAGTTTATCGAGAATTTGGAAGTATATCCAAACCCGACCAATGGTGAAATTCAAATTACAGCTTCCGATATGGATTGGAGGAATGTGAGTATAGACCTGTCTAATATCCGAGGGGAATTGCTCTTGTATGCACGTGCGGACGAAAGCGCTTCCGTTCAAAGGCTAAATCTATCGGAACTTCCACCAGGAGTCTATGTATTGAGAATTACCTCAGATGAAGGCTGGACACATGTTCAGC
>CBFHVA010000024.1:0-4726 GCA_965659415.1 Phaeocystidibacter sp.
GGCGACCACGGTTATAAATTCATCAAGAAGATTTTTGCCAACCCCTTCTTTCAGTGGTGTTTTGCTCGTTTGCATCCCAACTTTGGCATTGGCGTAGCCAACTTCTTTTCGAGGCGTAGCCGTATGCATACGGGTGGCGACGATGCCATTTACAAGGGCGAAGAAAACGAGTGGTTGTTCCAGCACTGCAAGGAGGTCCTGAAAGACCATCACGTCGATTACTTCATCTTTGGTCACCGTCACCTTCCCCTCGACCTCCAGGTAAGCGAAAACAGCCGCTATGTAAACTTGGGCGATTGGATCCAATACTTCACGTATGGGGTGTTTGATGGAGAGGCGTTGAAGTTGAAGGAAGATTGATCACATCGCTGATTTTTTACACTAACTTGTTGTGTAGTTATGTGGCGTATCGTAATATTGCACCCGCTTTGAACGGAAACGTTCGTTTGAAGAAAGACATATTCCTCCTTAGCTCAGTTGGTTAGAGCATCTGACTGTTAATCAGAGGGTCCTTGGTTCGAGCCCAAGAGGAGGAGCAAATGAAAGCCTGGCAAATGCCGGGCTTTTTTATTTCACATGGTGAGATTTCAACCATATCCGTTTTCCTTCTCTACTTTCATGGAAAACCGAAACATGTACTACATCTACATTCTTTACTCTCAAAAGTCCGACAAGTACTATGTTGGCAATTCACCGCTGCCGCGCGAATCCTTTCGCGTGGCTTCCAGATACAGAATTGCAGTTTAGAGGAACAAGCTTACAATCAGTTATTCTTGATTCATGACTCGCAACTATAAGTTTCATAACCCGGAGGGTATTTACTTCGTAAGCTTCTCGGTGGTTGAGTGGATTGATATTTTCACTCGAAATGAGTACAAAGATATTGTGGTTGATAGCCTCAGTTTCTGTCAATTGCATAAACGAATGGAAATCTTTGCATGGTGCATCATGACCAATCATGTACACTTAGTTTTGAGAAGTGCTGGGGCACAAAAGCCAGAAGCTTTGCTGGCAGATTTTAAGCGCTACACTAGTCGGCAAATTGTTAAAGCAGTGCGCGACAACCCCAAGGAGAGTAGAAGAGAATGGGTGTTAGCACAGTTTAGCAAAGCTACAAAGGCTACCTCAAACGTAAAGCATCATCCATTTTGGAGGCACGACAACAAACCCATTGAGCTTTGGAGCAACGCTGTAATTGACCAGAAAATCAATTACATACACAACAATCCAGTAGAAGCTGGCTTGGTGTTTCAGCCTGAACATTACCTGTACGGCAGCGCGGCAGACTATGCGGGTGAAAAAGTAATTTTGGATGATGTTATTGTGGTTAAGTAATTATTTTCTGGTACCACGCGAAAGGATTCGAGCGGTAGCGGGGGGTCCAATTGCATCTTTCGAATGATCTAAGATCTCAGTTTTGAGCGGAATTAAAAATGAAGTACATCATATAAGCCTCCGGCACGATTGATACACAATTGAGCTAATTATTAGTCATAGTTCTACCTTTAGAATTAGAGTATCAAATCATGCGCAGTAAACGACTCGTCTTACTTCCGATACTGGCCCTCATCTCGCTTATGTGTACCAGAGAATCCGAGGAGCCATGTAATCTGAATGAACACGTACTTTCACAGCTCGTGAAGTTTCCCGTTAGTGCGGCAGTGGAACCCGCAGAGCTATACAACTTTACTCCATATGCGCGCATTGTCGAAACGCAGTACAATAGTATCACTGCTGAAACCATCATGAAAGCCGAATATCTTCATCCCCAAGAAGGTGTTTACTTTTGGAATGATGCCGACCGGCTAGTTCAATACGGTATAGCCCATAACAAAAGGCTTCATGGCCATACCTTGATCTGGCATCAGCAATTACCGTCATGGATTCGAAATTATCAAGGCAGCAAAAACGATTGGGATATTCTACTAAGAGATCACGTGCAAACCATTGTGAGCCACTTCAAAGGACAAGTGTCGGGTTGGGAAGTGGTTAATGAAGCATTCAACAGGAATATACCTTCTTTTCACACCGCTGAGGTAGTCGCTCGAGCAGTTCATCTTTCGTTGTGTTTCTACAAAAACTTTGAAAAAAGTGGTTTGAGATTCGGCACTTCCAATTTTCTTCTTCTTTACTTTATCTCCAAACCAATTATTTGATCCAATAATCTGCAGGTTATCAAATAATTAGAGCTCTACGGTTTACAACATTTACCGAACCCTAATTTCAACGCTATGAGATTATTACATCTTAAGGCAGTAGGGCTTGCTGTATCCGTAAGTCTACTGTCGGGCACGCTGTGCCATGCTCAACAACTGCTCTCCCCTATTAATGATAGCACTACGGCCCGCTTTCGTTACGACATGGAAGAGTCTACCATTGCCATTATACCCAATGGAACCTCTTTCGAAGATATCGACATCCTGGAAAGGGACTTATTGAAACCCATGCATTCAAAAGTGAAGATTTGCGAGGGTGTAAACGCGAACTATGAATCTTATTTCCAAGTGCAAACCATCGAGACAACGCACCTGGAAGATTGGATGAGCACGCCCGATGTTCAACTCATTACGCCTAGGGGTGCACACGGTTTAAGCGCAACAGGAGAAACGGTTTATCAGTTCGAACATAAGCCTATCGAGCTCCAGGACCTTGCTCAAATTCAAAGTGAATACGCCACCAATGGGTATAAACCTTTGATGCTGTACTTTCCTAGTATTCATGATCCAGAAGTGGAAGAGGCTCAGAACCACGGTGCCTATATCAATGAGCTACCAAATGAAGCCTTTGAGATCATCTGGACTGATCGTGAGGTAAAGGTTGAACCGGAAACGCAGACCATCACTGAGAAAGTCACGAGCGGAGACGAGGAGATCGTAAGCACTACCCGTTATGCGCTTTATGCACCCTATGGCTACGTGATGACCAGCCAGCAAGAAGTTCGCAAGCGTATCGATTTACCTCATCCAGTGGAATTTGTAACCCAACGCGTTTATTCCAACCATGTGGTGGAAGACGCGGGTGGCGTAATTCCTAAGTACACAGATCTTGCGTTCATCGAAGTTCATCCTGTTCCGGTACAAAACGAATACGAAGTAGTCCTACGTGGTATTCCAGATGCGATTGTATCGCAAGTTCAAATCCGCGATTACATGGGGAACATCATTCAAACCCATGTAAGCCCTGATTATAGCAACGACATCATTACCCTCGACGCGAGTAGCTATCCACCGGGCGTGTTCATCTTGATTGTGCAGACCCATCAAGGCATCTACACCGAAACCATTACCAAATCCTAAAACCTAAGATCATGAAAAAGTTCTACTACCTCGCGTGGTTAGGGCTAGCAACCCTGACCGCTTTCTCACAAACAACGGTAAGTACGGATTCCATTGTGCGTACGGATCCATTAAACGAATCCTCGTCGAGTAGCCTGTACCCGCCCTACAATGGGCCGGACACGACCCAGAAAAAACTTGTCTTTTGGGTGCATGGATTGGCAGGGAATACACATTCATGGAATCGGGTGGCATCCGTGACGGAAAGTCAAGCCTCACTAACCGTCCCAGGGTATCCGGTAAGATTAACCGAAGGGTACGTGCTTGATTATTCATCTGAAGAGAATCAAAATATTCTCGATGTGGGCCGGTATGCCAATAGGGCTTTTGAGAACTGGAGAAAGCCAAGCCCAAGGACAGACACATTACCGATTGAGGATAATTTTGTTATTGCACACAGTCAAGGAGGAATATTGGCTCGAGCTATACGGTTTCAGAACCTAACAGATACGACCTCAATGCCATCGCAATTTGGTGGAATTGCTACTTTTGGAACTCCTCATGGAGGTGCTCCAATAGTGACTACCAGTAGTGACACCGTGCTGGCAGTACAAAAATGGATTGGGGATGGATGCGGCGTTCTTTCGGCCGCAGAAATTCAGACCTTTGTTTCAACCATTTGGTGGCTGGATCCACTGATTTCTGTAGACTACATAAGACAGCTCACATCTCAATCATGCAGTGGACTGGAGAGAATTGTTCTGCCTAAACTCGTTGCGTCCATCCGTGCAGATATTTCAAATGGTTATGCTCCAGGCGCTGACCCGCTTGACTCACTCACACGAATCGCATCTCTAGACACGATTCCCGTTGTGACTTTCTATGGAGTAGAGCAAGAACCCGTTTTTTGGAGAGTCCTTCACTCCATGACCTTTACGCAGGATGCATCACAGCCCGGCAGTATCGTTTATAATGACCCCTTTGGGCTGAATGATGATGCGCGAATGGGTAATTATGTGAATTCTCGAATTGCACAATACAGCATGCTGGAGAAATTCTGGAGACGGAGAGGAAAATTTTTTAGTTCTATTCAACTTGGAAATTGGGGCGCACGTGATAAGGCTGAGCTTTATAAAGACGCTCGTTACTGGCTTGGCGGTGCAAATATGGCCTGGAAACGATTCATCGGGGCTCGTAGAGATTCCGCTTTTCAAGATGGCTATTTGTGCTACTGCGACTATGCTTTAATTCCAACTTGGGTAAGTGATCCTAGCTATTGTGTGAGTCAAACAAACGTGCCATGCACAGTGATTCCGCACGAAAGTCACTATATTGTAGAAGAGGCAAGTGACGGCGTAGTGCCAAAATCCAGTCAGGTGGACTACCCAGGAGCCATTGAGTGGCCAATGGTTAATACCAACCACATGCAGGAGCGGAATTGCCTGGAGACC
>CBFHVA010000025.1:0-2419 GCA_965659415.1 Phaeocystidibacter sp.
TCCACTTCTGAATTGAATGAGGTAAGCGAAGTAATATAAGCGCCTAGAGCGGTTTGAATGGTGTGTTTTGAAATGCCTTGTCTTGAGCCAAATGCATCTTCGAACAACGCCACATACTCCGAGCTCTCCTTCAACCGATTTTCAATTTCCGCATAACTGGTATTAAACTCCAAAGGGTTGAAGATCACATGATCGAATTGCGCCTCCAACTTCTGGGCGCGCAGATCGTAAAAGAACCGAGGCGATAATACCGCATTCACCAAAGTGGGAGCATTGCGGTCCACCGTCCCCTCAAAATGTAGTGCCGTACTTTTTGCAAGTCCATCCGTAAATGCCATTTCAGGCTTGTGACATGATGCGCAACTCCGCTCTAAATTTGTGGAAAGTACAGGGTCGAAGAAGAGAAGCTGGCCCAGCTCCACCTTGGCATCCGTGTATTCCTCCTTTTCCATCATGGTGAAGAAATACGGGTTGATCCATTCATCCGAAAAGATGTGCTCCGCCCGGTGGTTCACCGATTGAACCATGGTCGTGGTTTCATCCTTAAACTCGATATATAGTATCTCTTGGGCTTGCTTTACGGCTCCAAAAAGGGGCTCCAGATAGTCGCGGGTAAAGGTCCCGCGATCGAAGGAGTCAAACGCTGGATTATCCTCTAAATACTGAACCGCGTTGTTCCAAAGTTGAATGTAGTTTCTCGTAAACGCCTGATCTCGCTCCATTAATCGGACATCATAAAGAAGCGCGATATCTCGAGCCGCCCCAAGAGCAACAGCTGATTCTACAATAGCCTGATCGGAACCAGGTGTATCGAAGCCGGTAATGCCCTGTGTCAAAATCCGAACAACCTCGAGGCGCAAAGCCTCCATAATCTCACGGTCGGAGAAGTTGTGATACTTCGAAAACTCTTCCAGCTTTTCTGCATTATCCCAAAGGGTATTGGTCTTGTTTTGCAAGACTGGCCAATCCAGCTGATCCTCAAAAACGAGTTCTTCAATTCGTTGCAAGCCTTCAGGTTCCAGAACCACCATCCCTGATGTTTTAGGCTCAAGATGCGGAAGAGGCGCACCATTGATGAAGTTATTGACCCATTCCAAATCGGCATAAGCCACTAAAAATTCAATGCGTTTATAACTGAGTCGCATCTGCGCGTAACGCTCTTTCAAAGATTCAGCTTCTGCTCGTTGAGAAACTGCTTCTTTGAATTCTGACACCGCAAGGGTAAAGTCAGAAATGCCATCAGCATATGTAGTAGAAACACGTTCAAACGGAGTTTCAGGCTCCAACTGAAATGCTGTTCCAATGGCTAAGATTAAAACGGACAACCAAATAATAAATATGCTCTTGAATTTCATCGGAAAGGTCGGGTTAAAACAACGGCACAAGGGGCCGTGATGGGCCCCTTGCTCCGTTAGTTGGTTTAATGAGTGCCGTTCAGCTTATTCGATGATAAGACGTTGAACATCACCTTTGGCATTCTTCACAAAGTAGATACCCGCGTTCAAATGAGTAACGTCGATTACCTCTACATCGCGGTAAACGTTCACACGGCGACCATTTACGTCGTAAATCGCAACGTCAGAAACTTCGCTGAAGTGCAATTCGCGTGTAGCTGGGTTCGGGTAAATCTGGAATCCGCTACCGTCGAAAGATGGCTCTTCAAAAAGTCCGATTCCCGCAGACTCGAATCCGTTAATGGCGAACGTAAGAGAGTTGTTGTAAGGGAAAGGGTTGTTGCTGCTCGGGTGCTGACAGTTAACGAGAAGTGTGTTTCCGTCAATGGCGCGAGCTCCAGTGATTTCAGCTCCAGCAGGAACAGCTGTGATACGCTTTAGGTCGTTCAGTGTTGGCGTCGCATCGCTCATATCGAACATATAAAGCTCACAAAAACGGTTTGTTTCTCCGTCAGGAACACGACCGAATGATGATCCGTTCAAGTCTTCTTGAATAACCATGTAGCTCTGTCCGTTGATCACCATGAAAGTAAGTCCGTCCGGGTTTGAAAGGTGAACAGATGGGTAAGACGCTGGATCAGCAACTGGCAAGTAAGGACCTCCTTCGATGAATGAGCTTACAGTTTCTGTAGCTGGGTCATATTCAACAACACGCCCGTAGTAATCCCAGTAATCTGAGCTATCAGGATGTGTTCCTTGAGCCATCGCACGTGCCATGGTAATTGGGCTGTGCACAGCTCCAGCAGCGTGCTCATCTGCCCAACGGCCAGCAGGATTGTCGCGACCTGTCTCTGTAAAGTAAACCTTCTCAGAAGTTGGATCGATAGCGAACCACTCCATACGATTGAACATGGTAGCACCCAAAGAAACCGCTTGGCTTGTGATGCTCAATACGTCTGACATTGAACTGTTATTCAATGGAAGCCACTTAGAACCGGTAGCGTCGTGCTTGTATACGTAAAGGG